>NZ_AP025344.1:0-600000 GCF_021654795.1 Paenibacillus dendritiformis
GCTTTGATGCACTGGATGAAGTAATCAGCCAATGGGTGGACGCTATACGGAGGGGGCGCGTGAAAGAGTATATCCCGGAGGACATGATCCCAAAGGATCCGCATACCGGAGCACTCATGAAGCCAAACCCGTTTGATAATCAATTTACCAAGCTGAACAGTGTAATGGTTGAAGACGCCAAGGGACAAATAACGATGGTTCAGTCGCAGATTTTTTACGAGGCATTCGTCGCCAGCTACGCCAGCGCACTGGACATGTGCTTGCAGGGCATTATTTCTCCTTCGACGTTGGGGATCGATTTAAAAAAACTCGATAATGCCGAGGCGCAGCGGGAGAAGGAAAAGGCGACGCTATATACACGAGGCAAAATCATCGAACGGTTAAATGAGGTCATCCCGCAGCTGGTCGATGTCGTGCTGAAGGTATACGACACGATGCGGAGCCGCAGCGCGGGGGAGTACCAGGCAGCGGTGTCGTTCGGGGAGTACGCGAGTCCAAGCTTTGACTCTGTCGTCGAGACAGTGGGCAAGGCGAAGACATACGGCATCATGAGCATTGAGCAGGTCGTCGAGGAATTGTATGGTGACACATGGACTGAGGAGCAGAAGGCCGAAGAGGTAGCCAGGCTGAAGGAAGAGCAGGGCCTTACATCCATTGATGAGCCACAAGTCGGAGAGCATGACGAGCTGCCGGTGCCGGGTGAGGATGAATGAGGAAGAGCCCATACGACATCCGCGCCATATTTGACGAGATGACGCTGAACCTGGTGAACTCTATGCGTCGAAATCTGGCCAGGCACAAGACAGAAGAGGAGAATGTCGGCTTTCGGTTTGAACAGTGGCAGCGCGCCAAGCTGCGTAACCTCCGTCAGTATCGAAAGGCTAACAAGCGAATTGTCGATAGCGCAGGAAGGGAGGTCGAGAAACTGGTCGATGATGTGCTAAAGCAGAGTTTTTCAGAGGGTGAAAGCCGATTCGAGAGACTTTGGAATCGGATCGTGAACATAGTCCTAAGGCCGTTCGGCCGGAAACGAGTAAGGGCCACTGGGGAGATTGATTTCCCACAGGACTTCAAGCCGCTTCCGTCGCCGGAGCCTCGGACCCACGCGGAGCTTCCGAAGGCGCCGCCTGAATCCGATTTTTTCGGTCTCAATGAGAAGAAGCTGGGCGCGCTCCAGGATACGGTCAAGGATGACCTGAAGAAGGCACAGCATGGCGTGCTCCGCCGGATGGATGACGTGTATCGTCAAACGATATACAAGGCAGAGGTACACATGACTGCCGGAGCAAAGACGCTTGACCAGGCGATCGATGCTGCCACGAAGGAGTTTTTGGAGAAGGGCATCGATTGCATCACTTACAGCAACGGCCGCCGCGCTACAATTCCGGCCTATGCCGAAATGGCCCTGCGGACGGCGTCGCAGCGAGCGACGTTTCTGGGCGAGGGGAAAAAGCGTGACGAATGGGGCGTTTATACGGTGGTCATGTCGGCGCATGATAACTGCTCGCCGTGGTGCATGCCCTATCAAGGTACAGTCATGATTGACGACGTATACACGGCCATCTCAAAGGATCAGGCTGCCGGGCTGTCCCGGGATACCGGATATACATTGCTTTCCGAGGCGATGCGAGAGGGAGCCTTTCACCCGAATTGCCGACATACCTTGGCGACATACTTTCCCGGCGTCACACGGTTGCCGCCTCACGTCGACGAGGAGACGGCCAAGCGGAATTACGAGGCTGAACAGCGCCAGCGATATATTGAGCGCCAGATACGCCGATACAAGCGGCTGGAGGCAGGTTCCATAGACGATGCCAACCGATCCAGGTACAAAGCGAAGGTGCAGGAATGGACCGAGCGGCTGAAGGAGCACCTAGCGGATAACCCGCAGCTCCGCCGTGAGAGGCGCCGGGAGAAAGTATAGATTCTTGTAGCACTATCAATATCTGATGGTGCTTTTATTATGCCGTCTTTTTGGTATTGCAGACGTTAAAGAACAAGACATCACCGGGCGCGACCGGGATAACAAGCGAAGATGAATGGAGGATTTCACGATGAACAAAGAACAATTATTAGCGTTGGGACTATCTGACGAACAAGCTGAAAAAGCAGCAGCCGCTTCGCAGGAAGAACTCAAAGCGTATATTCCTAAAACACGTTTCGATGAAGTGAATGCAGCCAAGAAAAAGGCTGAAGATGATTTGAAGGAACGGGACAAACAGCTTGAAGAACTAAGCAAAGCAGCGGGCACTAGCGAAGAATTGAAGAAGCAGATCGAGAAATTGCAAGCGGAGAACCAGGCCGCCAAGGAACAGTATGAAGCTGACCTCAAGGATCTCACGCTGACCAACGCGATCAAGTCGGCACTGGCTGGAAAAGTCCACGATGAGGCGCTTGTCGCCGGCTTGTTTGACAAGTCCAAGCTGGTGATCGACGGCGATGAGGTTGTCGGCTTGGAGGAGCAATTAAAAGGGCTGCAAGAGTCCAAGTCGTTCCTTTTCAAAACGGATGGCTCTCAGCAGCAACAGCAACCAGGATTTAAGGTAGGCGGGAACGGCGAAGGTAACCCGCCAAGCAACAAGCCAGCATCATTAGCCGATGCCATTGCTTCGCACTTCAAACAATAATTGATAAGGATAGGTGATAGATATGGCAGTAACATTGCAAGAGGCACAAAAGAACGTGCAGGACGCCTTACAAATCGGAGTGATTGATGAGTTCCGGAAGAATAACTTTTTGTTGGACAATTTAACATTTGATGACGCAGTTTCCCCTACCGGCGGAGGGGCGACACTGACATATGGCTATACACGCTTGATTACACAGCCGACCGCTTCGTTTCGTTCTGTGAACGCAGAATACGAAGCACAGGAAGTAAAGAAACAACGTTATACCGTTGACTTGAAGGTCTTCGGGGGGGCGTTCAAGATTGACCGTATCATTGCTGGGATGGGCGGCATCGTGAACGAAGTCACTCTACAGTTGCAACAAAAAGTGAAGGCAGCACAGGCGCTTTTCAATGACACCGTAATCAACGGTGATTCGGCAGTGGATGCGAAGTCGTTCGATGGTTTGGAGAAGGCGCTGGCTGGCTCCAGCACGGAGTACATTCCGGATGCAGCCATCGACTTGTCAACATCTGATGCAGTAGATAAAAATTACAAGGTGTTTTTGGATCAACTGGACGAGTTTTTGATGGGATTAGATGGTACACCATCCGCCATCATGGGCAACTTGAAGTTGATCGCTAAGATTCGCGCATGTGCCCGCCGTGCTGGTATGTATACAATCACTCGTGATGATTTCGGCCGGCAAGTCGAAAAGTACAACGAAACACCACTGGTTGACCTTGGAGCGAAATCCGGTACAAATGATCCGGTTGTTGACACGAATTCGTCAGGCGAGACATCATTGTACGCGGTACGCTTGGGCCTTGATGGTTTCCATGGAGTATCGATGGCTGGCCAACCTCCTGTACGCACCTGGTTGCCAGACTACACGACGAGCGGCGCTGTGAAGACAGGCGAGGTTGAGATGGTAGCGGCCGTGGCGCTCAAGGCGACGAAAGCAGCCGGCGTAATGCGTAAAATTAAGGTCAAGTAAGGAGGGGCCTCATGAAGTATAAAGACGATTTTGCGAATGGCTATGTGAACGGCTATTACGTTGGCAAAGCGTTGGGCGCTAAAACGCCTGACGCTTTAGGAGACAAGTCGGATGACGGATACGATTACATTCGCAATACGGAACGATTCGGAACAGTATTGCCGGATGCGGCGACCCCCGGTGTGCCTGAACCGCTGGACAGGGAAGGTAGCGAAAAGGAAGGCGGTGCGGACTAATGGCGAAAGTATACGCGCCTAACCAACAATACACTGGCGAGTCGGCAAGTGTTCCATTTGTAAATGGAGTTGGAGAGACAGACAACCCTCAATTGCTCCAGTGGTTTGAGGACCATGGGTATACTGTAGAGGCTCCCGCGCAGCCGTCAGGCAAGAAGACCAAAGGCGACAAGTAGGTGAACTTATGTCTTATGCAACGGCAGCAGACTATCAGCAATACGGCGACGGGCTGATTCCAGCGGAGGGGCTGGATAAGGCCCTTGAGCGGGCATCCGATCAGATAGACCGACTAACCTATAATCGCATTGTGGCGTGGGGCTTTGACAACCTCACGCCTTTTCAGCGCTTGAACGTGATTAAGGCTGTATGCCAGCAGGCGGACTTTATCTTTAAATACGGTGATTATTTGAGCATGCCGATATCCAGCTACAGTGCGGGCAGTACCAGCATGACGTTTAAAGCCGCCACGGGTGCGGGAGGAGTACAGACCACGGAAACCGTGCTGGATCTGCTCATGCCGACGGGGTTATCGAATAGGGGGATATGGTGATGAGATTCCCTTTCCCGTGGTGGAACCAGGTGACGCCCGTTAAAGTGTATCAGACGGAGCTGTCAGAGGATGGAGAGCCGGTCGAAGAGCTGATCTATGACGGCAAATGCTTTTATGATGAGAAGTCCAGGCAGGCCCTCAACGCGGAGCGGCAACTGGTGCTGCTCTCCGGGCTTGTCATCATTGAAGGTGATATACGCCCGGGCAAGACAATCGAGGGCTTTGTGGAGATCGGCACCGAGCAGAAAAACATCTTCCGCACGCGTCGCCCTCGCAATCCGGACGGCTCCGTATTTTCGACTGAGTTGGAGCTGAGCTGATGAAAGTGAAAGCGAAAGTAATCATCAACCAGGGCGCTCTCAAGAAGCTGGCCGAAGCTGAGAAGCAGGCCCTGGAGATGACGGCCGAGGCGGTGCTGACCGATATTGTCACATCTGCCGTCGTGCCGAAGCAGACCGGGGATCTGGAGCGCAGCGGGCATGTGGATGCCTCCGGGCTTGGTCAAGGAAAGGTGAAAATCGTCTTTGATACCCCCTATGCCCGGAGGCACTACTGGCACCCGGAATACAATTTCCGGACAGACAAAAACCCGAACGCCCAAGGTAAGTGGATGGAGTCGTACCATGCCGGAGACAAGCGGAAATTCGTCGAGGAAACTTATGCCCGTCTACTCAAAACAGCAGCGAAGGGGCTGGTTAAATGATGACGCTGACACAGGTCCGAGACTGGCTAAAGACCGTCATCGAGTGCCCGCAGTGGTACATTGGCAAGATTGACGGAAGCAAGCCGCAGTGCATTGGCCTCTACAACACAACTGGCGCGCCCGTTCGCCTGGCTGTAGGCGGCGTTGAGGCGACGGGTTACCAGGTTAAGGCCGTTTCCATCCTGATTCATTGGGGAAAGAACGCCAATTTGGCAGAGCAAAAGGCACAGGAAGTTTACGCCGCGCTATTCGGCCAGACGGCCACCATCGGGGGCAAACGAGTGGTCATGTTTAAAATGCCGCAGGCGGAGCCGATCAGCGTGGGGACGGACAGCGAAGGAGTCTATGAATATGTCATCGAGGCTCATATTTATTACGAAAGGTAGGTTAGGAATATGGCGATAACGGGTGGAGTTTTCCCGGTGTTCGACATTAAATTTAAGATCGGCACCAAGGGTCGGGAGAGCACGGAGCAAGAAATGGCGCTCATCAAAGAAATGGAGACATTCAGTATTTCGATTGACGGCAATGTCGAGGAATGGACACCGATGGAGACGGGCGGGTGGGTGCGCCGGCTGATGACCGGGAAGGGGTTCTCGATTACCCTGAACGGGAAGCGACATGTCGGCGATCCGGGTAATGATTATATCGCCAATACAGCTTGGAAATCTGGGTTGGATTGCTCCAGTAAATGCTCTATTGAATTTCCAGACGGCAGCACATTGGAATTTGACTGCATCGTGAATGTCAGCGCTCCGAACGGCGGCGATAGCACGGCTGTTTCCGCGTTGGAGTGCGAGTTGATGAGTGACGGCCAACCAAAATACACAGCGGGGAGCGGTAAGTAATGGCGAAAACAATAGACATTACAAGCAGACTGACAAATGAGCGCCCGATTTTGAAGTTGGGCGAAGGCAAGGAATACCGGATCGACAACCGGAAAAATACGGTCCTTGCCATCCAATCGAAAATGGATGAAGGCGATGGATCCAACATGGATGAAGTGTTGGAGATGATGCTCGGCACGGAAGCCGTCAAGGAAATCAATGAGTCAGACATCTCCTTTGCCGATTATCAGGTAATTTTTATAGCCGCGCTGGCCGGTGCAATGGGCGAGGACTACGAGGCTGTGGAGGCCCGATTTCTCGAAGCCAAGCAAACCACGACCTGAACAGTGGTATGACCTGTACGAGGATTGGGGCCTGATAGAGGCGTCGATCGCCGCCCAGTACGGCATTCGACTTCGGGCAGAGCCGGATATGACCTGGGACGAGTTTTGCACGCTTCTCGCGGGCATTATGCCGGAAACGCCGCTCGGCCAGATTGTGCGTATCCGATCGGAGAATGACCGCGAGAAGCTGAAGCATTTTACACCGGAGCAGCGGCGAATCCGTAACGAGTGGCGCACCAGGGGGCTCAAACAAGCACGATGGACCGAGGAAGAAGCGGCGGCCGCCGTGCAGGAGTTCCATAATTTAATCAAGCAGGCGTTCGGGACACCTGACAATTAGGTGTCCTTTTGCTTGTCCGGCGAGGGGGTGAAAGGATGTCAGATGAGGTGGGCAAGGTCAGCCTTGGGCTGGAACTGGATGAGAAGCCGATTGGCAAGCAGATATCGAATATAGCCGGCTCGCTTGCGTCTACGATGCGGGCGTCTCTCGGCAGCGTGTTTAAAGGTTTAAAGGGCGCAGGTAAGGCAGCGGGTAATGTTCTGGCGCCGGAAGTGGACACCGGAGCCGTTAAGGCTCAGATTGCGGATTTATCTTCCGTCCTTGATAACGTGAACGCTAAAATCGAGGTCCAGCAACGGAAGCTGGCCGAACTCAACGAAGCCTATGAAAATGCGTTTTCGGATAAGCGCAAAAGCAAGCTTGCGGAGAAGATCATCAACACCGAGGGGACGCTGCTGCGGCTCACGCAGACCAGTGACAAGACCGCTCAAAAGATATGGGAGCTGGAGGACCGACTGAAAGGGGCGGGGGAAGCAGCTGCCCAAGCCGAAAAGCCAGTCGAAAAACTCGGTAGTAAGTTGATCCAAGCGAACAAGCCCCTGAAGCCGATCCGATCGAATCTCGATAAAGCTGCGAAAGCAGCAGTTGGAGCAGGCGCAGCATTCGGTGCCGCCGGCGCTAGGGTCGGGAAGATGGGGAACCAATTTACGGCTGCCTTTAGTCGAGTTTTGAAGCAGGTGTTTGTTTTTGCCGCGTTATACAAAGCAGTGAGGAGTTTTACCGAGTACTTGGGATCCTCATTAAAGACAAATGCTCAATACGTCGCCAGTCTCAACGCAATCAAGACCAATCTGCGGGTAGCCTTCCAGCCGATTTACGACGCAATCCTTCCCGCAATCAATGCCCTAATGGCATGGCTTGCAAAGGCCATGGCATACATTGCGGCGTTTATTAGTGCACTGTTTGGCAAGACGTACAAACAGAGTTATGACGCCGCGAAGGGAATAGAGACGGCGAAAAAGAGCTTGGCCGGCTATGGTAAGGCTGCCAAGAAGGCGGGTAAGGACGCGAAGGGTGCGTTGGCCAGCTTTGACGAATTGAACACCTTAGACATGTCCAAGAGTGGGGATGACTCCGCTGCAGGCGGCTCCGGTGATTTTGAAATGGCGATGCCGGATATGGATATCACGGGTATCCAGTCACAGATGGATGCGCTGGTGGCGTCAATCAAGTCATCGTTCGGCGGAGCCTGGGATTATATAAAGTCGGGATGGGCGTCGCTGGTGGAGACGTTCGGCCCATCATTCTCGGCCGCTTGGGGGCAAATTGCCCCGGTATTGGAGCAGTGGAAATTAGCTATCGGCCAGTGGTACAACGACCTCATTAGCCTTGGCGAGCCCCTGAAAAACTGGATCGTGACTGGCGTTGTCCCGCTGTGGCAAAAGGGCATTGTGATGTTGGGCGGCGTCCTGGCCGGGCTCCTGGATAGCGCCCTCAATGTTTTTAATAGTCTGAGGGAGGCTGTCCACCCGATTTTGCAATGGTTCGTTACCAGTGGGCTGCCGATACTCACTGAATTTCTTAGCGGTGCGCTCGATATATTTTGGTCGCTGTTCGGAGTTGCAAAGCAGATATTTGACGATTTATGGTCCGGCGTCGTCGACCCGGTCATGAAACTTATCTCAAAAATCATCCTGGATACCCTCGATATCATTAAGGGATTTTGGGATGATTGGGGCAAGCAGATTCTAGCCGGGGTAAAGCAGGCGTTGGACGGAATTAAGGGGCTGTGGAACAACCTTTGGAATAGTTTCCTTAAGCCGTTTGTCGAAAAAATGCTCAAAATGCTCACCTGGTTATGGGATAAGCATTTAAAAGACTTAATCAAGCAAATCGCGGATTTTGTCGGCAAGCTGGCGACGGCCGCCACGGATATCTTTAACAAGTTTATAATGCCGATCGTCAATTGGCTTGTCAAAAAGCTCGGGCCGGTCTTTTCTGACATCTTCGCTTTGATTGGGGATGTCATCGGTACAGCTGCCGGTGTGATTGCTGACGTGGCCAAAGGGATAATTAAGACCCTGGGCGGCATCGTTGACTTTATCGCCGGCGTCTTGATTTTGGATTGGGAAAGAACCTGGAACGGCATGAAGGATATTGTCATCGGCATTGCAGACATTATTGTCGGCGTATTTAAGGGGGCGGTAAATCTCCTTATCGATGCGATCAATTTCTTCATTCGTTCGGCCAACAAGCTCAGTTTTGATGTGCCAGAATGGCTAGGCGGTGGGACGTTTGGCGTTAGCTTGCCCGAGATTCCTAAGCTTGCAAAGGGTGGACTCGCATACGGTCCAACGCTTGCAATGGTCGGAGACAACAAGGGGGCGGCCGCTGACCCGGAGGTTATCAGCCCATTGTCCAAGCTGCAGGATATGATCGGGGCGAACAACCAGCCGGTTGTTGAGGCGTTGTATTTGATTCTGGAGGCGCTGAAATCCAACGACAAGCAGACGGTGCTTCAGATAGGGGAAACGGAGTTTGGACGGCTGGCCGTCAAAGCCATCAACAGCGCCCAGCGGCAGGCAGGGCGTACATTATTAAATGTGTAGAATCCCAAGCGCTTGGGATTTTTGAGGAGATGACCGCAATTGCAATTAAAAGTGAACGGTATTGAGATTGCCGCTTACCCTTCCAACTTCACTGTTACCACAATGGACTTGGATGACGGGGAATCGTCCGTTCGGACTGCGGACGGAACTTTGAATCGGGATAGGATCGCCGTCAAACGGCAGATCGAAATGACCTGGGGACCGCTCAGGTGGGCGCAGATATCAGCCCTTCTCAAGTCAATGGATGGGGTGTTCTTCGACTTCACTTATCCGGACCCAATGACTGGATCATATGAAACAAAAAAGATGTATGTCGGGAACCGCCCGACTCCTTTTGCAGTCGCCAAGGGGTCAGAAATCATGTGGAACGGCCTGAAGGTCACATTGACGGAGAAGTGATGCTATGTACCAAATAACGCCGATTTTTGCGGATTACTTGCGCAGACATGACCGGGAGTTTTTGGTCAAGGCCATCATCGACGGGCAGGAATACACCAGTGCAAACATCGTCGAATTCACCATTGAGAACATATTAGCCGCTGCGGATGAGTTTGAGATCGGAACGGCCATCCCGTCCAAGCTGACCATTAAATTGCGGCTGCCGGAAGCGATCCGCCCGAATGCTCAAGTCAAACCATTCATTGCGTTATCATTGGACGGGATGAGTTGGCTTGATGCAGAGTATCCATGGTTGGAAATGAATATTCCTTGGGTAGCTGGAGCGACGGAGTGGCTGCCGCTTGGTGAGTTCTATATCGATTCTCGCGAGAAGGTCAATGAGGTCTGGACTTACGTCTGCTATGACAAATTGATTACGGCCGATGTGGCCTATATCTCCCAGTTGTCCTACCCAACGTCTCAAAAGGCCGTATTCGACGAGATTTGCACACGCTTGGGCTTTTCTTATGACAGCAGCGTGGTTATCAATCCGTCCTATCAGATTCAAGCCGGTCCAGCAGGATATTCTTGTCGCCAAGTCCTGGCCTATATCGCGGGGGCCAATGGCGCCAGCGTCTACATGGGCAAGGATGGCGTTATGCGATTCAAGCGTTTTTCCGCTGGCGCCCCTCCTGTTTTCAACCTGACTGCGGCGGATTATATTAGAGCCAAGCAGGTCAACCCGGTCAAGACCTTTACGCGGATTGAGGTAATGTACAACACGGAAGATCAGCTTACCTACGAAGCCGGGACCGGGGACGAGAATCACACCTTGTCCCTTGAAAATCCTTTTATGACGCAAGCCCAGGTAAATGACCTGCTGTCTCGCCTGAACGGGCTATCATACTTGCCTTTGACAATGGATTCCCGTGGATTCCCCCACCTTGACCAGGGGGACGTGATCGGCTTTGAGCAGCATGAGAGCCGAAGCTGGATCGAGACAATCACCAGTTGGCAGGATACAGATATCCCGTGGGATGGTATTCAACGCTACACGACATGTATTTTGAGGCAAACGTTAACCTTTAAAGGTGGACTGAAGCATAAAATCGATGCTCCGTCTACGTCTGAGCAGCGTAGTGAGTTTAACCTGGAGGGAAGTCTGACCCAGCAGGTGAACCGCCTCAATCAAAACGCGGTCCGGTATGGCAAGCCATATTACGGCGTGACGCACAGCCGAACC
Source organism: Paenibacillus dendritiformis (assembly GCF_021654795.1). Lineage (NCBI taxonomy): Bacteria > Bacillati > Bacillota > Bacilli > Caryophanales > Paenibacillaceae > Paenibacillus > Paenibacillus dendritiformis. The sequence goes on from NZ_AP025344.1 coordinate 10,774, forward strand.
GAGGGGATTGTCGTCGAGCGGGAAGATCATCTTTATAAAGGCGTCTTGAACGGAGAGGAATTGAGCTTCTACGCGGACGGCAGCCGCGCGTTGTGGTTCGATGTCCCAAGTCGAAAATTCAAGTTCAATGGCACATTGGAGGCCGTGGACGGCATCTTTTCCGGCAACCTGCAGGCAGCAGGTGGTACGTTCCGGGGTGACCTGCAGGCAGCAGGTGGTACGTTTAAGGGCACCCTCCGGGGAGTCGATGGCGATTTCAGCGGCGAGCTGCGCGCGGCGCGGGGCACGTTTGCCGGAAACCTCTCGGCAGCAGGCGGGACATTTACGGGGACGCTGGTCGGCGTGGATGGGACATTCAGCGGGACGATTACGGCGGCTTCGATTATCGGGGGGACTATCAACGGGTCAACGATAATCGGATCGTCCATAAAGACGGCGGCATCTGGCCGTCGCATTGAGATTGATTCCAGTGGCTTCCGGACCTATGACAGCTACGGTAATAACCGCATCCGAATAAATACAGGTTCTGATTCCGGGGTATCTGCTATATCGTTCTTCGGATCGAATGGCGGTTTTGCTGGCGAGATAAATTCCTACCAGTCCCAGAATCAGCTTAATATTGTTGCGGATTCGTTGTTCATTGGTTCAAATAGCACGAGCGGCCCCGTAAATATACAGGGGTACACGACGTTCAACGGCCGAGTTGAATTTAGATATGGCGCCAGCGGGCTTGATTTGGATATCGATGATATACGAGGGCTCCAAGCAGAATTAGAAAACATCAGATATATGCTAAGGAACCACACCCATAGGGTGAACATAGGCACACATAACCATGGTAACTCCCAAAATCAAAACTGGGGCGGAACATTTACGACATCTACTCCGTAGTGGTAATATGTAGGTAAATATTGCTACGGAGGTAGACTTACATGAAAAAGTGGACTTATCTTGTAAGCGGGGTTTTCATTGGTGCCCTTGTTGCGACTGCGGGGAGTGCTTTTGCTGACCAAGTTAAAACTTTGGTCGGGAAAAAAGTAACCGGCGAGTATACCGTAATTGTGGATGGGAAGGAACTTGAAGATAAAGGTGCCGTAATTGAAGGGCGGACGAATGTTCCGGTTCGAGGAATCTCCAATGCATTGGGGGTAGATATGAAGGTGGAGGGCAAGAAGATAATCATAACATCTGACGATGCCGATTCCGTTTCTAATACAGCGCCGGCCGATACTAACAATCCTTATATCGGGAGAAGTAAAACTGACTTGGAGAAATCCCGAGATAGCCTACAAAATGAAACCCTAGCTAATTTTGAAAAGGGTCGAAAGAACATTCTCGCAAAAATTGAAGAGTTGGAGAAAAGCGGAGCACCGCGTGGTGAAGGAACTTCTTTAACGGCGAAAGAAGAGCAATTAGCCGAGTACGATGCGGAGATTGCAAAATACACTAAAGAACTTGAGCAAATCGATGAAGCCCTGGCTGAACTTAGTAAAAAATAACATACCATTCATGAAGGTCTCGCCGCTGGCGGGGCCTTTTTGATTGGGAGGGAGGAGGGAGTAGGATGCATTGTTTGGAGGTTAAGAATAAAGCGATCTACCTTGATGGAGTTCAGGTTAGAGGTGTTACCGGTTATGAAATAAAAAGCTCCGCAGAACACCCAACAGCGGAGCTGACACTAAAACTGATCGTTGAAGAATCACATATTTCCCTTAATAAGGGAGCTCACAACATTAGCGGTGGTATTGTGACGAACACAGTCATTTCTTCTTCGGTAAAATAGTCGCTGTATTAGTAGCTGCGTCCACCTCTAATAACCTGTTAACCCAGGTATGTGGCTGCTTTCCATCTTGATGGACTTGGACGAGGACAGTTTCGTCTGAATATTCGATTATTACGACTTTACCGCCTAAAATGGGGATTTCATTCACTTCATATTCTTGAGTGGGATGCGGGATGAAAATGTTATCCCCCTGAATAAATTGACGTTCCCTCATTTTCAAAACCTCCCTTCTATCGATGGTATAAGCTACCATTCGACAAATAGGGAGGTTTTTCCTTGCAAACAAACGTTCCGAAGAAAGGAGGCCCACCATGGCAAAGATACAACCAATCATCAGAGTCGAGATTGATCCTCTCATCCCCGTGCAAGAAATCTGCGCCGTAATCTCGGCCGTTGTGCCATATCAGCCGGAACACGAGGAGGCAATCCTAATGGGCCTAAATGAGGCCATAGGTAAACGCCTGACACAGATTCGGCAGAAAGGAGCACCAAATGGCAAATAGATATTGTAACCTGGTCGGCAGCAAGAAGATTTCCGAAGACTTTCAGAATATTAACGTCGGCTTCGACAAGGTCCAGCAGGACATGGATTCGAAGTCGTCCGGCAACCATCGGCACCCCAACGCGACGGATACGACGGACGGATTTATGAGCGCCCAGGACAAGGCCAAGATGGACGCCAGCACCGCGTCAGCCACTCCCGGGACGCTCGTACAACGTGACGCATCCGGCCGGCTAAAAGCGGCCGCTCCGTCAGCAAAAACTGACGTGGCCCGTAAGGCGGAGGTCGATACTGTCCAGGCTGACCTTGACGCCCACAAGGCTGACGCCGTCGTGCACGTCACAGCCGAAGACCACGAGAAGTTGGGCAGCATCGAGGAGGGGGCGGAGGTCAATCAGCCGGCCTTTGCAAAGGTGAATGATATCGAAGCCAGCGAGAAGACGGACGCCTTGACCTTTAAAGGCGGCGTCGGAATCAAGATAACGACGAATCCGAACACGAAGGAAGTTACAGTAACGGCCACTGGAGACTCGACACCAGGCGCGCACGGCAGCAGCCACACGGAGCACGGTTCCGATCCTATTCCGAACGCCACGGCGAAGGAAGGGGGGCTCATGTCGGCCGAAGATAAGGCCGAGCTTGAACAGATTGCGACGGAAGTTCCGAAGCAAGCGGCGGAACTGAAGGAGCACGACAAGCAGCTGCAGGAGCACGCCGCTGAGCTAGAGGACCATGAGCAGCGCATCGATGGCATGGAGACCGGTCTGGCCGACGCGCCGGATAAGCCTCTTGAGCTGCGGCCCGGTCTCCAGATAGTAGAGTCGGAACAGGATACGCCGTTCCGTATGGGAGAGGTGAAGGGTCGGACATTGGTAAATTTGTTGGGGCGAGACGGCAATTTTGATTACCGAACGTCTCCTTTATTCACGTTTTTCGGGACCGGGGAGATCATTCCGGCATCTACTCCTGTCGGAACGAAAGTCCAGAAGATCGTATGTAACCGCACGGACACGGCCCACTTCGGCGCTCGGTACGAATTGGACATCGACCGCTCGAAGCATTATGTGGCGGTAGCGTACCTGGACAACATTTCGTGTGATGAACCTGTTTATTTCTCCTTTGCGGAATGGAAAAGCACTGGATACTATACGATCCGCAAATCGGGAAATGTCAAAAAGGGGGAAGGGATGCAATATCGATACATTGATATTTCCCCGGATCGCCTTGAGACACAGGAAAAGCTTGTTTTCTACTTCCGTGGAGAAGGTACCGCTGGCGCAGAATTCCGGATCGGTGCATTCGGACTCTACGAGATTTCACAGTCTGAATATGAAGCCATTGGAAAGATGAAGTTTGCTCAGGTTGCCGAACGCTATCCATACGTCGACAGCATGACCAACGTAACCAACCCATACGCCATCGTAACGGGAGGGAATCTGCTGCCGCCGTTTTATGATGGTTGGGCATACAACGTAGATAATGGATCGACATTCACCGCAACGGGGCCGTATACTCTTACGCTTGAAGCCAAGGCAAACAATCAGCAGGCGTATTATGACACTCCGGTAGTACCGAATACGACATACTCCATCGGGCTTGGGCAGGGGAAATATGCGGTCGTTGGGGCGTCAGCGGGAAATCCAGTCATTGTAGACTGGACTGCGGAAGCAAAAACGTTTAATACCGGAACTGAAACGAAGGTGAGGGTCTATCTCGGGAACTATCAAGATGGCGCGGGCGCATTCACCTTCAAAAATCCAATACTCACCATCGGCTCTGAACCGAAGCCTTTCACGCCGCAGCAACGTTCCACGCTCGCCTTCGAAACGGAGCTTGCCGCTCATCCGATAGACGGCAGCAATCCCGATACGCTCTTTATGGGAGACGATGGGCTGCCATATGTGTTGGAGAATTGGGGGAAGATTACACTTACGCCAAATATATTTGACGATGCTGTTGCGCACAGGCATTCAAATGATTACAAACAAATCACTTTGGTTTTGCGTAAACGGGATACTACAACACTTGATGCCACTTTAGCCAAATTTGACGGAAAGTTGCTGTCTCAAGATGTGGTATCAGATCCTTTGCCTAAACCCGATGTGTTTAACGTTGGTCAAAATGAGGCGACGGGATATATTTGGTTAACTATCGCCAACACCGACAGCGGATGGGGGCCGGATTACGTTCCGACGCAGGATGAGATAAGGGCGTATTTCTTGGGCTGGAAGATGTACGACAACATACATCCAGACAATCCACATAACGGGGCAGGTAAGGCGTGGATAAAAATCACTTGTCGGGGAACTGACGGTAGATGGTCATCTGCACCGCCAGATGCGCGGTTGACTACTCCAGTCGATCCGGCGGGGATTGATAGCAATGGGCGAGTATACACCCCATACCGCCTCCAATACCTGAAGGCGAAGCCAACCGTTGAACCCGTCCGTAATTACGAACTGGGCGCAACGCTCTCCACAGGATCGAACATGGTCGAGGTCGGCAGCGGTATTGTCATTCGGGAACGGGCGAACCCTGTTTATGGAGGAGCTGGATACTACTATATAAATACGCTTTCCAGCATCGGAAATCCATTCAAGCATCGAACCAATAAAATCAATATGATATACGCCGGCCACAACGAGGCTAAGAGTAAATGGATCGTTGACGGTGTAGATGCATATGGAAACGAGCGCGCAAAGTGTCTTCCTGAAAACTTCGACCCAAATGCAGTCTACCACGTCACCTATACGATGCTTGATCCAACGCTTGCGGCTCCAATCAGCGGCACCGTGGCGGCGAATCTTCGCGGGACGGTATCGGACTTGGTGCAGGATGTAGGCGATGTACAGCGGCGGTTGTCGGTGGTGGAGATGCAGAAGGCGGAGAAGGATAAAGCGTCGCCGCAATGGATTCAGGCGACACTCTTAAACGGGTGGCGAAACCTGGGCGGTACCAATGCTACTGTTTCGTATTTCAAGGACTCTCTTGGTTTTGTTCACATTCGCGGAACAGCGACTGCGGGCAGTGGCGAGGTTAGCGTCGTGTTGTTCCGTTTGCCTGTTGGATACCGACCATCGGCGGCCTACCGTTCACCAGTGATTAACTATACCGGCGCTGGAATCAGCATGGCAGACATAGCAATTGTGCCATCCGGTGATGTGGTAATAGAGACAGCGAGTGTTTCAAATAACTGGCTAGACCTTCATCTCGGACCATTCCTAGCAGAACAATAAGGAGGACGCACAATGAAAGAAGCATACATCACTGACCTATCCGGTCGCTACATCGAACCGACGCTCGTTGTGGACTCCGTGACGGGCGTTTTTGAACGGCGGGAAGACGAACAGGAAACGGTACTCGTAGGTTACACGGTGGCCGTACCGATGCCTGATGGACTCTATCAGCCTATATTCGATGTCGAGGGCTACCGGGCGGCTCAAGAGGCTTATGAGGCGGCGCTCACCGAATACATGGCTGCACTGGCCGAGCATGACCCGGAGAGCGACGAGCCGCAGCCGGAGGCACCGAAGGCCGTGGACGGGCCGAGATTCTGGCGAAACGGCCTTACTGACGAAGAAATCGAAGCGCTGAACCCGCCGCCACAGCCGTCACAGACCGATATGTTGGGCCAAGAACTGACGCAAATGAAAATCAAGAATATCCAGCAGCAGAGCATCATTGATGGCCTGGGCCGTGAACTTACCGAATCACGCCTAGACAACATGCAGCAAAAGCAGACGGTCGACAGCTTGGGCTCGGAGCTGACGAAGGCAAAATTGGAAATTATCCAGCTTAAAGGGGGACAATCAGTATGAATTTCTGGAAGTTGGCATTTGATTGTAAGTGGATCGACGCAGATGGATTGTGTCTGGCCGTGAAGACGGAGGCAAACCCGTTTGGCGAAATTACGCCACAGGAGTACGAAAAGATTACCGGCCAGGAATTTCCGGTAAAAGAGTAGGCGCCAAGCCATAGAGCACGGTGCTATTTTTATGCCCTCACGGCAGCGTGGGGGCTATTTTAATTGAGGGGGAATTTAGGTGGAACGTTTGGACTTGTTTTTAAAAACGCTATTTGCTGCTACTGGCGGCGCTGCCTCATTTTTGTTCGGCGGCTGGCCGGTGTTGCTGCAAGTGCTGCTGATTATCGTCGCGATTGATTACGTGACGGGCGTGATGGCGGCCGGGGCCGAGGGGCGGCTGCGCAGCAGCATCGGGCTGATCGGCATTGCCCGCAAGGTGTTTATATTTTTCGTCGTGGCGGTAGCGCATCAGGTGGACAGCGTGCTAGGGGATCAACACATGTTGAGAGATGCAACGATTTTTTTCTATTTGGCCAATGAGCTGCTGTCGATCATTGAGAATGGCGGCCGCCTGGGCGTGCCGCTGCCGCCGGTCATTAAGCAGGCGGTCGAGGTGCTGCGCGGCAAGGGAGGGGTTAACGATGACAATCGAAATTAAGCAGCGGCTGCTGCCTGACGGTCGGCCAAACAAGCCGAGCCGGTCGATGAAGCCGCAATATATTACCGTGCACAATACGGACAATAGCGCCCCCGGGGCCACGGCGGAAGCACACAGCCGGTATATTTTGAACGGCAGCGCCGGGGCGAAGAAAAGCTGGCACTACACGGTAGATGACCGTGAGATATACCAGAGTCTGCGGGATGATGAGCAGGGTTGGCACGCCGGAGACGGCAACGGTCCCGGCAATGCATCGTCCATTGGCATTGAGGTTTGCATGTATCAGGGTATGGATGAACCGAAGGCATGGCAGCGGGCGGCGGAGCTGGTCGCGCTGCTGTGCAAACGGCATGGCATACCGATCAGCTGTGTTGTGCCGCACCGGCACTGGAGCGGGAAGGCATGTCCGTCTCGGATACTGCCGAGATGGTCGGAGTTTGTGAAGATGATCGAAAAGGAGATGAGCACATTGGAAAAACCGAAGCAGCCGGACTATGCCGGCCATTGGGCCGAAGCGTCGATCCGTAGAGTCATGGGCGCCGGAATAATGAATGGTCGAGGGAATGGATTCGCGCCGAATGAGCCGATTACGCGAGCAGAGATTGCCGTTGTAGCCGATCGGCTCTTGAAGGAGATGGGGGAATAGGCTATAGTAAGAATAAATCCGGAAGCACCGGTGAAGAGGAGCTCTGCTGGCATTGTGCTGGCGGGGCTCTTTTTTTTTGTTGCGACGCGTTTGGAAAAAGATGAGCCCCGGCATTATGCCAGGGCTTTTCCTTTACCCACATTGTACCCACAATAGCATGAGTTAACATTGCTCTGCGATGCCTAACCTTGCATACCTGAAAATCAAGGTTTTCCGCGCCGTTACAGCATTTTTGCAAACCGTCCTCATCGTTGCTCGTCCCTGCTTACCCAGTCCCGAATTTTATCCGCAAATTCAAGAAAGAAACCGGACATACGCCGGGACAATACCGGAAGCTGTACGGAACCGGGGGACATTCCTCCGAGATGGAGGAGTAACGATGAAGAAGGCAGGCATTTTCTCCGCAGGGAGAGGGTGTCTGCCGTTTTTTATGCGATGCAAGGGGATGTGTCGATTTTGCGATGCAAGCGTTCACATCAAAAATGGCCTATTTTCTCCTGTCAGGCGAATCCGAAATGACAGCGCTTTATAAGGGAAACGCTTCTTATTGACAGGCGAAGATGTAGAAGTTGACCGTTCGGAATCGACATATTTACGGGCAGAAGGCCCGATGGCTACAATTTGTGTAAGCGTTAGCAAGGCGCGAGACAGCCAAGCTGACCGCGCAACCTATAGACATCAAGACGATTGCCTATCATTTGAGAGGAGGGAGTGGAGACGATGCAAGGAAACGCAGAAAGCGCTCTTACGATGAACATGCCGGCCGCGAAAAAGAAATCGGTATGGAAGCGCATGGCGCAAACATGGGAATTGTATCTTTTTATCGCCCCTGCATTTCTTTATTTTCTTATCTTCCACTACGGTCCCATGTACGGGATTCAGATCGCATTTAAAAACTTTATTCCCGCCAAGGGGATTACGGGAAGCCCTTGGGTAGGGTTTGATCATTTCGAGCGGTTTTTTAACTCCTATTATTTCTGGGATCTGCTGTGGAACACGCTTAGCATTAGCCTGTACGAGCTGGCCATCGGGTTTCCCCTTCCTATCATTCTGGCGCTGGCTTTCAATGAAGTCAAAGACGGCTTCTTCAAACGAACCGTGCAAACGGTTACGTACGCGCCGCATTTTATCTCCGTTGTCGTCATGGCGGGGATTATCATTACCTTCTTGTCGCCATCGACCGGGATTATCGTTCATATTATCGAATTTCTCGGCTTCGAGCCCGCCGCCTTCCTGACGGACCCGCGATGGTTCAAGACGGTCTATGTCCTGTCGGGCGTATGGCAGAGCACCGGGTGGGGAACCATCATCTATCTGGCCGCGCTCTCCGGCGTCGATCCGCAGCTTCACGAGGCGGCGATCATGGATGGCGCAAGCCGCTGGCAGCGCATCTGGAATATCAATATTCCGACCATCGTGCCGACGATTACGATTTTGCTGATTCTGAACATGGGCAGCATTCTCGGGGTGGGCTTCGAGAAAATCTTGCTCCTCCAGAACCCGCTCAACATGGAAGCGTCGGACGTCATCTCCACCTTCGTCTATCGTTCGGGTCTGGTCGATGCCCAGTACAGCTTCTCCACCGCTGTCGGCTTGTTCAACTCGGTGGTTAACGCTATCTTGCTCATTACAGTCAACCAAATCGCGCGCCGTACAAGCGAAACGAGCTTGTGGTAGGAAGGAGGAGCAGCAGATGGCTTCTGCCGTGAAAGAAACGAGAGCGGATAAAGTGTTTGTCTTCTGTAACTATATTTATCTGATACTGGCGTTCGTTATCGTCGCCTATCCGATTATCTATATCATCAGCGCATCTATCAGCGATCCGAAGCTGGTCAACTCGGGGGAAATGTGGTTGCTTCCGAAAGGGATTACGTTCGAAGGGTATGCGCGGGTCTTCGATAACGCCAAAATCTGGTCCGGGTATAAAAACACGATTATTTATACGGTTGTCGGGACCTTGGTCAACCTTATCGTGACTTTGCCCGCAGCGTATGCCTTGAGCCGCAAAGACTTCGTCGGACGCAACTTCTTCATGGGCATGTTCATGGTGACGATGTTCTTCGGCGGCGGGCTTGTTCCGGGTTACTTGCTCGTCAAAAAGCTGGGTCTAATCAACAGCATGTGGGCCCTGATTCTGCCGGGCGCGGCATCGGTCTGGAATATTATCGTGGCGCGGACATTCTTCCAGTCCACGATACCGAACGAGCTTCAGGAGGCCGCACAGATTGACGGCTGCACCAATATGAGGCTGTTCATTCGCATCGTGCTCCCGCTGTCGGCGCCGATTATCGCGGTTATGGCGCTGTTCTACGGGGTAGGCCACTGGAACAGTTACTTTGGAGCCTTGATTTATCTGAACGAGGAGGCGAAGTATCCGCTGCAGATGATTCTGCGCCAGATTCTCGTCCTGCAGGAAATGTCGGCCGAGACGACCGGCGCGGCGGTCAACAGCTCGGTCGCCGCTGCGCTGAACAACAAGGCGGAGGTCGCTTCTCTCATCAAGTATGCCGTCATTATCGTGTCCACCTTGCCGGTCATTGTCGTCTATCCGTTCCTGCAGCGTTATTTCGTGCAAGGCGTCATGATTGGTTCCGTCAAAGGCTGATGTTCGTCCCATCGGCCGTCCGCTTCATCTTTATCGGATAATAACGAAGGCTTCCAGTCTTTGCTTATTATATGTGCTTCACCCGGTAACGTATAATGAACACAAAAGGGAGGATCTACGCATGCAAAAGCTTAAAAAGACGTGGGCAATTCTTCTGTCCATGACGATGCTCTTCACCCTGCTTGCGGCTTGCGGCTCTTCGGACAAGCCTGCGGCAGAAGGCAACAGCGGCAACAGCGAATCCGCAAGCGAGGTCAGCAAGGAAGGCTTCCCGATCGTCAACGAGCCGATTACGTTGACGATGATGGGACAAGACGTCGGGATTCAGAACTGGCAGGATATGGCCTTCTTCAAGGAGATGGAGAAGAAGACAAACATCAAGTTCGAGTTCCGCAATGCGCCGGCTGATAGCTTCGATACAAAGAGAAACCTCGTGTTCGCGAGCGGAGACTATCCAGACGTGTTCTTCTCCGGACAGCTCCAAGCTTCCGATGAAGTCAATTACGGCGGTCAAGGCGTGCTCATCCCGCTGGAAGGCTTGATTGAAGAGTACGCTCCGAACCTGAAGAAAATTCTTGACGAAAATCCGGATATCCGCAAATCGATTACAACGCCGGATGGACATATTTATTCCCTGCCGAACATCGACCTCGATGCCGGATGGTACCGCGGACCGTTGTGGTACAACGGCAAGTTTTTGAAAGCGCTTGGCATGGAAGTTCCTAAAACGGTCGATGAGCTGTACACCTATCTGAAGCGCGTCAAAGAGGAAGATCCGAACGGCAACGGCAAGCAAGACGAGATTCCGCTCGCTTCCGTCAAGCTGGACGATATCCGCATGTGGCTGCTTGGCACATGGGGCATTTACAACGAAGTTATCTATTCCGATACCCAGGACAAAGTTCACTATACGCCAATGGAGCCAGGCTACAAGGAGTACTTGACGTTCCTGAACAAGCTGTGGACCGAAGGCTTGCTCGACAAAGAAACGTTCTCGCAAACCGACGAGCAGAAAAAAGCGAAAGGGAAGAACAACCAGATCGGCCTCTTCTCTGACTATCATGCTTACTTCACGCTCGGCGGCGAGCCAAGCATGGATGATCCGATGTACCGTCCGGTCGACAGCGACGTGAAGGCTGTAGCCGCGAAGCATCCGGGTCTGGCGAAAGGCGCGTTTGCGATTACGAACAAGAACCAGCATCCGGAAGCAACGATGCGTTGGGTTGACTATCTGTACTCGACGGAAGGCGCCGAGCTGCTCAGCAACGGTCCGGAAGGCATTCTGTGGGAGTACGTGAATAAGGAAGACCATACGAAGAAATGGCTGGATGTGCCTGGCGGCGGCGACCGCGAAGAGTATCGCGCGACGCTGACTCCGGACTATGGCGTCGTCGTTCCGAAGATTACGAACGAAGACACGAAGCGCGGCTTCTCCGGCGAATTCGACGCATGGCTGAAGAAAGAAACCGAGGAAAAGATCCTTCCTGTCGCGAAGGTTCCGTTCCCGAGCGTATACTTGTCGCAAGACGAGCAAGCGGAAGTATCCAGCATCCGTTCCGACCTGGATACGTATGTGAAGCAAATGGAAGCGAAATTCGTAACCGGCCAGGAGCCGTTGACGAACTGGGATAAATATCTCGAGACTTGCAAAAAGATGGGCGGCGACCGCATCGTAGAAATCTATCAAGCGGCATACGACCGTTGGAACACAGGGAAATAAACCGTAATGCCAAGAACCCCGGGGGGTGAATGCCTCCGGGGTTCCTTTTCTTTTCGTTTATTTTTGGAACCGTGCTCATTTTTATCTAATTTTAAGGTTCGGTTCAGTTTTCTTTAATGTAGCCATTGTATTCTGATTATGGACCGAATGACAGATGAGTTCTTGCAAAGGAGGGTTGCCCTGCATCGATTGAACCTTGGACAGCCGGATTCCATCCGTTGAACAAGGACATCCGTTTCATCTTTCTCATGGTTTACAGTTTACCCCTAGAACATAATATAGGCCGCATCGCTTGCGATGCGGCTCTTTTTTTAATCTAGGAAGGAAGGACGCCCGGGTGACAAATAAGGATGCTGGATGCGCCAGAACACTGGAGAGGCGCTGGAATGCCAAGAACTCTATCGTTGGATATGGTACAATGAGGTCAATATCTCTGCCGGAAAAGGAAGGAAACCCATGATCGCGATTGAGAGAGTCGAATATGAGCGCAAATCGGCCCTGCGGAATCTTCTTGAGCTGTACAAGTATGATTTCTCGGAGTATGACCCGGAGGATGTCAATGAGAACGGCTTGTACGAATATATGTATCTGGATCATTACTGGACGGAGGAAGGCAGGCATCCGTTCTTCTTTCGGGTGGACGGGAAATTGGCCGGCTTCGCCTTAATCCGGGAGCTGGGCACGGATGAATCCGGCCGGACCGTGTATGAGATGGCCGAATTTTTCGTCATGAAGAAATATAGACAGCAAAAAGTAGGACAGTCTGCGGCTTCCGAATTGTTCGACCGGTTCCAAGGCCGGTGGAAGGTCGGCCAATTGGAGACGAACCGGCCCGCGCAAGCGTTCTGGACGAAGACGATTGGACAGTATACAAACGGTACATACGAGGTCATCAGAGAGGATGGCTGGGAAGGGCCCATCATCGCCTTTTCCACCGAGGGCCGATCCTGATAATGGCGCTCGTATAGGAAGCCCGCGCAGTCGGCTTGTTGCCCGCTGCAGCGGGCTTTTTTTTGTTTCACCGCCGGGGGCTGGGCAGGTCCGCATGCTGCTCTGGTGCGCTCCAACCGGGGAGGAGACGGAGGGCATGGAGGGAATTCCTGCAAATTTACAGTATTTTAACTCTGTCGGGGGCAAAATCGGGAATATTCCTGCGCAGATGCAGGATTTGGCCCCTTTTATCGAAGTCTGAGCGGGAAGTGGGCGAAATTGATGCCATTTTGCAGGATTCTTATTTTGGAGGAGCGGCGGGAGCGGAAATACTGCATTTTTGGAGCTTTGCGGCGGTGGAGGCGGGCCGTGGGCGGACGGGGGAGGTGGAGATGGGCGGAGGAAAGCAACCGAACATCACGTCATAGCCATATTGATAAAATCATCTCGCTATCAATTTACACAGGAGATAATTCGTTTCAATGTTTATGAAACAAAAATGATGTTTGTTTCCTGAAAAACACGTCAAAATCAACATGATTTTCATAAGACATAAGAAATTGATCTTATTTCGACATTTTCTCTTTTCAATTCGACAGAAATGTGGTTTAATATGAAACAAGAGATGTTTCATTTGTTTCAGATTTTGTTTCAATGGTTTGTCAGGGGGGATTTCGTGGCCAACATCAAGGATGTCGCAAAATTGGCTGGCGTCTCTCCAGCAACCGTTTCAAGAGTGTTAACGAACAAAGGCAACACCTCGGAAGATGTGCGGGCCAGAGTGCAGATGGCGATTCGGAAGACGAACTATGTCCGCCCCGGAGGCGTCAAACCGCTCATCTCCGGCAGCAGGACCATTTGCTTGACCATTGCGCGGAACTCGACCGACATTTTCGGGAACCCGTTCTTCGATAGCGTGCTGTACGGGGTATCGAGCACCGTCGAGCAGCATGGCATGGACTTGCAGTTGGCGGTGTTCCACAGTGTCGATCGGCAGATTGAGAAATGCGTACAGCTGTATCGGCAGAACAGGGTCGACGGGCTTATTCTGACCGGTATCTTGTCGGCGGACAAGGAACGGCTGCTGCACACCTTGCATGAGGAGCATATCCCGTTCGTCATGATCGGCCGCACATTTCGCCATGACGTATTCTCCGTCCATAACGACAATCTGCGGGACGGGTATATGGCCGCCCGGCATCTAATGGACGCCGGATACCGGAATCTCGTCGTATTGACGCCGGATACGAAGCTTGACGTGTTCGCGGCGAGAATATCCGGCTATCGGCAAGCGGCGCAGCAAGGCGGGCTGGACGCGGGTCCCGAGCGAATCGTGCAGGTCGGACCGGAAGAAGAGGACATTATGAATGCGCTGGAGCGTCTGCTGGACGAAGGGATCGCCGTCGACAGCATCATTACGATGGATAGCGTCATGTCGCTCAGCGTATTGAAGTTCTGCCAATTAACCGGGCTGAGCGTCCCGCAGGAAGTGGGGATTATCGGGTTCAATGATGCCCCCTATCTGGTCAAGGTTTCCCCGACATTAAGCTGCGTGGAGATGAACGGGGCCAACCTGGGCGCGGAAGCCTTTCATTTGCTGAATGAGATTATGAATGAACCGCAGGCGATGAGTCTCAAAAAAAACGTGACGCTTCCGTCGAAGCTGATGATTCGTCAATCGACCGCCAGATCGTCCATCGAGGGCACATAATGGATCCTGGCTACCCGCTAGCAAGCGCCGGCCCGCGCGGGGGCGAGCAGCAAAAGGCGGCCGCGAACGGTGCATGGACAGCACATGAGGACAACGCTCTCGGACAGCACTCAAGGACAGCACATGAGGATAACGCCCAAGGGAAGCACACATGGGCAGCATTGAGGACAACGCTCAAGAGCAGCACTTAAGGGCGGCGCCCAAGGGGCAGTGCGGCGGGAAGGAAGCGAATACAGTCCGAGAACCGATTACATCGGTTCCACAGATTACGGAGCAAGCAGGGAGAGATTATGGAATTATTTCTTGTGCGGCATGGACAATCGGTCGGCAATACGCTGCCGGATCGGGATATGCCGGATTCGCCGCTTACCGAGCAGGGCCATGTGCAAGCCGCGCGCGTGGCGATATATTTGCGGGACAGGGGCATTACCGCCATCTATTCCAGCCCGTTGATTCGGGCGATGCAGTCGGCGCAGCCGCTGGCCAGATTGCTCGGTCTGCCGATCCAGGTGATGAAAACGTTATATGAAGTCAGGGAAGGCGGCCGATTCACCGGTCCTTCTCAGCACTTATTATTGGAGATGGTCCCGGAAGCCGTATTCGAGGACACGATGGAGACGGAAGGATGGGAATGCCCGGGCGGCGATTGCCCCGAGACGGTCAGGCGGCGAGCGCTGGACGCGCTGCGGCAGCTTCGGGCGTGCGGCGAGGAGCGGATCGCGGTATTCTGTCACGGGAATTTCAATGAATACCTTCTTCGCGAAGCGCTCGGGATGGCTTCAGCGGCACATATCCGGTTCCCCCAGGAAAATACGGGGGTGAACCATATCGTCTTCGGAGAGCAAGCGATCGAGCTGAAGAAGCTGAACGATACGGGACATCTGCCGATAGGGCCGTTCGAACGGGCGGGCCGGGCTGCCGGCAGCCCGCCGGGCGGCTAAAGGATGATTACAACAAAGAGGAGAACATCAGCTATGCACTTATATGTGATTCGCCATGCACAATCGACGATGAATATTGGCCAAGGAGGCGGGCCGAACTGCAGCTTGTCGGAAGTGGGACGTTGGCAAGCGGAGCAAATCCCTTCGTTTTTCAAGGATATCCAACTGAATGCCATCTTCTGCAGTCCGCTGCGCCGGGTCATTCAGACCGCGACACCGCTTGCCAAGGCGCAGGGCCTCGGTATTGTGCTCATACCGGAAATGTCCGAAATATTTAATGAGGAGTGGAAGGACTACCGGGATTATGAATGGGAAGCCTGCCGGCAGATTGTTGAGGAATTCCCGCACGCCCAATTCGTGGAGTACCAGGATATGGAGCGCAAGTGGTGGCCAACCTGGCCGGAGAATCATGCCATCGTCCGCAAGCGCGTACAGAAGTTCGTCGACGCGAAGCTGGCCGATTATTATGGAACCGACGCGCATATTGCGGTGTTCGGGCATGGCCAGACGACCGCGGATATGAAGCAGATCGTCAATCCCGGGGACATTCATCCCGTATATAATGCGGCAATCGTGCAGTATGTTCTCGGTTCGCAAGGCCAATGTGAGCGTGTATCGTTGCATAAAGACCATCTCGGTCCGCACGTATACGAATAGATCTCAACCATGATCTCAAGGGGGAACGAACGTATGGCAAAGAAAATGGTATTGCTGCTGCTCTCATTAACCGTCGTCCTGTCGCTTGCGGCCTGCGGGCCGAAGCGCGACGCGGAACAGGCCAAGCCGAATCCGGATACGGCCCAGCAACAAGAAGGGGAGATGCCGCCGAAGCCGGAGCATCTCAAAATCTGGGGCCCGGAAAATGAGCCGGAATTGAAATCGCTCCGGGCCATTACGCAAAAATTTACGGAGAAGACGGGCATTGATGTGGAAGTGATTCCATTCAACCCGCGCGAACAAGCGAAAGCGTTCTCACTCGACGGACCGTCCGATCGCGGCCCTGACCTGTGGAGCGCCACCCATAACTCCATGGGCCGCAATGTGCTGCAAGGGCTGGCCGAGCCATTCCAGATCAGCGAGGAGCAGATTAGCCAGTATTCGCCGGAAGCGATTCAGGCCGTCACGATTGACGGCAAAATCTATAATCTGCCGATGGTCGTCGAGACGACCGCCTTGTTCTACAACAAGGAGCTGATGCCGAAGGCGCCGGAAACATGGGAAGAGCTCGAGAAGTTCGCATTGGAGTTCACCGATGCATCGAAGGATAAATACGGGTTCCTGTTCGATGCGACCAATTTCTATTACGCCAACATGTTCCTGCAGGGCAATGGCGGATATGTTTTCGGATATGACCCGGCTACCGGCTATAACGTGGACGATATCGGGCTCAATAATGAAGGCGCTGTCCAAGGCGCGAAGCTGATTCAGTCCTGGTTCGAAAAAGGGTTGATTCCGTCATCGATCAATGGCGACGTGCTGGACGGCTTGTTCAAAGAAGGCAAGGTTGCCGCCGTCGTCTCGGTGCCGTCATCGATTAAAAACTATGAGTCGGCGCTGGGAGACAAGCTGGGCGCCGTACCGCTGCCGAAGCTGGCGAACGGCCAACGGCCGCCTTCCTTCCTGGGCGTCAAAGGACTGGTGCTGTCCCCGTTCTCCAAAAATAAGGAGTGGGCTACCGAACTGGCTTTATTCATTACCAATGACGAGAACGGCGCGAGCCATTTCCAGACGGCCGGGGAAATTCCAGCGCGTCCGGGCATTTTGGAAAGCGATCTCATTACGAAGCACCCTTACTTCTCGGCCGTGGCCGAACAGTCCAAATTCGCCACGCCGACGCCGAATAACCCGGAAATCTCCCAGACATGGGAGCCGATGAAAAATGCGCTCGTGTTCCTGTCTCAAGGGCAGGACGCCAAAGAGGTGCTGGATGAAGCGGTCGTTCAAATCAAAGAACAAATCGCGATCAACAACGCCAATAAGTAAGGAATGATTACCGGATTGGGGTGCGGTCCGCATCCCCATCCGCTTGAATTCGCATTGCGGATGTCAGCGAGGAGGCTTGATTAGATTGGGAGAACAACAGACACGAACCGACAAGCCGCAAATCAGTGCGCATAACCCGAAGTTGGCGATGCTGCTCTCCATTATCCCGGGGCTGGGGCAACTGTACAACCGGAGATATATCAAGGGTTCATTATTTTTGATTTTATTTTTCTCGTTTTTTATCGTGTTCGCCGATTTTTTGAACATTGGGTACTGGGGGCTCCTAACGCTGGGGACGCTGGAAGGGGTTGACGATTCCCGCTCTTTGCTCATCCAAGGCATTATTTCGGTAATCTTAACCGTCTTTCTTCTCATCTTCTATTGGATCAACCTGACCGATGCGCGCAACGACGCCCAGAAAATCCGCGAAGGCTGGAAGATCACGACGATTCGCGAAGGTTTCAAGCAGGCGTGGGATAAAGGGGTTCCTTATCTGTTTGTCGGGCCCGGCATCTTCATGATTACGTTTGTGCTCATTTTGCCGCTCTTGTTCATGGTTTCCCTGGCATTTACGAATTACAATATTTACAATTCGCCGCCCCGTTTTTTGCTCGATTGGGTCGGGTTTGAAAACTTTAAAAATATTTTTTCCGTTCCGATTTGGCGGAATACGTTCTTCTCCGTCCTGTCGTGGACGCTCGTATGGACATTCGTCGCGACGACGCTCCAAATTTCGCTGGCCTTGTTCCTGGCCGTCATCGTGAACGACAAGCGCGTCAAATTCAAAAAATTCATTCGAACGATGCTCATTTTGCCTTGGGCCGTTCCTTCTTTCGTATCGATACTCGTGTTCGCCGCCATGTTCAATGATCAATTCGGCGCGGTGAACCGGCAAATTTTGGGCCCCTTGGGCCTGTCCATTCCTTGGATGTCCGATCCGCTATGGACGAAGGTCGCCATTATCATAATTCAAGTCTGGCTCGGCTTCAGCTTCGTGTTCGCCTTGTTCACGGGGGTGCTCCAAAGCATATCAAGCGACTGGTACGAGGCGGCGGAGGTCGACGGGGCGAGCAAGTGGCAAAGATTCCGCTACATTACGCTCCCGCATGTTCTATTCGCGACGGCTCCGCTGCTCATTATGCAATATACGGGCAATTTCAACAACTTCAACCTGATTTACTTGTTCAACCAAGGCGGGCCGCCGGTTCGCGGGCAGTCGGCCGGATCGACGGATATCGTCATTTCATGGGTCTACAAACTGACCTTTGAAACGTTGAACTACAATATGGCGGCCGTTATCTCCATTATATTGGGTCTGATTGTGGCAACCGTCGCCTTTTTCCAATTCAGGAGAACCCGATCGTTCAAGGAGGAGGGCAGCGTCTGATGAGTACGAGATGGAAATCAAGATTAGAACTTACCGGTATTTATGCCTTCATTTTGTTCATGTTCATCGTGATCGTGTATCCGCTCGTCTGGGCCTTGGGCGTCTCGCTGAATCCGGGCACCAGCTTATACAGCGCCAAGATTATTCCCGAGAACTGGTCGACGGAGCACTATTCCTGGCTGTTCTCCAGTCCGGACAGCGAATATATGCTGTGGTACAAAAATACGTTGATCGTCGCCAGCTGGAAGACGGTGCTCTCTCTAATCGTGACGACGTTCCTGGCGTATGCATTCTCGCGCTATAACTTCAGGGGGCGCAAGCACGGCTTGTATGCGCTTCTGCTGATCAAGATGTTCCCGGTATTGATGGGGATGGTTGCCATTTATATTTTGCTGAACATTTTGGGTCTGCTCGATACGCTGGCCGGCTTGATTCTGGTCTATGTCGGATCGTCCATTCCGATGCACGCCTTCCTGATCAAAGGCTATTTCGATACAATTCCGCGGGATCTGGACGAGTCGGCGAAGATTGACGGCGCGGGCCATTTCCGGATCTTCTTCCAGATTATTTTGCCGTTGGCGAAGCCGATATTGGCCGTGGTCGCCCTGTTCAATTTCATGACGCCGTTCATGGACTTCCTGCTGCCGCGGATCGTCATCCGCAGCTCGGAGAACTATACGCTCGCCGTCGGCTTGTTCAACCTGGTCAATCAGGAATTCAGCAACAACTTCACCCGGTTCGCAGCGGGATCGATGCTGATCGCCATCCCGATTGCCGCGGTGTTCCTGTTCCTGCAGCGGTACCTCATTTCGGGGTTGACGGCGGGGGCGACGAAATCCTAGAGCAGCAGATCAACTTCAGAAGAGCAATCTTGTTTCGGAAAAAGATAGAGATTCGGAAAAAGATAGAGATGAGAAACTAGGAGCGGCGAGGAGGCGAGACGCGGTGACAAGCCCTTG
Organism: Paenibacillus dendritiformis; assembly: GCF_021654795.1. Classification (NCBI taxonomy): domain Bacteria; kingdom Bacillati; phylum Bacillota; class Bacilli; order Caryophanales; family Paenibacillaceae; genus Paenibacillus; species Paenibacillus dendritiformis. The sequence goes on from NZ_AP025344.1 coordinate 30,404, forward strand.
GACGTTGGATCCGGCCAGCATATGCCTGCGGCTTCTTCTCTCGCTGGTGCTCGGGGGCATTATCGGCTTCGAGCGGGAGATGAATCAGCATGCCGCCGGATTCCGCACCAATATTTTGGTATGCATCGGCTCTTCGCTCATTATGCTGCTGTCCATCTATGGCTTCAATGCCTTCGTCGATGAGCCGAATGTCCGGATGGATCCGGCGCGTCTGGCAGCGCAGGTCGTCAGCGGCATCGGATTCCTCGGCGCGGGAACGATTATTCGAACCGGCCTCTCCGTCAAAGGATTGACGACGGCCGCCACGCTCTGGGTGATGGCCGCGATTGGCTTGGCGGTCGGGGCAGGGTTCTATTTTCCGGCGATTTTGACATGCGGGCTTGTGTTTGTCTCCCTCCAGGTGTTGAACAAAATCGAGCTTCGGTATCTGGTAGCGAACAAGGCGCTGTCGGTGGAAGTGACCTCTTATGGCGGCCCGGAGACGCTGGGCACGATTTCGAGGCAGCTGCTAGCCGAGCGAGTGGAGATTCGGAACATGAACGTGGCGGATGCGGAGACGCCGGGTCCGATCGAGGGTTCAGCGCCGCCGCTGGAGATAACGATAACGATTGTGATGCCGAAAAAGAAGCCAATGAGCGATCTGGTGGAGAGGTTGAAGGCAATACCGGGCGTCACAGCCGTAAAAATAGAGTAACCATATGCAGGTGCGGAAAGTGAGAGGGTACAATGCAGACAAGTGAGACGATACATCCGGATAAATTGCACGGCGGGACGGCTGCGGCCAAGCGGAGCGGGATCGGCGCGATAAGCCGCGTAGAGGAGCTGGACCGAGGATATCTCTTGATCGGGGACAGGGCGAATCTGGCGCTGTCCTTTCTCGATGAGCATCTGTTCCGCGTCAAGCTGACGTTCGATGCTCGTCCCGACTGGACGACAACGCCCGGCGTATTGCCTTGGGAGAAGACGATACAAGCCCGCCGGGAAGACACGGAGCGCGGCTTTCGGTTCACCACGAAGAAGCTGTCGGTCATGATTGAGTCCTTGGATGCTTCCATCACGATAACCGATGCCGAAGGCAACGTAATCGGACGGCAGACATCGCTCCATTGGGATGCGCGCGGCGCGGTGACGGGCTGCTTCGCGATGGACGAGAGCTCTCATTTTTACGGGCTGGGGGAAAAGACAAGCTATCTCGATAAGCGCGGCGAGAGCTATACGATGTGGAATACCGACGTCTATGCGCCGCATGTCCCGGAGATCGAGGCTTTGTATCAGTCGATTCCGCTGCTGCTGCATGTTCATGACGGGACAAGCTGCGGCATTTTTCTCGATAACCCGGGACGGACAACCTTCGATATGCGATCCCGAAGCGATGTCTTTTCGATTGAAAGCAAGACGGGGGCTTACGATTATTACTTCATCTATGGTCCCGAATTGAAGCAGGTCGTCTCCTGCTATACGGCCGTGACCGGGCGGATGCAGATGCCGCCGAAATGGGCGCTGGGCTACCACCAGTCGAAATACAGCTATAAAAGCGAAGAAGAAGTGATGGCCTTGGCGCGGGCCTTCCGGGACAAGCGCATACCATGCGACGTGATTCATCTCGATATTCACTATATGGACGAGTACCGCGTCTTTACCTTCGATAGCGATCGGTTCCCGCAGCCGCAGAACATGATTGCCGAATTGAAAAAAATGGGATTCCATATCGTCCCGATCGTCGACCCGGGGGTCAAGCAGGATCCGAAATATTCTGTCTACCGCGAAGGAGTGCTGGAGGACCGCTTCTGCAAGAAGCTCGAAGGCGATGTCTACTTCGGCGATGTATGGCCGGGCCGGAGCGCCTTCCCTGACTTCACCAAGCAGGAGACGGCGGCATGGTGGGGAGATCTGCACCGCTATTATACCGATATGGGCATCGCCGGCATCTGGAATGATATGAATGAACCGGCCGTGTTCAACGAATCGAAAACGATGGATCTGGACGTCGTGCACGACAATAACGGAAAGATGAAGACGCATGAGGAATGGCATAATCTGTACGGCATGCTGATGTCCAAGGCGACATTCGAAGGGCTGCAGCGGCATCTTGAGGGCGAGCGTCCGTTCGTCCTGACGCGAGCAGGCTACAGCGGCATTCAGCGCTACGCGGCAGTCTGGACCGGAGATAACCGCAGCTTCTGGGAGCATATGGCGATGGCGATGCCGATGGTGCTTAATATGGGCTTGTCCGGGATTCCGTTCGCGGGTCCCGATATCGGCGGCTTCGCCCACCATACGAACAAGCAGCTGCTGATTCGATGGACGCAGATGGGCGCCCTGTTCCCCTTCTGCCGCAATCATAACGTAGGCGATTTCCTCGACCAGGAGCCGTGGGCGTTCGATCAAGAGACGGAAGATATCTGCCGCGCCTTCATCGGACTGCGGTATCAGCTGATGCCTTATCTCTATACGCTGTTCCATGAGGCGGCGCAGACGGGCATTCCGGTGATGCGGCCGCTGCTGCTGGAATATCCGGAGGATAAGCAGCTGTCTAATCTGTGCGATCAGTTCCTGCTGGGCCGCGATCTGCTCGCGGCGCCGATCTACCGGCCGGATACAGAGCACCGGACGGTCTATTTGCCGGAAGGCGAATGGTTCGATTACTGGACGGGCACCCCGTATACCGGCGGACAGCATCTGACGGTGCATGCCCCGCTGGATACGATGCCGCTGTTCGTTCGGGGCGGCGCGATCATTCCGCATGAGCCGCTGAAGCAGCATGCGGCCGATCAGACGGAAGCGTCATTATTGTTCCATCTGTACGGCGGGGCGCCGGCCTCGTCCTATGTGCTGTATGAGGATGACGGCTTGACGTATGCGTACGAGAAGGGCGCATATAATTTGCTTCGCGTGGAGGCGGAATGCGCCGGCCGCGGCTTGAAGCTCGGCTACGAGTATGAGCGCAAGGGCTATGAGCAGGCTCCCCGCAAGCTGTGCTTCTATCTTCATGGCCTCGATCCCGATGCGGTCACGGTCGAAGGGCTTGAGCGGCTGGCATCGAAGCCGGAAGGCGATGCCGAGGGCTGGTACGTGGATGAGCGGCGCCATGGCGTCGTGATCGCGGTTCGGGACGACAAGAGCGAGCGGACAATCGAATTGAATTGGTAATGAGAAAGAGGGCGGTGTTTCCGCCCTCTTTTGGTATCATGTATGGGATGTGGAATATCTTCTCCGTTGGGTTGATTGGCGCACGATCAACTCGGAAGGCAGCGTGACCGTTTTATTTTGATTAATGCGCTCCGGGTCGTCCATCAGCTCAATCAGCATTTCCAGCGCTTCCAATCCCAGATGCTCCCCGCGGATGGTCGTGCAGCTGATCGACGGCGATATCTTGTTAAGAAAGGCCGCATCGTTGAAGCCGATGATGCCGACATCCTCCGGCACGCGCAGATTGCGATCCCGGCAATATTTCAATACGCCGAGCGCCAGCACGCTGTCCGCGGCGATAATCGCGTCGAAAGAGCTGCCGCCGGAGCCGTATTCGTCCAGAGCGGCGATCATATCCGCTTCATCCGAACCGCACAAGACGACGCCATCGTCTCCCGCCTCCAGGCCGCTGCTGTGCAAGGCTTGCTTATACCCTCCGATCCGGTCGCGGACGACATCGACGTCCAGACTCTCGGTCAGGAACACGATGCGCCGATACCCCTGGTCCAGCAAATGCTGGGCGGTGACATATCCGTCCCGAAAATTATCGCTATGAATGCAAAAAATATTGTGCTGCAGGCTTCGTCCGATCATGACAAACGGAATGGAGTGCTGCTGCAGGGTTTGAATAAGCGAGCTTTTGTCCGCCGACATGACGCCGGATAAGATAAAGCCGTCCACTTTTTTGTTCCGGTACAGCGACAAGCATTTCTCGATTTGTTGATCGACCGAGCGAAAGGCGGAAATCTGCAGGTCATATCCGTATTTCTGGGTCGCATTGGATAAACCAAGGAGCACATTGGAGTAGTACGGATTGCCGAAAATTTCGCTAGGTTCGCGCGCAATGGTATAACAAATCGTGCGGGACACGGCATCCTTCCCGTGCGGCTTCGCCTTGGGGCTGGGCACGTATCCGAGTTCCCGGATCGCTTTCTGTACTTTTTCATTCACTTCGGAGGATGTGTTTCCTTTGCCCGTAAGAACGCGCGATACCGTCGCCGGCGATACACCCGCTGCACGTGCTATATCTCTTACCGTTGGCACGTCTCCGCCTCCTCTTCTCCGGAATCATCATAGCTGCCATTCCTCTTCTGGCTCATCATTTTATAATACGATGAAAGGGAGCGGCAATTCAACTTGGCGGCATAGAAAAAGCTGCCGTACGCGCAGGCGCGATACAAGCAGCTTGTGGATCTCATGATGTATGGCACGATGACGGAATTACTTGTGAAGCACTTTATCGACGAGGCCGTATTCCAGCGCCTCTTCGGCCGACATGAAGTAATCGCGGTCGGTGTCTCTCTCGATCCGTTCGAGCGGCTGGCCCGTGCGCTCCGCCAAAATATGATTCAGCTTGTCGCGCATCTTCAGAATGCGGCGGGCGCGAATCTCGATATCGGATGCCTGCCCTTCGGCGCCGCCAAGCGGCTGGTGAATCATAATCTCGCTGTTCGGCAGCGCGAACCGCTTGCCCTTCGCTCCGGCATTCAGGAGGAAGGCGCCCATCGACGCCGCCATGCCCACGCAGATCGTCGATACATCCGGCTTGATATGCTGCATCGTATCGTAAATGGCCATCCCTGCGGTAATGGAGCCGCCGGGGCTGTTGATGTACAGATGAATATCCTTGTCCGGATCATCGGCCTGCAGGAACAGCATCTGAGCGATGATCGAGTTGGCTACCATATCGTTCACTTGGGAGCCGAGAAAAATAATGCGGTCCTTCAGCAATCTGGAATAAATGTCGTACGACCGTTCGCCCCGATTCGTCTGCTCGACAACTATAGGAACGTAACTCACGATAATCCCTCCTCAGCATCAATAACATTAAATATTAACCAATTCACGGCCCCTTAAACACGATATGCATTCGCCGCCAATGACAAGAACCGTATCTTTATCATATCGGATTGTCAGCCAAAAGTCAAAGATGGTCAAACTATTTTTTTGAGCTTTTTTGGAGCAACGATTCGGGTCGCGTGTATCATTTTTTGCAGAGCAGGCCGAACGATCAAAAAATGAGCATCAAAAAGTGAACGTTTCCGTGCCATTGAAGCGTGACCTACAATAGGAGCACAAAGGAGGTGACGCCAATGTCAGCAGGAGCACCCTCATCTATCCGCGATCCCGGCGCCAGTGGACGATGGAGCCGCATCGGGAAGACGCTGTGGAACGAAAAGTATTTATGGCTGATGGCTCTGCCCGGCCTGCTGTTCTTCGTCATTTATAAATATTTGCCGATGCTCGGGGCTGTAATCGCTTTCAAGGATTACAACATGATGCTCGGCATCTGGGACAGCAAGTGGGTCGGCTTGAAGCATTTCTACCGCATCTTCGAAAATCCGGATATCGGGCGCATTTTTTTGAACACCTTGATTATCAGCTTGTATCAGATTGTGTTTGCCTTCACGATTCCGATATTTTTGGCGATTATGATCCATGAGGTAACGCATAGGGCGTTCAAGCGGGTGCTGCAAACGGTCTTTTACATGCCGCACTTTCTGTCCTGGGTCGTGGTGGCGGGGATCTTCTATCTGATGTTCCAGAGCGATGGCGCCGTGAACAACATGCTGGTCGATTTGGGAGTGTCCAAAATCGATATTTTGTCCAATCCCGACAACTTCCGGTCCATGCTGGTGATGCAGGTCATATGGAAAGAATCCGGCTGGGGGACGATCATTTATTTGGCGGCGCTGTCCAGCATCGACGTCGAGCTGTATGAGGCGGCGAAGATGGACGGGGCCGGACGGCTGCGCCAGATCTGGAACATCACGCTGCCCGGCATCCGCAGCACGATCGTCGTCCTGTTCATCCTGCGGCTCGGCAGCGTGCTGGACGTCGGCTTCGAGCAGATCTTCCTCATGCTCAACCCTTCCGTGCGGGACGTCGGAGAAGTCATCGAGACGTATGTCTACCAAGCGGGGGTCGTCAACGGCAACTTCAGCTTCTCGACCGCGGTCGGGCTGATGAAGGGCTTGATAGGGCTGATCCTGATCTACGGGGCCAACAAGCTGGCGAAGCGGATGGGGGAGCGCGGCGTATTTTAGCGCGGGTTGCCTCCAATTTTGTAAGTGCTTACATCAAAGAATGCCCATCATGATTTCTTAATCAAAACGGGGGAGGATGTAATCATGCAGTTCACAGGGAAAAAAATCGTATCGCTGCTCGTCGTTTGTTCGATGGCCGTCGGCTTGCTGACGGCTTGCGGCAGCGGAGGGGGAAGCAAGGAATCGAATGCCGGAGGAGGACAGAGCGCGGGGGATGAAGGCAAGAAGCACAGCGTCTCGGCCATGAATATCTTGTATGGCGCGGCGCCTCCGACGACGAACAGCTCGGGCATCAAAGCGATCGAGGAGCGGTACGGCATCGAATTCAAATATATTCCGGTCGCCGCGGGCGATTATGCGAACAAGATCGGCGTGACGGTCGCTTCGGGGGATATGCCGGATCTGATGCTGCTGGAGGACCCGAACGCCAATTACTTCAGTTGGGCAGGGAACGGCATGTTCCTCCCGATTGAGGATTACATCAAGGATTATCCGAACCTGAGCAAGATTCCGCAGGAAATCTGGGACATGCTGACGTATGAAGGGCATATTTACGGCGTTCCGCGGCTGCGCGGCATTCCGTTCCATACGATGGTGATCCGCCAGGATTGGCTCGACAAGCTGGGCTTGAAGATGCCAACGACCTATGACGAGCTGTATGACGTGATGAAGGCATTCACGGAGAACGATCCGGATGGCAACGGGAAAAAAGATACGTACGGGTTCGCCATGGACGGCACGTTCAGCGGGTTCAACGGCTTGTTCGGCTCGTACCGGGCGCTGCGGTTCGGCTGGTTCGAGGATGGCCAGGGCGGGATTACGCACGGCTATATGATGCCGAATGCGAAGGAAGCGGTGGCGTTCCTGGCCCGCGGCTATAAGGAGGGGCTGTTCAGCCCGGATTACACAATTAAGAAAGGGACTCAGGCCGACGAGGACTTCCTGACCGGCAAAGCGGGCATTATCGGCAACTGGGCGTATACGGCGTATAACAAGGCCCGGTTCGACAAGGCCTACAGCGTCAACAAAGATTTCCGCGTCGCGCCGATCCCGCCATTGACGGCTCCGGACGGCTATAAGGGATACGGCAAATATCACGGCTTCTACGGGTTCTTCGTGATGCCGGCCCGCCTGGGCAAGGACGAAGAGAAGGTGAAGAAGCTGCTCTCCATCCTGGACGATCAGATCGGCGACGAAGGCGCCGAGTTCATGAAATGGGGCGTGGAGAACGAGCATTTCAAAGTGGAGAACGGCGAGAAAGTGCTGACGGACAAAGGATTGACCGAAGGCACGGGCAAATACTTGCTGACGAACCATGCGGCCGAAGGTGAATGGATCTACAACCCGGACGATACGGACGAACTGAAGAAAATGAAAGACGAGTCGTTCAAGGTAGCGATGGAAGGCGAGCCATACAGCGATCAGTCGATTGGTTTGTTCTCGCCGACCTACAGTGAAAAAGGGAAAGAGCTTGACCAGTACTTGACGGACCAAGTGAATAAGATCATTCTTGGCGAACGCCCGGTGGACGATTACGACAAGGTGATTCAAGAGTGGAAGGACCGGGGCGGCGAGCAGGTCATCAAGGAATTCAACGAGGCGTATCAGAAGCGGAAAAACGGCTGACGGTCAGCCGGCGCATGACCGCAAGCGCGTGTCTCTAGGCGCATGGCTGCAAGCGCTTGTCCGCTGTTGGTTGCAAGTGCACGCCGCACTTGCGTCACAGCAAGACTATGACGGCATGAAAGGAGTGAACATCTGTGTTTATACGCGCAAGAAGCGGGGATCGGTGGTTCAATGCCATCAACATGACACTGCTGATTGTTTTGGCGGTGATTACGATCCTGCCTATCATCCACGTCTTCGCGATGTCATTCGCCACCACGGAGGAATCGCTGTCCGGCCGGTTCATCCTCTGGCCGTCGACTTGGACGACCGAGGCGTACCGCTATATTTTCGATACGGGCGTATTTTTCATATCGCTGAAAAATACCGTGTGGCTGACGGTTGTCGGCACATTCATCAACGTTATTCTGACGGCGCTGCTCGCATATGCATGTTCTCGGCCGCAATTCAGCGCCCGGCGGGTCATCATGTTCCTGGTGCTGTTCACGATGCTGTTCGGCGGCGGCATGATCCCGACCTATCTGGTCGTAAAGGGCACCGGGCTCATCAACTCGCTGTGGGCACTCATTCTCCCTGGGGCCATCTCTGCCTTCAATATGCTCGTCATGCGCGATTTCTTCGAATCGCTGCCGGAGAGCGTCATTGAATCGGCGCGCATCGACGGATGCGGGGATTTGCGGATTCTGGCCCATATCGTATTTCCGTTGTCCTTGCCCATCCTGGCGACGTTCACCTTATTCTATGCCGTGGGCAACTGGAACCAATATTTTTCGGCGATTCTATACTTGAACGATCCGGATAAATGGCCGTTGCAAATCTTGCTGAGGCAAGTCGTGTTGATCGGACAGGCAGATATTTTCTCCAACCTCGATCCGAACGTGCCTCTTCCGCCATCGGTCTCGATACAGATGGCCACGGTCGTGCTCGCCTCGTTCCCGATCGTTGTGCTTTACCCGTTCCTGCAGCGCTATTTCGTGCAGGGCCTGACGCTCGGCGCGGTGAAGGGCTAGAGCCATGGCAGCAGGCGTTCCCGGCCTGCTGCTTTTTGGCGTGGGCGCCGCCGGAGCGCGCCTCGTAGCGCGGCGGGACTGCTCGCGTGTCACGGGGCCAGTGCGGTGTGCGGGGTGGGAGGAGTGCTTGGCGTGGGCGAGTCCGAGTGTGTGTGGGCCGAACCCAGTGAGCGGATCGTGTTTGGCGGGAGCGGGATGCGGGGTGGGAGGAGTGCTTGGCGTGGGCGAATTCGAGTGTGTGCGGGCCGAACCCAGTGAGCGGATCGTGTCTGGCGGGAGCGGGATGCGGGGTGGGAGGAGTGCTTGGCGTGGGCGAGTCCGAGTGTGTGCGGGCCGAACCCAGTGAGCGGATCGTGTCTGGCGGGAGCGGGATGCGGGGTGGGAGGAGTGCTTGGCGTGGGCGAGTTCGAGTGTGTGGGCCGAACCCAGTGAGCGGATCGTGTCTGGCGGGAGCGGGTTGGCGGGATGCGGGTTCCGCGTGCGCCGCGGCGGCTAGGCAGCGCGCCCAAGGTGCCCGCTTCGCCTTCTCGCTTGGCGGGCCTGCGGCGGAAGGCGCTTGTTAGGCACCTCAAAGGGGCATTAGGCACACTAGTAGATCAATCCTGCAAAATTACAGCATTTTCGCTATCTTCGGGGAGAATTCGCGAGAATTCCTGCAAAGATGCAGGAATTTGCCTGTTTATTTCTACTTTGGGCCCTCACGAGCTGAAATTAATGTATTTTTGCAGGATTCACTTTGGCGAAAATAGGCGGCGGTGTAAATCCTGCACTTTTGCAGCAATGGAAGTCCCGTCATCCTCATCCGCCGATCAAGCGGAGGAAGCAACGAGGGTTGCCGGCGTCAAGTACGGCGGCAACCGGGGGCGGCTGCTTAATCTGCCGTCGCCTGGAACTGCCTGATGGCTTATTCCTGTCCGGACATCTGCTTGCGGTATTGGCCCGGTGTCGTACCCGTCGTCTTTTTGAACGTGCGGATGAAGTTCTGCACCGAGGTGTAGCGCAGCTTGCTGGCGATGTCTTGAATGCGCATATCGGTATGAAGGAGCATGTCCTTTGCTTTTTCGATGCGGTAAGAAATGACGTAGTCCACGAAGTTGCACCCGGTATGCTTTTTGAACAAGCGGCTGACCTGGAACGTGTTCAGGCCGATGGCGTCGGCGCATTGCTGCAGCGAGATATCCTGATCATAATGCTCGTGAATATAGGCAATGACGCGCTCAATCCGTTCCGTATGCTTCGGGTGAGCCTGCTCGTCCAGCAGCGTCTTGAGCCGTCCGAACACCTCGGTCAGGAAGAAGGCTTCCACATCGCCGAGCTTCTGTTGGGCGGCCAGGGTGCTTAGCAGCGTGCGCTGCTGCTCCGGCGCGAACTCTATGCCGTGATGGTGTGCCATGCAGCGCAGCATCGAGCCGAGCAACTGGGAGAAGAAGCCGTGCACCGAATCCACGGAGAAGATGGCGCCTTCCTTCAACCCCTCCACCAAGTGAATGAACTCGGCCCGGGCGGGCTCGAGCTTCGCGGCTTTCAAGCTGTCCAAGATTTTGTACGTCGATTCGGCGATGTCTTCCAACTGGAAGCTGAGTGCGGGGTCCAACTCATGGATGAAGATGGCTTGATCTTCATTCAGCACGAACCGGTAGCGCGAAGCTTGCTCGGCCTGCCGGTAGGCATCGGGCAGCCCGCCGAGCCCTTGCAGCGAGTAAGAGACGGAGAGCGTCACCGTAAGCTGCAAATAGGTCTCGATCGCATGCAGAAGATCGCCGCTCGCCTGCTTCAATTGCTCCGGCCCGAGCGGCTCGGCATGACAGATGAAGACGGCCAACTGCCCCGGCTTCATCATGAGCGAATACGCTTGGCCGTACTGTTCCGCCAGCTCTAGCGCCATGTTCTCCACGGCGAAATAGAGCAGGTACTGATCGTCATGCGGGTATTTCGCGTGCAGCTTCCATGGATCGAAGGTCAGCAGCATGATGGCGATATAGGGGGCGTCGCTGCCGTACTGGATGTCGGTCCGCGCCTCATGCTCCTGGATGCTTCCGAGCAAATATTGGTGCAGGGTGTGCTGCTCCATTTTGTCGCGATACCGGCCGAGGCTGCTCTCAAGCTGGCGGTTCTCGTGAATCATCGATTTTATCGCACGGTGCACCTGTTCGATTTCATTGTCGTTATCTTGACCGTTCCACTTCTGGGACGATCGGAGCGGCTGGATCGCCTGGGTCAGCTTCCGTACGGGACGATACAGGCTGGCGGCCGCGCGAAGCGAGAGCAGGGCGGCCACGGCCACGAAGGTTAAGGAAATGCCGAGGGTCAGCCCCTGCACCCGATCCGCGCTGCGGTTCAGCTCGTCTTCGGCGATGGAGGATATGTAGTACCAGTCCTGATTCCGCGCGGGCAGGACGCTCAGCACGGAGTCGACCCCGTTCAACCGGGTCCGAATCTGGGCGAGCGGCTCGGCGCTCTTGATCAGGTCCAGGTTGTCCGCGCTAATCGTGCCCCCGATATGGTTCCGGTCGGTGTCGAGCATAATCTGGCCCTGGCCGTTCACGACGAAGAGGGAGAGGGTAGAGTAGCTGTTCTTCGCCGACATCTGATTGCCGAGCGTATCGGCGTCCAGGTAAGCGATGATCGCGCCGGAGATGGATTTCCGCTCGGTCGAGTCCTCCGCAATGGGCCGGATCAGCGTCAAGACGTTCCGATCAATGCGATGGTTGGCCGGAATGCTGGTGCGAGTGTCGATCCAGACGCCTTGCAGGGATATGTGTCTTGCCCGGTCCAGGGCAAGCGGATCGCGAAACTCTTCCTCGGTCAGCAAATGATTGTCCGAGGTAAGGATGCGTTCGGATTGGAAGGAATAGAAATCCAGCTCAACGACATGCTCCATGCCGCTGCGGATATTGACGAGCACGTTTTGCAACTGGCGGACGACTTCGGGATGGCGCGGCGATAGCTCTTTCATGGCGAACTGTGCCAGAATGCCGGGATAGGCTCGCTTGTCGGAATAGGTATATTGAAGAAGCAGTTCATCTATTTTCTTGATCTGATCGTTCATTTTGCTCTGGGCGTGCTGGAGCAGCGTCGTATTGTAGAGAGTAGCCTGCTCCCGGATGGTGGAGGTCAGGACATTCGAGATGGTCAGACCGAGCACGAGCACGGGGATGGTCGCCAACAGCATCATGGAGATGAGCATCTTTTGTTTATGGCGGACCGGACGAAGCAGATGGGAGAACTTGTGAGTCTTCGCAGCAAGCAAGGGGCGCGGCCTCCTAACATTTTCAACATGTCGAGGTAGATATGTTCTAGTATAGCACAAATGAAAGCGCTAACGTTGGGATCGAAAGCAGCGCGGCAAAGGAAACGGAGGTTGATTTTTATGCTGACAGAAAAGTATCGTCCGGATATGATCGCAACAGCGCTCTTGCCCAGTCATCTCTATGAACCGGTACCGGCCGCTTCACGGCGGGACGCTTGGCTGGCGTTGGACGATGAGGTCCGGTCGTTCTGGATTCGTAAGGCAGAGGCCTGCCTCGGCATGGCTTGGCCCGCGCTGCCGGCCGCCTTGTATATGGATTATGTTCGGACGGGGAACCGCTCGCGGTATCAGGAGCCCTATTTCGCGCGCCGCAAGGCTTTGGTCCGTCTCGTGCTGGCCGAATGCATGGAATACGGGGGACGCTTCCTGGATGATATCGTGAATGGCATGTGGGCGATGTGCGAGGAGAGCACCTGGTGCTGGCCGGCTCATCTCAACGGGATTAGCCGCGTGAAGAATAACGCGCTTCCCGATATCGATCGCCCGGTCTTCGATCTCGGCGCCGGGGAGACGGCCGCTCTGCTGGCTTGGTCGTACTATATGCTGCGGCAAGCGCTGGACGAGCATTGCCCGCCGCTGGGCAAGCGCCTTCGCCGGGAGCTCCAGACCCGCATCCTGGATACCTATGAGCGGGAGGACGGCTACTGGTGGATGTCGTTCCATCCGGATCTCCCGATCAACAACTGGAACCCATGGTGCAATGCCAACTGCCTGGCCGTGCTGCTGCTCATCGAGGAGAAGGAGGAGCGCCGCGCCGCCCTGGTTCACAAGGCGCTTCGCAGCCTTGACCGCTTCATCGCCTCCTATGAAGAGGATGGAGGGTGTGATGAAGGACCCGCTTACTGGGTTCGGGCCGCGGCTTCGCTGTATGATGCCCTGCAGTTGGTGCATGCCGCCACGGATGGGGCGATTGATGTCTTCGGCGAGCGGAAAATTCGCTATATGGCGGCTTATATCCTCCATATGCATATCGGCGGAGATGCGTATGTCAACTTCGCCGATTCGGCAGCCAGACTCACCTTGCCCGCCGGCCTGATCGCCCGCTTCGGCCAGGCGGTCGGGGACGCCCGGCTGGAGGCATTTGGGCGGTATGTCTACCGCCGGCAGGGAGGGCACCGCTATTGGGATGGCGAGGAGATCCCGAGTCTCCAGCGAATGCTCTTCGACCTGTTCGCGATGCCGGGCATGGAAGGGCCAGCCACGGACCCGCCTGCGCTGCCGCTTGATCGATGGATGCCGGGCGTGGAAGTGATGGTGGCCCGGGAACGGGGCGACGGCAGCGGCTGGTTCCTCGCCGCGAAAGGCGGCCATAATGACGAGAGCCACAACCATAACGACATCGGCAGCTTCATCGTCTATGCCGATCAACTCCCGTTGTGGATCGACGCCGGCGTCGGCACCTACACGGCGAAGACGTTCAGCCCGGAACGCTATTCGATCTGGACGATGCAGTCCGGGTATCATAACGTTCCCACCGTGAACGGGACGGAGCAAGCGGCCGGCGCCGCTTACCGTTCGGGTGGAGTCCGCCATGAAGCGGAGGGCGGACTGTCTCGCCTCACGGTCGACATCGCCCCAGCCTATCCCGCCTCTTCCGGCATTTCGCGGTGGATGCGCACGTTTACGCTGCGGCGGGAGCCCGCAGGGGGAAGGGGACAAGGCGAGCCTGACTTCGCCTCCCGCATCATCGTGGAAGAGGCGGTGAAGCTGGAGGAGCCAAGCATGGATGTGACGTTGAACTGGCTGTGCGCCTATGCGCCGCGCTTCGTATCCGGCCGCGTCGTTTTGGTTGATGAAGCCGGGGCCGCGAAGGCATGCATGTCGTATGACGAGACGCTCTGGAATACCAGAGTGGAACCGATCGCATTGGAAGACGAGCGGCTCTGTGCGGCATGGGGCGATACGATCTATCGGGTACTCCTTACGGCAAAGCGGCTGATTCATGAGGAGAGCTGGCAGTTCGTGCTCAAGAAACTGTAGGCCGGAGAAACCGGGGGCACACAAACCAACGGAATCCGCTGGAAGGAGCGCCCTCCAGCTAACAACAAAAAAGACGGCCGTTCGGCCGTCTCAGACGGTCGACAAAGTCCTGTCGACGGTCTTTTCTTAGGAAGGGCGGGTCCGGGGAAGGCAGGAGAGGTTAGGTTAGGGTGCCAGCCGGTCCCTGCGTGAAGCTAGATGATCTGAGCATCAAGCAAGCTAGTGCCCATATGAAATTTGCTGCACAGGCGCAGCATTTTTAACCTCAAGAGGCTAAATTCCGAGAAAATCCTGCAAAATTACATTATTTCGCCATTTTTAACGCTATTTATGCCTTGCCGTAGGGTAATTGCTGTATTATTGCAGCAATCTTATTTTCGCCACCTCGTGTCAATGAAATTGCTGCATTTTTACAGTATTGGTGGGGCAAGTGACCAGCGTGGAAGGGAGATAATTCAGCCTTAGTGGGGCAAGTGACTAGCGTGGAGGGGAGATAATTCAGCTTTTGTGGAGCAGGTGACTAGAGTGGCGGGAGATAATGAAGCTTTAGCGGGTGGATGACTAGAACGGCGGGATTAAGCCAGCGTAGAAGCATGGTATTCGGTGGACGACCTTACGCAGGTTAAAAAGAATGTCTGCGCAAGCCATGCTTGTTTTTGCCGCCATGAACCTCAAAAAAATGGCGGCCTGGCTCTGGAAGACCGGTCGCACCTCTCCTAAGTTCTCTTTCGTATTTGTAAACGTAAATAACTCCCGCGACTGCAGCATGCAATAGTACGCGGGAGTTGGTCTTCAATCTGAGACGGCCGTTCGGCCGTCTGCTTTTTTCTGCGAAAACGAAAAAACATCCGTCCCCGGCTCCCTATGCGGAAGGAGCGGTTCAAGATGTTCTGTAATGTCTGTAGGCTATTCATAAATATGCCGCTTCATATCAAAGGCATCGTCAAGATGCTAATGGCGCGCCCGCAAGGAATCGAACCTTGATCTCAGGCTCCGGAGGCCTACGTCATATCCATTGGACCACGGGCGCACAATCAGAAGACGCAAAATTTATTATAGTGGATAGGCCACCGGAATGCAAGAGTAAAATAAATGAAATGAATAAGACCCGCTCAAAACAGGCAGTGAACGCCAAAAAACGGCTCAGGTTGTCAGGCGGAGTCCGATAATGCCTACAACGATTAGCGCCAGGAAGAAAAATTGCTTCCGGGTATATTTCTCCTTGAACCAGAACAAGCTGACGAGCGTAATGCCGACAGCTCCCACGCCGGCCCAGACCGCATACGCGACTCCGGAAGGGATGACGCTCATCGCATGGGTCAGCAAATAAATGGAGGCGACGAGACCGAGCGTGATAATGACAAGCGGCGTCTTCTTCTTGAAGCCGTCGGCATACTTCATCGCGATGACCGAAATGATCTCCTCCAGTCCCGACAGGATTAAATAAAACCAGGCCATTAGGACTCCCTCCTTTCGCTGTTGCCGCTATCCTTGCGGTTCGGGGTCGACAGCTTCATGCCAATGATCCCGGTCAGCAGCACGAGCAGAAACGTAATCTGCAGCCCGTTGAACGCTTCCCCCAGATAGATGCTGGCCGCATAAGTGCCAATCGTGCCGATCCCGACGAATACGGTATAGGCGATGGCGACGTTCAGCCTCCGGTAGGACTGGATAAGCAAAAGGTAGCTGACCGTAATGAGTATAATAACGCCGATCCATTCCCATGTCGTAGATGCGTACTTCAGACCGGAAGCCCACACAATCTCCATTAAGGCGGCGACAAGAACAAGTAGCCAAGCCATAATAAAACCTCCTGTGTCTTACATGATGCCAATGCAGCGGGCCATTCATGCCTGAGAATGGTTTACTGCACGAAACGCTATGATGAAGGCAGATGGTCTCCCATGGCCAGTGCGGATAACTCGGGAGTGCCTCCAACATCGAATGACTGACTGTCATTCATTTTACATCAACATTGATTTTTCGTAAAGGCCATCCCCTGAATCTATTCCGTTCCCTTGCCGGATTCAGGCCTTCTCTTGTACAAAAGGGGGGATAATGGGTAAGAATAAGATAGTCGAAGAATATAAACGCCCATCTGCTTGGCAATATAATGAATAAGTTGTTCTTTCCTTGCCCATTATAGAGGCTGGATACTTGCAAGTTGCTCGATTATTCGCTAGAATAATGGTGGGACACAAATCGTTGCGATGGGACGTTTTTGGTCCAATGGTTGGTTACGGAGCAGGAGTGGAGAGAAATGCGTGATTGGTTACAATTACAGAAACGACTGCTGCCCGAACTCATCGAACTGTTGAAGAAGCGTTATACCATCCTGCATCAGATCATGTTGTCCGATTGTATTGGCAGGAGGACGCTCGCCACGTCATTGCAGATGACCGAGCGCGTGCTGCGCGCGGAGACGGACCTGCTGAAGGCGCAGGGCCTGATCGAGATCGACAGCATGGGCATGCGCATCAGCGAAGAAGGCAGGCAGCTTGTCCGCCAGTTGGAGCCCTTGATGGGCGAACTGCTCGGCATGCGCCATCTGGAGGAGAGCCTCCGGCAAGCCTTCGGACTGAATCAGGTCATCGTCGTGCCCGGGGATTCGGATGTGTCTCCCGCCGTGAAGGATGAATTGGGCACGGCAGCATGCAGCGCTCTCAGCAGCGTCATGGGCAAGGAAGATGTGGTCGCGGTGACTGGCGGCTCCACATTGGCTGCGGTGGCAGATCAATTGACGAGCGCCACACCATGGAAGGGCAACTGGTTCGTACCGGCCCGAGGGGGGCTGGGAGAGAGCCTGGAGTATCAGGCGAATACGATTGCCTCGACGATGGCCAAGCGCGTAGGAGCTCAATACCGGCTGCTTCATGTGCCCGATCAATTGAGCGAAGAAGCGTACCAATCGTTGAAGCAGGAGCCCAATATTCAGGAGATTCTGCGGGTAATCCGGCAGGCGCGCATCGTCGTGCATGGCATCGGAGACGCCCAAGTGATGGCTGCTCGCCGGAAGGTGGACGAAGCCACGCGGGAAGAATTGAAGCGCCAGGGTGCTGTCGCCGAAGCGCTGGGGTATTACTTCGATCGGGATGGCCGCGTCGTACATACGATGTTGTCTCTGGGCCTGCGCCTGGAGGACATTACGCGTACCGAAGTGGTAATCGCCGTCGCAGGCGGGAAGAGCAAGGGCGAAGCCATTGCCGCCGTGCTGCGCCACGGGCATGAAGACATTCTGGTCATCGATGAAGCGGCAGCGGTTGAAGTATTGAAGCATAGTGGTCTCGATGTGCCTACGGGCCGTCTTGAGCAATAAAAATCAAATCTACTTAGGAAATGGGAGGAATCATCATGGTGAAAGTGGGTATTAACGGCTTTGGTCGAATCGGTCGTAACGTGTTCCGTGCAGCTCTGGGCAATCCGGAAGTCGAAGTTGTCGCAATCAACGATCTGACAGACGTCAAAACACTGGCTCATCTGTTGAAATATGACACGACTCACGGCAAACTGGACGCTACAGTAGAAGCGAAAGAAGGCGCTCTTGTCGTTAACGGCAAAGAAGTGAAAGTCTTCGCTGAGCGCAACCCTGAGAACCTGCCATGGGGCGCTCACGGCGTAGAAATCGTCGTCGAGTCGACAGGTATCTTCACAGCGAAAGAAAAAGCTGAAATGCACTTGAAAGGCGGCGCGAAGAAGGTAATCATCTCCGCACCGGCTACGAACGAAGATATCACGATCGTAATGGGCGTTAACGAAGATAAATACGATGCTGCTAATCACACCATCATTTCGAATGCTTCCTGCACGACGAACTGCTTGGCTCCATTCGCGAAAGTGTTGAACGACAAGTTCGGCATCGTGAAAGGCATGATGACGACCGTTCACTCTTACACCAATGACCAAAACGTGCTTGACCTGCCGCATAAAGATATGCGCCGTGCTCGCGCAGCTGCCGAAAACATCATTCCTTCCACTACAGGCGCTGCAAAAGCGGTCAGCTTGGTATTGCCTGAGCTGAAAGGCAAATTGAACGGTATGGCTATGCGCGTTCCTACGCCTAACGTATCCGTAACGGATCTGGTCGTTGAACTGTCCAAAAACGTGACGGTCGAAGAAGTAAATGCTGCCCTCAAAGAAGCGGCTAACGGCCCGCTGAAAGGCATCATGAACTACTCCGAAGAGCCGCTCGTATCCAGCGACTACAACGGCGACCCAGCTTCTTCCACAATCGACGCGCTGTCGACGATGGTTGTAGGCGACAACATGGTAAAAGTCGTATCCTGGTATGACAATGAGTGGGGCTATTCCAACCGCGTTGTCGACCTGGCGTCTTTTATCGCAAAAAAAGGCCTGTAATCGCATAGCATTGACAATCAAAGAGGAGTAACCGCAAGGGCTCCTCTTTGATCCATGCATACGTGCGCGCAAGGCATATCGAGAACCTGACCGAACAGATACAAGAACGAATAGAGAAGCCGGGCATGAACGCACAGATCCGGCGCGAACGATAGATAGATACGCTTCTGCCGGGTCCATCCGCGGACCGGGACAGGGCGGCAGGGCTGGAGAGAGCCCATGAACATTCCTTCAGGAATACGAACTGAACCGTACAAGATATAAAATAGATAGAGAACGATTAGATTAGAAAGAGACAGAACCGAAAGAGATACAGAGCGAAGCTGCTGCGGCAGCACCGCATACCGGACAGAGAACAGAACCGTATGGAGCCGATGAACGCAAGCTTCTCGCAGAGAGGCCCGTTCATACGAGTGATAGGAGGAACGCGAGATGAACAAGAAAAGCGTGCGTGACATCGATGTAAAAGGCAAGCGCGTATTCGTGCGGGTTGATTTCAACGTGCCGCTGGAAGACGGCAAGATTACCGATGACACCCGGATTCGCGAGACATTGCCTACGATTCAGTATTTGGCGGAGCAAGGCGCGAAGATTATTTTGGCGAGCCACCTGGGACGTCCGAAGGGCGAGGTGGTCGAGTCGATGCGTCTGACGCCTGCGGCGAACCGTCTGAGCGAACTTCTCGGCAAGCCGGTGAAGAAGCTGGATGAGTCAATCGGCGAGCAGGTGCAAGCGGAGATCAATCGCATGAACGACGGCGATATTGTCGTGCTGGAGAACGTTCGCTTCCACAAAGGCGAAGAGAAGAACGATCCGGAACTGGCGAAGGCATTCGCCGCGCTTGCGGACGTGTATGTGAACGACGCCTTCGGTGCGGCGCACCGGGCGCATGCTTCGACCGAAGGCATCGCGCATCATCTGCCAGCCGTATCCGGCCTGCTGATGGAGAAGGAATTGTCGGTATTGGGCAAGGCGTTGTCCAATCCGGAACGTCCGTTCACTTCGATTATCGGCGGATCCAAGGTCAAAGACAAAATCGATGTCATCAACAAAATGCTGGAAATCTCGGATAACGTCATTATCGGCGGGGGTCTGGCTTACACGTTCTTCAAGGCGCAAGGCTATGAAATCGGCAAATCCCTGTGCGACAACGAGAAGCTGGATGTCGCTCTCGGCTTCATCGAGAAGGCGAAGCAGCTCGGCAAGAAATTCTATCTGCCGGTCGACATCGTCGTAACCGATGACTTCAGCGCCGATGCCAACACGAAGGTCGTCTCCGTAGACGAGATCCCGGCGGATTGGGAAGGCATTGACATCGGGCCGAAGACACGTGAAATCTATGCGGATGTTATCAAAAACTCCAAGCTGATCGTATGGAACGGACCAATGGGCGTGTTCGAGATCGAACCGTTCTCTCACGGAACGCGCGCGGTCGCTCAAGCTTGCGCGGAGACCGAAGGCTATACGGTCATCGGCGGCGGCGATTCCGCGGCGGCGGTAGAGAAATTCCATCTGAAAGACAAGATGGATCATATCTCGACCGGCGGCGGCGCGTCCCTCGAATTCATGGAAGGCAAGCAATTGCCTGGCGTAGTGGCATTGAACGATAAGTAAGGAAGTGAAGCGGCAGCGGCGGTCCCGCCGCTTCTGCTGTGCAGAAGGAGTTGAGCTTGCGTGAGACAACCGATTATTGCAGGGAACTGGAAAATGTTCAAAACGGTTCCGGAAGCCGTCGCTTTCATTCAAGAAGTGAAGGGGAAGGCGGAAGTGGAAGGCGTCGAAAGCGTCATCTGCGCACCGTTCACGAACTTGCCGGCTTTGGTGGAAGCGGCGAAGGGCACGTCCATCAAGATTGGCGCGCAGAACCTTCATTTTGAAGATACCGGCGCATTCACGGGGGAGATCAGCGGCGCGATGCTGCAAGACCTCGGCGTACAATATGTCATTATCGGTCACTCCGAGCGCCGCGCGTACTTCGCGGAGACGGATGAGATCGTGAACAAGAAGATGCATGCCGCATTCCGGCATGGCTTGACGCCTATCGTCTGCGTCGGCGAGTCGCTGGAAGAGCGCGAAGCCGGCAAGACGAACGACGTCTGCAAAGTGCAGACGGAAGCGGCGTTCCAAGGCCTGTCCGCTGAGCAGGCGAAGAGCGTCGTCATCGCTTATGAGCCAATCTGGGCGATCGGCACGGGCAAATCTTCGACGGCTCAGGATGCGAATGACTCGATCAGCTACATCCGCAGCGTCGTCGCCGGCTTGTACAATGAGGAAGTGGCGCAAGCGGTCCGCATCCAGTACGGCGGAAGCGTGAAGCCAGAGAATGTTCGCGAATATATGGCAGCGAGCGATATTGACGGCGCATTGGTAGGCGGCGCCAGCTTGCAGCCGGGTTCGTACATTCAACTGGTGGAAGGGGCGAAGTAAGATGTCTGCACCTAGACCTGTAGCTCTGATTATTATGGACGGCTTCGGACTGCGCGACGTGACGGAAGGCAATGCTGTCGCCCAGGCGAAGAAGCCGAATTACGATCGATACATGAGCATGTACCCGCATACGACGCTCACCGCTTGCGGTGAAGCGGTCGGTCTGCCGGAAGGCCAGATGGGCAACTCCGAGGTCGGCCATCTGAACATCGGCGCGGGCCGCATCGTGTATCAGGATCTGACCCGGATTACGAAATCGATTCGCGAAGGAGAATTCTTCGAGAACGAAACGCTGGTCGGGGCGGTCAACCATGCGAAAGAAAACGGCACGGCGCTTCATCTGTACGGCCTGCTGTCGGACGGCGGCGTGCACAGCCATATCGACCATACGCTCGCGATGCTGGAATTGGCCGCGAAGTCCGGCTTGAAGAAGGTCTATGTTCATGCCTTCCTCGATGGCCGCGACGTCGCGCCGGACAGTGCGATCGGTTATATCGAGCGCCTGCAGGCGAAAATCGACGAGCTTGGCGTCGGCCGCATCGCCACGGTGCAAGGCCGTTACTATGCGATGGACCGCGATAAGCGCTGGGAGCGGACCGAGAAGTCGTACCGCGCGATGGTATACGGCGACGGCCCGAGATACCGCGATCCGGTGCAGGCGGTGAAAGAATCGTACGAGCAGTCGGTATTCGACGAATTCGTCATGCCGACGGTTATGATCGACGAGAACAACGAGCCGGTCGGCCTCGTGCGGGACAACGACGCGGTCGTGTTCTCGAATTTCCGTCCGGACCGGGCGATTCAATTGTCCCAGGTATTCACGAACGAGGATTTCCGCGGCTTCGACCGGGGAGATCGTTGCCCGAAAAATCTGTACTTCGTCTGTTTGACGCTGTTCGCGGAGACCGTCGGGGGATTCGTGGCGTACAAGCCGAAGGAGCTTGACAATACGCTTGGCGAAGTCCTTGTTCAGCATGGCAAGAAGCAGCTTCGCATCGCCGAGACGGAGAAGTATCCGCATGTGACGTTCTTCTTCAGCGGCGGCCGCGATGTCGAGCTTCCAGGCGAGAAGCGCGTTCTGATCGCTTCCCCTAAGGTCGCGACCTACGACTTGAAGCCGGAAATGAGCGCGTATGAAGTGGCGGAAGCGGCTGTACGCGAAATCGAGTCGGATGTGCATGACGCGATTATTCTGAACTTCGCCAACCCGGACATGGTCGGGCACAGCGGCAAGCTGGAGCCGACGATCAAGGCGGTCGAGGCGACGGATGAATGCATGGGCCGCGTCGTCGAAGCGGTATTGGCCAAAGGCGGCGTCTGCCTCATTACGGCGGATCACGGAAATGCCGATATGGTGTTCGACGAGGAAGGCCGTCCGTTCACGGCGCATACGACCAATCCGGTGCCGTTCATCGTCACGGACAAGAACGTCGACCTGCGCGAAGGCGGCATTCTGGCCGATATCGCGCCGACGATTCTCGATCTGATGCAGCTTCCGAAGCCGGATGAAATGACCGGGACTTCGTTAATTGACAAGAAATAATCAATACCGCTATTGTGAAAGCTAAGAAGATGAATGTAAGAAGATGAATGACAAAGGAGATGTATCCCATGACGATGATTATGGACGTATACGCGCGCGAAGTGCTTGATTCCCGCGGCAACCCTACAGTAGAAGTCGAAGTTAAGCTTGAATCCGGCGGCTTCGGCCATGCGATCGTGCCTTCCGGCGCATCGACAGGCGCGCATGAAGCGGTTGAGCTTCGCGACGGCGACAAAGGCCGTTATCTCGGCAAAGGCGTAGAAAACGCCGTGAAAAACGTAAACGAAATTATCGCTCCTGAAATTATCGGCATGGACGCGCTCGATCAAGTCCTGATCGACCGCACCATGATCGAACTGGACGGCACGCCGAACAAAGGCAAGCTGGGGGCGAACGCAATCCTGGCGGTGTCGATGGCGGTAGCCCGCGCAGCGGCGCATGCCCTTGACATGCCTCTCTACACGTACCTGGGCGGATTCAACGCGAAGCAGCTTCCGGTACCGATGATGAACATCGTGAACGGCGGCGCGCATGCGGACAACAACGTCGACGTGCAAGAATTCATGGTTCTGCCGGTCGGCGCTCCGAACTTCAAAGAAGCGCTCCGCATGGGCGCGGAAATTTTCCATAACCTGAAATCGGTCTTGAAAGCCAAAGGGCTGAACACTGCGGTTGGCGACGAAGGCGGCTTCGCTCCGAACCTGAGCTCCAACGAAGAAGCGATCACGACCATCATCGAAGCGATCGAAAAAGCCGGCTACAAGCCAGGCCAAGACGTATTCCTCGGCATGGACGTCGCTTCCACCGAGTTCTACAAAGACGGCAAATACACGCTGGAAGGCGAAGGCAAATCCTTCACTTCCGCTGAGTTCGTAGACTTGCTCGCATCCTGGGTAGAGAAATATCCAATCATCACGATCGAAGACGGCTGCGCCGAAGACGATTGGGATGGCTGGAAGCTGCTCACTGACAAGCTGGGCGGCAAAGTGCAGCTCGTCGGCGACGACCTGTTCGTCACGAACACCGAGCGTCTGGCGACCGGTATCGAGAAAGGCATCGGCAACTCCATCTTGATCAAAGTGAACCAAATCGGTACGCTGACCGAAACGTTCGACGCGATCGAAATGGCGAAGCGCGCAGGCTACACGGCGGTTATCTCTCACCGTTCCGGCGAGTCCGAAGACAGCACGATTGCCGACATCGCCGTGGCAACGAATGCGGGACAAATCAAAACGGGGGCACCTTCCCGTACGGACCGCGTAGCGAAGTACAACCAATTGCTCCGCATCGAGGACAACCTGGGTACAACTGCACGCTACGATGGACTGAAGTCGTTCTACAACCTGAAAAAATAATGACGAGCCGTCAAACGGTACGTCTAAGCAAAGCCGGACTCCTGAGGGGGTCCGGCTTTTTGATTTGCATAAGGACCGTATGCGCGATCGCAAAGCTAGGGTGTTGGTCTTAAGGCTGTCCTAAATCGAAAGTTCAGGCATATGCTGGACCTGAGGCTAGTTTTTCCAATTGCCTCTTGCGGGGAGGGCCGCGGTGTGGATATAATGTATATCAGCTACTATTCTATAAACAATACTGATTGTTGATTATAACATAGAGTATTGCCAGAGTATGGGGATATGAAGGCAGGTGACCATATTGAAGGAAATCATTCAGTTCAAAAAAGGCGTGCTCGGCTTGTGCGTGATGGTGCTGATCAATCAGCGCGATCGGTACGGCTTCGAGCTGGCGCAGCAAATATCGAAGCATGTGGAGGTAGCGGAGGGGGCGCTCTACCCTGTCCTTCGCCGCATGGTGGCGGACGGGCACTGCACGACCTACCTGCAGGAGTCGACGGAGGGACCGCCGCGCAAATATTATAAGCTGACCCCGGCTGGCAAGGCATACATGATGGAGCTGGTCAGCGAATGGGAAAAATTCGTGGACGGCGTCCAGAGGCTGTTGGAGACAACGGCCGAGGGAGACCAGGAGCCGGATAACGAAGACAATGGGGTTCGCGGAGAGGCGGAAGGGAACGTCTGATTTTTCGGTCCGAGAAGGTAGAATAATCGATTGCAGGGGTGAGAAAGATTGCATAAAGAGTATTTTTTATTGAAGCTGAAGTATGGATTGATGTCGCTTCCGGCTGAAGACAGAGACGAGATTTTAGCGGAGTACAGCGCCCATTTCGCATTCGGGGAGCAGCAAGGGCGGACGGAAGAGGAGATTGCCAGGGAGCTTGGCGATCCGGAAGAGCTGGCGGTCGAACTGATCGGGGCCCGGGATGAGGGAGCTTCCGGAGGGGACAAAGGCCGGGCAGACCAGCCTTCCGGTTTCTACCGGCCAGATATGCACCGGGGACCCGCGCAGGGGCCAGGCTATGGCCCTCACGGCACTCCGCACGGTGTGCCGCATGGAATACCGCACGGAGCCCCACACGGATCTCCACACGCGCCACACGGAGCGCCGCATGAAGCCCCATACGGAGCGCCGCATGAAGCCCCGTACGGAGCGCCGCATGGAGCCCCGCACGGATCGTCGTACGGATCGCCGCCTATGCCGCCGCCGATGTATGATATGCCCTATAGGGACGCGTACGGCCCCCCGCCCAGAAGCGCAATCGGCATTTTCGGGGCTATCATCTCTTGTTTTTTCGCCGTGCCGCTGCTTATCGCCGGCTGGGGATTATGCGTTACCCTGGCTTGCGTCGCGTTCGTGCTGCTGCTTGGACCGCTGCTGTATCTGTTGAAGCTGGCCTTCGGGGGAGCCTTCTACGGAGCGGAAATGTCAGTCATGTTCATCATGTTCGGCATCGGGATTTTCATGATTCAGGGTATTGGTAAGTTGTTCCGCGCCTATGGCCGTCTGAATCGGATTTATTTCCAATGGGTTGCAGGAAGGGAGAGAAGATAGAATGAACAAGACCATTCTGAACATGGTCGGAATCGGCTGCATTGCCGCCGGAGTATTAGGTTTGTTTTCATTCGGGACCGAGACGCTGACCACTTCTCAACTCCCGTATTATGAGTATACGATCGAGGCCGGTACCGATTTGGAGCGGGTCGAGCTGCGGGGAGACCGCGGCGATATTGAGGTCAATTGGGTGTTCGACGGGGGGAACAAGATTGAAATCAACGGGCAGGCTCCCGATAAGGTGATATCCAACTTGGGCGAGGCGAAAGTGAGTAATGGAACGCTTGTGCTCGACTATCGAACCAACGGGCCGGAGCAATGGTTTCGGCTTTTCGGAATGAAGGCGCAAAATCAAAACCATGAAATCACGATACATGCGACGGAGACCCATGTACTGGAGCGTCTGAAGGCTGATCTGGCCATGGGGACATTTAAGATTACCGGCGGCCGGGTGGATGAACTGGAGGCGAGCAGCAAGCTCGGGGAAGTGATTGTGAAGCAGCTGCAGGGGAACCGGGTCAAGCTGTCCTCCGATGCCGGCACGGTACTGGCGGAGGACGTGGATGCGGTAATCGATGCCAGTTCCTCTCTCGGACAGGTCAAGCTGCTCTATACGACCCAATCCGTCACGGCCAAGGCGGATGCGGGCAACGTCGTCATCGATCAAAAGGAACCGCACCCGATCAAGGCCAGCAGCAACCTTGGCGCCATCAAAATCTCGGTTTCGCCGAAGTTCGAAGGCATTTATGATTTGCGAACCAATCTGGGGGATATCGACGCGCCGGATTCGAAAATGAAAAGCGATATGGTGATTCAGGCCCGGACGGATCTTGGGGGGATTACCATTGTCGAAAAATAGCTTGTGATCTCGGGAGATGTGATTATAATCGGTTATAAGCGAATGTTCAAGGCGTCGGCGGCCGGATGCGGTTAAAAGACGATTTTTTGAACAACCTCTATAATGAAATCATTTTGCTTTGCGGCATGAAAAGGGGCAATACGATGAAACCGATTCAGAAAGTACTCACATTGGCAGGCTCTGATTCGAGCGGGGGCGCAGGCATTCAGGCCGATTTGAAGACGTTCCAGGAGCGGGGCGTATACGGCATGACCGCCATAACGACGATCGTGACGATGGATCCGGACGATTCCTGGGCGCACCGCGTCTTCCCGATCGGGCTGTCCACGATAGAAGAGCAGTTGAAGACGATCCTGAGCGTAGGCATTCAAGGCATGAAGACGGGAATGCTGGGCTCGATTGATATTATTGAATTGGCCGCGCGGACGATGGAGAAGCATACCATTCCGAACGTGGTCGTAGATCCGGTCATGGTCTGCAAAGGTGCGGATGAAGCTCTTCATCCGGAGACGAATGACGCGCTGCGCGATATTCTCGTGCCGAAGGCGGCCGTCGTTACGCCGAATCTGTTCGAAGCCTCGCAATTGGCTGGCATGGCGCCGATCCGTTCGCTGGACGAGATGAAGGAAGCGGCTGCCCGGATCCATGAGAAGGGCGCGAAGTATGTGCTGGTGAAAGGCGGCTCCAAGATTGGCCTGCCGACCTCGGTGGATGTGCTCTATGACGGCACGGAATTCGAGCTGCTCGAGGCGGAAGTCATCGACACCACCTTCACGCATGGGGCAGGGTGCACGTATTCGGCCGCGATTGCCGCCGAGCTGGCCAAGGGCCATTCGGTTCGCGACAGCGTCCACACGGCGAAGCGGTTCATTACGGCAGCGATACGCCACTCGTTCCGCTTGAACCAGTATGTCGGTCCGGTTCGGCATAATGCCCTTCGCCAGGTTGAGCACGGCGAACAGGAGTAAGATGCCTGTTCAGGTCCTTGCCTAATAGCTGGTCCTGTGCTACAATAATATTGCTGTTTTCATGCAGCTTGACGTTTTCGAAGGTGTTATCGCATTGGAGGTGGAAGTTGTGGAAGTTTTCTTGAAAATATTGCTTGTCATTTTTTCAATCGCTTTGATTGGCATCGTCCTGCTGCAAAAAGGGAAAAGTGCCGGCCTGTCAGGCGCCATCTCCGGCGGTGCGGAACATCTCTTCGGAAAGCAAAAGGCGCGTGGTTTGGAACTGTTCATGCAGCGTGCAACCATCGTAACGGCTGCTGGCTTTATGATTGTGTCGATGATTGTCGCTTATTTGGGAACGAAATAATGGGAATGAGCAAGCGGGGACGTAAGGTCTCCGCTTTTTTGTGTGTGGATTTCGGCCTTCGAGGAGAACGGCTTGAACAAGGCTGCTCATGCAGCTGGCATTGTGGATGGAGCGGATGGAACGAATATGAACGGCAAAAACTGCATGGCACAATTTCCGCCGCTCCGGGAAGACTGGGTATTGAGCCTTCATGTGTAACCGATGAAGGGGCTCTTGAATCTGCTAAATGCAACGGTAGGGAAGGAACGCCGCGACCGCTGATGTTTTCGCATTTATTACGTGTATACGCGGGTATATATTGGTATACTGTTACAAGCAAGGTCATGGCGAGGTGTGAGGTGAGGACATGATAACGGAACAACAGTTGTTGGATTTTATGCGCGAAACCGCTTATAAGCCGATGACCTATCACGAACTGGAGCAGCATTTCGATCTTCAGGATGCTGCCGATTTCAAGGCATTTCTCGTACTGCTTAACCGGCTGGAGGAAGAAGGACAGATTCTCCGCACTCGGTCGGATTGCTACGGCGTTCCCGAGCGAATGAATCTGCTGCGCGGCCGGCTGCAGGCGCATGCGAAGGGTTTTGGATTTTTGATACCGGATGAGACGGGACATCCCGATGTATACATTCATGCCAATGATATGAAGACGGCGATGCACGGCGATATCGTGCTCGTCCGCATCACCAGCAAGGGAACGGACGGAACGCGGATGGAAGGCGAGGTCGTGCGCGTCGTCAAGCGTGCGGTGGAGCAGATTGTCGGCATCTTTGAAAATCATGAATCATACGGCTTCGTTATCCCGGATGACAAGCGGATTAACCGGGATATTTTCGTCGCGCGGGAGCATATGCATGGCGCGGTGACGGGGCAGAAGGTCGTCGTCCGCATCGTTGTCTATCCGGAAGGCCGGGCGGCGGCGCAGGGCGAAGTCATCGAGGTGCTCGGGCATAAGGATGATCCGGGCGTCGATATCTTGTCGATTATTCGCAAGCATCAGCTGCCTGAGGCTTTCCCGGACGAGGTGATGGCGGAAGCGGAGGCGGTTCCGGATGCGATCAGCGAAGAGGAGATCGTTAGCCAGGGACGCCGGGATCTGCGCGGCATGACGATCGTGACGATCGACGGGGAGGACGCGAAGGATCTCGACGACGCGGTCCATGTGGTGAAGCTGCCGAACGGGCACTATGAGCTGGGGGTTCATATTGCCGATGTCGGCTATTATGTCCCGGAAGGCTCGGAGCTGGACCGGGAAGCGTATGCCCGCGGCTGCAGCGTGTACTTGGTGGACCGGGTTATCCCGATGCTGCCGCATCGGCTGTCGAACGGGATCTGCTCGCTTCATCCGCATGTCGATCGGCTTACGCTGTCGTGCGTGATGGAGTTCGACGAGAAGATGAAGCCGGTACGCCATGATATTTTTCCGAGCGTGATCCGGACAGTGGAGCGGATGACATATACGAATGTTCGCAAAATCGTCGAGGGCGAGGATCCCGAGGTGATCGCGCGCTATGCGGAGCTGGAGGACTTCTTTCTGCTCATGAAGGAGCTGGCGCTGAAGCTGCGCAAGCGGCGCATGCAGCGCGGGGCGATTGATTTCGACTTCGAGGAGTCGAAGGTGATTGTGGATGAGCAGGGCAAGGCTGTCGATATCGTGAAGCGGGAGCGCTCGATCGCCGAGCAGATTATCGAGGAATTCATGCTGGCGGCGAACGAGACGGTGGCGGAGCATTTCCATTGGCTGCGCGTGCCGTTCCTGTACCGGATTCACGAGGAGCCGAACGCGGAGAAGCTGTTCCACTTCATGACGTTCGCGGCCAACTTCGGCTATGTCGTGCGCGGTAAAGGCAATTCGGTCCATCCGCGCTCGCTGCAGACGCTGCTCGAGGAGATTGAGGGAACGCGCGAGCAGACGGTGATCAGCACGATGATGCTGCGGTCGATGAAGCAAGCGAAGTATGATGCGGAGAGCACGGGCCACTTCGGGCTGGCCGCCGAGTTCTATACGCATTTTACGTCCCCGATCCGGCGCTATCCGGATCTCGTCATTCATCGCATCATCCGCGAGGTGCTGCAGAACGGCGGGGCGCTGTCCGAGAAGCGTCATGAGTATTTGGAGACGCGCATGCCTGATATTGCGCAGCAGTCGTCGGAGCGCGAGCGGGTGGCTGTCGACGCCGAACGGGATACGGAGGCGCTCAAGAAAGCCGAGTTCATGCTCGACAAAATCGGCGAGGAGTTCGACGGCATCATCAGCAGCGTGACGAGCTTCGGCATGTTCGTCGAGCTGGATAATACGGTGGAAGGCTTGATCCGGCTCAGCGATCTGACGGATGATTATTATCATTTCCACGAGCAGCATATGCTGCTGGTCGGGGAGCGCACGTCGAACATTTTCCGCATTGGCGACGAGGTGCGCATCCGGGTAGGCCGGGTGAATATGGAGGACTACACGATTGATTTTGAACTCGTGAGCAGCTCGCCGCGGTATAGCGACCGGGATGTGCGCGAGTTCGGGTTCGACCTGCGCAAGCGCAGCCGCGGGGGCAAAGGCGCCGAGCGCAGCGGCGGCCGCGGCGCGGGCCGCGAGCGCGGCGGGAAGCGCGCCGCCCGGGGCGAGGAGCGAGGCGGCGGCAACGGCAACGGTCGCCGCGGGCGGCAGAGCGGCCCGGGCGGGCGCGCGGAGGCGGCGCCGAAGCCATGGCGCGGGAGCGGGGTGAGCGCCGGGGCCCAGCCGGCGGATTCGCCGGGGGCCGAGGCGGCGCCGAGCGAGGCGGAGTTGGCCGAGTTGGCGGATTCGTTCGAGGGCGATTGGTATAACCAGGCCGAGTACCGCGAGCTGCAGGGGCAACGCCGGCGAGGCCGCGGGCGGCGCGGGAACGAGCCGCAGGCGAATCCGTATGAGCGCAGCACGGGCACGCGGGCGCGCGGAAAGGGCGGCATTCGCCTCGGAGAAGGCGGCGGCAAGGCGGAGAAGGCCGGTTCGCAGCCGGACGGCGAGAACTGGGTCGATGAACTGATTGAACGGGCCGAAGCGGAAGCGAAGGAGACGAAGCGCCGCTTCGACTTCGGATCCGGACGGGGCGGATACGGCCGGCGCAGCACCGCGCCAAGCGGCGGGAAGAAGGGCCGCAAGAGCACGTCCGAGAGCGGCATTTTCATCGGCGAGCCTGCGGCCCGGGCACGGAAGCAAGCCAGCCAGGCGGGGCGCAAAAAGCGCAAGGCAAGCAGCCAGACCGCCAAGTTCGTACGGAAGAAGCGGTAAGGTATGAGTCGGCCAGGCGGCCCTGCGGGGCCGCTCCTTCGGTCGAGTCTCCATCCAAAATCCCCTTCTGCTGAAAAAGTTTTCTAAATCCATTTGCTATTTATAATTGAATGTGTTATACTTACATTGTTGTTAAATTTGAACCGCTATTCACATATTGAAAAGGGTATCATTTTACACAATGGAACTTTTTTCAATATGTGAATTTTTTTATATCTGATGTAAAAAATGGATCATATTCATTTAATATTTGGAGGTTTGTTTATCCATGCAAACAGGTACAGTAAAATGGTTTAACGCAGAAAAAGGCTTCGGCTTCATCGAAGTCGAAGGCGGCAGCGACGTATTCGTACATTTCAGCGCAATCAATGGTGAAGGCTTCAAGTCCCTGGACGAAGGCCAACGCGTACAATTCGATGTGGTACAAGGCAACCGCGGACCACAAGCTGAAAATGTAACCAAGCTGTAAGTAAAAGCCGGGCTGCTCTGAACGTACGTGAGGGGCAGTTCTTTCTTTTGGTCCGATTATCAAAAGGAGGGGTATCACAATGAATTATCGCAAGAAGCCAGTAGAGGAAATTCCGGTGGAGAACACGCCGATCTGGTCGTGCACGAATGAGGACTGCAACGGCTGGATGCGGGACAATTTTGCTTTTGATCTGGAGCCGACTTGTCCGATGTGCTCCTCTGCCATGGCGCGTGATATGAAAATGCTGCCTTTGCTTGTCAATACGAACGGCGATTCGAAAGCCAAGAGGTAAGACGAATAGCCGGACGCTATCCTCCTCTGTCCTATCAAGGAGCTGACTGACGGTGGGCTTCTTGTACAGCAGGGGATGGTTCCTTTGTTGATGAATCGGAAATCCATGCAGTTGCAGATTGTATGCGAGGGCCTTCCGCTTATGCGGCTGGCCCTTGCTGCGTTGGGTTGAAGCGCTCTCGATCCGTCCCGGTTTCTCTCCATGCGCCTGTGTCGCTTCAATTGTCTCTTCGCCAGAAGCCATGAAATGGTTCGGTCTTGGGCATTCTAAGGAGGCAGGCCCTGGCTCCCGTCCGATGAAAACGGTTCTAATTCGCCGGCATATGGTATAATATACATATTGTTGGGAGAGGAAGGGCAAGGTGATGGCAGATGACTCCTGCGGATATTTCTCTGGTTGATGTGGTGCTTCGCATGGTGCTGGCCGTCGTGCTGGGCGGCTTCATCGGGTTGGAGCGCGAGAAGCGAAGCCAGGCCGCCGGCCTGCGCACGCATATGCTGGTTAGTCTCGGGTCGGCGCTTGTCATGCTGATCTCGGTGTACGGATTTCCCGTTCTCGACGGGCGGGACAAGGCGCAGGTCGATGTGGCCCGGATCGCGGCCCAGGTGGTCAGCGGCGTCGGGTTCCTCGGCGCGGGAACGATTATTCGCAATGGCACCAGCGTGAAGGGGCTGACGACGGCCGCTTCGCTGTGGGTTTCCGCTGCGATCGGGCTCGCCTGCGGCTCGGGCTTCATTACGGCGGCGCTGCTCGGATGCGGGTTATCGCTGGTCGCGCTGTGGGTGTTGAATCAGTATGATATCAAAAACCGGGTCGCTCACCGTCTTCATCTGTTGGAGATTATCGCCGACGAACGGGAAGGCTGGCTCACCGCGATGACGAAGGAAGTCGAGGCTCAGGGCATGTCTGTGCGCAGCTTCCGGATGCATGCCGTGTCCGCTGCACGGGGCAAGATCTGGACTCGATGGCTGCAGCCGGAACGGGAAGAAGCAAGCGCTTCCGAAGAGCCCGATGATGCGGGAGGAAGCGATGAGGAGGAGCCTGATTCTGCGAGTGAGGCGGCCGCTTCCGGCCGCTATGTGCGCATCGAGCTGAAGGTATTGGCCGAGGACATGAAGTCGCTCGCCGCGTGCTCCGAGCTGCTTCTCGCGAAGGAAGGCGTTCGGGATGTGCGGCTTGTGTCCTGAGGTGTTTGTTTTGGTTGCGCGGAGGAATGATTTGTTTTGCGAGTGTCGAAGTTCGGGAATGGCGGCGGTATCGGCTTGAGTCGGATGGGGCTTTTTTGATACAATATAGTTCTAGTCCGATTGCTGTCCTGCCGGCATCTGCGCTTCCTGAAGGAAGGGGTGCGGCGGAGCGGGAAGCCGAATTGGACTCATCACTGTCGTGCGTTGGAGGTCGTCGATCATGGGGAAAAAGACCGATGGCAAGGTATTGGCTCAAAATAAAAAGGCGTCCCATGATTATTTCATTGAGGACACCTATGAGGCCGGCATGGTGCTGACGGGTACCGAGATTAAGTCCCTCCGGCTGGGCAAGGCGAACATCGCCGATGCGTTCGCTACGATTCGGAACGGCGAAGTATTCGTGCACAATATGCACATCAGCCCGTTCGAGCAGGGCAACCGGTTCAATCCGACGGATCCGACCCGGGCGCGCAAGCTGCTGCTTCATAAGGAGCAGATCAGCAAGCTGATCGGCTTGACGAAGCAGGAAGGCTATACGCTGGTGCCGCTTAAAATCTATGTGCGCAACGGCTATGCGAAGCTGCTGATTGGTCTGGGACGCGGGAAGAAGAATTACGACAAGCGCGAAGCGGCCGCCAAGCGCGATGCGCAGCGCGAGATTCAGCGGGCCCTGCGGGAGAAGCAGAAGTATTGAGCGGTGTCGGCAGGATGGACACTATCCAGTCTTCTCCCTCCTTGGCAAGAAGTGAATACCCATTGTGGCCTGATTTATGGTATACTTAATGCATCGGCCGTATCGGTTCCGGTGGAGCTGGGCGGACGATGAAATGCAATGCACCGATGTCTCGACATCTTAATCCGAGACGGACTACCCCTTGGGGTGAAGCCTCGTACGCTTCGCTTCGACTATGGGGGCGTTCTTGGATTCGACGGGGATAGTTCGAGCATGGGTAGCGGGTAGTGGGGACGCGTCCGCTTCAACAACGCTAACGCCAAATTTAAACGGCAAACAACAAACTTCTTACGCATTGGCAGCTTAATAACCTGCTAGCGTGCTTCTACCCTGCATCGCCCATGTGCCGGGATAGGGGCTCAACTTCAGTGGGATACGCCGCGTAGTCTCCGCCTGGGGCTAACGGAAGAAGACAATCAGGCTGACCTGTGAGAGAGCCGGTTACAGGGCGTTCCCGCGGGTGACATCAAAACTGTGACTACACCCGTAGAAGCCTGTGTGGCGTTATCTTCGGACAGGGGTTCGAATCCCCTCGCCTCCACCATCAGGAAAGCCGACCGCGTGAGGTCGGCTTTTTTGCATCTTCATGTCATTAAAAAGTTAGGCAAATTTTTAATGATTTCGCCAATTCCTCAAATGTGAATTTGTGGTTTACCATGTCTAATTGATAGGATTCTTTTGAAGTACAATGAAGGAGCGGGACAGTATAGAGATAACCCCCCACCTTGGAGAATTTGAACAAGTTCTAGAAGAACACTCACAGCGTATTTATTTTGAGGGAAAGAAGCTTGTGAAATATACAAATAAAAAGAATACTTCGAAGAGATGATACACGAAGGAAGGATCGGCCTTTTCGAAGCGTATAATATAATCCCAGTCATTTAAATTTGGGACGAGAGAAGGGCAAAATATTTGAAAAAAATGAAGCTTAGGGACCAAAAAGCTCGTAATATGTGGTAATATGTAGAAAAGGGGGAGAGAGTTTTGAGAAAGACTAGTTTAGGAGTTCTACTTTTGGCACTGTTATTACTGGTTACTGCATGTGGAGGTGCTACGTCTACATCAACAGGAACGCAGAATGCTAATACTTCTGTGAAGGATCAGAGCCCTGCAGAGAACGTAAATAATGAGCAAACAGGTGACGCTGTTACAGCAGAACCGACTAAGGAGCCTGAAGAGCCGAAAGAGGTTGTTTACAAAGTAGGGGACAAGTTCAAATTGGGCAATTGGGAAGTTGTACTGGACTCCTTTGAATTCAATCAAAAAGTCAGTGATGAATACTTTTCTTCTAGTGCGGACGAGGGCAATAAGTTTTTAATTTTAAATTATACGGTTACTAATGAAGGAACGGAAGCAGACAACTTTACATCAATGATTGGCGGAGTCGAAATGAAAGCGATATTTAAGGACAAATATGAGTATAAATATTCGCTCACGATGATAGATAAAGACCTTGGCAAAGAACGTATTAAGCCATTATCTTCAAAAACCGGATTTGTTGTAATGGAAGTTCCTGACACAGTAGTTGAATCAGAAGATGGTTTGATTCTGAAGCTGGCAAAAGATAAGGACAAGGCCACAATTAATTTAAGATAGCTGAAGTTGCCACTGTATGAAAGAAACTGCAAGCGTAAGGGATTTCTCCCTAGGGCTTGCAGTTTTTTTGAGAGTTCTATCGCTTCAAAGAAACCTGCATCCCTCTTTCGTTCACTAGTGAATCTATCATGCTAAGGAAGGGGAACGAGATCTGTAATAGGAATAATTTATCTATCAAATCTGTGAATACACCCGTAGACACCTATGTGGCGTTGCCTTCGGACAGGGGTTCAACTTCCCTCGCCAAAAGCCCGACCTCATACGGTTTGGGCTTTTGTTGTGTCTGGAATTATCGTTATCCCCTACATACTTGTCTGTCGATTCGCGCTTATTCCATAGTATGATTTGGGTATCATCCATATGGCTCCAACTATTTCACTATATATGGAAAATAATGTTGTAAGTGAGCTGGTTCACGTGAAGTCGTGAAGGACTGAAGAAGACAGGAGGTTCGATGGTACGCAGGGAATGGGCGATTTCACCGCGTGGAAGGGAGCTAACGGACAGGCATGCCGTTTTAATAAAGTGTTTCCGGGCGAAAGTCCATTTTTTCTCGACGTGTTTTCTTTAGCTTTTCTTTGACCAACTTAGGTCTCCCTTGACATCCTTGAAATGCATGCTACTATTAAACAGACAGGCAGTCGGTCGGTTATTAAGGGGGTACAAAAATGAGAGTTGTAAAACAAGCGGAGGAACGCAGGAACGAAATACTTGATGCGGCAGACGAGCTTTTCGGCCAGAAGGGCTTTGACGGGACAAGTACAAACGATATTCTTGAGAAGGTCGGAATTGCGCGGGGAACCTTGTATCATCACTTCAAGTCGAAGGAGGATATTATGGACGCGCTGATTGAACGGTATAGTGTCCGTCTTTTGGGTGCGGCGCGGGAAGTTGCCGCAGATAAGAGCATCCCCGTCGTCGAGCGCATTATCCGCGTCGTTATGGCACTAAATATAAGCGGCGGAAGCAGCAACGAGATTATGGAGCACATTCATAAGTCGCAGAACGCGCTTATGCATCAGAAAATACAAACGGTCATCATCAACGGCGTTCCGCCACTACTGACAGAAATCATCCGCGAGGGCATTGAGCAGGGAATGTTCAACACACCGTTTCCGTATGAGTGCATGGAAATGGTTGTGATTTATGCGAATACTGTTTTTGATGATGATATGGTTCAAATGACAGACGACGAGCGCGCTTCTCGCATGCAGGCTTTTGTTTTCAACGTTGAAAGGCTCCTTGGCGCCCAAAGCGGAAGTCTTATGCACGTAGTGCGGATGTTTGGCGACAAAAACGGAGGAAGTCATGAATAATTCTGGAAAGACATTAAGAAGTTTCTTCTTTTGTGGTCGGGGCCGTTTTTTCAGCAATAGGAAGCGGGCTTACGTCGGTCGGGCTTGGGATTTATGTTTTCAAGCAGACGGGAAAGGCATCGGCCATGGCACTTGTAACTGAAATCGGTCAAAAAGCTTGAAAACAGAGGTGACTTATGTACTACAGGATAATCCGCAATGACATGTCAAGGAGCAAAGTAATTACGGTGGCAACCATGATATTCGTGACTGCCGCGGCTATGCTGGTTTCGCTTGCGGCAATCCTTGTCGTCAATCTTGCGGGCGCGCTGGATATGCTTATGACACAGGCGAAAACTCCGCATTTTATGCAGATGCATTCAGGTGATATCAATCCGGTACGGCTGAAGGCTTTTGCGGAGCGGCATCACAATGTCGAAGAATTTCAGGTGCTTGAATTGATTAATATGGACGGATCACAAATTCGGTTTGGCGATCGTTCTCTTGCGAATAGTGTTCAGGACAATGGGCTTAGCATTCAGAGCGAGAAGTTCGATTATCTCCTTGATCTTGACGGTAATGTCATCAACGTATCCGACGGCGAGCTTTATGTTCCAGTAAGTTATATGAGAGATAACATCACTAAGGTCGGCGACCAGGCCGTAATAGGCGGGAAGCAATTTACTGTTGCGGGTTTTCTTCGCGATTCGCAGATGAATTCCATGCTAGCCTCTTCCAAAAGATTTCTGATCAGTAAAAATGATTTCGAGGAGCTAACAAGTGTTGGAAATATAGAGTATCTGATCGAGTTTAGATTAAAAGACGTGTCGAAGCTCAGCGAATTCGAAACGGCTTATGCTTCCGCGGGCCTTGAAGCGAACGGACCCACGGTTACATATCCGCTTTTCAAAACGATGAACGCACTTTCCGACGGGATGATGATTGGGGTAATCTTTCTGGTAAGCGTGCTTGTCGTTGCGGTCGCATTGATGTGCATACGCTTCACACTCCTTGCGAAAATCGAAGACGACTACCGCGAAATCGGCGTGATGAAGGCGATAGGGCTGCGTGTTGCCGACATAAAGAAGATTTATTTGGCCAAATACGCGGCGATTGCGGCAACTGGTTGTCTTCTCGGTTTTGCGCTGTCGTTCGTGTTCAGAGGCATGCTTCTTGAAAATATCCGGCTTTATATGGGGGAAAGCGAAAATTCTTTTCTTGCCTTGTTGTTCGGAATCAGCGGCATATCGCTAGTATTCCTTGCCATCACGGCCTATGTAAGCGGAGTGCTGCGACGCTTTCGGACAATATCAGCCGCCGAAGCCATTCGGTTCGGGGCCTCACGGGAAAAAAACGGGGGCGCGCAGCGTTTGAACCTTAGCGGCAACAGGCTGTTCAACACGAATATGTTTCTCGGTGTCAAGGATGTTCTCGCAAGGAAAAGACTTTACGCTACCATGCTTGCCGTGCTTGTGATGTCGGCATTTATCATCATTGTTCCGCAGAACCTCTACAACACGATTTCCTCGGAAGAATTTATTAAATATATGGGGATAGGCAACAGCGATATACGCATAGACATTCAGCAGACCGACAATATTTCTGAAAAAGCCGCTGAAGTCATAAAAACGATGCGCAGCGATAATGCCATTTCAAAGTATGCCGTGCTTGCGACAAAAACCTTTAATGCAAAGATGGAGGACGGTTCGGAGAAAAGGTTAAAAATTGAGTTTGGCGACCACTCCATATTCCCGGTTGCCTATGCCGAGGGCAGAGCACCCGCCG
Organism: Paenibacillus dendritiformis; assembly: GCF_021654795.1. Classification (NCBI taxonomy): domain Bacteria; kingdom Bacillati; phylum Bacillota; class Bacilli; order Caryophanales; family Paenibacillaceae; genus Paenibacillus; species Paenibacillus dendritiformis. The sequence goes on from NZ_AP025344.1 coordinate 68,594, forward strand.
CGGAAGACGAAATTGCGCTCTCGATTCTTAACGCCGATGAATTGGACAAGAAGGTCGGCGATACCATGATTTTGGTGCTTGAGGGGGAGGAAAAAGATCTTACGGTCAGCGGCATTTATTCCGACATTACCAACGGAGGCAAGACCGCAAAGGCTCTGTTTACCGGCCATTCGGCGGATATGATGTGGTATGTGATCTCTGCGGAGCTGGCGGACCCCTCTCTTATCGACAGCAAGGTTTCGGAATATGCGGCCAGGTTTGATTACGCCAAGGTCTCGGACATTGAAGAATATATTGCGCAGACATACGGCTCGACAATAAGCTCTGTCGGAAAGGCCTCCAATTCTGCACTTGTTGTCGCCCTGGTTATCACGGTGTTAGTAACCTTTTTGTTTATGAACATGCTCGTCGCAAAGGACAGATATTCCATTGCCGTTATGAAAGCGTTCGGTTTTACAAACTCGGATATTCAGGCGCAGTACATAACGCGTTCGACATTCGTTCTAGTTATTGGAGTCATTCTCGGTACGCTTCTGGCTAACACGCTCGGAGAGAGGCTTGCGGGCGCGGTGATCTCCTCCTTTGGGGCGTCGGCATTTCAGTTTACGGTCAATCCGCTTGCTGCGTATTTTTTTAGTCCGCTGTTGCTGGTAGGCTCGGTTCTTATCGCGACGATCATCGGGACATTGCGTGCAGGGCAAATCAAAATTTCCGAAAACATAAAGGGGTAGGCAGATGAAGAAGATCGTTGTCGGTGATCAAATCATAAAATCCTTCGGCGAGGGTAATGAAAAGCGCAATGTTCTCGTCGGTGTGTCCGTTGAAATACACGAGGGCGAGTTCGTGGCGGTGATGGGTCCTTCGGGCTCGGGAAAATCAACGCTGATGTTTGCACTGAGCGGGATGGATGGCGTTCAGGGCGGAAAAGTCATGGTCGACGGAAGGGATTTAGCGGAGATGGGGGAGAATGAGCTGGCAGATTTACGCAGAACCAAAATGGGATTTGTGTTCCAACAGCCGACGATGCTGAAAAGTCTGAATATCCTCGACAACATCATTCTTCCGTCCCTGCGGGGCAACCGGAAAAACGCCGTGAAAATAACGCAAAAGGCAAGAGCGCTTATGAAAAGGACAGGCATCGCGGAGCTGGAAAAGCGCGGCATTACACAGGTGTCGGGAGGTCAGCTTCAGCGTGCGGGAATATGCCGGGCGCTTATGAACAGCCCGAGAATCATCTTCGGGGATGAGCCTACGGGCGCGCTCAACTCCCAATCCGCGCAGGAGATCATGGACCTATTTTCCGAAATCAACGCGGAGGGTACGGCGGTTATGCTTGTCACTCATGACGCCAAGGTTGCGGCCCGGACGGAGCGTATTATGTTTATGCGCGACGGAACCATCGCAAGCGAACTGAAGCTTTCGAAGTTCAACGGGACGGATATGGATGGCAGGATCGAGAAAGTAAGGGTGAAAATGAGGGAAATCGGAATATGATTTGTTGTTTTGAAAAGCAAATGAAGTAACTATTGTCGTTGCAGACGTTGAGACCCTATATCTTGCGAGTACTTCTCGAAGACGACCTTGAATCGGTCGCAGGAATGTTTCGTGCCTAGTTGTAATGATCCGAGAATTTTCTAAGGCGTAACTCTTCGCCTCCGCCATTACTATCAGAAAAGCGACCGTGATAGGTCGTTTTTTGCGTTATAAGCCCTTGAACCTCTATCTACGAATGCCATCTGGGAAAACCTGCGGCGTATAGTTAACTTATCGCAATTTGTCAAGATTGTTATAATAAGAGTATGTTTTTAGTTCTTTGTTTACCATCAGAGAAGATAAATATTTCAATCACCTTTGTATCCAGTGTCATTAACAGCTAGTCCAATAAAGAGAAAGCAGGTGAACAAAATGAAGCTGACGGAAATTGAAAATACGATAGATCCAAATGTTTTAGAGCGAGGAGAAACGTACTGGGAAAATGGTCATATCGTTGCTTTTCGTGAAGTGAAGCCCCGGGTTTACCACGCCGAGGTGGAGGGGGTCGTGTTTTACAATGTCGAAATTAAGCTTAGTTCGCGCGGGAAGGTCGTCCATACATTCTGTGATTGCCCCTATGACAAAGGCCCCATTTGTAAGCATGTCACAGCTGTCCTTTTGGAAATCAGACATGCCTCCCCAAAAAAGGAGGCGGAATCTGATTCTAAAGGCAAGTCTGCAAATAAAAAGAGTATGGCTGACCATTTGTCCAAGCTCAGTAAGGACGAGTTGATCGCGCTTCTTGTCCATTTCTCTAACGAAATCACGGAAGTAGAGCAAGCGCTCTCACTGAAATTTATAGACACCGGTGAAAAGGAAAGTGTAAACCATTTTAAAAAAATAATTCGTAACTCTATTAAGCAAAACTCTGATCGTTCTGGCTTTGTTGCTTATCCGAATGTTCCCAAGGCTGTCACGGGTGCCGAACAAATACTGAAGAAGGCGGAGGAAGCGCTGGATACAGGAAATTACGTTCGTGCCGCTGAAATTAATTTTTGCGTTATGCATGAGATGGGAGATTTGCTGCAGATGTGTGATGATTCCGGCGGAGTCGTCGGAGGTCTAATTCAGGAATGTTTAGACAATATTCATCGTATATCCGTTCAACTAGAAAATAGCTCTTCTAAGGATAGAGCCGTCCTATTTCAACGAGTTCTCAAAGAGGTGCTCCATCCGAACACAAAGGGCTGGAATGAGTGGCAATTGTCTCTTCTGGAAAGTGCAAGTTATTTGATGGCCACTTCTGCGGAAAAGGATTTATGGGGTGAGTTGATCGCTAAATTAGAGGCGCATGAAAAAAGTCAATCCTTCTCCGGTACTTTTTTTACAGAGCATGCAGCTATACTTCGATACCAAGTCATTCAGAAGTTTGAAGGTGACAGTGTAGCATTGCAATTTTTACTAGACCACCTCGACAATCCGCACTTTCGCAAAATGGCGATTGAAGATGCTATCAAGAGACAGGAATTCGATCGAGCGCTGGAGCTTGCCGAGCAAGGAGTACAACAAGACGCTGAAAAAGGCTACCGCGGTCTTGTTAAACAATGGGAGGAGTATCGGTTCGAAATTTATGGGCATACTCGTCAAGTGGATCTTCAAAAGAAGCTTGCAGAGGAATTCGCAGTGTCAGGGGATTATCAGTATTATATGATGTTGAAAGAATTATACAGCAGAGATGAATGGAAAGAGGCATATGAGAGGTTATTAGCCAAATTGGAAGACGAATACAACAGGAATTGGCGAACGGAGTCCTTATACACCCGAGTGCTTATTGAAGAGAAGGAAACGGAGAAACTACTGAATTATGTTCGTAAGAACAAGCGAACGGTACTGGACTACTATCCTTACCTCGTAAGTAAATATGCAGAAGAGGTCTTTATTTTATTTACACAAACCATATCAGAGGAAATCGCCCGCGCTTCCAATCGCAAACAATATCAGAAAGGATGCAGAATGATTCGTGACCTCATCAAAGCAGGCGGAGCAGCCCATGCGGAAAAGGTTATTGACCAGTTATGCACCGCTTATAGCAATCGGCCTGCTCTTATCGATGAGCTGCGAAAGATTAGACGAATCTGATTCGGGGGATATCCAATGTGGTTACACCCGTGGGGGCCGGATATGTCGGAAGGATAATCAAGTTGATAATACCCGCCAAATTGACCGTAACCATACGGGTCGTAACCGCAAGGAGCGTAATTGGATTGACCGAAATCGTATTGATACATTGATATTTTCCTTTCTTGTAACTATTTTGCATTACATTATGTTGGGGATTCGCCTATGGTACTTACAGCACCGCCTATTTTGGGCATTCATACACTTTCGATAAGGGAACAGAATCGGCGGCAGCGTAATATCCGGTTAACTTATATTATTTATGGTTAATCAGATTAAATATCTGCGTGAAGCCACCATCGAAGCCATGAAACAATCGTTAGTCTAGCCAGCCGAGAGCAGATAGTCGTCTGCTTCAGGGTAAATTTTCGAACGGGTGTTCCAATCCCCCGTCCCCACCATGAAAAACCCGACTGCATGAGGTCGGGTTTTTGCTTTACTCCTTCGTATTTTCCGTTATAATGTGATTAAGTTGAGGATGCGTATCCAACATTATTTGAGAAAGCAGCTGCGTTGGTTGATTCTTTGGCTAAAAACCATTGCTTTCACAATGGCAATAAACGAACGGCTTATTTATCTGTAAAATCATTCCTTAAAATTAATGGCTATCATCTAAAAATGGAACGGGAATTTGCAGTGAATTTCATGGTGGACATTGAGAATGGAAAATATTCCATTGCAGAAATGGCTCAAATTTTTGCAGAACATTGCATCAAAATGTAAGATGTGGCGGCGGGGATATCTAGCTGTTTATTTGACGATTGCGGAAGCAACGCAGACCTGTATTCTTAATATCATTAAAGGCCGGCTGTACCCGGATAGAAAAATGACGAACCGTCAACTGCGTCCCACTAACGCTTTTGGCGGTTTTTTGCGTCTGCCCGCGCGGCAATTTCCCCGAAATGAAACCTCCCACCTCATTTTCCTGTATTATAAGATAAGATGGAATCTATTCGAGGGGGAGCGCAGCATGGGAATCTTGTCGAGGTTCAGGGATATTATGGCAAGCAATGTGAATGCTTTATTGGATAAGGCGGAAGACCCGGAGAAGATGATTGATCAGTACATGCGAAGCTTGCACCAGGACCTGGGCAAGGTGAAGGCGGAGACGGCTTCGGTGCTGGCGGACGAGGGCAGGGCCCGCAGGGCGTTGGATGAATGCAATGCCGAGATCCGCAAGCTGCAGCGTTATGCGGAGAAGTCCGTGGAAGCCGGCAGGGAAGAGGATGCGCTCAAGTTCCTCGAGAGGAAGGCAGCGCTGGCAGGGGAGCAAAGTGAATTGCAAACCGCCTATGAATCGGCTGCGGCCAACGCCGCAAAAATGAAGCAAATGCAGGAGAAGCTGGTATCGGATATCGGCCGGCTGGAAGCGCGGCATGCGGAGCTGAAAGGCAAGCTGGCGGCTGCCAAAATGAATTCCGGCGGCTCTTCCCCGGGCGATGTCAATGCCTCGTTCGATGCCCTGGAGGAGAAGGCGAATCGCGCTCTCGATGAAGCGATGGCTCTGGCCGAGCTTCGGGCAGGAGCGAAGGAAGACGATCTGGATGACCTGATTGCGCAATTGGAGAAGGATATGCACAAGAATGCAAATCCGTCCACCAATGCGGAAGATGAATTGGCTGCACTCAAACAGAAACTGAACAAGAAGGAATAAGGGCTTCTTTGTAATAGGGGTGAGCAGATGCCGGTTATCGAATATAAATGCCCGAATTGCGGCAGCGGGATGGAGTTCAATGCGGAAACGGGAATGCTAGCCTGCCGCAGCTGCGGAAGGGAAGACAATATCGAGCAACTTCCCGATCCTTTGACGAAGCAAGTGTTCTCGGAAGAAGATAAGACCAAGGAATACCACTGCAATAGCTGCGGAGCCGTCATTATGACCGATGCGGAGACGAGCGCAACGAACTGCAGCTTCTGCGGATCGGCCGTCGTGCTCGGGGATCGGCTGACCGGGGAACTGGCCCCGGCGAAGATTATTCCGTTTTCCATCAGCAAGGAACAAGCGATGAAGGCCTTCCGCAAATGGTGCCGAGGCGGTCTGGTCACGCCACGCGGGTTCATGACGGCGGATCGAATCAAAGGAATCACCGGGTTGTATGTGCCCTTCTGGCTGTATGATCTCCATAATGAAGTTGAGGCATATGCCCGCGCCACGAGAGTAAGCACGTATACTTCAGGAGATTACGAGTATACCAAAACCGATTATTATGACATCTACCGGGAAATCCATCTTGATTATGTAAGGGTGCCGATTGACGCATCGAAGAAAATGAATGATGAAGTGATGGATAAACTGGAGCCATTTCCATATGAGAAGCTGGAAAGCTTCAAAACGCCGTATCTGGCCGGCTACATTGCCGAAAAGTACAGCTATAACGAGGAACAACTCTATCCCCGGGTAAAACATAAGGTCGAAGAATACATTCACTCTTATATCAGGTCTACGGTGTCGGGTTATACGACCGTGACCTATACCGATGTCGACATTGATACCGAGTTGGAGCGTGCCGATTATGTCCTGCTTCCGGTATGGATGGTGAACTACGACTACAATAAAAAGGAGTATACGTTTGCCATGAACGGCCAGACGGGCAAGGTGGTCGGCAAGCCTCCGATTAGCAAAGGGAAAGTGGCCGCCTGGTTTGCGGGAATTTCGGCCGCCTCCTTTCTCATCATGCACGCGGTGTCCTCCTGGATTTTGGGAGGTGGATTCTGGTGACAAGGAAAAGAGCGATTCTTGCCTTCCTGTTCTTCTTCCTTATGATGGCCGCTATTCCGATGGAGATTATTGCGGGCGAAGCGGCTGTAACGAAGGAAAAGCAGTTGATTTTCGATATGGCGGAGCTGCTTACTTCGCAGGAGGTTAAAGAGCTGAACGCGTTGGCGAATCAATACGGAGCCGAGCGGGAAACGGACTTTCTTATTGTGACGATCAGCGGTCCGGACGCTTATGACGTGAAGGAAATGACGCAGGATTTCTACGATAATTATGGACCCGGCTACGATAAGCCGCATGGCAATGCCGCCATCTTGATGGTGGACATGACGAATCGGGAAGTGTACCTGGCCGGATTTTATAAAGCGAAGACCTATCTGGATGATGACAGACTGGACAATATACGAAGAAAGATATCCTCAGATATGTCAGATGGCGAATACAAGCTTGCCTTTGAAAAATATATCCGATTGGCGCATAAATATATGGGATTCCGCCCAGGGGTGAATCCGGACAATCTCTTTTTCAATACGTGGTTGCAATTGGGCATCGCGGTGCTTATCGGAGGGGGCATCGTTACTTTGATGGTTCATCATTCCGGGGGCCGGGTTACGGTCAATTCCCGGACCTACGAGAACGCCAGCACTTCAGGCGTCGTCGCTCATGAGGACAGGTACCTTCATACCAGCACGACGAGACGGAAGATCGAACGGAGCAGCAGCAGCGGCTCCAGCGGCGGAGGCGGAGGGACCACATCAGGGGGCCATTCGCATAGCGGCAGCAGAGGATCATTTTAGAGAATTAGCGAAAGGACGGGATGAGGATGGGATTCTTCAGAAATCAATTTGCGAATGTGGTCGAGTGGGAAGAATTTCGGGACGATATGATTTTTTGGAAATGGAGCAACCGGGAGATTAAAAAGGGCTCCAAGCTAATTATCCGCGCCGGGCAAGACGCGATTTTCGTAAATAACGGCAAGATCGAAGGAATTTTCAAGGATGAAGGGGAATACAGCATTGATTCGGATATCATCCCGTTCCTGTCCACGTTAAAAGGGTTCAAATTCGGCTTCAACAGCGGGATGAGGGTGGAAGTCCTGTTCGTGAACACGAAGGAGTTCACCGTCCGCTGGGGAACGCAGAACCCGGTTCTGATCCCGTCTCCGCAGCTTCCGGGCGGGATGCCTATTCGCGCCAACGGGACGTTCAATTTTAAAGTGAACGACTATATGACGCTGATTGATAAGGTGGCCGGGATGAAGGACAGCTACCTGGTGGAGGATGTGAAAATCCGGATTACTTCCGTGCTCGATCAACTGCTGATGAAATGGATCAGCCGGGAAGGAAAGGACATGTTCAACCTGCAGGCGAATGCGTCCGATATTGCCGCAGGCATCCGCGAGGATCTGGATATGCAAGTGATGGACAACGGGCTGACGATTACCGGCTTTCAAGTGATGAGCTTCAATTACCCGCAAGAAATTCAAGAGATGATTACGAAGACGGCTTCCCATGAGATGATCGGCAATCTGCAGAAGTACCAGCAGGTGTCGATGACGGACGGCATTGCCTCCGGCCGCGTCAAAGGCGGCGGCGCCGCTTCGGATATGGCTGGGATGATGATGGGGATGAACATCGCCAATGAAATGATGAAAAATATGAACCAAAACCAAAAGCCTGCGGCCGAGACGGCGCCTGCCGCTTCCTCCCCTGCGGAAGGCAATAAAAAGCCGAACTTCTGTCCCGACTGCGGCACCAAAAACGAAGGAGCCAACTTTTGCCCGAATTGCGGCCACAAGCTCAACTGACCCGGGCCATCCGAAAGCCGACCGTGCAAGGTCGGCTTTTTTAGGCTTTGGTGCCGCCAAAACAGACTACAGTTCATCCGCAAGGCCTAACAAGGCGATGCCTGCAATGACCAGGACAATAATCGCGTATTGCTTCTTGTTCAGCCGCTCCTGGAGGAAGATTCGGGACAGGATGACCGAAAAAATGCTGTAGGACGCAATCAGGGGCGCCGCAATGATAGCGTTGCTCGACATGGCGAATACATAGAAGAACTGCCCCGTTGTCTCAAACAAAGCGGCATAGCCTTTTACGCGTTCTTGGAATAGGCGGAACGGCTGTTTTTTAATAAATCTAAGATAGGTAAAGGCCAGCACGGCGCAAATGAAAAAGGTGTATTCATAGGCGAGCAGAGCGGCGTCTTCGCTGATTAGACTCAGCTCATCCAAATAAATCCCGTCGGCAAACGTCCCGAGCCCGTCGATGATGCAGTACAGAATCGGAAAGGTGATGGCCATGAAGCCGATTTGATACTTCTGATCGATGAGGATTGCGCTGTTCTGAAGCGCCTCGCGTTCCGCCCGCTTTTCCAAAATGGCGATGCCAATCACGCCGGCCGTAATCATGGTTATGCCTAACACTTCTAGGATGCTCAACTCGTGGGTGAAGAAAATAAACAAAAGGATGGCGGTGACGGCTCCTGACGAATTTTGCACGGGAGATGCGATGGACAACTCCATATATCTCAAGCCAATATACCCGATCGTCATCGACAAAATGTACAGCGCGGATACCGGCAAATAGCGAACGAGATCGATCGGATCAAAGTGGAGTCCTTGGATGAACAGATAGGCCGTAGCGTGCATCCCCATAACCAAGCCGACCATAATGACGATTTTGATATGGCTGAACCGATCATGAGGGTCGCTGCCTTTTTTATAAAAGAGATCAGCGCCTCCCCAAGCAAGTGCGGTTACGACCGCAAACAAAAACCACATGATTCGCTCTCCTTGTTACATATTTCACATATAGTATAAGCTATCTCATTATAAAGACTTCGCCAGGAATGTCAAGAGCAAGTGATTGCAATTCGGGTCAAATATACAGTTCCTCTTGCTTGCTATGATGACAAGGAAAGGAGGAGGCCTTCGTGTACGAATGGAATGAAATGGTCCAGCTCATGATCGATTGGATCGACAAGGAGATTACAACCGCGCCTTCGTTGATGGAGATGTCCAGGCAGCTCGGATATTCGCCCTATTATTGTACAAAGCAATTTCATGCGTTAACGGGAATGACGCTGCGGGATTACGTCTGGATGCGCAGAATTAGCCGCGCCGCGCTGGAGCTTCGCGATACGGAGGAGCGTATTTTGGACATCGCCGTGAAGTATGGTTTTTCATCGCAGGAGGCGTTTACGCGGGCCTTTGTGAAAGCTTTTCAAGTCACTCCCTCGGCTTACCGCAAAAGTCCGGGACCGATTCCATTAGCCGTTCGAGCCGAAGTGTTCTCCCCTTACCATTATGTAATCAAGGAGCGAGGCAGAATGAAAGAGGTACAGGTGCAGGAGACAGAAGTCAAGGTGGAGTTTATACCGGCGCATAAGTTTATCGGAATTTGGGACAGTTCGGCACAGAACTACGGCCAATTCTGGAGCAATGGGCATGATTGCGATGACATTTGCGGGATTCTGGAGAGCCTGTCTCATCATACGCTGTCTGGGCAATTGAGCCAGACGGCGGGATGGTTTTACGAAAACGGGCGGAAGGGGTATTTCTACGGCATCCCTGTTCCTCATTATTATAAGGGGGACATTCCGGAGGGAATGGAGTGCCGGGACATCCCGGAGTCCGAGTATCTCGTTTTCTTTCATCCCCCTTTTGACTATTTGAAGGGCAACGGCGAGGTCATGAGCAAGGTGGAGCTGGCGGCGTGGAGCTTCGACCCTGCGGGAATGGGTTATGAATGGGATGAAGAGACAAAGCAGGACTATCAGCGTCATTTCCCGGAGGGTTACGGTTATGCCGTGCTGCGTCCGGTGAAGAAGCGCAACTAAATCATGGAAGCGAGAACCGGCAGACCAAGACTGCCGGTTTGATTCATTCAAAATATCGAAGGTAGACATCCTCCAAATTCGGCTTTACGGTTCGTGATTCCATATGCTCCAATGCTCCATCATGAATGATTCGTACCCAGATACCGCTTGAATCGCTCGTAATCTGGCTAACTTTGAAGCGGGACTGCACCTCGGCAAGCTCAGACTCTGTGACGCGCACCTCATGGACTTTCCCTTCCATGCCGGCCAGGATGCGAGCGGGCTCGTCTTTGACAAGAAGCTTGCCTTCCTTTATGAGAAGAATTTGCTTCGAGATGAACTCGATATCGGACACGACATGGGTTGCGATAAGCACCATTTTGTTCATGGCGATGGTAGATATGAAGTTGCGTATGCGTATGCGTTCTTTTGGATCAAGCCCTGCGGTCGGCTCATCCAGGATCAAAAGCATCGGATCATTCAACAGCGCTTGGGCGATCAGAATACGCTGCTTCATTCCGCCAGAGTATGCGCCAAGCTTCGTATCCGCATCCTGGCGCAGATTCACGATGTCCAGCAGATCATTGATTCTTTCTCTAGCCTGCGGCGCCTTGATCCCTTTGAGAGCGGCGATGTACCATAGAAATCTCCGACCCGTGAAATGATGATAAATTCCTTGCTGCTGAGGCATGTATCCTAAAATATTCCGATACTCCTTGCCGAGACGAGAGATGCTCTGATCGTTATAACGAATTTCTCCCTCATCCTGCTTCAACTGGTTGGTAATCAAGTTCATTAACGTAGACTTGCTGCCCCATTCGGACCCAATATGCCGTATATTCCGGGAGAGAACTCGGCACTGAAGCGATAGATGACATTCACGAAGCTGCCCGTAATTCCGCGGGCTTTCTGCAGCCTGAGCAAGTAATCCCTCTGTTCTTCAATGAATTGAAATGCTTTCGCTTGCTTGGCGAACTCCTCCAGCTTCACCTTTTCCGTATTATAGACCGTAAAATCAATGCTGCCGGACATATATTGGTCATACCAATAAGCGAACTGCCGCGGCAGATCATCATATTTATCATCCCAATCGATCTGCTGATATACGAGAACTCCTGCGAGCAGCAGCAGGAGGATACTTTTCCCGGAGATGAACAATTTAAATCCTTCATGCATCAATAGGGAATTGGTGCGCCGCAGCTTGAACCATGCCTCGTGCAGTCTTCTCCGCCAGCGATCCCAAGGAAGCTGAGAGCCGATCCCTGCATCGGACACATATAGCCACGCGCATAGGCAGCAGCATCATCACAGCCCCGCCAAGCCAATACGTCAATGTCGTCTTCTTCACCGGGTAACCGAATACATTCAGGTTGCGATAATCGGCAAGGAGCTGAAAGGAATCGTAGAATGCAACCACATTCATATATTTGAACATATTCAGGTATGAATTCGGATGAATCACGGAATAGCATAGAAAGCTGCTGCCTAACAACGCCGCTGTCGCCAGGTAGACTCCTCCGGCCCGGCGAAATAATAAGAACAAGGCGGCAAGCGTCCAGGCAAACAATAGGTTGGCTGCCCCCTTCAGCAGCAGATACAGGAGCAGGAACTGTCCTGCTGTCAATGCTTCGACTGCACCCTGGAATGACGGCATCGATTGGATATAACGGTGAAGGTCTCCAAAGCCATACAACTGCTCGCTTATCACCAGAATCGATCCATGATAGAAGAGAGTCAGCAGTACGGTCAGCAGGCTCAGAACAACCCATTTCGCGCTCCATAGGTCAAGCAGACCATTGCGCGTGGATCGGATCAAGCGGGTCAGCCCTTCTTCCAGTCCCAACTGCAGCGGCAAGCCGCGGAGCGGTTCGAAGTCATGCACCGTTTTCCCAATATTGCGGTAGGAGTAAGTTCCCTCCTGATAGAAGATGGAGACCGACAGCATCTCTTCTGCTCGAGTGCCCATTTCTTCCATCGTCCGCCGATACTGGTCTATATGCTCGTATTGCTTTTTGATTCGTTCGATGAGATATAAATCCCGGCCAATCAGCTCCGGGTTGCCTGCATACGGACTTTGCTTATAACGCTTATACTCCTGAGGGTGGGCTTGCTTCGCTTCATTAACAGCCTGTTCCCAGATCTCTTCGGCCATGCGCAGGATGAATCAACTGCATGAGAGCATGAAGACCGTTATTCAAGATCGGGTCGAAGGGGATTTTATCGAGACTGGCGTTAGGAGAGGCGGAGCCTGCATCTTTATGAGGGGATTCCATCAAATTCAAGATCCGCTGATTCAGAGTGACTACTATGGCGCATATTGGAGAAAGTCCAAATAAACAAATGGAAGCGAGAGCTGGTATCCCATCTATAGCGGCGTACCAGCTTTTTGCATATCACAATGAAGAATCGCTATAGCTTCAGCGTATGCTTCCGTTCCAAGCGACGCAGAAGCTTTCTCGTGATCAGGTATGAGATGATAACGGAGATCACCAAGGCTAGCGGAAATCCAGATTGCGGTGCCTCTACGGAGCGGAGGAGCGGGACGATGATCGCCTGGGTAAGGATCAGAACGACAAGAAAGCTTAGAGTGGCATGTACATACTTTTTTAGCCGGTTCATGGTTGGACCTCCTATTGCGGAATAAGACGCTTCCTGAAAATCAAGCCTAGTCATCATTATCGGAGGAAATGGGAAAATTGTGAAGAGGAAGGCAGCATGCGCCCAAATAACCGAACCAAAAACCGCCTCTCCCCAATGAACGGAGGAAAGGCGGCTTCACGAACAATCTATCTCCAATTAACGGACTTTTGTAACCGGATATGGGTGCGGCAGCTCGATGCCCGCCCGTTGGACGATCGTCCGGGCCGTGTCTTGCACGCGATCGAGAATCGCGTCCTCGTCCAAGGTGAGAATGCGGCGATCCTTCATCAACCATTGTCCGTTGCACATCGACGATTCGACGTTGCTGGAATGCATCGCGTAGACGAGGGTCGATACCGGATCATGCACCGGCAGCACGCCCGCGCTGCGCGGATTGATGATGATAAGGTCGGCCTTCTTGCCCGCCTCCAGCGATCCGATCTCATCCTCCCAACCGAGGCAGCGCGCTCCGTTCACCGTCGCCATCTCCAACACCTGCACGGCCGGCAGCTTCGTGGGCGTAAGCGTGCGGCCCTTGTGAATCAGCGCGGTCAGCAGCATCTCGTCGATCATGTCCATACGGTTGTTGCACGGCGCTCCATCCGTTGCGATGGATACGGTAATGCCGCGTTCCAGCATTTCCGGAATGCGGGCGAAGCCGAGCACGCGCATCGCGGCCGCCGGGTTGTGCGATACCTTCACATCATGCAGGCGGAACAGATCGATCTCCCGATCCGTCATCCACACGGTATGAACGGCCAGCATATTCGGGCCGAGCACGCCGAGGTGCGCGAGATGCTCTACGGTCGTGCGGCCGCGCTGCTCCTCCACGAAGCGGATCTCCTCCGGAATCTCCGCCACATGCATATGGATGCCGACGCCATGGCGATCGGCCAATTGCTTCGTGCGCACAATCAGCTCGTCCGAGCAGTTGAAGATCGTGCGCAGGCCGAACCACACGCGCAGGCGTCCGTCCGCCTGACCGTGCCAGCGCCCGAACAGTTCCTCCTGCACGGCGAGCGATCGCTCCGTCGATTCCCGCCATGGCTCCGGCAGCCCTTCCGGCATATCCATCGTCGCGCGGCAGAGCACGGCGCGAAGGCCTGCCTCCTGCACCGCGCGGGCGATGCCGTTCACTTCCTTGCCGCCCGCCTCCGCGAACGTCGTGACGCCCGAGCGGATAAGCTCCAGGCTGCAAGCCAGCGCGAACAGATACGCTTCTTCCTCCGTCATGCAGCTCTCATAAGGGAAGACGCGCTTGTACAGCCAAGTGAGCAGATCGACATCGTCGGCAATGCCGCGGCCGAGCTGCTGCATCGTATGCACATGCGTATTGATCAGCCCCGGCATGACCGTCTTCCCGTTCAGCTCTACTGCTTCCGCGTCCGCCCTCACCTCGGACGGATCGACAGCGCCAATCGCCTTGACGCGGTCGTTCTCAATCAGCACATCGCCATTCTGGAAGACGCGGCGCTCCCCGTCCATCGTCAATATCCAGCCGTTCTTCAACCATATTTGTCCCACCGGATAATCCCTCTCTTCGCTTCAGCAGATTATATCGTCATTGTTTAGTAATTCCCATCATTCCATGTTTACGATACCAGTTTAACTGCCTCGATGTCAATAAAAACACGAACGATTTTAGATTTTATTCAATTTAATGTTCGTATTTGGTAAAGAACGGGAGCGGCGGACAGCTTGTCGCATTTTTACAATCCTTGCTGAAGGGAAGACGCTATAATCGAAGCAATCACGCGGCACAATAATTTGAGAGGGAGCCTTCGGCTCCGAGAGCAGAGGAGTGAGTGACATGGAAGATTTGAGATACGAGTTCTATATCGGCGCCCCTGTCGACACGGTCTGGAATACGCTAATGTCGCCGGAAGGGACGCGCCAAATCTTTTTTGGAAGCGAGCTTCGGTCCACGTTCCAGGTCGGGGACAGGTATGAATACGTAGGACCGGGCAATGATGGCGACGAGACCGTTCACGTGTATGGCACCGTGCTGCACTGCGAGCCGAACAAGATATTCAGCGGAACGGAGCATCCGGGCCCGTCCTATTACAGCAATCATGCCGAGCTGGAGACGAGAATCACCTTCACGCTGGAGACGGTTGGCCAATGCACGAAGTTGACGCTAGTCAATGATCAGTGGCCGGCCAACCATCCTTCCTACGCTAATGCCAGTTCCCATTGGTGGATGATACTCTCTAACGTCAAGACGCTGGCCGAGACGGGCAGAACGCTGGATCTCGGGTGGTAGCCGGCTTCATTGCACGGGAAAAGAGATCCTTACGTGAAAAGAGCACCTGCATCTCGCGGTGCTCTTTGGCATGTGTAACCTGCTTGATCACAGGTATTTATTCCGCGATTATCCGCATTCTCACCTGGCTCCGTTCCTGAATTCGGGGAGAAGCATCGCGAGCAGGCGCAGCGCTCCTCTCAGCCTGACCGGCTTCCGAGTCTTCCGCACGTAACGGTAATCCGTCAATTCCACCCCCGCATCACGCCTCGCATAGGCGAAATCATCGTCCAGCATCAGCCGGTACTCCCATACCCGCTTTTCCCAGGAAGGAATCCGCGCCGCCATGAAGCGATCCTCGACCGCCGGATGGATATAGGTCTCGACAATGCCTTCCGGCAACTCGTACAGCTTGCCTATCAGCATCCGCTTGAAGCTGTCATAGGTTTCTCCTTCTTCGATAAAATACGGGTGCGAAAGCAGGTAATCGGGCAGGGGAACGCCCAGCGCATCGGCGAGGGCCGCCACCCTCCGCAAGGTCTGATGCGCCCCGGGGATGGAGGCGAGGAGATGATCACGCTCATCGATGCGCCGGAACAGCCGGAAGGGCAAGCCCCAGCGGGAGCAGCGCCACAGGATATAGGGCAGGAAGCTTCGGCCCGTGGCCATCCCGTACAGGCTTCCCATATGATTGTCGACATGAGAGATGTCGATGCCAGCTTGGCGGGCGGCCTCGAACTGGGCGTGCAGCTCTCTCTTCACGTCGGGAGCCTTCGCGCTCCGTTCGAACGCTTCTACGGTGGCGTGCAAATAGCCGGAGACATCATGCAGGGACGGTCCGCCGGTTAGGCTGCTCCAGCGGTACCCCTCGAATTCGCTGGTCAGCGTGAGGTGCAGGCCGACATTGCGCTGGCCGGTCCGCCTGCACCATTCCGCGGCTTCCGCGAAGGCCGGAGCGGGAGGCATAATCGTGGCGGAGGATACGGCGTCTTCCTCCAGCAGGCGGATGATGGCCTGATTGGCCGCCGGACTCTGCCCGAAGTCGTCGCAATTGAGTATGAGTCGAGTGCGAATATGGCGCTGAGTCATGATGTATGGCTCCTTCCATAAGATTGGGGCTCATCAGGTTGCTTGACGGACATAGATAGAAGAAAGGCGGCAGCCAGCAGACAGAACGGCACGGCGCTGATCAATACCCGGAACGTTCCTTCCGGGTTCGGCCCGGGGTTGTCTCCGCTCACATAGCCGAAGAGCAGGCCGACGACCCAGAACGACAGGGCCGAGATCAGCCCGCTGGAGCGGGTGATGAAGCCGCCGACAGCCGTATAGACACCTTCGCGGCGCCGCCCCGTCTTCGCGAAGTCCCGGTCGATAATCTGACTGCTCAGCACCGGCGGCGTCACGAGGAAGCCGGCCAAGCCGAACCCGACGAGGATGCCCGCGGCGATGCCGCTGGCGAGACCGCTTCCGAACCAGAGCGGGAGGACGGACAGTCCGTAGGCGGCCATGGACAGGCGCCAGCCCCGGATGCCGCCCAGCCGGTTGACGATCCAGTACCAGACGGCGACGAGCGGGATAACGGAGACGAAGACGGAAGCCAATAGCAGGGAGACTTGAGATTCGGGAATGTTCAACACATATTTGGCGTAAAAGGGGATCATGGAGCTCACCAGCCCGTTCACGGTCTGCGCGAACGAGTTGGCGATATTGAAGAGCAAAAATTCCCGGTTCTTCAGGGTCTCGCGGAACGCTTCCTTCAGTAGAAGCGGCGGCTCTTGCTGAATGCTCTTATTTTCCTGGATGGAGCTGGTGCACAACAGCATGAACACGGCGAAGAGGAGGGCATAGACAAGGGACATATAGCCGAAGCCGATGAAGGCAAATAGAATCGGCGTCAGGGCAGAGCCGATCAGGATGGCGGCGATCTGGAAGCCTTGCTGTATCGCGGAAGCTTGCGCTCGCAGGCGCTCCCCGCGGAACAATTCCGGAAATAGCGCCCCATAGTTGACCCAGATGACGGTCGACACCGCTTCGAAGAGCAGGAGCGCGATGAGGAACCAGAGGAACAGGCTGTTCTGGTGCTGCGCCAATCCTGGCGGCACGGCAAAGATCATGCAGAACGTCAGCATGAACAGCGGAATGGATGCCCAGAGCCACGGCTTGCGCCGACCGAAGCGCGTGCGGGTGCGATCGGACCAGTGGCCGAACAGCGGCTGGTTGACGGCATCCCAGATTAGGTAGATCGTGCGGGCCAATGCAGCCAGCCCGACGCCGAGCCCCAGCTTCTCGACATAGTAGTAGCTGTAGAACGCGCTGAAGGCTTGCGTGGGCACCATCATCGCGAACATGCCGAGCGCGTAGGACAGCGGGGAATTCACCCAAGTTCCGCGCATCAGAGGCTCCTCCATTCTTGGGAACAGTCTGCCGTCTTTTATGGGACGTTCGCTGAACGGCCCCCATACGGCGCGGAATGACTCCGCTACTTACGTATGTATGCGGCCGGAGCGCGAATTAGAAGGAGACCCGGCCTGCCGAGAGGCCGCTGCCGGGCGGCGCTTGGCGGGCCGGCCAGCGAACCCTTCTCCCGCGGTCATTGTTGCTGCAGGTTGGCGAACAACTGATCAACTTTGCCTTTATCCGGTATGAACTCCTGCGTCAAATTTCTGAGATCCTGTTCGTTCTCGAATTGATCCAGGTCTTTGCCGTACCAGCTCTGCAATTGATCTCGGGTGATATGGTAACTCTGGCCCTCCAACTCCAGATGGACCTGGTCGACATTCCTTACCAAGGCGAACAAAAAGGTGGCATTGAAAATGACGGTCTCTCGAATGTCGCTCTCGGTCATCGGTGAAGCCGCCTCGTTGTATTGCACCGTGATGCGGTAAGGCTTCTCGGCCGTGCTCAGCGAGAACTGCTTCACCCGGTCGCTCTGCGGAAGCATCCCCAGAATGCTGCCGATGGCGCTGTTGTCGCCGACATAGGAATTTTTATACTGAAAAATATCTTTGTCTCCCGTGCCTGCGTTGCGGCTGTTCGAGTCGCAACCCGCGAGCGCGAACAACAGGACAAATAAAAAAATCAAAGTTCTGCTCATTTTCATCGATGATCCTCCCCGTTCGGTACCCTCGATGTCGAAGGATAGCGTCATTCGAATTCCTTGTTCGTCTTCAGCAGCGTCAGAATATCTTTGGACGCGTAGCCTGTGGCGATGACAAGGACAATAATTCGATTAATTATAAATAATACTATCATTAGAAAAAATAGTAAAGAAAATGAATATAGCAAAAGCCGTTCCTTAACGAACAACAGGCAAATGATCGCGGTGTATGCCGCGATTCCCGCGGCAACCTGGCCAAAAATACGATTAATGTTGCCGGCGTATATATGTTGAATCATCCGATTTCCATATCCGAACTGTTTTAAGATGCCCATATCTTTCTGCTGCACCTTTAAAAAGGAATGAAACGACAGCAGCACATGGGATGCGGTAATGATGAGAATAAGACTGGCGAGCGAGACGGACAACACAAGCGTATTGTTCATCGATTGGCTGAAATCGTCGAAAGCTTTGAACGTATAATTGGTATTATACCCCTTGTCGTTCACGATCTCGGCAATCTTCTCGACTTGGGACAAATCCTCCACATAGATATACATCTTCCTCAGCGCTTGAATGCCGAAGGGATTGTCCTCGTCGTATTGCGCGACGAATTCGTCCCACGAGACGGAATACGCCGCCTCAATCATATCCTTGAACGTTGCGCTGCCGACGTACACGCTATCCAACTGTTCGTCATTATACAGGGAGAAGGGGTTGTTCTCAGCTACCCCGGTGTGGTGCGTGACGGTATAATCCGCGAAGCGGCTGCTGCTCAGGCCGTCTTCATGAATGTCAATCACGGGAATCCGCAAGGTGGCTGCGGGCCCCTTGTCGGTCTGGCCGCAGGTTACCGCACGCTCCAGGCTGCAGTCTCCCAACAAGGCGGCGGCGTCCTCGTCCAGGCCGTAAATGAAGTGAGTATTTCCCTCGCTGTCCTGAATGCCGAAATTAAACTGATATTCTTTGAACAGACGGTACTTCGTCCCGGACCCCAGCGAAGAAATGTGATCGCGCAAAATAGGTTCATCGGCAAATTGCAAGGGCACGGCGTGCATGGCGTTCCCTCTGGCCGAAGTAATCTCGATCGTATGCGTATTATGATTCGCAATAAAATCTTTTTCCACTTGCAAGTACTGGTTAATGAAAAAGACAGACGCCGTTGATATTAACACGAGCGAGACGACGAAGAGTAAAATCGATATTTTCAGGTGCGAGCTGGATTTCTTCCGGATCAGACGAGAGATGTTGGCCGCTAATTGTTTATCGCTTTTCATCATGCAATCTCCCATGCTCCAACGTTAGATTGATGCTGGCATCAATGAGCCGGTTGTTTTCATGACTGACGATGATGACTAATTTCTGATGAAACACTGACATGATCGCTTCATAAATCGTTTTTTTATTGTGCAGATCCAGCTTGGAGGTCGGTTCATCCATCAAAATAATGTCGGGATCCGAGATGAGGATGGAGGCCAACTGGACTCGTTGTTTTTCTCCGCCCGAGAGCATCGATATTTTCCGGTCCGCCAGATCGAGGATATTGAACCGGGCCAATGTGCCCTCGGCAAGCGGGAGGAAGCCTGCGTCATCGCGATTGAGCGCGCTATACTTAATATACATGTTCTCTTTTGCCGTCAGATTCGAGAATAGCATTTCATCCTGGAACAGATATTCGATTTTTGTATTCGGCGGCATTTCCAGCCGGCCGGTATCCGCCTCAATATATCCCGCGATAATATTCAGCAGGGTCGTCTTGCCGGAACCGCTCTCCCCTCTGATAATATAGATCCGGCCAGCCTGGAATTCGAAATCGAGGGCGTCGAGCAGCAATTTGTCTCCGAACTGCTTGGATATGTTAATCAAACGCAGACTGCTCATTGGTCCCCCCTCGGCTTCAATGGAATGTGAGCGATATGCCCTTGGCCGTAGACCGTAATCTGATGGTCCTCAATCGCAAAATCAATGATGTTGCTTGCGGTTCCAATCACTTGCTTGGTGGCGGTATCGATGGCGTCGAGGGCGAGGTTGGCATTGCTGTCAGGATAGATTTGAATCAGAATGCCGTTCCCGGAATCGAAATAGTTGAGGGGCTGCTTCACAAAACGTTCCTCGTCGTTGTAAATATATTGATGATCCGACACCAGCAGGCGGCCATTCAAGGCATATAATTCGCTTGCTTCCAGATTCTCTCCCACGAGCTGCGGCTTGCTCGACAAATCCGTGACGTCTAACGCAAACAGCGAGTAAGCGTTCATGGCTTCCTCATAAGTAGTGTAGTACAGCTGCTCGCCGATTAAGACTCCCGAAGACACAAGCCCTGTTACATTTGAAAAGTCGGACAGCGTATTGTCCGGGTTCAACTGCGCGATGGAACGCTTCGATTCCGTACCTTCCTCGTCATAATAGCTCCGAATAAACAAATGCTTCCCGCCGTCCGTCGCCAGAGGGAACACGGCTTCGTTTTTCTCGTCTGCGAGGCGATGGACCTCTGCGATCTCCTTCCGGTCGACCGACAGAATGGCGAAGCCGTTCGTGAGGCTGTTGCCGGCGGTAAAGTAACGGTTCTTCGCCTCATTGAACTCATACTGGATGTAATTGACGATATTGGACTGCTGTTCAACGGTTTTGGCATCTACATTATAGGATAATAATTTCTGGGAATAGCGGTTATACAGGTAGATGCAATTCACCGTTGAACCGCACTCCGGCAGCGCGATCCTGGGTGGAGCGTCTGCTATCGTGCCGGGGCTGCTTGTGCCGCAGCCCGTGGCCAAGGAACAAAGAATGAACAGGAATGCGAGCGTGAACTTTTTCATTTCTCCCCCTCATCGCAATGGTTGCCGTCTATCGTGACAAATAAAGAATCGACAGATGCGTCTGCCGATTCTTTATTTAATTGGATACGTTCTTTAATTATACGCCAGCGCTGATCTCGTATGTTTTCGGATCGCTTGAGAGCTTCACCTGTGCCTTGTTGGTCGTTACAATCGTTCCGCTCCGGTAGTCTTTCTTCGGTCCGATGACGATGTTCGAACGCCAATCCGAGGATTTGGAGCCGTTGGAATTCTCCCAATATTTTTCCTTCGTAGAGATCGACTGCCATGACGAGCTGCCGCCGGCGCTGGCTCCGTCAGCGGATACGCCCATGCTGATGGAGGCGGAACTTCTTAATGACGCGGTGCTCTTCCAAGAGGCTCTTACTCTTTGCACGGTTTTGGAGCCGCTATAGACCGCCGATACTTGCCAATCCCATTGATACGTGTTGCCGGAGGATGTCGGCGACGTACTTCTCCATACATTCGATGTTAATTTGCCTTGACCTCCCGGAATGGTTAACGATTTGGCCTGGGAATCAGCGAAGGACACCCCGGAAAATAAGGACAAGCTAAGCACAGGTACGGACAATAGTGCCAATAATGATTTGTTTACTATCTTCTTAGTACGCATCACCAATGAGACCTCCATGAATAAAGTGATATATTTGAAAGCTGGCCAGCTAATCAAATCATACCGAAGCATGGATCGAACCTAAGCAATGATGAGATGGAATCGCTGCTGAAGTAAGGGAAGCGGGCATAAGTACCGGTTTATGTCGCACACGGAGCAGGTCACAATCAAAACGTACGGGAGTTAAGACGCTTCCCTATGTAATATTTAAACTAGCGTCCATAAGAAATTGTCTATGATGCTGCGGGAGGACTGCATTCTGATGCAACGAACCTCGGAATAAGAGTCCAGTAAAGGGGAATATTGGAAACGCATGTACATCAATAACACTAGCATCAAACTCCTTTTTTGTAAAGATTTATTTTTTGGCGGCATGATATAATACACCCATACTCATTCTGCCCGAAGAGGTGAAGCGCATGACCGTAGACGATATCATGAAGAAGCTGGAAGCGATGGGATCGGAGCAGACGAAAAAGACGTTCATCCGGCACGGGGCCCAGGAGCCGCTGTTCGGCGTCAAGGTAGGGGATCTGAAGAAGCTTGTCAAGGATGTGAGGAAGGATCAGACGCTCGCCCGGGCATTGTACGAGACGGGGAACAGCGATGCCATGTATTTGGCGGGGCTGACCGTGAATCCGAAGACGATGGACAGGGAGACGCTGCAGGCTTGGGCGAAGCGGGCCAATTGGTATTTACTCGCGGAGTATACAGTGGCGGGGGTAGCGGCCGAAAGCCCGCATGCCCTTGCATTGGCCCGGGAATGGATGAAATCGGACGACGGGATGATCGCCGCCTGCGGCTGGAGCACGTACGCGAACTACATCTCGATTACGCAGGATGAAGACTTGGATCTGGAAGAGATCCGCCGGCTTCTGCAGCAGCTCGCGGCCACGATTCACAGTGAGAAGAACCGGGTGCGCTATGCGATGAACATGTTCGTGATCGTCGTCGGCTCCTATGTGCGCCCTCTGCACGAGGAAGCGGTTCGAGTGGCCGAGGCAATTGGGAAGGTGGAGGTTCATATGGGGCAGACCGCGTGCAAGGTGCCGGATGCCGCGCCTTATATTGGGAAGACGGTTGCCGCCGGCAAGCTGGGGACCCGGAAGAAGACTTGTATTTGTTAAGGAGTGGACAGAATGGAAGCGACCGCACAGCAGGTGGCGGAATGGATGGTAGCCGAGATTCAGGCGAAGGGAGTCGTCCATCAGAGCGATGTGATTGCGTATGTGCGCGCTCATTTCGGCGAAGCGTTCGTGTTCGTGAATGAGAGGGGCCATGCGTCGTTGGACAAGGAAGTGAAGAAGGCGTTCCGGAAGCTGCACCGCGGCCGGATTGCCTGGGATCGGGACGGCTTCTGCTGGGGGTGGACATAAGCGTGGCGCAGGCAAAATATTACGTCGTATGGGCCGGCCATCGTCCCGGCGTCTATGCAAGCTGGGCGGAATGCAAGGCGCAGACGGATAACTATAAAGATGCTAAATACAAATCCTTTCCATCCAAGGCCGCGGCGGAGCGGGCCTATCGGGACGGCTGGCAGAAGCATTGGGGCAAGAAGAAGGACGGGACAGGCGCTCCAGCCCGGGGAGGCGCGGCTGCCAGCTCCCCGCCGGCCGAGGTGGATTACGACAGCATCTCGGTCGATGTCGGCACGAGGGGCAATCCGGGGCCGGTGGAGTACCGGGGCGTGTCCACGCGGACGGGAGAGGTGTTGTTCGCCGTCGGTCCGATTCCGAACGGCACGAACAATCTGGGAGAGTTCCTGGCTATCGTGCACTCGCTGGCGTATTTGAAGCGGAAGGGCAGCAGCCAGACGGTGTACAGCGACTCCCGCACCGCCATGAAATGGGTGCGGGAGAAGAAGGTCGCCACCACCCTGGAGCGCAACGAGTCGACGAAGGAGATCTGGAATCTCGTCGATCGGGCGCTTGCCTGGCTCCAGACGAACACCTATAGCAACAAGGTGCTGAAATGGGACACGAAGGCATGGGGCGAGATTAAGGCCGATTACGGCCGGAAATAGGGAGAGCCGCCATGGAGGCAGAGTAAGACGGGGGCGGCAGATTGGGCAGGCACCATCCGCCCAATCCAGGCATATGCTACCACCATAATCGAAGGTGGGGGGATTATGTTGGCGGAAAGTGAACGGAAGAAGCATCTGGCTTGGCATGAGACGATGGAAATGCACGAGTTGACGGCATTCCAGGCAAACCATCTGATGGCATTCAAAATGATGCTGGATGACGTCAAGGATGCGAAGCTGCGCGGATTATACGAGGAAGCTATCTTCGCAATGGAGAACAACTTGAAGGAACTGCTCGGCTACTACCCGATGGCCCCGGCATTTGTTCGCCATAAGGGCGATGGAGCGGATTTGACCGGGTTCTACGCCGGACATCTGCTCGGCTTCTGCAAGACGTCGGTCCGGAGCTACGCCATCGGCATTACCGAGACATCGACCCCTTCGCTGCGCCAGACGCTGAAGAAGCAGCTCAATGCCGCGATCGACCTGCACGCGAAAGTGTTCCATTATATGCTGGATCGCGGATATTATCCATCATACGACCTGCCGAAGCTGTTGGAGAACGATATGAAAAACGCCAACAAGGCATTGTCGATGTAATAGAGCTGGCTCTGAGAGGCTCTTTTCCTGTTATCCCGGGAAAGGGGCTTTTCCCTATTTCGCGGGACTTGGCGTCTTTTCCGCCGGAACAGGCCCGTCCTCCGCATATCTTTCCTGTTGAAGTGTGACCATTGTTGCTCAAGCTTCGGTGAAGAGATATTATTATAAATATGGACATTCAATGTGGAAAGTGAGCGAGTACAGATGGGGCGTAAATGGAATAACATTAAGGAAAAAAAGGCGTCAAAGGATACGAACACGAGTCGCATATATGCCCGGTTCGGCAGAGAGATTTATGTAGCTGCGAAGCAAGGGGAGCCGAATCCCGAATCAAACCAAGCCTTGAAATTTGTAATTGAGCGCGCCAAAACATACAATGTGCCGAAAGCAATCATTGATCGGGCGATTGAGAAGGCCAAGGGCGGCTCGGATGAGAACTATGACGAGCTTCGCTACGAAGGCTTCGGTCCGAACGGGACGATGGTCATCGTGGACGCTCTGACCAACAACGTGAACCGGACAGCGTCCGAAGTGCGTGCCGCATTCAACAAAAACGGCGGCAGCCTCGGCGTCAGCGGTTCAGTCACTTATATGTTCGATCAGACCGCCGTTATTGGTCTGGAAGGCAAGACCGCCGAGGAAGTACTGGAGATTCTGATGAATGCGGATCTCGATGTGCGGGACATCCTCGAGGAGGATGAGGCGGTCATTATCTATGCAGAGCCCGATCAGTTCCATCAGGTCCAGCACGCTCTGCGCGAAGCGGGCACCTCGGAATTCACCGTAGCGGAGCTGACCATGCTGCCTCAAAGCTATGTCACCCTCCCGGAAGACGCGCAGGCGCAATTTGAAAAAATGATTGATGCGCTGGAAGATTTGGACGATGTGCAGCAGGTCTATCACAACGTGGATCAATAGAAGCTTGCCGCGGAAGGCACGCGGAATGAATCGCACCCCTTAGAGAACGAATCCGCCGTTGAATGGGTCGTGTTCTTCTCGGGGGTGCGATTTTTTTTACAGAAGATTACGCTCGCAGGGAAAAATCACCTTGATCGGTACGCCGCGACTGCGGGCCGACGCTGCCTTCGCCATGACCGGAATATTGGAATGGAACAGCGAGGCACAGACGGTCCAATCGACGAGTTGAAATGAGTGCTTGGCGGAACACGATCGAACAGCGGGGGAAGGCGGGGCTTCCGGAGCTCGAAGCAGCCGATGAGGCCAGGCCGTGAGGGAAACGCCCCGGTTCGGCCCGCGGTCTGCCGGCCCATCCCGGCCCGCCGCGGCCCGCCCCGTCCGAGCCTTCAATGGCCGGATAATGCGGGTGCCACACGGGACTGGTAGCCGCCCTTGCTTCTCAGCGCCCGACTTGCCGGAAAACTGCAAAACTGCAGCTTTTCCTTATCACATCTCCTTCACTGCGGGAGTTCCTGCAAATCTGCATCATTTTCTGTATATAAAAGAGATTTACAGCAAGAATCCTCCAGAAATAATGCGCTTTTCAGGCTGTTGAGAAAGAAGTTTTGAGTAGGAAAATGGATATTTCCACCATTCTGAAAACTGCACCATTTCCCTGGACACGCCCATCCGGCAGTCGAAATCCGCAAAACTCCACGATTTCTCCAGACGCTCCTATTCAGTAAGCGAAATCCTGCATAAATACAGCAATTCGATAGGGACGACTAGTCCAGAAAGGGAATCCTGCAAAATGACAGGAATTTTCCCCGTTTCGCTTCTGCTCGAAGCAAAAGGGCCTAAAATGATGTAGATTTGCAGCAATTCCTCGGGATGGGGACTCATTAAGCCGAAATTCCTGTAAAATAGCAGCAATTTCCTCCGCACGTCCAAGCCCCAGGAGGGAACGATGCTTCGAGCAGGCCGATAATGCTTCCAGCAGGCCGGATAATGCGATGATGCCCCCAGCATCCGACGCGGTCGCTTGGATCCCGTACAATCAGGCCATTGAGTAGTCTATGGGGCTTTTTACTTATGATTGATCTCTTCTCCCGGTAGAGAAAATCGATTTAAAACGCTCTAAGAGCCAAAGTTTGGATGAGGAAAATGGACCATCTCCACCCCTTCACAAAAAACAGGGGTATTCCAACAGCCTGGCTTTTGCAGGAATTTATGAAAATATCGGCTCAAGGGGCATAAATTCCTGCATTCACGCAGGATTTCACTGCCGAATCGGCCGCATTCCTCTGCCGCCGCTTTTCCCGCCGCTGTCTCCCGCCTCCCCGCCTCTATGTACCCTTTGGCCCGTTTTGCCCCGTATCCTAGCGCACAGCCACACTCTAGGGAATAACCTCGTTCCGTTAATGCGAGTACACAAAACAGGCAGAGACGGATGTCTCTGCCTGTTCGCGTGAAAGTACCGCGGCTTAGGAGAACCGATTCGCCAGCTCCTGGAAGCGGAGCTGCGCCGTGCTCTCCAGCACCAGGTCGGCGTGCGGGAAGGCGGCCGGGCTTCCGATCGCCACCGCGAACATGCCCGCGGCCTTGATGGCGTCCACGCCCGCGACCGCATCCTCGACCCCGATGCAGAACTTCGGATCGGCGTTCAGCGCCGCTGCGCCGGTCAGGAAAATTTCCGGGTCGGGCTTGTTGTTTTTCAATGCGGCGGCATCCACGATGACGTCGAACTGATCCGCGATGCCGAGGCGGCTGATGACCGCCAGCGCGTTTTTGCTGGCGGAGGCGAGGCCCATCTTTACGCCGTGCCGCTTAATATCGGCGATGAAGTCGGCGATCCCGGGCAGCAGGTCAGCCGGCGTCACCTTATCGATGAGCTCCTGGTACAGCTTGTTTTTGCGATCCGCGAGCTGCTCCAGCTCATCTGCCGTATAGGACGGAGGCGTTGGCGCTTGGCTGAGCAGGAGCTTCAAGGAATCCATCCGCGAGACGCCTTTGAGATTCTCGTTGAATTCGCGGCTGAACGGGATTCCCAGCTCTTCGGCAATGGCGTTCCAGGCCAAATAATGATACTCGGCCGTATCCGTAATGACGCCATCCAGATCGAACAGGACAGCCTGGAGCGAACTTGTCTGATTCATCGTTATCTCTCCTCCCATAGGTTCCGGTTTCTTCTTCGAGCCCTTCCTGAGCTCCTCCTTATCGAGCCCTTGCTTACTTGGCGCCGAGCGGACGGTGAACCGCTCCGGTGCTGTCCAGGCTTACCGGTTCGCCGTACAAGGCGATGTCCAGCTTGTCGCCCTCCAGCAGCTCCAGCGTGATGCCATTGCCGGCGACGCGCACCCCAATCAGGCGTCCGCGGAACGTGAGGCGGAAGGCGTACTGCTCCCATGCCGCCGGCAGGACCGGCGCGAGCGACAGTCCGCTCTCCTTCAGGCGCATTCCGGCGAAGCCGTAGACGATCGACATCCATGTGCCGCCCATGTTGGCGAGGTGCAAGCCGTCTTTCGTATTGCCGTGCGTATTGTCCAGATCAAGGCGCGCCGTCTCGATGAAATAGTCGTAAGCCTTGTCCACCTCGCCGATCTTGGCAGCCATAATGCTGAAGATGCAGGAGGACAAGGAAGAGTCATGCGTCGTGATCCGTTCATAATAATCGTAAGATCGGCGAATGGTCTCGAGATCCTGCTCATCCTCAAGCAGGAAATGCGCCAGCACCGTGTCGGCCTGCTTGCATACCTGATAGCGGTAGATGGTCAATGGATGATAATGAAGCAGGAGCGGGTACTTGTCCTTCGGCGTATTCTCGAAGTCCCAGACTGCCTTCCGCAGGAACGTATCATCCTGCGGGTTGATGCCGAGCTCTTCGTCATACGGCAGCAGCATCGCCTCCGCGGCCTTCTCCCACGATTCGATCTCCTCGGATGTGACGCCGAGACCCTCGCATAGCGCCTTCAGCCCAGCGGCATCGTAGGCTTGCAGGATGGCGCAGCTCTTGGCCGCCCATTTCAGGTTATGCTTGGCCATCACGTTCGTATAGTAGTTGTTGTTGACCAGACAGGTGTATTCATCCGGTCCGGTGACCTCGTCGATATGGAAGGCCCCTTGATGGTAATGCCCGATCTCCGCCCAGAGGCGGGCCGTCTCGATGAGCACCTCGGCTCCGTAGGACAGCAGGAACTCGTTGTCCAGCTCGGCCAGATAATATTGAATATAGCTATAAGCGATATCGGCGCTGATATGGTACTGCGCCGTGCCTGCCGGGAAAAAGGACGAGCATTCCGTCCCCGCGATCGTGCGCCACGGGAACAGCGCGCCCCGGCGATGCCCCATCTCCCGCGCTCTCGCTCTGGCCTGATCCAGAATCGAATAGCGGTACAGGAGCAGCTGCTTGGCAATCTCCGGCTGCGTCATCAGGAAGAGCGGGAACATATAGATTTCCGTATCCCAGAAATAATGGCCTTCGTACCCTTCACCGCTCAAGCCTTTGGCCGAGATGTTGCTGTGCCGGTCCCGGCCCGCCGATTGAAGCAGCTGGTACAGATTGAAGCGGATGCCTTCCTGCAGCTTGTCATCTTTCTCGATCACGATGTCTGCAGATTTCCAGAAATTATCCATATATTGCGCTTGCTCCGCGAGCAGATCGTCGAACGACAGCGACGCAAGCTGCTCGTGAAGCGCGATGCCTTGCTTCACCAGGCCGTCGCCGTGGCGCAGCGTGTCGGTATAGATGCTGTATTTGGTGAAGCTTACCAGACCGGATCCATCGGCAGACGCCGTATAGACAACTTCTCCGGAGGCCGCTTCCCAAGCTTCCTGCGCCTCGCCGTCGAAGCGGTGGCGGGCCACGCAGGCCGCCTGCAGCCCGGAGGCCATCGTCTCGTCCACGACATAGCCGTACGGGCCCTCGATTCCGAAATCCGCGATATTCAACCGCTTGGCATGGCCCGCGCCGACGCGGGGATCATTCGGATTGGTGTAGTTGGTCACATTGCCGTTGACGGTCGAGACCATCTTGATGGAGCCCGTGAAATTGACCGGTTCAATCAAAACGTGAATGGCGAACAGTTCCCGGCGGGTGAACGACACCAACCGGCGGAAGGTCAGCTTCAGCTCCTTGCCCGAAGGCGAGGTCCAGCGCACCGTGCGTTCAGAATATCCCTTATCCAGATGAAGGCGGCGTTCGAAGGCCGTCACTTGGCCTTGATCGAGGCGGAACGGTTCTTCCTCCTCGCCGACGTAAATCCGGATGGTCTGGGCGTCGATAAGGTTAACCAGCTTCTGCTGCGTATCCGGGAAGGCGAACAGCTTCTCCCCGTAAGGAATATCGATAACATCGTGAAAAGCGTTCAAATAGGTGCCGCGAATCGTCGGCATGGCTTCCCCGTAGCCTTCTTCGAAGTTGCCTCGCACGCCTAAGTAACCGTTGCCAAGAGCAAAGATACTTTCCATATTGAGCAGCGCGTCCGATGTCAAATCACGGTTGGAAATTGTCCAGGTCATGGTTGCGGATCCTCCCTTGTGTGATTATGATTTGAATTTTAGTTCGTAAAAGGATAAGATTATACTAAAATATTTAGATTATTATCAATATTTTTAGGTGAATGGGGAGAGATGCATGAACAAGTCGTTCCATGCCGGGAATCGGCCGAGTTTCTTGTCGTCCCGGATGCAATACTTGCGGGATAATTATGTTCATCCTCCGTTCGATTATGAACAAGAACTGCTGGAGGCGATCCGGTTCGGGGACGAGGACAAGGCGCTCGATATGCTGAACCGCATCAATCAACTGGAAGGCGCCGTGCTGGCTTCCTATCCGCTGCGCTCCAGGAAGAATGCCTTGATTGCTTCCTGCACGCTGTTCACCCGGGCGATTA
Source organism: Paenibacillus dendritiformis (assembly GCF_021654795.1). Classification (NCBI taxonomy): domain Bacteria; kingdom Bacillati; phylum Bacillota; class Bacilli; order Caryophanales; family Paenibacillaceae; genus Paenibacillus; species Paenibacillus dendritiformis. The sequence continues at coordinate 98,621 of NZ_AP025344.1, forward strand.
TCAGGGGCGGCGTCGATGCGGAGACCGCCTTCCAGCTCAGCGATACGCTGATTTTGGAGATTGAACGGATGAGCGATGTAGAACGTCTCAATCTGTTCGAATATGAAATGCTGATGCAGTTCATTGCGACCATCCGGCGGGAGAAGGAAGTGCTGCCCTATTCGCATATTGTCAATTTATCGGTGCATTATATTCGGGAGCATATATTCCAGGATCTCGCCTTGAAAGGGATTGCGGCCCATATTGGCGTGCATCCGAGTTATTTGTCGGATCGCTTCAAGCGCGAGACCGGCATGTCGATTACTTCGTTCATTCAAGCGAAGAAAGTGGAGGAGTCGAAGCATCTGCTCATTTATACGAATCAGTCTATTTCGGAAATCGCTTTCCTGTTCAAGTTCTGCAGCCAAAGTTATTATACTCAGATCTTCAAAAAATTTACGGGCCTGACGCCGAGGCAGTTCCGCAGGGACAATTCCGGCAAGTAAATCTGAAAAAAGTAGGAATCAGCTATGAACGCACTGAAGCAGAAAATATTGCATTGGAGCCTCGAGAAGAAATTAATCGCGGCGTTTTCTTGTTTTATTATCGTCCCGCTGCTGCTGATCGGCGGCATTGTGTCCTGGGTATATGTGGACAATAACCGGAATACGATGCTGGATGCCGCGGTCGAGAACAACCGGCAGATTATGAACAATATCGACACGTCGCTGCAGCCGCTGGTGCGGTTATCCATGTTCCCTCTCCAGGAATCGACCATATACCAGATTATGCGCAAGGAATATAGCAAGAAGCCATATCCGATGCTGGAACGGGGACGGGACTTCGACACGGTGAACGGTCTGATCCTTAATGGCATGATGCTGTACTCCGATCTGATCGATTCGACCATCATTTACCATGGCAATGACCATCTCATTATCGGCCGCAGCAATAGTCAATACATGAACATGTCTTACCTGGAAAAGGAACTCGTCCACGAGCCATTCGTGCAGAGGATTCGCGAGGAACGCGGGGGATACGTGCCTATCGGGATCCACCAGGAACGGCTGCTGTCCCCGCATGGCGAGCCGGTCGTGTCTGTCGGAAGAGCGATTCTGGATCCGTATACCAAAAAGGACCTGGGATTCATCCTGCTGAACATATCCGTCGATAAGCTGAAGACGCTATGGAGGGATTCCTCCATGACGGAGAACACGAGTTTTTATTTGATCGACGAGGACAACCGCATTATCTACAGCAAAGACCCGAGCGGGATCGGCCAGCCGGCTTCCAAGCTTCTTGGGGAACCGTTCAAGGAGCTGCCGGGCGAGACGCTGACGCATGAGAGCAAGGATACGTACCTGATTTCCTCCTCCTCCAAGCTGTCGAACTGGAAGGCGGTTACCGTCATTCCGAAAAATGAGCTGTTCTCTATCGTCTATCTGATGGTTGCGATTATGGCGGTCAGCCTCATTCTGCTGCTGGTGCTGTCGATCATGATCTCGGCGCAAATCGCGACCATGATCATGAAGCCGCTTTCGGTCTTGAACAGCAAGATGAAGCTGGTCTCTCAGGGACAGCTTAATGTACAATTCGACAAGCAGTATGGCGAGATCGGCATTATCAGCAATACGGTGGATAATATGCTGAAGGAGATTCGAGGCTTGATCGGGCGCATTTACCGCGAGGAACAAGAGAAGCGGGATTTGGAAATGATCGCCCTTCAATCGCAGATCCGCCCCCATTTTATTTACAATACGCTGAACGTAATTAAGTGGATGGCCAAGATCCAGGGGGCCACGGGAATCGAAGAAGCGCTGCATGCCTTTTCGTCCGTCATCAAATTCACCGTAAAGACGAGCGGCAACTATGTCACGATTGCGGATGAAGTGGAATTCATCAAAAATTATACCAATATTCTCGATTACCGTTATATGAACAAATTCGATGTGGCTTATGAGGTCGATCCCGGCGTCCTCTCCTATAAAACCTTGAAATTTTTGCTTCAGCCGTTGGTGGAGAACGCGGTATTCCACGGATTTACCGGAATCGACTACAAAGGAAGCCTCATTATTTCGATACAAGAAGATAGGGAACGACAGGAGCTGGTCATGCAAGTCATTGACAACGGGCGCGGCTTCCCGGAAGAAGGACAGGAATCGCGGGCGGAAGAGGATGGCCCGCGCGATCCGTTCAATTCCATCGGCATCGCGAACGTGCGGAGCCGCATCGAGCTCAATTTCGGAACGGAGTACGGCTTGTGGATTACAGACCGGGAACAGGGCGGAACCGTGGCGACGATCCGGGTTCCGGTTATCAACGAAGAAACGGCAGGGTGATATCGATGCGATTGCTAATTGTAGATGACGAGCCGCTTGTCCGAATCGGGATTAAATCGGCGATCGATTGGGACAAGCAGGGCGTGGACATTGTCGGGGAAGCGGGGGATGGCGAAGAAGCGCTCGAGATGATGAGGGCGCATGCGCCGGATGTTGTGCTATTGGACATTAAAATGCCGAAAATGGACGGCCTTGACGTGCTGAAAGCGATGAAGGAGAATCGTATTCCAGCCAAGGTTATTATTTTGAGCAGCTTCGATGATATATCCTATGTGAAGCAGGCGCTGAAGCTGGGGGCGGTAGATTACTTCCATAAGCCGGAGATTAACGAGCATGAGCTGGTCTCGATGCTGGCGGCCATCAGGGAGGAGAATGCCGCGAACGGTATGGCGCCGGCCGTGCCCGAGGCCGGGAGCCCCGCCCGCCAGACTGACCAGGCCTTGACGGATGCGCTTCATGGCCATCCTCACACGATGTCGGCGACGGGGCTGCGCGAAGGGAATCTGTACGTGGTGCTGTTCGCCGTCAAGGACTATGACAAGGTGATCCGGAGATACACGGCCGATACGGAGTCGGTGCTGCCGAATACGATCCGGAACATCGTTACCGAGCTGTTCTCGAAGGAGAAGGAACTGGAATATTTGCAGTTGGATCAGCGGCGAAGCGTCGTCTTCATCAGCAACAGCGAGCTGAAGAGCTTGCTGGCCTCCTTGACGCGGGTCAATGAGAAGGTGCAAATGATTGGCTCGGCCCTCAAGCGGTTCGTCAATATTGATCTGGTGTTCGGCATCAGCGACTGGTTCGCCGATTTCAGCGGGATACCAAACGGCTACGCGCAAGCGGAGGAGGCGCTCGCGCGCAGCTTCTATCACCCCAATGCGTCAATCTTCTATTATCAGCATCTGAAGCGGCCGAGGGAGGAGGCCGTGGAGCAGGCCGACCGATATGTCTCCGAGATGAAGGCGGCCCTGAGAGAAGAGGCGGATCAGACATTCATGAGCTTGCTGACTCGCTGGGAGGGACTTCTCCGCCAAGAGGAATGTCTGGATGAGAAGGAAGTGCGCAAAATCTATGAAGGCTTGCTGTTCATGATGGGGGGCAATGAACCGGAACGCCAGGACGGGGGCGCCGCCGAGTTGGAAACTTTCGAACAACTGTCCGCTTATTATCGGGAGATTTTTATGAAGCTTGCGCAGTACAGGGAGCGGGAGGATAGAGGCTACAGTCAATTGACGCGGAATATCATGCAGTATACCCGGGAGCATTATCACGAGCGGTTATCCTTGAAAATGCTTGGCGAGCTGTTCCATGTCAGTCCCAATTACGTCAGCAGGCTGTTCAAGCAGGAGGTAGGAAGAGGGCTGTTCGACTATATCAATGAGCTACGGATCGAGAAGGCCAAAGCCCTGCTCAAGGACTATCGATACAAAATTTATGATATTGCCGAAATGGTCGGCTTCAATAATCAGGCTCATTTCTCCATCGTCTTTCAAAAATACACGGGGCTGTCTCCGATGCAATATCGCAAAGAAAAAGTGTGATTTTCGAAAAAAAAAGCACAAAAATTTATAAAAATGATTTTCCCGGTGCAGGATAAAAAAAAGAAAAGGGCCGAGTTGGCCGATATTTTGAAATTAATCATCATTTGATTAATTTTTTTTGTGTCCATTTCATCTTATGCTGAAGTAGCAAGGGAAAGTCCAACATACTACATGGGGGGTACCGTACATGCGCAAGATGAAGAAAAAAATCTCGGCCACGCTGATTCTCTGTCTGGCCCTGCTTGTCGGCTTGACGGCCTGCGGAGGCGGCAAAGCGGACAACGCCGCGGATCAAGGAAAAGGCAACGAGGCTGCCGGCGAAAAAGTAACCGTTAACATGGGGTTCTGGGGCACCGCGCAGGACTTGAAGGTCTATCAGGATGCGGCCGCGCGTATTTCCGAGGAATATCCTGACATCGAACTGAAGATTAAGCAATACCCTAGCAGCGAACAGTTCTGGAATACGCTTCCGGGCGAGATCGCCGCGGGAGTGGCTCCGGATTTTATCAAAATTTCGAATGAAGGCGCTTTTGAGTATATCAATAAAGGATTGTTCACTCCGCTGGACGAGCTGATCAGCTCGACCCAGGTGGACATGACCCGTTTCCCGGAAGCTTCGATGAAGATCTGGAACGTGGACGGCAAGCAATACGGCGTCCCGAACAGCGACATGCCGGCGATGTTCCTGATTAATGAGACGATGTGGAAAGATGCGGGCCTGGGCGATTATCCGAAAACCTGGGACGAGGTAAAAGCGGCGGCGAAGAAGCTGAATACCGATAAAGTGCACGGGATTATCATCAATATCGATGCATTCCATATCACCAACTATGTGAAAAGCTTCGGCGGCGGCTGGGGAAATGGGAAAACGATCAACTCCCCGGAAAACGTAAAAGCGCTGGAAGCGATTATCGGGATGTACAATGACGGACTGGCCGTGACGCCGAAGGCGCTTGGGTTCGGCTGGGACGGCGAAGTATTCAGCAATGAGCTGGGCGCGATGAGCACCGGCGGCTACTGGTACAAAGGCTTCCTGAAGGATGCGAATCCGGATCTGAAATATGCCGCGATTCCGGTTCCGAAGGGCACGGCCAATGGCAGCACGATGAGCTCCGACGCCTATGTGGTGCTGAAGGATGCCAAAAATAAGGAAGCTGCGCTCAAAGCCGCTTACTACATGACGAATGACAAGACACAGACCGAGTTCATGGAGCTTGGTTACAACCCGGCCGTTCCGGAACTGTCGAAGCAATACTTCGAGAAGAATCCGGAATTCAATCCAGTGCAGCCGGCGCTGGAATACAGCACGGACTATGGATATCCGACAGATACGAAGCGGTTCACCGACGAATTGGTCAAGCAATTGGAAGAACGAATTCTTGGCGGTTCCGGCAAATCGGCCCAGCAAATTCTGGACGATATTCAAAAGCAATTCCAATAAGGTGAGTCGGCCGTCTTGATTGCTGCTCCTTTCTCCCTCCCCGGGAGGGGGAGCAGTACCTTTTTATCTGTGATGATATGAGCAGAGGGCGCCGTTCACGCAGGCCGCTTACACTTTCAGTACCGGGAGGAAAACAATGTCCAAACATGGCAGCAACAACGCGGAATTAAGGGGGGCGAAAATTAGGCAATCCTGGTTCCGTTCCCTGGCGGATTCCGATAAGACTCTAGGTTGGATGTTTTCACTGCCTTTTCTATTTTTATGGGCATGGTGGTTTTTATATCCATTCATCCAGTCCTTCGTGAGAAGCTTTCAGGACGCGAACTTTGCAAGTCTCGATCAGGCTAAGTTCATCGGACTGCAAAACTATATTACGATTCTTCAAGACAAGGAATTTTTCCGGGCGGTGCTTCATTCCCTGGAAATCGTGGTCTTGTCCGTTCCGATTCAGACGCTGCTCGGCCTGCTGCTGGCGCTGGTCGTGAATCAGAATTTGAAGGGGAAGGGGATATTCCGAACGGTCTTTTTCCTTCCTTATATCACGTCTCAGATTGCGATTACGACGGTATTCATGATGCTCTTCAAGAAGGGGACCTTCCTGACGGACTTCTTCGGCATGCTCGGCTTCGGCAATGTGACTTGGTTCGCGGACACGAACTATGCCTTGCTGTTCGTCTGCATCCTGTTTATTTTCCAACAGGCCGGCTTCACGATGATTGTGTATTTGTCCGGGCTGCAGGAGATTCCGAAGGATCTGTATGAGGCGGGAGAGATTGACGGCGCTTCGAAATGGCATAAGTTCCGTTATATTACGGTGCCTTCCTTGCGGCCGATTACGTTCTTTATCGTCTCGGTCTCCACGATTACCGGCTTCCAGATTTACGACCAGATCGCGGCCATCTCGAGATACGGCGCGCTTGGGTCGCCTGCCGGCGCAACGAGCACGGTCGTGACGTATTTCTACCAGCACGGGATTCGCTACATGAACATCGGGTACGGAAGCGCGGCCGTCGTGCTGTTCTTCTTCATCATCATGTTTATTACGTTCCTGCAAAAAAAACTATTGGACGAGAAGGGGTGAGCGCATGAAGACCCGAAGCAGAACCGGACGGCTGTTCCTGTATATCGCCGCGATTTTGATTGGGCTCTTGTTTGCCCTTCCTTTTCTCTACACGATCTATACGTCGCTCATTCCGATGCGCTACGTCAACAAGCTGGTGTCGCCCGAATTGTGGACGCTCGACAACTATAAAATGTTCTTCACCAATGAAGCGTATGATGTGCCAGGCTGGTTCCTCAATACGCTCATTATGACGGGGATTGTCGTGATCGGGAATCTGATCATTAACCCGATGGCGGGATTCGCGCTCGCCAAGCTGGATTTCCGGGGCAAAAGCGTTATCTACTGGATTGTCGTTGCCACGATGATGGTTCCTTATCATATGATTTTGATTCCGGTATACGTCAATGTGGCCCAGCTTGGCTGGCTGAACACCTTCTGGGCATTGACGGTGCCTTTCTTGTACCAAGGCCTGTATATCTTTATGCTGCGCCAATTTTTCATCTCCGTGCCGAATGAATTCATCGAGGCGGCCCGGATTGACGGCTTGACGAAGATGGGCGCCTTCTGGCGGATTGTATACCCGTTGGCCCGTTCTTCGCTGATTACGATGTCGATTCTTGCCTTTGCCGGGACATGGAACAGCTACCTGATTCCGAGCACGCTGGCCAATACGCCGGAGAGATACGTGCTCGTCGTCGGTCTGAACAGCGTGAAGGATATGTTCTTCGAGAATACGCCGCTCATTATGGCGGGGGTCGTTCTCTCGACGCTGCCGATTATCATCTTCTTTTTCGTGTTCCAGCGACAATATATTGAAGGCATCTCCAATGCCGGCGTCAAAGGCTGATGGATGGAGGAGAGCGGAATGGAAAAGAGCGGGTTGGAGCAATGGAGAGGCCAGGCGGAGGAACTGCTTGGCAAAATGACGCTGGCCGAGAAAATCGGCCAGACCGTGCAATACGGCCGCTGCGAGGAACGGGAGCGGGAACTGATCGCGGAAGGGAGGATCGGCTCGCTGCTGAACGTGCACGGCGCGGATAAAGTCAATGAGCTGCAGCGAATCGCGGTAGAGCAGAGCCGCCTGGGCATTCCGCTGTTGATCGGCGACGATGTCATTCATGGCTTCCGGACCATCTTCCCGATTCCGCTCGCCGAAGCGGCGAGCTGGGATCCGGAAGCGATGGAGAAGAACGCCCGCATCGCGGCGACCGAAGCGGCGGCGGAAGGGATCCGTTGGACGTTCGCCCCGATGGCGGACCTTACGCGCGAGCCCCGCTGGGGGAGAATCGCGGAGAGCACGGGAGAGGACGTCTACTTGTCTGCCCTGGCCGCAGCGGCGAAGGTGAGAGGCTTCCAGAGTCCGAACGCGGAAGGGTATCCGACGGTCGCCGCCTGCGTCAAGCATTTCGCCGGATATGGCTGGGTGGAAGGCGGACGCGATTACGATACGACCGACATGTCGGAGCGGACGCTGCGGGAGACCGTGCTGCCGCCTTACTTCGGCGGCATTCAGGCTGGCGCCTTGACCGTCATGAGCGCCTTCAGCGAGCTGAACGGGGTGCCTGCCACCGGGAGTTCCTGCTTGCTGCGGGATATTTTGCGGGAGGAATGGGGCTTCACCGGCATGGTGGTCAGCGACTGGGAATCGATCGAAGAATTAATCTATCACGGCTATGCGGAGGATCGCCGCGATTCCGCACGCAGAGGGCTGCTTGCCGGGGTCGATATGGATATGCATTCCGGCGTCTACCTGGAGCATCTGGAATCGCTCGTACAGGAGAATCCCGAACTGATGAAGCTGCTTGATGAAGCGGTGCTGCGCATTCTGATGGTGAAATTCCGGCTCGGCTTGTTCGAGCGGCCGTATGTCGATGCCGGGGAGCCGCCGGCGCCCGGCATTCCGGCGGAGCACGCGGAGCAAGCGAGAGACAGCGCGCGCAAGTCGATCGTGCTGCTGAAGAACGACCGCGGCATCCTGCCGCTCGATTATGGGCGGCACCGGAAAATCGCCTTGATCGGACCGCTGGCGGATGACCGCCACAACTCGATGGGCTGCTGGGCCTGGAAAGGCCGGGACGAGGATGTCGTGACGGCATGGGATGCGTTCCAATCCGAGATCGGGCCCCATGCCGAGGTGTACCATGAGCCGGGCAGCGGTATCAACGAGGCGATTCCGGGCGGGATTGACCGCGCCGTCGAGCTGGCCAAGCAATGCGATGTGGCCGTCGTGACGGCGGGCGAGAGCGAGGCGATGACAGGCGAGCATTACAATGTCGCTTCGATTACGCTTCCGGCTTGCCAGGAGCGTCTCATCCGGGAGCTGAAGGCGAAGACTAATACGCCGGTCATCGTCGTTCTGATGAACGGGCGGCCGCTCGCGACCGAATGGGTGCATCACCATGCGGATGCGGTGGTGGAGGCTTGGCACTTGGGGACGATGACGGGCTATGCGCTGGTCGATGTGCTGACGGGCCGCCATAACCCAAGCGGGCGCTTGCCGGTCACGATCCCGCGATCGACCGGACAAATTCCGATTTACTATAACCGGAAAAATACGGGCCGGCCGCATTTGTATGAGGATTATATCGATTGTGACGATTCGCCGCTGTATCCGTTCGGGTACGGCCTGAGTTATACAACATTTCATTATGACGATCTGCAATTGGAACGAAGCGCGATTCACCGCGATGAGTCGGTCGCGGTATCGGTGCGGGTGACGAACGCGGGAACGCGCGCCGGGGAAGAGACGGTACAGCTCTATATTCGCGATCTGGTTGGGAGCACGACGCGTCCCGTCAAGGAATTGAAAGGCTTCCGCAAAGTCTTCCTGGAGCCGGGAGACAGCCGGACGGTAAGCTTCGAGCTGACGCCGGCAGAGCTGGGGCTGCTGGATGAGCAATTCCGGTTCAAGGTGGAGCCGGGGAAATTCCATATCTGGATCGGGCCGCATTCCGAGGAAGGGCTGCAGGCCGAATTGACGGTAACGTAGATGTTTGGCCCGCACCAAGGAGATAGATGGAGCTGCCGTTCACGCAGACACTATGAATAGATGGGAGATCGATGATGGACTATCGCGTAATCAAAGAAGGCGAGCTGTTTTTCCTGACAGGTCTGGATGGAGATATCGTCGCGGGCGATGATCAGGGTCACGGATTGTATATGAAGGACACGCGTTATCTAAGCCGCATGGAAGTGTGGATTGACGGCGAGAAGCCGACACTGCTCTCTTCCGTCGGCGACAAGAGTTATCTGGCTTCCTTCCGTCTGATGAAGGACAAGAAGGACGAAGGAGCCATCGAAGTGCTGCGGGAGCGGTTTATTTATGACGGCATTTTATATGAGCGCTGCACGTTAACGAACTATTTTACCCATCCGGTCGAGTTTGAATTTTCGGCCTTCTTCGATGCCGATTTCCAAGATATGTTCCTGGTCCGGAAATATCGCACCGGCGAAGTGGGCAAGCAGGAGGAGACGCGGGCGGGCGGCCGGGAATTGGCCCTGTCGTATCTTGGGGCCGATAACGTGAGAAGATCGACGCGCATCGCGTGGGACGCGGAAGGAACGGCCGATGCGAGCGGCACTGTGCGGTTCCCGCTGTCGTTGAACGCACGCCAGAAGCAGGAAATTACGTTTTTCATCACTCCGTCATCGGATCATCATCCGGCAGCGGATCCTTTAACGTATGAAGAAGGGCTGCGGAAGCTCGAGGCCTCCTATCTCCAATGGTACGAGAACAGCTCGAAGGTAAGCACGGATTCGGACCGGTTCAACGGGCTGTTCCAGCGGGGGCTTCAAGATCTGCGCATGCTGACGACCGATGTCGGCTATGGCGCTACGACGGTGGCGGGACTGCCATGGTTCGCCGTGCCGTTCGGAAGAGACAGTCTGATTACGGCGCTGTTCATGCTTCCTGTCAATCCGGACATTGTCAAGGGCACGCTCCGTACGCTTGCCGCTTACCAGGGGGAGAAGGTCGATCCATGGAGAGACGAGCAGCCGGGCAAGATTATGCATGAGATTCGATTCGGAGAATTGGTGACGACGAAGCAATCGCCATTCTCTCCTTATTACGGCACGGTCGATGCGACGCCGCTGTTCCTGGTCGTGCTCGGCGAATACTATCGGTGGACGGGAGATCTCGCTCTTGTCGAGGAATTGAAGCCGAATGTCATCCGCGCGCTGGACTATATCGATTCCGCTCTGGAAGCGGGCTCCGGGTTCGTGGCTTACCGTCAGGAAGCGGAGAAGGGATTCCCGAATCAAGGATGGAAGGACTCGGCGAATTCGATCGTGCACCGCTCCGGCGAATATGCGGAAGCCCCGATCGCGTTGTCTGAGGTGCAGGGATATGTCTACCAGGCCAAAAAGTCGCTTGCCCCGATTGTGGCTTCCATGGGCGAAGCGGAGTGGGCGCAGCGATTGGAGGAGGAAGCGGAAGGGCTCCGCGCGCGCTTCGAGTCTTCCTTCTGGATGGAGGACGAGCAATGCTATGCGATTGCGCTCGACAAGGACCAACGCCAAATCCAGAGCGTGACCTCCAATCCGGGTCATCTGCTGATGACCGGCCTGCCGGAGGCTTCGCGGGCGAAGGCGCTGTCCCAGCGTCTGCTGAAGGACGATATGTTCAACGGATACGGCATCCGCACGATGAGCACGGACGCGGCAGGCTACTACCCGATGAGCTATCATAACGGAAGCGTATGGCCGCATGACAATGCGATGATTCTGCTCGGACTGGGCAAGCTCGGCTTCAAGCAGGAGGCGGGACGAGTCATCTCCGGCCTGCTCCAGGCTTCGTCCTTCTTCGAATATCAGCGGCTCCCTGAATTGTTCTGCGGTTACGGCCCGGAGACCGGCCATCCGGTCCCTTATCCGACGACCTGCTCGCCGCAGGCTTGGGCGGCGGGAACGTCGATCGTCTTCCTGCAGGCGATGCTCGGCTTGTACCCGGATGCCGTGAAGCGGGAGATCGCGCTCTCGCCGTTCCTTCCGGAAGGAATGGATCAAGTGAAGGCCGAGCGCATCGCCATTGGTTCGGGCCACCTGTCGGTAAGCGTCTCCCGCCGCGAGGGCGAGTCTTTCGCCGTTGAGATTTTGGAGAATACGACGGGATTTGAATTGATTCCATAACGGCACTATCGTGCACCCCTTGGAATCGGCATGGGCGGCTCTCGGGCCTGTGCGGATGTATCCCAAGGGGTGCATGTCTATAGCTTAATCTGCCTGAATACTACCGTGTGAAATAATTCAGACCCATTGCCTCGCGCACCTCCAGCATCGTTTCCTTCGCGGCGAGACGCGCCTTTTCCGTGCCTGCGATCATGATCTCGTCGATTGTTCCGGGATGCTTCAGATAGGCCGCTCTTCGTTCTCTCATCGGGTCAAGCAAATCGTTAATGCTCCGGGCAATTTTTTGTTTGCATTCGGCGCATCCGATACGCCCTGTGGAGCAGCTGTCGTAGATCTCGTCGGCACCTTCCTTGCGGAACGCTTGATGATAGCTGTATACCGGGCATACCTCGGGATGGCCGGGATCGTTTTTATGGATGCGGGCCGGATCGGTTTTCGCCCTTTTGATTTTTTCCTGAACCTCTGCTGCTGTCGAATCGAGCGGAAGAGCATTGCCGAGGCTTTTGCTCATCTTATGATTGCCGTCCAGCCCGACGAGGCGAGGCACGTCGCCCACCAACGCTCGCGGTTCCGGCAAGACCGGCCGGTATAACTGGTTGAACCGGCGCACGATTTTTCTTGTCTGTTCCATCACAGGCAACTGATCTTCCCCGACAGGGACGAGCGTCGCCTTGCAAAAAGTAATATCCGCCGTCTGACTGACCGGATAGCCGAGGAAACCATAGTGCATCTCTTGGTAGCCCCGATCCTTGGCTTCGGATTTGATCGTCGGATTGTGGCGCAGCGAATTGACGGTGACGAACATCGAAAAATAGGCGGTTAGTTCCGCGATCTCCGGGATAAGGGATTGCACGAAAATGGTTGCTTTTTCCGGATCGATTCCGGCCGCCACATAGTCGAGTGCCACGTTGCGCAAATGGATCGGCAGCAGTTCTGGCTGCCCAAAATGAGTCGTCAGCGCCTGCACATCCGCCAGGATGAGGTAGGTGTCGAATCGGTGCTGCAGCTCGACCCGATTTTTGAGGCTGCCGGCGTAATGGCCAAGGTGAAGTTTGCCGGTTACGCGATCTCCCGTTAATATACGTTCTTGCATAGAGATTCCTCCTTATGATCTTCCATACTTCTGTCGTACTGGTGAACCACCAGCCGTCATCCATGACCATCACCCCCTCTGCCAAATAAACAAAAAAACCCCGTCACCAAAGGACGAGGTTATCGTGGTACCACCTTCATTAATCGCCGCAGCGATTCACTCTTGCGTACGGAAGGAGCATCTTCCTTCGATACGCCTCTCATGATAACGGAAAGAGAATCCCGGCCACGCCTACTCCCAGATTCAGCGAAGCGACTCCGAAGCCCATTCGGCATCAGGCGAGGATCGGTTCACAGCAGCCACCGACTCTCTGGACCTCGATCTCTGATACGTACTTGCTCTTCTTCCATGTCGTTAATTTGGATACATATGTTGGATATGATTTTACACCGGTATAATGCCGTAGTCAATCCGGGACAAATTCTATTCCGCGGAAGCAGGATTAATCTTTCGCTTTGGAGAATATATCAGGACTGGATAATAAAGGATGAACCCGAGAGGATAGGTTAAAGCGATTGGACTTTTATTTCAGAGGAGGCGTGATCCATGAATATTGTTGCGCTTGTCGGAAGTAACCGCACAGAGTCTTATAACTTGAAGTTGGCTGCTTATATGCAAAAAAGGTATCAGGAGCGAATCGAGATCGATATTGTCAGCATCAAGGAGCTCCCCTTCTACAATCAGGATATTGAAAATAATCCGCCGGCCGAAGTCAAGGAATTCGTCCAAAAGGTAGGCGCGGCAGACGCCGTCCTATGGGTGACGCCGGAGTATAACTATTCCATCCCGGGCGTATTGAAAAACGCGATTGACTGGCTGTCCCGCGGGGAGAAGGTGCTGGCGGGCAAGCCGTCCTGGATCGTCGGCGCTTCGATGGGCACATTGGGAACCGTGCGGGCCCAGGAACATTTGCGCGATATATTGTTCTCGCCGGGCGTGTCTTCTCCCCTTCTTCCCGGGAATGAAGTGTATGTCGGCTCCGTTCACGAGAAGATCGACGCTAGCGGAACCTTGATTCATGAGCCGACCATCGCGTTTCTCGATTCGGTCGTCGATAATTTCGTGGCATGGTACAATAAGCAGCACGCCAAGTAAGTCCAGGCGCACAGCTTCGGTTCGTGGCTTGGGCGTTGTTAATTTCTAATTTAGAATACTTATGGCACTCGGAAAGGAAGGCGAGGGATCGCTTTTTTCTGGGTGCTTTTTCGTGATGGGCAGATAAGAGAAGAGCCTATTTTTCCAAGCCTAAGAAAAAGATTGAAGGAGTATCCAATATTCGGGTTGGATGATAAACTTAAGGAGATTAAGTTTCAAAGTGTAAAACAGAGATAAGGAGTCTCTTTATGGAAAGGTATTATTACACTTGTCCATTGCTTAAAATGTCAACTGCTCCTATAGCAATCGAAGATGAGGGCGGTAATGCAGTCGGCTCTTTTCACCGAATATTTACGACGAGGACAAATAAAGCATTAAGCTGGGTGGTTGATAACTGGCAATTGAGCTTGGAGGGGCGGCATATACACTCGGAGCTGCATGTAAAAATTATGGATAGCAGCCCATGGCTTGGACGCAGAAAATGGACGATTGCGACGATGCGTGAAGGCAGGGAAAGCTTGTCTTTTCTCAAGGATCGGTCGAAGATTGCCACACATCCCCGGTTGATATGGACGAATGAAGAGCAGGAGTATGTGATAGCCAAAGATCCGCTGAACAGGACGACAACGATATCCGACTCCTGCAGCCATGCCGTTGTGGGTGAGATTGCGAAAGTTCCGGGAGGCAAGCTGAATCAACGGGAACTCGTGATCTATGAGAATGCGTTATGTCCGCTTGTGCTGCCTTGTATAGACCGTATCATGAGGACATTATATTGAGTGACAAGGAGTGAATCGATGAAATCATTGTTTCTGTATAGAGATGTCGGCTCGATACTCTAAACCTTTTTTCATATCGTTGATATCGAGTACAGTTGGATCCGAGTGGTAGAAAATAAATCGGTTATGATCCCGATTATGAGGGTTACATGAGCTTGGAGTCTGTGAAGGCATTGTCCGAGCAATACCATAAGGAAATCAAAGATGTCATCATGTATTGATCTGGGCAAGGGAGCTGGGAGTTGAACCGCCTTCGGCCAATGTTATCGGGCGTTGTCTGACTTGCAAACGACATGAGTAAAGAGAAGTGATATGGTGGACAGAATGACGTCGGGTTCTGGCTGTTGGAAAACCCCTGTTTTTTTGCGAAGGGGTGGAGATGGTCCATTTTCCTCATCCAAACTTTGGCTCTCACAGCGTTTTAAATCGATCTTTCTACCGGGAGAAGAGATCCATCACAGGTAAAAAAGTCCCATAGACTACTCAAAGGCCTGATTTTACGGGATCCAAGCGACCGCGTCGGATGCTTGGGGCATCATTGCCTTCAGGAAGCATTATCGGTCTGCTGGAAGCATCGTTGCCTCCTGGGGCTTGGACGTGCGGAGGAAATTGCTGCTATTTTACAGGAATTTCGGCTTGATGAGTCCACATCCCGAGGAATTGCTGCAAATCTACATCATTTTAGGCCCTTTTGCTTCAAGCCGAAGCGAAACAGGGGAAATTCCTGTAATTTTGCAGGATTCCCTTTCTGGAATAGTCGTCCATATCGAATTGCTGTATTTATGCAGGATTTCGCTTACCGAATCGGCGTATCTGGAGAAATCGTGGAGTTTTGCGGATTTCACCTGCCGGATGGGCGTGTCTAGGGAAATGGTGCAGTTTTCAGGATGGTGGAAATAGCCATCTTCAAATAGCGAACCTGGAAGAATAATGCAAAATTGCGGGTTTTGGGGAGTTTATTCGAATTCAGCAATATTTTTTTGACTACAAATTTTACTCTAACCAATAATGTTTACCATATACAAAACTTTTTCGATAAGGTACAATTAAGAGGAGTGAAAACCGGGTCTGACGGCAAGCGTGGCCGTCTGAATTTCATAAGAATGAATCGGCGGAGGGATGAAAGATGACAATTGCGCAGAAAGCCCGTCTGCTCAACCAGCCCACGCGCAGAGACATCCTGGCGATGCTGAAGCAGCAGGGGCCCATTGGCATTCAACCGCTGGCGGATCAGCTGAATCTGACGTGCATCGCGGTCCGCAGGCATTTGTACGATCTGCAGAAAGGCGGATATGTCCGCATTCAATTGACCCGCCCCAGCATCGGCAGACCGGCCTATCTATATAGCTTGTCGGAGAAGGCAAGCGCCTTGTTCGTGACCAAGTATGACAGCCTTGCGCTGGAGTTGATGGAAGAGATGCGGGCCATGGCCGGCGATACGTTCGTGGAGCGGTTGTTCGAGCGGCGGAAGCGGAAGCTGATGCAGCGATATGCGAGCATCCTGGAGGGACAGAAGCTGGAGCAGCGGGTGCAGGCGCTGGCTGATATTCAGGACCGGGAAGGCTATATGGCCCGGTGGGGATACGGCTCGGATGAATCGTTCTGGCTGGAGGAGGCCCATTGTCCGATTGCGCAGGTGGCCGCCAAGCATTCCCCGCCCTGCCAGTGCGAGTTGGCTTTGTTTGCAGATCTGCTGCAAGCCGATGTCGAGCGGACGGAATGCATGGCGGACGGCGGGCGTAAATGCATGTTCCGCATTACCGGGAAGCGAAGCGTCCCTTCGGGCCATGAGACGACAAATGATGATGAAGAAATTATCTAGTTCAGACGGCGGCGTCCATTTCGAGGTGAGGAAGGATATGGAGATCGGCAGAGAAGATGGCTACATGGAAGGGGCTCAATTCGCCAATGTGCATGATTCGGAAGGCGTTACGGTGACCGAACCTTATATTGTCGAGTTCGTCCGGGCCTTGATGAACTTGAACAGGGATTGGCAGAACAGAGTGAAGGCCGGGACCACCAAGCTGCAATTTGCCGTCCAGATCGGATCAAGGCTGACCGAAGAGCAGCAGGAACGGTTGATGGAATTCTTGCAGGAGGTGCCGGTGCCGGAGAAGGATATGGGCAAGGTGCTTCATGCGTTCGAATTGGAAATGCCGGAATGGGCGGTGCGGCAACTGCTCCGAATCTACAGGCTGGCTGATCGCCTGAAGGCGACCCTCATCATGTATAACGATCTGATGGAACAATTGGAGCAGATAATGAGGAATTTCGAATTCGAGTTCTGGGAAGGCAGCCTTCCGCGCGAGGAGGAACGGCTGGAGGCAACGTTGGAGCACATGCGCCACAAGCTGTCCGAGCTGGCCGATCAGGCTCCGCGCCGGGAGCAATCGTATAACCGCTCTTATGGCGACAGCTCCTCGAACTCATGGGAGCATCGGCAGGCCGGAGCCGCGTCTTATCATGTGCTGATCGGCGTGCCCGAAGAGGCGGATGAGAAGCAGGTGCGGAAACAGTCGAAAAAGCTGCTAAAGCTGCTTCATCCCGATCATGGGGGCAGTGCCTATCTGTTCGATTGGGTAAAAAAAGCATACGATGATTATAGCGGTAACGGCGAATCGCAAAAAAAAGGGAAGCGAAGTCCGGAGAGGCGGCCATGAGGCCGTCTCTCCATTTTTTCTTGCAGGGCGATAGCCAGAGAGATCGAATTGAGTATTTTTACATAATCTACTACAATATGTGGCAAGGCAGAGGAGGAAGCGGATTTCAACCTTGTACATAATGAGGTGCGAGGAAATCAAGGATAGACCCGAATGAAGCGATTGCCGTTGAAGATCAGCGGGAGAATCGGTATGTAACAGGAAATAAGGCGAAGCATCGCAATAAAGAGGGCTGAACGATGAACATTTATTTCGGCATCAAATATGTCGATGATTTTTCCAACCGGCATGTCATTGAATCAATCCTCTCCGTGCTGGAGCAGCAACTTGGGCATCAGGCAAGTTGTATTGTCCGGGATGTGGAGGAATGGGGGCGCCGATCCTTTTCGCCTGCGGAGTTGATGCAGAAGACATTCGAAATCATGGATTCCTCGGATCTTATTCTTATTGAGTTCAGTGAAAAGGGAACAGGGTTAGGGATTGAGGCTGGGTATGGATATAGCAGAAAGAAACCAATCCTTGTCATTGCCCAAGAAGGCTCCGACATTTCCGCCACGCTTCAAGGAATCGCGGATCATGTCCTCTTCTATCGGGGCAGGATCGACTTGGAAATGAAATTGGCTGCAGCGCTGGAAGAGAGGTGCTTATGCGAAAGCGAATAGGCATTTGGCGGTTGCGGTTCTTCTTGCAGGCTGGGGCGTGTTCGATGTTTACGGCCATTATTTCAATGAAGCGGATCATCCCATTCCGAAATCCTCAACGCCGAAGGGAAAGCAGTCGCATACGGGGGATGGTTACGGGCCCGGGGCAAGCTTCGGGTTGGCCGTCGCTGCCGACAACTACGATCAAATCAAGGGTGGGTTTACTGTCGGGTACTACGGCTTGATTCGGTATGAGTATGTGAAGTTGTAAATCACGGCCAACAGTGGAATGTCCCCTAATGTCGGAGCGACCCTCGTGAGAAACTGCCCAATATCATCAACCCAAGAAAAGTGAGGGAAGTTATGCCGTATACACTTGCACATCCGTTGTATGCCGCGCCCTTGAAGCTGGTGCAGCCGAAGTATCTCAGTTTGACCGGCCTTATTTTGGGGAGCATGGCTCCCGACTTTGAATTTTTCATTGCATTGGAGCCTTATCAGACGATTGGCCATTCGACGCTGGGCCTGTTCCTGCAGGCGATCCCGTTAAGCGTACTGTTGGCGGTGTTGTTCCACTGCCTGATCAAAGCCCCTTTGGCGCGTCATCTGCCCTCCGTATGGAATCTGGACCGAAAAGCGCACGGACTGGTACGGCCATGGAGGCTGGGAGGCATTCGCGGCTGGACGGTATTTTTGATCTCGGTCATTATCGGATTCTACGCTCATGTGTTATTGGACGGCTTTACGCACGAGACAGGAATATTTGTAAGCCTCTGCCCGTTGCTTGAACAAATGATGATGGGAACGCCGGTGTACCAATTTCTTCAATATGGGCTTTCGATCATAGGTTTGCTGGCCGAAGGGCTATTTCTTGTTCTGGCGCTCAGCAAGGTCCGGTGCGGGACCGGCTTTGTTCGAGTCCGGAAAAGCGCCAAGGTGAAGTATTGGATCGTGGTATGCGGTACGGCAATCGCGGTCGCCGGAATCAAGATCTTCTCCGCCTCAATTGCGAACTACATCGGCATTATCGTCGTCGCCCCGGTCACGGGCTTTTTCCTAGGGCTTGTTATAGCGAGCGCCCTAAGCAGGATGAAGGTGATTTCGTAGAATCGGCGTACTTACGTTATCGTTAGCTTTCAGGGGACAAGTCTAATGTAATTCCATTTATCCCGCCGCAATAGTTGTCGTTGTCCAAAGACTATCAACAGGAGGAGACCAGTATGCAAATCATGAACAAGCTGCCGAACATGGAGCCGGTCGTCGTGCGGCATGAAGAGCTGAAGCTGATCGGCATTCCGTGCATCAGCTTGCAGGATATGAGCAGCAAATACCGCCACGCCAAAGAGGGCCTGCTGTCCTCGACAAAGCACTTCCCCCAGGTGGTGAATCAGCGAGTGATTACGGAATGCCGATTATATCAAGCTAGGACAGCCAGTGAACGGACAAAAAAGTAACGTAAGGAGACTTTTTGAACGAGTACAGCATGGTCGTCGCGCATAATCCCGGAAGGTCAATATTGCAGCCCGAAAAAAAGGGAACGCTTGTGCGTATATTCATTTTGAAGTAGTATGTATATAGAAATATCAAGCTGCCGCAGTTCTGTTGAAACAGGGAAGACCCGCCTAAGCCAAGCGCCGGAAGGTGGGTTTTATGTTAGCGCGGCAAAAGAGCAGGAGGCAAGCATGCTGCATCACGTCGAGTTCAACGTATCTGATTTGGAACGATCCATCGCGTTTTGGGGATGGCTGCTGAAGGAGCTGGGGTATGAGGAATTCCAGAGATGGCCGGAAGGCATCAGTTGGAAGCAGGGAGACACCTATCTCGTATTCGTACAGACGGAAGCCCGGTTTCTTGATCTCCCCTACCATCGCAAGCGGACCGGCCTGAATCATATCGCTTTCCATGCGGAATCGAAGGCTCGAGTTGACGAGCTTCGCCTCAAGCTGGAGGAGAGAGGCATTCCTATGCTGTATGCGGACAGATATCCGTATGCCGGGGGCAGCGGTCATTATGCCGTGTTTTTCGAGGATCCGGACCGGATGAAGGTGGAGATCGCCGCTCGCCGCTAGCATGGTACATAGACCCGGTTGTCCATTCACTTCAGGGATGTGCAATGCGCATCCTTTTGTTCATATGTAGACATCGGCTTGGCCTTCATTCAAGAATGCCGGACCGAGACGCAGCGACCGGGGATGATATTGCGCAATAGGATGAGAGAGAATCAATGAGATATTTATATATCTTTAACCCCCTCGCTTCGCCTCTGTGTTACGATGAAGCTGCTTAATATACACAATTATCCAAGCATGTGTAAATCGGATGGCTTCATGCGCCATGGCGCTGCGCATATAAGGGGAGGCGGATATGAATACGGTCTATGCTGAGCTAAAGGTCGAAGCGTTGTCAGGCGATTTGGGCAAAGATGTTTATCGTTTTCTGGTCAGGAACGGTTGTCCAAGGACGGCGGAGCACTGCATGAGGGTGGGGGAAGAAGCGCGCCGTCTGGCGGAGCGATTCGGGTTGGATTCACAGGCTGCGGAGTACGCCGGTTATCTCCATGATATAAGCGCGGTCTATCCCAACAATGTCAGAGTGCCCCTCTCTCGTTCCCTTGGCATTGAAGTGCTGCCGGAAGAAGAGGCCTTTCCGATGATTGTTCACCAGAAGCTGTCGCGGCAGATGGCCCGGGATCTGTTCCATGTAACCGACCCAGATATATTGGATGCGGTTGGCTGCCATACGACGCTCCGCAAGCAGGCCACGATGATAGACAAGGTGCTGTTCGTCGCGGACAAAATCGAATGGGATCAGGAAGGCACGCCTCCCTATTTGGAGCAAGTGGAGCAAGCGCTTGAGATCTCTCTCGAGCATGCCTCCTATGCCTATGTCAACTACTTGTGGGAGCGTCGGGATACGCTGAAGGTGCTTCATCCTTGGCTGCGGGACGCTTATTATGAACTGGCGGGCGTAATGAAGGAACAATCGATGCCGGGCCGTTCGTAACATTCGGGCGAATCGAGAGATTCGCGAATCGGAAGAGGCGACTGCGGAGTATCGGGATACCGGTATCCTGTCTATGCCGCCTCAACCGGAGCGGGCGCTCGCGGGGCAGGACCTGTCAGGAGATGCGGTTCAAAGGCTTCAGACGTCCGCAGGAACAACGTGAAGGAGCGGGGGATGAACATGGGGCCGGATGACGCGAATGGTTCACTTCCCGAGGCTGATGCATATCAAGCCCGCCGCCGGTATTTTGTCACCGCGCTGCTCTTTCTCTTTGCCGTGACTCTGATCGGCGTGGGTCTGGTCGATATGTTCACCCTTCGGCCGCGGCCGGGTGGAGGCATGTCCGGGAACGGGAATCCGGCGCTGTTGATGCTGTGCCTTCTTGTCCCGGTGTATGCCGTATTTCTGGTGATGCTCGGAATCGGTTCGCGTCGGTTCTTCGCGTGCGGGCTTCGGCGAGGTCACCATCAGGCTGTTACTCTTCTTGTGCTTATCCTATTCGGAGTGGCGCTTCTGGCGCTGGAGTGGCTGTATGTCAAGCAGTTGATTGGCAATCTGGGCGGCGCGCCGGATCGTCCCGGTTCGGTCATTTACCGCTGGGGATGGTGGAATCAATATACGAATACGGCTTGCATTAATGTTTTTACGTATCTGTTCGGGATCGACCTGGCGCTGATTATCGGGTACGGGGCGGCATGGGTTGCGGATGCGATCAAGAGGAAGAAGAGGTAGCGCGGAAGGGACGGTGTCCCGGATGGCACGGCCCCGGATGCTCATTAGAGATACGGCGAACGGAGGTCAGGCGAGGATGAAGCATGTGCTCGTCATCGGCGGCTCCGCGGGCGATTCCGATCGTGATGAATAAGCTGGACGAACGACCGGAATCCCGGGGGAGGCTTTTTCATATTCTCGGAAGCAGCGCAAATTTGGTTAAAGTGGTAAATGCTATGGACATTTTTCCGAAATGCGAGTACCATCAAGTTCAACTTGGATTTGTTCTTGAGCGGTCCGGTACCCGCTGGTTGACCGGCTCCGGGATTGCCGTAGGCGTTATCGGGGCGATTATCCGGAACCAGGCCTTCTAGGCGGCGGGGACGGCGCGCCCGCCCGAGCTCATGCCAAGTACGTAACCCGGACAGAAAGGATGATCCGAATGCCGCATATCGCAGGGGAGCGCATTATATTAAGAGAATATCGAATGGAAGATTTGCCGTATATGCGGGAGTGGGTCAACGACCCGGAGATCACGGATACGTTGAGCGACATCTTTACCTATCCGCAGACGCTGCATGACACGGAGAGCTTTCTGAAAATGATGATCGAGGGAAACAGCCGCAGCAAAGGCTTCATTATCGCCGACAAGGATTCGCTTGAATATATCGGACAGATCGATCTGCATAAGCTGGATTGGAAAAACCGCTGCGCTGTCCTGGGCATTGTCATAGGCCGCAAATCGCATCTTGGCAAAGGGTACGGCAAGGAAGCGATCGCCTTGATCAAACGGTTCGCCTTCGACACGCTGAATCTGAACCGGCTGGAGCTGGAGGTATTCGAATTCAATGAGCGCGGTCTTCGCTGCTATCAGGGGAGCGGCTTCAAGGAAGAAGGCCGGCTGCGGCAGAAGCTGTACCGCGAGGGCAAGTATTGGGACATTATCCAGATGAGCATTCTGCAGAGCGAATATGTAAGCGGAGCGTGACCATTTGAGGATGAATGCCATACATCCGTCAGAAAAGATGATGCAAGCCATTGAACGGTCGGAAATCGATTATATGACCGATCGGATGAATGCGATCCGGGAACGTGAGGGCAATCCGGAAGGCGTGGAAGTGGAGCAGTTCGGGCATGCGGTCTGCTTCTACAGCAAGACAATGCCATGGCCTTCCTTCAATACGGTCAAAGGGCTGCGGAGCAGCGATATCGGGCATATCGACGACATGATCCGCTTCTATCGGGAACGGGATCGGAAACCCCAATTCGAAGTCGTGCCCGGACTTGCCGATCAACAGGTGCTCCGGTCGCTGGCAGAGCGGGGGTTGTATCCGTCGGGCAGCCATACGTCCTTGTATGCGCAGCCTCCTGCCGCCATTCGGGAGCCTGCGCAGGGAGCGGTTCGAATCGAAGAGATCGGGGCTTCGGAGTTCGATACATACGCGATGATTCATTGCCGGGGGACGGGACTGCCGGATGACGGCATCCCGCATGTCGCGGCCAACAATCGCGTGCTTCATCAGCGTCCGGGGTGGAGCTTTTATATGGCCTATGACGAGGAGCGTCCAGCGGCTGTCGGCGTCATGCATGTGAAGGGAGATATCGCTTCCTTCACGTTCGCGGCCACGCTCCCCGAATACCGGCGGCGGGGCTTGCAGCTGAGTCTGCTGCGCAGCAGGCTTGCCGAGGCGGCACGGCGCGATTGCAGCCTGGCCGTGGGCCAATGCGCCTTCCTGTCAGGCAGCCACCGGAATATGGAGCGGGCCGGGATGCGGATCGGGTACGTGCGCTCGACCTGGACCGAGCTCTGATCGCTGGACTGGCGATGGGGAGAGACAAGGGCGGTGCGCCATGAACAAAATTATCGATTATTATAACGGGTTTGACGAGTGGGGCCGCCTGGACAGGGAGCCTCTCGAATTTATGGTGAATTGGCACCATATCCGCAAGCATTTGCCGCCTGGCGGGCATCTATTGGACAATGGAGCGGGCCCGGGCAAATATGCTCTGGAATTAGCCGCAGCGGGCTATCAAGTCACCTTGACCGATCTTGCCCCAAGACTGGTGGAGATCGCGCGGGACAAGGCGGAAGAGCGGGGGCTAGCCGGGCAATTCCAAGGGTTCTATGCAGCGGATGCCAGACATCTGGGGATATTTGCCGACGAGCAGTTCGATGCGTCGCTGATGATGGGGCCGCTCTATCATTTGCAGGCGGAAGAGGATCGGCATGCCGCCGTGCAAGAGATGTACCGCGTGACCAAGCGGGGCGGCATCGTCTTCGTCGCGGTGATAACCGTGGTCCGCCATGTGATGAATTCGCTCCTTCATCCCCAGCATTGGAAGCCGAATGACAGCATCCGCCAGATTCGTGGCTTCATGGAGACGGGAATCTTCAATCACCAGGATGAAGGGCGGTTTACCGGCGCGTATTATTTCCGGATAGAGGAGATTGCCCCGTTCATGGAAGCGCACGGCTTCGAGACGGTGCAGCTCCTTGGTTCTTCCAGCATCGCGGGGGCGATGAATGAGCAGCAATTCGACTATTGGCGTTCACGCGGAGAAGACGAATATCGCCAAGCGTTGGAGCTGATCTATGAGATGGCTTCCTGTCCTTATGTCCTGGGCGTCTCTTCCCATCTGCTCTACATCGGCCGGAGAAAATAAGGCGTCCAGCGCCTGCGAAAGAGGAGGAATCCCCGTGTTGGACCAGCGTCTGATTCATTATTTGCAAGAACATGAGGAATTAATGGCTGACTTGCGGATCGTCAGAGAGTTGCAGCTTCCGCAATGCTATATCGCCGCCGGATATATCCGCAATTATATATGGGACCGGCTGCATGGATTCAAGTACCGGGGCCGGCATCAGGATATCGATGTCGTCTACTATGACCCGGAGGAACTGTCGGAGCAGCGGGACGTGGCGCTGGAGCAGGAACTGATCAGGCGTACGGGGAACGAAAAATGGTCGGTCAAAAACCAGGCCAGAATGCATATCCGCAATGGGGTGGCGCCTTACGCATCCACCTTCGATGCCCTGAGCCGGTGGCCGGAGACGGCTACGGCGGTAGGCGCGCGGCTGAATGGGGAGGGGCGGATAGAACTGATTCATCCGCACGGCTTGGAGGACTTGTTCCAGATGGTCGTCAGGCGGAGCCCGGCATTTCCCGATCCCGTCTATTACATGGCGCGGGTGAACGCGAAGCAATGGCGTGAACATTGGCCGCTGCTGACGATTATTGAAGCATAGAAGGCCGAGCCGGAGATGCTGGCCTGCATACCGTTCAGGCATCAGGGGGCCTGAACGATAATTTGACCAAAAATGAAAATATTTTTAAAAAGGAAGAAACATTTACCTCAGTAACCGCGTTACACATATCAGAGGTTTGAAATGACAACAAATGGAGGATGAACTTGTGAAAAGGATACTATCCGGGCTGATTGCATTTGCCTTGTTGTTTACATTTGCCATTCAAGCGCAAGTGCAGGCGGCCCCGCAGATCAGTGTGTACATCGATGGCGACAAGCTAGTGACGGATCAACCGCCTATGATGATTCGAGGGCGGACGATGCTTCCGCTGCGGGCCATCTTCGAGGCGTTGGATGCGAGGGTAGGATGGAACCAGAGAACAAAGACAGTGACCGCGACCAAAGCGGGTACGACCGTGGTCCTCAAGATTGGCTCCAAGATAGCCACGATCAATGATTCGAACGTGACTCTGGAGGTTCCTGCCCAGACGATCCGGGGAAGAACGATGGTTCCGGTTCGCTTCGTGAGCGAAGCGTTGGGCGAGCAAGTGCTGTGGAACTCCAGAACGCAGACCGTTACCATTAATACGAGTAATCGTGACCAGGACGATTATCCAAGCGATCAAGTCTATCAGGCAACGAATGTAAATGCCAAAGTAACCGGCCAAGCGGGTAACGGCAGCGACCTGAACGTCAGCTTCACGCGGGCGTCCCAGGAATCGAATATCGATCACTATCGGGTTCTCGTCGTCAAGGCTTCGGACTCATCGTCCTTTACGCTGGCGCGGGCTCGTCTGGTATCGGACAATAACTACACGGTCGTCGATACGTATGGCCGAAATCCTTCGATTACGCTCAATTCCTGGAGCCGCGACGTGAACGGAGATGTTATCCGGGCGAACCAATCCTATGTCGTGTATGTGTTGACGGTAGGCAAGCGCAACCAGGATGTATTATCCCGGCCTTCCCAGACCGTGACGCTGACAGGCGATTCAGCCTATGCGGCCACGAATGTGCAGGCGCGTGACGTCGCCGATTATGGCGATGGAAGAGACCTGTCCGTGAGCTTCGCAAGGGCTTCCGATGAGAGCAATATCGCCAACTATCGCGTCATGGTCGTGAAGTCGAAGGATGCGCATCGCTTCGATCTGAACGCGGCGAATGCGGTATCCAGCTCCAACTATACGACGGTATACAAATCCGGCACGACCTTATCGACGACACTCAGTTCGTCGTCCCGGGATACGTCCGGAGACAGAATTCGCAACGGCGTGCCTTATACGGTGTTCGTCTTGTCCGTAAGCAATAATTTGAATCGTCATTCCAATCAGCTCTCTTCGTCCACGGCGACGATTACGCTGGGCACCACGGTTGGCGCTCCAGTCATTACGAGCGTGGCGGATGTAAGCAATTATAACGACGGCCGCGACCTTCAGGTATCGTTCACGAGATCTTCCGATGAGTCGAAGGTGAGCCACTACCGCATATTCGTCGTGCCGGATCGGGATTACACCCGCTTCGATGTGACCGAAGCGAACAAATTGTCGTCCAGCCGCTATTATCAAGTGTCGAAGACCGGATACAATATCACGACGACCTTGTCGTCGAGCTTGACGGATGTCAACGGCTCTTATATTCGCAACGGCGTGACCTACCGGGTATTCGTGATGGCGGTGTCGAATGACGGGTACAGCTCTAACAATGTGCTGAGCGGCGCGTCCTCGTCGATTACGCTGTCTCATAATTCCATCGCTAACGCGGTAACGAATGTGCAGGTCAGCGATGTCAGCGACTATAACGACGGCCGCGACATGCGAATCACGTTCAACCGGGCTTCCGACGAGTCGTTGATTGATCACTATCGCGTCATGGTCGTGAAGACATCCAATGCGGACCGGTTCACGGTGTCGGATGCGAATAATGTGTCAAGCTCATATTACACGCGGGTAAATAAGACGGGACGCGATCTTAGCTTGACGCTCTCTTCCAGCGCAAGAGATGTGGACGGCGCATATATTCGGAACGGTGTGAGCTATCGCGTGTTTGTCCTCTCGGTAGGCAGAGGCAGCTACTCCAATGCATTGTCTTATGCTTCCAGCGCCATTACGTTGTCCAGCAATTCGGGCGTGTATGCCGCGACCAATGTCGAGGCTAACGACATCAATGATTACGGCGATGGCCGCGACCTGCGGGTAACGTTCAACCGCGCGGCGGATGAGTCCAATATCAGCCATTACCGCGTCATGGTCGTGAAGTCGTCCGATGCGGGGCGCTTCACGGTAGGGGATGCGAACAATGTATCCAGCTATAATTACACCTATGTGAGCCGCAATGGCAGCAACCAGAGCGTGACGCTCTCGTCCAGCTCGAGAGATGTCGACGGGTCGCTGATTCGGAACGGCGTCAGCTACCGCGTGTTCGTCTTGTCTGTCGGCTCGGGCAGTTATTCCAATACGTTGTCCAGCTATTCGAACATCATCACGTTGAGCAATAACTCGACGGTGTATCCGGCTACCAACGTCAACGCAAGCGACGTCGGCGATTATAACGACGGCCGCGATATGCGGGTCAGCTTCAACCGGGCAGTGGATGAAGCGAACATCTCGCATTACCGGATCATGGTCGTGAGATCGGCCGATGCAAGCCGCTTCGACTTGTATCGCGCCAACAACGTATCCAGCAACAACTATACGTATGTAAGCAAGACAGGCCGAAATATCGATCAGATTTTGTCCTCCTCGGCACGAGACGTTGATGGAGCAGCGATTCGAAATGGCATCGGCTACAAGGTGTTTGTCTTGTCTGTCAGCAACAATAGCTATAACGCGAATATGCTGTCCGGGGCTTCTCCGGAAATCGTGCTGACAAGCAACTCGTCGGTCTCTGCGGTGTCGAACGTAACGGCCAATGTCACAGGCAACAGCGGCACGGCCCGCGATATCGAGGTGAGCTTCACCGCGCCGTCCAATGATTATGGCGTGCTGGAATACCGCGTGATGGCCGTGAAGTCGGATCAGAGGTTTGGGTTGGCGGATGCCAACAATACGCCATATTACACCTATGCGGCGAAGCAGGGCGGAACGATTCGCCTGTCTCTTCCAGAGAACGCACGCGATGTGAGAGGAGAGGCCATTACAAGCGGCAGCGCTTATCGCTTCTATGTTCTCACCGTAGCCGATAGCCGGGTCAGCTCGGTCAATGCGCTCTCTGATCCATCCCGCGATGTGGTCTTGTCGGCGCAATACGTATCTCCGGCGACAAACGTAACGGCGGAGATGAATGGAAGCGACCTGCGGGTCTATTTCAGCAAGCTGACGAATGAGAGAGGCGTTGCAAACTATGCCGTTATGGCAGTGCCTTCCCACAGAGCAGGCAGCTTTACGCTGAATGAGGCGAATTGGGCAGGGGCAAACAGCTCTAAAGCCGTATCTCCTTCGGGAGAAGGCATGGTTACGCTGAACTCCTACGATAAAGACGCTTATGGCAATCCTCTTGTCAATGGAGAAACATATATTATCTACGTCCTCACTGTTTCGGACGGCCGTGCGGCAAACGTGCTGTCCGCTCCATCCCAGGGCGTCGTGGCACAGTTCTAAGCGTTCTAGGGTGCGGCGCATACAATCCTGCTTTCTAACGGAAGCAGGCAGCAAGGGTTCCGGCAATAAGCCGGGGCCCTTTTTACCTTTTCAGCCGGGAAACCTGCGCAACGATAGAACATGGTCTTCGTCACAGGACCATGTTTTTTTGTTATAAATGCCATTATTGACAGAAAGAATATTAAGGTGTACAGCTGATTACACGACTAATTAACCAGTTAGGTGGTGGGAAGTATGAGTTCGCTCATTGATGACAATCGTCCGATATTTGTCCAGATTGCGGAGCGGATTGAGGACGATATCATCGAAGGAAGGCTGCCGGAAGAATCGCCGGTCCCTTCCAAAAACCAGTTCGCTTCCTTCTACCAGATCAATCCGGCGACAGCGGCCAAGGGTATGAATCTGTTAGCGGATGAAGGGATTCTGTATAAGAAGAGAGGGATTGGCATGTTCGTGGCGGCGGGAGCACGCGCCCTATTGTTGGCAAAGCGCAAGAAGAGGTTCTACGAACAATATGTGGTCACGATGATCCGGGAGGCAGAGAAGCTGGGTATGACGACAGACCAATTGATCGATATGATTCGCAGAGGGGAGGGCACGCGATGAGCCATGTCGTAGAAGTGCGGGAGCTGAGCAAATCATACGGACATGTGAACGCGGTTCAAAATGTCAGCTTTGTGATGGAGGAAGATAAAATATATGGGCTGCTGGGCAGAAATGGAGCCGGGAAGACAACGATTATGCATTTGATGACGGCCCAACTGTTCCCGACGAGTGGTTCCATCCGTTTTGTTCGGGGAGGCGCCCTTTGAGAATAACCGGGTGCTCAGCCAAGTATGCTTCATCAAGGAGAGCCAGAAGTACCCGGATACGTTCCGCTTGGGAGCTAGTCTCGATGACGGTGCCTCTTACCTTGATTTACGCCTTGATATCGTACTTCCTTGTTCGAAGATCGACTATCTGACCTGCGATTCCCCGCTTCTCCGTGCTCACGAGCTGAATGTCATTTCTTCACCCGGTGTTTAATCACCATGGCGGCCGGTTAAGAACACGGTAAGCAGTTGCTTCACTGGATAGGGAGAGAACATGAAGGAGGAATCGACATGAACAAGCAGACGAAGGTGTACACGGTCAATACGGCAAGGGAGGCCGAGGCGAAGATTCAGGATTTGGCCAATCTGGGCTATAACCGAGACCATCTGTACGTGCTGGCCCATGACAAGAAGCGGACGGAGCATATCGCCGAACAAGCGGCTGCCTCTGAGATCGGCGTGGCGGAAGAAGGCGTCTTCACCGCGGTCGCGAATCTGTTCCGCTCGCATGGCGACGAGCTGCGCGCCAAGATGACGTCTATGGGCGTCTCGAAGCAGCATGCCGAGATGCTGGAACGGGAGCTGGACAAAGGCAAGATCGTCATTTTCGCCTGGAGCGGGAATCCGTATGACGGAGGCCGCTACGATCCGGATATCATCTATTATCCGCCTTTCGTATAAGTCCTGCCAAGCCGGAATTGCCTTCAGAGGCAAGGAGAGGGCGGAAGCAAGCAAAAGCCGACGCAGGTCGGCTTTTGTGCTGAAAAGCAATGTTGTGTTGAAGTGAAAGGGGGAAGCGTATTATTCCATGTCAAGCAATTGAAGGGAGTAGCGCTGGCCCAACTCCTGCCGCACCTCGATGCGCGCATGGAAAAACTCGCTTAAATGGGCCGAGGTCAGCTGATCGGCCGTATTGCCGGATGAGAACACGGTTCCTTGCTTAATGAGCAGGGTTTTATTGAAGCAGGGCATAATCTCTTCGACATGATGCGTGACATAGATGAGAGTCGGGGCATCCGGCTCGCGCGCAATCGATTGAATCATATGGAGAAGCTGATCGCGGGCGAAAATATCGAGTCCCGTGCACGGCTCGTCCAGGATGAGGAGCTTCGGCGACGCCATCAGCGCCCGGCCGATAAGCACCCGCTGCCGCTCGCCCTGCGATAACGTGTCATAGGTGCGGTCGAGCAGCCGCTCGCAGCCAAGCAGCCGGATCAAGGACAATGCCTTCTCCTCGTCAGCCTCCTCGATGTCATCGTACAGGCCGATCGAGGCGAATTTCCCGCTGAGCACGATCTTCTGCACCGTCTCGTGCCCGTACAGCTTCTGCTGCAGGGAGGTGCTGACCCAGCCGATATGCTTGCGCAGCTCGCGCAGATCGAAGGTGCCGAACCGCTTGCCCAGGACGGAGACGCTTCCCGAAGTCGGCCAGATATAGCCGTTGATCATATTCAATAAAGTCGTTTTCCCCGATCCGTTCAGCCCGAGCAGACACCAATGCTCTCCCGGCTTCACCTCCCAGGATACCCGATCCAGAATCGTCTTGTTGTCCCTCTTCCAGGTTACATTGCGCACATCAATGACCATAACATCTCTCCTCTCCTCTGTGTCGGGAACATTTATTCGCTCCCGCGGCGGCCCTGCGGCGCCAGATTGGCCAGCGACAAGCGCACCGCGGTATCGGCGTCCCGGGCCGCAATCGCCTGGTAGAGCTGATCATGCAATTCCGACCGGTCCTCATAATGCTTCGTGCCGACGATGAGATGGCTCAGCTCGCCACGAAGCGCGTTGGAAAAGGCCCGGTACAGATCGAGCAGCAGCGGGTTCTGGCTTGCCTCTGCAATCGAACAGTGGAACTCCACATCATAATCCACATAGGAGGCATAATTGCCCGCCTCCAACGCCTTTTTCCGTTCTTCAAGCAGCCGCTTCATCCGCCTTAGATCCTGGTCCGTGCGCCGTTCCGCGGCCAACCGGGCCGCCTGGGCATCCATCATGCTTCTGATCTCGCGAATGTGCTCCGTCTCGGCCCGGAGCAGCCGTTGTTCCAGCGAGCCCGCATCGGAGGGCAGCGAGCGGACATACGTCCCGTCCCCTTGCCGGACTTCCAGCACGCCGGCATGTACCAAGATCTTGACGGCTTCGCGGACCGTCGAACGGCCTACGCCGAACATCTCCATCAGTTCCGGCTCGGCCGGCATCCGATCTCCTGGGCGATAATGGCTGACCAGCGCGTCATGGAGCTGCTCCAGCACCTGATCCACCAGCTTGCGGCGGGGGACGGCAGTGAACTTGGGCGTATTCAAATTCATCAGATCATCTCCTGTTATAGAGAAGTATATTCCTTTTTTTTGAAATGTCAAAACAAAACTATGCCGGGCTGCTAAGCCGTAAGTCCCGATTCACAGGTCCGGCAGCAAAGGGGATGAATGGTTCATAATGAGGAGATATCCCGGGAGGCGCTTCGGAATACCAGTAAAAAATTAGGAAATTCCTCGCTGGGAATGAGAGCGGTGATTCGCTATAATCATATCAAATTCAAGATAAGGGAATGGATGCATGATGCGCATTACGATCAAACCGGAGCAAATCGATAATGTGGCAAACTTGTTCCACTTGGCATACGGATTGTCCAAAACGCAAATGGAAGGCCTTCAAAAGGCCATCCAGTCGCTGGAAT
Organism: Paenibacillus dendritiformis; assembly: GCF_021654795.1. NCBI lineage: Bacteria > Bacillati > Bacillota > Bacilli > Caryophanales > Paenibacillaceae > Paenibacillus > Paenibacillus dendritiformis. Next base: position 130,430 of record NZ_AP025344.1, read on the forward strand.
CGCAGTGGATGGGCATGGAGAAGAACCGCTTCTACAGCGAGTTCCAGTCGTCTCAGCAGGTATTCTCTTCCTTCTTGGCGAAGCTCCAGGAGATAGAGCTGGAATTAAAAGATATCGCCCGCCGGTTCAGGGAAGGGGACGGCTCTCCCACCGGGGGAATTCAGGCCCTCGTGAATGCGGCTGTCATGGCGGCCAGCGGAGCGGTGTTCGTAAGCAGCGTGCTGGGGGCCGGAGCCCAGCCTGGCGCCGATTCCGCCGGAGAGCCATTCAAGGACTGGGACGAGGAAGACGTGAAGGAATACCGGAAATATGAGGACATTCTGAAGCAGGCGGAGGAGTTGGGCGATAAAAATCTGATGCAGGAAGCTCATGACAAAATGAATATTATCAACCTCAAATATGCGGATGAGGTGGAGAGAACGGATTACCTCGGGGGAGGAGAGACGACGAAGATGACGCGCGATTCCGTTGTCGTGAACTATCCGCTGCAGGAGGGCAACGACAAGACGATGATCTCGGTCGACCGCAAGGGCAACGTCGTCAGTTATGAGAAGGACGAATCAAAATATACATATTGGGAGCAAAAACATACAACGGGCAAATTCGAGAACTTTATGGGATCCGCGGCCAAAACGGCGACCAGCTATGGCGTAGGCCTTTTGTTGACCCGGGGAAGCAAGCCATGGGTTCAGCATGCCTCGGGCGCAGGCGGGGCTTTTTTCCTGGACAAATACATTCCCCCGGTACCTGATGTCGGAGAGACGCGGACGATGATCTACCGCACGAATATCGAGACGGGCAAAATCGAAAACATGGTCATCGTCACGAACGGTCAGAAGGATATTCAATACCGGTATTGGAAGGAGTACAACTAGTGTGGATCAAATGGATGTTCTATACCGCGGTCGCCGCGTTTGTCGGATTTTTCCTGCTGGCCACGCCGAAATACGATGCCGTTCGCTGGATGATTCTCGTATTTTTTGCCGGTTACTTCGCCATTAAAAAATGGTGCTCCCCCAAATACCAAGGGCCATCGATCCTCGTTCTGATGGCGGCTGTCATCATCATTACGGAAGTTCTGGTGGCGTATTCGGACGGAACACCGTAAAACCATTCAAGGGCCGGCAGGCTTCCATTCCGCCCCGATAAGCGGCTCTTCATACATTTCTTGACCCTCGTAAATATAACCGCGGACTTGCTGCCGGTGCTCCGTGTCGCCTTCCGGCGCATCGGAGTTGAAGGTGAAGAAAGCGAGTCCGCCTTCGATCCAGTCCTCGCGAAGGTGCAGGTAGCGCTGCCGGTATTCCGAACGGGCAAAGAAATCGCCATAATCGGCGTGATTGCCGGTGTTGACTCCTTCCGCCGTAGAGAACGCCGGAGAAGAGAAGGCGATCTGCCGGACGGTCTGCTCCTCCAAATACAGGACGATCTCATCCTCCGAGGCTGGATAGATCATCCTGTTCTCTTCCGCGGCCGCAGGCTGGCCCAATTGCCGAATGACTTCATCCTGCGTCATCCCGAGCGAGATTTTGCCGATCGATTGTCCCGGCACGACAAGGCAGTCGGTAGTGGCCGGCTCCGGGGTCCAGCGCGCATAGGCGCCGTCCACGGTGACAAAAGCGCCGAAAGCACTATAGTCCTCATTGGTTGTTACGGTAAGATGATCAACTGCGAGAGACATGCGCAGTTCAAAGTCTTCATCTTCTGCATCCGTAAAAACCGCCTCATTGCCAGCCATCTCGGCCACGCCGTTCTCGATGTTGCCGTGAGACCCATCCATCGTCTTCCTATTGGTTACATGAAAAGCTATTAAGGAAAAGACCATCTGTCGTTCATCGACGCTTTTAATTTCGATGGTGGCGGAATTATATTTATCCGACTCTATCCACCTCCATGTGCCGAGCCACGCCGAGGCATCCAGCGGGGCTTCCGCCTGCGGGGCCGCCGGCGATTCGGGTGTTTCCGGCGCCGCCGCAGGCATGGATGCGGCTTGAGCGGCGGAGCCGGGCTCCGATGGCATGCTCTGACTCGCTGATCCGGGCGCGGGCGGTATGCCGCCGGGAGCGGATGCCGCCTCTTCTGCTGCGGGCACAGGCTGCCGCTCCTGGCCGCATCCCGCAAGGAGGGTTACCGCGGCGAGTGCTGCCGCCGTCCATGTCATCCACATGCTCTTTTTCGTTATGCTCATTCTCCTTCGCTTCGCGGGTGGGTTCTTCGCTCTTCGTTGCTCGCTCTAAGCAGTCTTGCAGCCGCTTCGGTATATGGCTCGGCCCACGCGGAGAAGGAGAGTGCCGGATCCCAGGCGATCTGCTTCATCGCATGAGCGCAGCCCCAGCGCAGCAGCCGCTGATGGAGCATATGGATGCGGAACCGCTCCAGAAAGTCGTTCAGGCATTGTTCCTGCAGCAGACCGTGCTCCCCGGCCAAGGAACTCCCCTGGATATAGGCGGACAGGAAGCTGGCGGCTTCCTCTGCTTCTCCCCGTTCCAGATACAGCGCCGTCAGCTTCGGCAAGTCAGCTGCGGCATCCCCGAAATAGGACGTCGTGAAATCGATCACGCCGCTCACTTCCCAGCCTCGATCGGTTTGCTGGACGAGCACGTTTTCCGGCTTGAAATCGCCCATGACGAAGCTGGGGGAGTCCAGCCTGTCCATCGTCGCCTGTGCGCCGTCCAAGAGCTGTTGCACCCATGCTTTATCCCGCTCCGTAATGACAGAGTACTTCGCGGCGTCGTCGAGCCAATAGCGAATCATCCCGTACAGCCATGCCGTGTAGGAGCCGGCGAACGGGCGAATATGTCCGCTGTCCGGATCGAATTCCCCAGGATGGACTGCCTTCCACCGGTGCATCTCACGCAGGGCGTGCCCGAGCTGAGCCGCGATGGTCGCCCCATCTTCGCGATGAAGCAGGCGCAGCAGCTCCGGATCGTGAATATGCCGTCCGGGGAGGCGAGGCATGAGCGCATAGCTCCACCCAAAAATATCATCCGCTTCATCTATCAGATAGGGATAAGGCACCTTGACTCCAGCATTCGCGTGCAAATGGCGGATAAAATACGCTTCTTCCTCCCACTGTCCGGGATAGAGCGGATTGCCCTTCAGCACGAACTCCCCGGCTGTGGACGTCACGAACAGCGTCTGCTTCATGACCCCGTGCTCCGTAGGCGCGGATCGAAGCAACCGGCCCAGCCCGAACCGGTCCAGCATCCGCTGCAATTGGCTGTCCGTCAGAGCGCCTAACGATTTCGAAGCGAAAAATACGGTTGTCGTCAACCGGAGCACCTCCGTTCCAACTGAAATGAAAGCTGATCGCTCCAACCCTGATACAGAAAAAGCGGCCTGCCTGCAGGCAGCCGCATAGGGGCAAGAGTGATGCGATCTTTTTCCTTACGCAATTTCTCCAAAATTAGCCTATCACGCCGATTCGGGGAAGTCAAAGCAATTTTCCGCAGGGGCGCGCGGGCGAGTTGGCCGGATGTCTGCATTGCGGCACATGGGCTTCGCGCCGCCAACCGGATCGCTCCCGGCGCAGCGGAGAATGCAGACAGCCGGCTCCGCAGAGCCGGCTGTTCAGCTACCTATTCCCTTGGTGATACGGCATTATCCTTCGAGGAGCAGCGTCTCCGGATCTTCCAGCATCTCCTTGACCTTGACCAGGAATCCGACCGCTTCCGCTCCATCGACGATGCGGTGATCGTAGGAGAGGGCGATATACATCATCGGACGGTTCTCCGAACGCTCTTCATCAATCGCGACCGGACGCAGCTGGATCTTGTGCATGCCGAGGATGCCGACCTGCGGCGCGTTCAAGATCGGCGTCGACAGCAGGGAGCCGAAGACGCCGCCGTTCGTAATCGTGAAGGAGCCGCCCTGCAGATCGGACAGCGCCAGCGAGTTGGAGCGGGCCTTCGTCGCCAGCTCGGCGATGGAGCGCTCGATCTCCGCGAAGCTGAGTCGATCCGCGTCGCGAACGACCGGCACGACGAGACCTTCCTTCGCGGCGACGGCGATGCCGATGTCATAGAATTTCTTCACGAGAATATCTTGGCCGTCGATCTCGGCATTCAGCAGCGGATAAGCCTTCAATGCGCCGACGACCGCCTTCGTGAAGAACGACATGAAGCCGAGACCGACATCATGCTTTTCCTTGAAGGCGTCTTTGCGCCGCTTGCGGATATCGAGAATCGCGGTCATGTCGACTTCGTTGAACGTCGTCAGCATGGCCGCCGTCTGCTGGGCCTCCACCAGGCGAGTCGCAATGGTCTGGCGGCGGCGGGACATGCGCTGGCGCTCGATTGGCTTGGCCGAATCGCCAGCCGCTCCGGAAGCTGGAGCAGCGGGCTTCGCCGGCGCGGCTGGAGCCGCCGCTGGCGCTGCGGCCGGACGAGCCGAATTCGCCTGCACGTCATCGTGCTGGATGCGGCCGATCGGGTCGCGCGCAGACACGCCGTTCAAGTCGATGCCCTTCTCCCGTGCCAGCTTGCGAGCTGCGGGAGACGCGTAGTATGCGCCGCTGTCCGCAGCAGGCGCAGGCACAGGGGCCGGCGCTGCCGGAGCTGCGGCCGGAGCTGCGGCCGGAGCGCTTTCCTTCTCGGCGGCAGTCGCTTCCGTTGCTGGAGCCGCTTGGGCGGCTTCAGCCGCCGGGGCCGGCGCTTGAGCGCTTGCTCCCGCTCCGGAGCCGATGACGGCGATGACTTCGCCGACAGCGACATTCTCGCCCTCCCCTCTCAGGATCGATTCAATGACTCCGCTCTCTTCAGCGCTGATTTCCAGATTGACTTTATCGGTTTCCAACTCGGCGAGCAGATCCCCTTGACCTACCGTGTCGCCTACTTTGACAAGCCATTTATGCAAGGTTCCTTCCGATATCGATTCTCCAAGATCAGGCACTTTGATTTCAGCCACGACCGTAACCTCCCAGGTTAATTAGTTTTTGTCGAACGATGCAACGATTCGGTAATGATTTGGCGTTGTTCGAAGCTATGGACATCCGCATATCCGCTCGCCGGGCTGGAATGCTCCGGACGTCCGATATAGTGCACAGGCACCTTGTTCGGAGCCACTTCGCGAATGCGCGGCTCCATGTACGTCCAGGCACCCATATTTTTCGGCTCTTCCTGCACCCAGACGATCTCCTTCAGGGCCGGGTAGCGTCCGATGATAGCCGCAATCTCTTCTTGCGGGAACGGATAGAGCTGTTCGACGCGGATGATATGAAGCCAGGAGTGATCCCCATCCGATGTCTCCAGTTCCGTCTGCAGATCAATCGCCATCTTGCCGGTCGCCAGAATAAGGCGCTCCACCTTCTTCGGCTGCTGTCCTTCCACGGCTTCATCCCAGACCGGATGGAAGTGCCCTTCGCTGAACTCGCGGCCCGGCGACGCGCTACGCGGGTTGCGCAGCAGGCTCTTCGGCGCCATGACGATGAGCGGACGCGCGTCATCGGTTCCGCCGATCGCGGCCTGACGGCGCAGCAGATGGAAGTATTGCGCGGCGCTGGTCAGATTGACAACCGTCCAGTTATGCTCGGCGGACGATTGCAGGAACCGCTCCAGACGGGCGCTGGAATGCTCCGGCCCTTGGCCTTCGAAGCCATGCGGCAGCAGGACGACGAGGTTGGACTTCTGGTTCCATTTCGCCCGGCCGGCAGCGATGAACTGGTCGAAAATGACTTGCGCCGCATTGGCGAAGTCGCCGTATTGCGCCTCCCAGATAACAAGCGTCTCTGGCGCAAATACATTATAGCCGTATTCATACCCGAGCACGGACGCCTCGGACAGCGGGCTGTTATAGATAGCGAAGGAGGCCTTCGCCTGCGGAATGCGGTGCAGCGGCGAGAACGTATCGCCGGTCTTATAGTCATGCAGCACGAGATGGCGCTGCGAGAAGGTGCCTCGCTCGGAATCTTGCCCGGTGATGCGGATCGGCTGCCCTTCCGCCAGGATCGTCGCGAACGCCAGCGTCTCGGCGAGCGCCCAGTCGACCTTCTCGCCCTCGTCGAGCGCGTTGGCACGGCGCTGCAAAATACGCTGCAGCTTCGGATAGACCTGGAAGCCCTCCGGCACCACCAGCAGCTCGCGGTTGATCTCCCGCAGCTGCTCGAGAGGCACGGCGGTGCCGTTGCCGGACAAGCGGCTTGGCGGCTCGCCCGTATTGTGGCGGTACGCCCGGTCGGTCGTCTCCTTCATTTTGTCATACGCCTGCTGCAGGACGGCTTCGGAGTCTTTCTTCATCTGTTCAATTTGCGCGTCGTCGACCAGGCCTTCCCGCTTCAACCGCTCGCCATAGAGAGCATATACGGTCGGATGCTGGTTCACCTTGCGGTACACGAACGGCGACGTTCCTTCCGGATCGTCCATCTCGTTGTGGCCGTGGCGGCGGTAACCGATCAGATCGATCAGGAAGTCCTTCTTGAACACGCTCCGGTACTCGACCGCCATGCGAACGGCCGCGATGCATGCATCCGGATCGTCCGCGTTCACGTGCACAATCGGAATCTCGAAGCCCTTGGCCAGGTCGCTGGCATAATGCGTGGAGCGGGAGTCCTCGCTCTTCGTCGTGAACCCGATGCGGTTGTTGACGATAATGTGCAGCGTGCCTCCGTTCTGGAAGCCGCGCAGCTTGTTGAAGTTCAGCGTCTCCGAGACGATGCCTTCCCCCGGGAAGGCGGCGTCGCCGTGCATGAGCACCGTCGCGGCCTTGCCGGTATCCTGCCGCGGATAGCCCGGCTGGCTGCGGTCATCCTGAGCGGCGCGGGAGAAGCCCTCCACGACCGGATTGACGTACTCCAGATGGCTCGGGTTGTTCGCGAGCGTAACCTTGGTCCGCACGGTATTGCCTTCGGTTACGGAACGATCGGCGCCCAGATGGTACTTCACGTCGCCGGTCCAGCCGTAGTTGATGCCCATCGAGCCTTCCGACGGGAACAGGTCCTTGTTCGGAGAGTGATGGAACTCCGAGAAAATCTTGCCGTACGGCTTCCCCAGCACATGCGCGAGCACGTTTAACCGGCCTCGATGGGCCATGCCCATGAGGATATGCTGAGTGCCGTTGGCCGCGGAGGTGCGGACGAGTTCGTCCAGCATCGGCACGAGAACATCGGTGCCTTCGATCGAGAAGCGCTTCTGCCCGACGAATGTGCGGTGCAGGAACGTCTCGAACTGTTCCACTTCAATGAGCCGTTTCAAGAGAGCGACACGTTCGGCCGGAGTTAGCGGCTCCGGCGAGTTGAGGCATTCCGTATGTCTGCGCAGCCACTTCAATTCTTCCTCGTCATGCACATGTCTGAATTCGTACGCGATGGATCGGGTGTACACCGCGCGCAGATGCTCGATCGCATCCCAGCAGGTGCGGACGCTGGCAGGCGCCTCCTTCAGCACGATCGAGGCGGGCAGAGCTTCCAGATCCGCGCGAGTCAAGCCGTAGGTCTCCGGCTCGAAGCGGCGGGTATCCACGGGCGGATTAATGCCCAACGGATCGATATCGGCCGCCAGATGGCCGAAGGTGCGAATGATGCCGGCCAGCTTGACGGCGGAGACGACTTTATTTAACCCGTCTCCGTCCAGCGCGACCGGAGCAGCGGCTCCTGCTGCTTGGGAACCGATTGAAGCAGGAGGCGGCCCGAAGCGGGCGAACAGGTCCCGGTAATTCGCTTCGACGGATTCGGGATCGTTAACGTATTGCTCGTACTGTTCCTGGATGTACCCGAGATTGGGTCCATAGTAATCCTTCCATACCCTTTCCTTCTCAGTAACTTCTGCAGCCGACATGAATGCTAGACCTCCTTACGGATTATGCCAAATCTATGAGTATATCTAAAATGACATACCCAATGTTTGCGTTTACACTTAGTGTACCACTTGTTCGCCAGAAATTAAAACAAAATGGATGTTTTTACGAGAAGAAAATGTGGAATTTATCATGGTAAATGTTCGGAGCTTCTTTTCTCAATCCATTCTCATAGAAACGATTGTTCAACGTACATTATTATACAATTTGATGCAGAAAATAGAAACCTAGAAGCGAGAGGCGACTCCCTCTCCCGATTACTTCGAATATAATGGTGATATCGGCAACATCACAAAGATTTCCAGACAACCTGGCATGCGGGGGAAAGGTTTTCCCGTACCCGAAGCATCACCAAATCTATGGAAAGACAGGGGACGAAGAGGATGAAGCTGGAGGCGGGAAGATAGCGGCGGAAGATGGAAGATGCAGTGAGATCCTGCATTAATGCAGGAATTTACGCCTATTTGGCTGATGTTTTATGAAATTAATGTAAAAACGGCTAGGCCCCCTATATCGGAGTCATGTCCAACAAAAAAGATGCGTTCTTAGAATTGCTTCCTATTTCGCTTGGTTACACGGCCCGATGATATTTTGATCGGTCCTCCAGCGTCATGACCCACTTGACACGCCCATCCGGCAGGCGAAATCCGCCAAACTCCACGATTTCTCCAGACACGCCGATTCGGTAAGCGAAATCCTGCAGAAATACAGCAATTCGATATGGACGACTATTCCAGAAAGGGAATCCTGCAAAATGACAGGAATTTCCCCCATTTCGCTTCGGCTTGAAGCAAAAGGGCCTAAAATGATGTAGATTTGCAGCAATTCCTCGGGATGTGGACTCATTAAGCCGAAATTCCTGTAAAATAGCAGCAATTTCCTCCGTACGTCCAAGACCCGGGAGGCAACGATGCTTCCAGCAGGCCGATAAGGCTTCCTGAAGCCAATGATGCCCCAGCATCCGACGCGGTCGCTTGGATCCCGTACAATCAGGCCACTGAGTAGTCTATGGGACTTTTCACCTGTGATGGATCTCTTCTCTCGGTAGAAATAATCGAGTTAAAACGCTCTGAGAGCCAAAGTTTGGATGAGGAAAATGGACCATCTCCACCCCTTCGCAAAAAACAGGGGTTTTCCAACAGCCTGGATAGCGCAGGAATTCCTCTATCGAAGTAAGCGTCATAAGGGAATACTGCATTCCTGCAGTTTTTCGGCCACTGAAGCTTTAAGAATAAGGGGGTCCTCGTTGCAGCGAAAAACTACGGCTGGGTTTCCTTTTTTCCTTCTTGGTCCAACGAGTCATTTTTTTCTAAATAAAGTAGTGAAAAATTTCACGATGGAGGGGTTTTTCGCTCTTCTTTTTGTTAGAATATAAGGAACATTGGATCCGATGAGGTGATGAGATGAAAACGGTCATGATTCAACAGCTCGTGGAGAAGTTCAAGCTTGAAGTGCTGACGGGCGGGAACCGCCTGAACCGCACCATTTCCAAGACGCGCGTGCACCGTCCGGGGCTTGAATTCGCCGGGTACTATGAATTTTTCCCGCAGGAACGCATTCAAGTCCTTGGACTGAAGGAGATCGGGTACCTTCATACGCTGACCGAGGAAGAGCGCGATGCCCGGATCAAAAACGTCGTGAAATACCATCCCCCTTGCTTTGTCGTTACTCGGGATCAGGAAGAACTCACGTACTTGATCGATCATTGCCGGCGGGAAGACATTCCGCTGCTCCGCACCTCCATGACGACATCGAAGTTCATCGGACTGGTTGATTCTTATTTGACGAAAATGCTGGCGCCCGAGATTCAGGTGCATGGCGTGTGCATGAACGTGGCGGGCATCGGCATTCTGCTGCGCGGCAAGTCGGGCATCGGCAAGAGCGAGACGGCGCTGACGCTCATTCGCCGGGGACACCGCCTCGTATCGGATGACGCGGTCGTCCTGCGCAAGATGAACCCGGAGACCCTGATCGGCACCCACGACGGCAAAACGCGCGAATTCCTCGCTTTGCGCAGCATCGGACTCATTAACGTCGCCCGCATCTATGGCCGCAGCGCCTTCCAGGAAGAGACCCGCATCGTGCTCGATATCGAGCTGACGAAGTGGAAGGACAACGAGCTGAACAACGAACTGGAGCTGGAGCCCCGGTTCACGGAATATATGGACGTCAAGGTTCCGACCGTCCAGATTCAGCTTCAGCCCGGACGGGATGTCGCCAGCCTGGTCGAGGCGGCCGCCAACAACTATTATTTGCAGCAGCAGGGATACAGCGCCGCGGAGGAATTCATCTCGCGGCTGAATATGTAAGCATAAGAAGAGGCCGCCCTATGCCGAAGCGAGGGCGGCCTCCATCTTGCCGCAGCTCCCGAAGCTTGTACCCGCAGGGATTTCCCGTACGCGTGAGGCGAAGTGGAGCTGCACCGGACCGGGCGGACCGGGCGCCGTTAGCGGGAGCGGGGGCTTCTCTTCGGATGCAGGAAGAACCGCAGGCATTCCCTCGCTCCGAGCAGGGCGACCGCCGTGAACAGAAGCGCCCACAAGGCGGCCGGAACCGGGGTCAGCCGCGCCAGATTGGCGGCATCCCCGGCCTGGCCCGGATTCTGGACGGCCAGGATCAGCAGGAACACCGGGCCCAGAACCGATTCGACCAGGGCGATGAAGGCGACGAGCAAATAATAGCCTTGCCGCAGCCACGGCCACGGACAGAAGCAGATCGCGGCGGTCAAGAGCAGGAAGCCGATGCACCACATGACGCCATAGCCATTGCGCACGAAGAAGAGCAGGCTGATGGCCGTCACGATAAGAATAGCCGTTAATCCCGTCTGCTGCTTGCCGCGGGCATACCCGTAGAACAGCAGGACCGCGAACATCGTCGAGACGGTATAGCCGGCCAGCGCGATAAGAATGAAGCGCCACGAATGGGCTGCCGCGGAAGAGTACGTGACTCCGCTATGATCGGCGAATAAGTGAATATACAATACTTTGCCGGACACGAGCAGGGTGACGATCGCGTGACCGAACTCATGCACGAGCGTATCTACATTGCGAAAGAAAGAAGAAAACGGAATGACCCGCGTCAAGACGGCGGCCACCACTAGAAATACGACGGTTTTTCCCCAATGCTTCATCGTCGCTCCCCCATTTGCCTTCAGGTCAACCCGGAGTGCGGGAAGCGGCAGCGGTTGTCCCGCGGCTTCTCCTCCGTCTCACCGGATTATCTCATCCATTATAGCGTGATCCGGCCGCAGATTCCCAACTATTCTTCATTCGATTCCCGCAGATCTGACATCGCACGAACTTCGCCTCGTCCGGCCTGGCTGAACGCAACGGGCCTCCGGGTTAGAGGACCCGGCGGATTGACAAGCGCACGGAGCCCCAGTGCCCCCCGTCCACATCGCTGATCTGGACGCCCGGGTCGCCCCATGTATGAATGAACTTGCCATTGCCGATAGAGATGCCGACATGTCCCGGAATCCGGTCATCCTCGAACCGTCCCGGAACGGTGAAGAAGATCAGATCGCCCGGCTGGAGATTATCGCGGGTGACGGCAGAGCCCTGCTTGGCTTGATCCTGGGCCACGCGCGGAAGCTTGATTCCGAAATGCGCGAACACATGCTGAGTGAAGGAGGAGCAGTCGAACTTCTTCGATTCTTCATAAGGAGCGGCGCCGAATTGGTAGGGGACCCCCAGGAACGTCTTTGCATATTGAATCAAGGCTTGGGCGTCCACCCCCGTCCCGGCCATATGGAGCCCGCGCGATGAGCTGCCTCCGGCAGGCGGCGCCGGCGTCTGTCCTGCATTCCGGATAGCTCCGATATCGAGGGTCTGCCGTTCCGGATTCCATTGCACCGGAGCCTGGAGCAGCATGGACAGGGATTCGACGGTCGCGAACGGCGCTCCCTTGAGCCGGACCGGCGCCTGCGGCAGCGTGACCGCCTGGCCGGAAGACAGCGCTTCGGGGCGCCCCGGATAGAGCTCATAGATGACGTCGGTATAACCGATGCGCACGACCTGGTCGCGATCCTCCATCCGCAAGCCGAGCGCATGCGCGGCTTCGCGCAGCGGAATCAGCCGGTAGCCTCTCGCATCGATATGCGATCCGTCCAGCAGCGCGGTGCTCGTCGGACCGGGCGGTTCAATCGGATTCGGCCTTGCGCAGGATGCGGTGATCCATAGTAATGATGCGGCGCAGCACAGCAGCAAAAAACGAACGCCGGAGTAACCCATGGCGAATTCACCTCATTCGTTTTGATAAAATATAAGAAAGCATCCGGTTCGGACTCAACTTGGCTTATATTTTTCGCAGCATCGTCTTCCCTCTCCCGAAGGAGGCGACAGACGCTTCTACAATGCAGTGTGCGCCGGGAATGGGCTGGTTATGTATGACAGCGCGCCGAAGTCAGGGCCTCGTCTCCTCGATCCAGCGGAACATCCGCCCCACGGCTTCCCGGTGCTTCCCGGGCGGGAATAAATGACCCTCTCCAGGATAGGGATGCAGATCGGCCTCCTTGCCTAGCGCCGAGAGCCGGTCCCGCATCCGGACGGCATGGCCAAAAGGCACCTGCACATCCTCCGTCCCGTGAATAAGCAGGACGGGACAGCGAATCCGCTCCGCCAGATGGATCGGGGAGCGAAGGCGGAACGCCGCCTCCCGCCGGGCGGGCGTCCCTCCGAGCACGCGCTTGAGCATGCGCCGCAGATCGACCCGTTCCTCATACGTCCGCGCCAGATCCGAGACCCCGCTCCATAGAATGAGGCGGTGGATGCCGGGGGCGCTTGCCGCCGTCCTGGCCGCGTTGATGGCTCCGCGGGAGAAGCCCATGATAGAGATGCGCCGCTCATCGACGAACGGCAATTGGGCGAGCATGCGCCAAGCGGCGCGGACATCCTCCGTATCGGCGCCGCCGAATTCGTCCCGGCCTTCGCCCCCTTCGTTGCCGCGGTAGCAGGGGGCGAAGACGATATAACCATGGCTGGAGAACTGCTCCAGCCAATGTGTCCGCACGCGGCCGAACTTGCCCATTCCGCCGCGGCAATAGAGAAGGGCCGGCCAGAGCCCCGCCGCCATGTCCCGGCGTTCCTGCGGCCAGCCGCAGGCCGCTTCCGCCGGGCGCGGAAGCTCCGGGCACGCGAAGTGGCCGCGAAGCCAGAGCCCAAGCCGTTCCGGATCCAAGCGGTATCCGGGCGGCAGGCTTAGATAACCGGTGACCTTGTGGCCCCCGGATAGATAGGTAAGATGCAGCAGCATGGCGAATCCTCCCGTCCTTGTCGTTAGACATGTATTTTCTAGAAGTACAGTCAATTTTTTTCTCTATCTCTTTCCGCCGGATCGGCCGCGTTTGAATTGATGCTATTCATAGGTATTATAAGCATAGGATTGACCCGGGAACCAGCAAGCGCTTAATTGCTGCCCTTTACTATTTATCCCGTTAATTATCGTTGCCCTAAAAGTAGAACAAGAACAGGAGGCGGGAATTATGAATCCAATACCCGATCATCTTGCCTGGGGCCTGGACGTGCTGTTCGTCGGCTTCAATCCAAGCCCGCGCTCGGGAGAGACGGGACATCATTACGCCAATCCGCGCAACCGCTTCTGGACGATTCTGTACCGGTCCGGCTTGACCCCGAACTTGTACCGGGCCGAGGAGGACGGGGAACTGCTGAAGCTGGGCTACGGCTTCACCAACATCGTCGCCCGGCCGACTCCGACGGCGGCGGATATCACTGCGGCCGAATATGCGGAGGGGCGCAAGCTGCTGCGCCGCAAAATCGAGACGTACCGCCCGCAGACCGTATGCTTCGTCGGCAAAGGCGTCTATGAGGCATACAGCGGGCGAAGAGGAGTGGAATGGGGGTTCCAGGACGATCCGGTCGTGGAAGGCGTGCGCGATTTCGTCGCGCCGTCATCCAGCGGGCTTGTGAGGATGAAGCTGGAGGAGATTGTCGGTATCTATGCGCAGTTGGCCCGGCAGCAGGAAAGGGAGTGAATCCCCGCAGGGGCTTGGGCGGATTGCCCAGAGGCCTGAATTTGCGAGCATGACGGAGGATAACTGTAAGCGGAAGCGCTCAGGCTTCAAGCAGAGCGCTTCCGGTCGTGAGAGGCGGGCTGAGGCGTTTTCAGGACATTTTCAACTACAGGCCCTTATCCGGTATACTTACAGAAGCCGTTTACGCATCGATTGGGAATGCGTAAATCCAATCAGCAGGGAGTGACGATTTTTGAGTAACGAGCATATGTTGGAACGCAAAAATGAATTGCTGCGCCGCAATATTCAACAGTATCTTCTGCAAGAGAACCAGCACGGACTAAGCCATCAGGAGCAGCACTTTTTGCAGCATCTCATTAAGGAAATGCACCAGAACAATTATGAGATGAACCGTCAATCGTAACCCCTCCCGCTTATTTGCAGCCTTAGGGCGTGCCTGCAGCGAAGAGTCCGGATGCCCGGGCTCTTTTTTTCATGGGAGGATAACATGTACAATGGAGAACATCGGGCTCGAACCGAGAGCAGCCACAGGCAACCAATGAAAGGATAGTATGGCCATGCAAGTAAAGGAAGGGTTCTTGGCACGCAAGCAGCGGGAGGGCATCGTTCTCAATGACGTGCAGACCGAGGCGGTCCTTCATACGGACGGGCCGATGCTGCTGCTGGCCTCTCCCGGATCGGGGAAGACGACGACCATCGTAATGAAAATCGGGTATCTTATCGCGGAAAAGAAGTCGGATCCGGCACGCATCAAGGCGATCACCTTCAGCAGGGCGTCCGCGGCCGACATGAGGGATCGGTTCGCGCGGCTATGTCCCGAGCTGCCGGCCCGCAGCGTCGATTTCTCGACGATTCACAGTCTGGCGTTCGCGGTCACTCGCGAGCATCTGCGGAATGCGCGCACCGATTTCCGGATCATCGAAGGGGATCTCGATCTGGAGAACCGGGAAGAAGCCCCGATGGGAATGCCGGTTCTTCACAAAAAGCTTATTCTCCGGGAGCTGTACAAAACGATTGGAGGAGAACCTGTCGCCGATGATCAGTTGGATGAATTGACGACCTACATCAGCTATGTCAAAAATAAGCTGCTTCTCCCGGACCAGTGGGAACGCGTCTCGTGCAGCGTGCCGAAGGCGGCGCATATCGCCCGGCAGTACGAGCAATTCAAGCGAACGGGCACGGACAAGCTTCTGCTTGATTACGACGATATGCTGACGGTCGCCCATGAGGCGTTCAGACGGGACCGGAAGCTGCTGGAGCGGTACCAGTCCCGCTATGATTATATTTTGACCGATGAGAGCCAGGATACCTCGCTCGTGCAGCACGAGATCATCCGCAAGCTGGCGCAGCCGCACAGGAATCTGTGCGTCGTAGCTGACGATGATCAGAGCATTTATGCGTGGCGGGCCGCGGAACCGGATTATTTGCTTCAATTCAGGCAAATATACCCGGATGCCAAGCTTCTGAAAATGGAGCGGAATTACCGCTCATCGCGCAATATCGTCGAGGTGGCCAACCGCTTCATCAAGCAGAACAAGCAGCGGTATGACAAGCAGATGTTCACGGCCAACCCGCCGCAGCGCCCGATTGCCATTACGGAGGTCGCCGAATACGAGGATCAGGCGAGAAGGGTGGCGGAGCGCGTGTCCGCCGTGGCCAATTTGCGGGACACGGCCGTGCTCTACCGCAACAATTCTTCTTCGATTGCGCTTATGAATGAGTTTGATCGCGCTGGCATCCCGTTTTTTATCCGTGACGGGGACAACCGGTTCTTCTCGCATTGGGTGGTCGAGGATGTGCTGAATTTTATGCGGATGGCATTTACCGACCGGCGGCCTGATCTTTTGGAAAAAATCCATCTCAAGTTCAACGGGTACATCTCGAAGCAGCAAATGGCGGCATTGAAGGACATTCACAACGGCGAATCGGTCTTCGACAATCTGCTTCGCCATGTCCCGCTGAAAGACTACCAGGTCGGTCTGCTGCAGGAAAGCAAGGAAACCTTCGCCCGGCTGAAGGAGATGACCCCGCAGGCGGCTATCGGCGTCATTCGCACGAAGCTGGGCTATGACAAGGCCGTCGAGAAAACATGCGAGCGGTTCGGCTTCCGCAAGGAGTATATTATCGGCATCCTGAACACGCTGGACAATATCGCCGACGGCCTCGCTACGCTGCCGGACTTCGCGGCGCGCTTGAAGCGGCTGGAGTCGATCATGGCTTCCTCCAAGCGGAACCGCGGCGCGAACGCGGTGACGTTCTCCACGTTTCACAGCGCGAAGGGGCTGGAGTTCGAGCATGTGTTCATGATTGATCTGGTGGAGGGCATTATCCCGTCGCAGGAGGACATCCGCAGTTACGACAAAGGCGAGACCGCGCAGATGGAAGAAGCGGTTCGGCTGTTCTATGTGGGCATGACGCGGGCGAAATCCCATCTGGAGCTGCTGTCCTATCGGGAGCGGGGCGGCGAGAAAGCCAAGCGCTCGCGCTTCGTGTCATATGTGGAGAAGCTTCAGCCATCGGCAGCTCCGGGCCCGGCACCGACGGCGCCCTCGTCCGCGGCGCAGGCAAGGACGGCCCCGGCGCTCCCCGATGCGATTCGGACATGGAGCGGGATCGGGGCCGGAACGAAGGTGCAGCATGCGGCCTTCGGACTCGGCGAGATTGTCAGCCTGGATGAGGAGGCTGTCGAGATTCAATTCGCCGGCGAGCGGAAGCGGATGCATGCCCCGACCTGTCTGAGCCGCGGGCTGTTGGCATTGGCGGAAAAATCCGGCAATGCCCGCCGATTCCAGAGCTCCAATCCGTGATTGCCCGGCCACGACGGACTCTCCCTTGGCTGTAGCAGCATAGTTTAGTCCACGCTGCCTCTTCCTATTTCTTGAGACGAAGACGATACCGAACCGGCCCCCTTACAGGGTAATGTATAATAAGGACATAGCTATGATGTTCTTGGAAAGAGGGATAACGATGACGCAGGTTGAGACGTACGGATTGTTCATTAACGGCGAGTGGAGGGTGACGGAGGAGACCGCACCGCTGTTCGCCCCCTATGATGGGGCATTGTTGGCCCGCATCAGCCAGGCCGGGGAGGCGGAACTGGAGGAGGCGATCGCCGGGGCGCAGCGGGCGGCAGCGAAGATGAAGGCGATGCCCGCCCATGCGCGGGCCGATATTTTGCTGAAGGCGGCCGAGCAGATGAGCGCGCGCCGGGAGGAACTGGCCCGGCAGTTGGCCCGGGAAGCGGCCAAGCCGATTCGGGCGGCGCGCGCCGAGATGGAGCGGACGATTACGACGTACCGGTTCGCGGCCGAAGAGGCGAAGCGTCTCTACGGCGAGACGATCCCGATGGATGCGGCGCCGGGCGGAGAAGGCCGGTTCGGCTTCACGCTGCGCGAACCGCTCGGCGTCGTGGCCGCGATTACGCCATTCAATTTCCCGGCGAATCTGGTGGCGCACAAGCTCGGTCCAGCTCTGGCCGCCGGCAATGCCGTCGTGCTGAAGCCGGCCTCCCAGACGCCGCTTAGCGCGCTCGCGATGGGCGACATTTTCCGGCAGGCCGGACTGCCCGACGGGGCGCTGCAGATCGTGACAGGCAGCGGCCGCGCAGTCGGCGACCGCTTCGTTGCGGACGAGCGCGTGCGCAAGATTACGTTTACAGGCAGCGAGGAGGTCGGAGCGCGTCTGAAGGCGAAGGCCGGGCTGCGCAAGACGACGCTGGAGCTCGGCTCGAATTCGGCGCTCATCGTCGAGCCCGGCGTGCTGCTGGAGCCGATTATTCCGCGCTGCGTGGAGGGGGCCTTCGGCTATGCCGGACAAGTCTGCATCTCCATCCAGCGCATCTATGTGCACGAGTCGATCTGCCAAGAGTTCACCGAACGGTTCGTGGCGCGAACCCAGGAACTGCGCGCCGGCGATCCGTTGGATGAGGCGACCGACATCAGCGCCATGATTAGCGAGCGCGAAGCAGAGCGCATCGAGGCGTGGGTGAACGCGGCCGTGGCGCAGGGGGCCCGGGTTGCCTGCGGGGGCCGGCGCGAGGGAGGTTACTTCATGCCGACGGCGCTGCTCGGCGTGACGCCGGATATGGACGTCTCCTGCCGCGAGACCTTCGCGCCTGTCGTGTCCATCGTTCCTTATGCTTCGCTGGACGAGGCGATTGCGCTGGCGAACCGTTCGGATTTTGGCCTGAACGCCGGCATTTATACGGCGAATCTGGCCAATGCGATGCGGGCGGCCCGAGAGCTTGAGGCGGGCGGCATCATCATCAATGACATCCCGACCTTCCGGACCGATCATATGCCGTATGGCGGCGTCAAGAAAAGCGGCTACGGCCGGGAAGGCGTCAAATATGCGATTCAGGACATGACGGAATTGAAATTCGTGTCCGTGAACACCTTGCCGTCAGCATGACGAGAACTTCGAAGGGACGAGACACCCGAATGCCCGAACCTGAACGGAAAACAGTGCAGCGTCTAGCGGGAGACGAAGCGCCCGGACGCCGGAACCTTAAGGGAACCGTCCAACGGTTTGAGTAACAGCGCGTGCCGTCGTCAACGGTTTGTCACGGATTTGTGAATATCTTGGTCCGGGACGGAAATGTATAATGAAGGTATCGACAGGAGTCAGGGGGAGCGTAATCGTATGATGAGACCAATAGTTGACGTTGCAGCCCGTATCGGCGTGCCGGCGGAGCAGCTTGAGCTCTACGGGAAATACAAGGCGAAGCTGAGCCGGGAAGTATGGGAGGCGAATGCGAACCGGCCCGACGGCAAGCTGATTCTCGTCTCGGCCATGAATCCGACGCCGGCGGGGGAAGGCAAGACGCTGACGACGATCGGGCTGACGCAGGGGCTGAACCGCATCGGCCGGAAGGCGGTGGCGGCGCTGCGCGAGCCGTCGCTCGGGCCGTGTATGGGGATGAAGGGCGGCGCGACCGGCAGCGGGCGCGCACAGATTGTTCCGGCGGAGGACATCAATCTTCATTTTACCGGAGATATTCACGCGATTACGTCGGCCCATAATCTGTTGGCGGCCATGATCGACAATCATTTGTATCAGGGCAACGCAATCGGCATCCAGCCGGAACGCATCGTCTGGAAGCGGGCGGTCGATATGAACGACCGGGCGCTGCGGCATATCGTCGTTGGGCTGGGTGACGGCAACGGCGCCGTGCGAGAAGACGGCTTCATGATTACGACGGCTTCGGAGATTATGGCCGTGCTCTGCCTGTCCGAGGATATGGACGACATGCGGGCAAGACTCGGCCGGATGGTGGTCGCCTATACCTATGAGGGCGAGCCGGTAACCGCGTCGCAGCTCCAAGCCGTCGAAGCGATGTGCGTGCTGTTGAAGGACGCCATCTACCCGAACCTGGTCCAGACGATGGAAGGGGACCCGGTGCTGGTGCACGGCGGTCCGTTCGCGAACATCGCGCACGGCTGCAGCAGCGTGCGGGCGACGCGATATGCGCTGAAGCTCGCCGACTATGTCGTGACCGAGGCTGGCTTCGGCGCCGATCTGGGCGCGGAGAAATTCATGGATATCAAATGCCGCCAGACCGGGCTGGCGCCGGCGGTTGTCGTCCTGGTCGCGACGGTGCGCGCTCTTAAATATAACGGCGGCTTGGCTAAGGATCAACTGGAGCGGGAATCGCCGGAGGCGCTCGCCGCCGGGTTTGCCAATCTGCGCCGTCACGTGGAGAATATGCGCAGCTTCGGCGTGCCGGTTGTCGTCGCGGTGAACCGGTTCGCGGCCGATACGGAGCGGGAGCTGGAGGCCGTTCAGCGGATGTGCCGCGAAATCGGGACCGAGGCGATTCTGTCCGAAGCATGGGCGAAAGGCGGAGAAGGCGGCGCAGCACTCGCCGAAGCCGTCGTGCGGCTGGCCAACGCTCAGGAAGAGGGACGATTCCGGCTGCTGTACGAGGACGAACTGCCAATCGAAGCGAAGATTGAAGCGATCGTCACCCGCATTTACCGCGGCTCCGAGGTCGTCTACAGCCCGGCCGCCAAGCGGGCCCTGCGCGAGCTCAAGCGATTCGATACGGCGAAGCTTCCGGTATGCATGGCAAAAACGCCCTATTCGTTCAGCGATCGGCCGGGACTGCTCGGAGCGCCGGAAGGGTTCACGCTGGAGGTGCGCGATATTCGCTGGTCGGCGGGAGCGGGCTTCCTCGTCGTTCATACCGGCCAGGTGCTGACGATGCCCGGGCTGCCGAAGCATCCGGCGGCGGAACGGATTCGCCTGGATGAGGAGCAGGGCGTCGTCGGACTGAGCGGCTAAAATATTGGCGGAGTCATTGGAACGGATAAAAAGATCTCCAGAATAGCGTGAAGAAGGGAGGGTGGCGTCATGGCGCTGGCCGAGATTACGGTCATTCCTATCGGGACGGAGTCGACGAGCCTGAGCTCGTACGTTGCCGATATGCAGCGTGCGATCGGGCAGGTCGACGGCATTGTCTATGAGCTGACCGCGATGGGGACGATTATCGAAGGGCCGCTGGATCGATTGTTCGAGGCGATTCGCGCGCTCCATGAAAGCCCGTTCCATAGCGGGGCTTCCCGGGTATCGACTGTCGTCAAAATCGATGATCGCCGCGACAAGGCCGGATCGATTGGGCAGAAGCTGGCTTCCGTGCGGGAAAAGCTGACTCAGTAAATAAGCATCCATAATGTCCGGCCTGCTGCCCAGCGGCCTGACAGCAATCGCCTCCCCGGTCGGAACGGCCGAAGGGAGGCGATTGTGCGTTCTCACAGCTAATCCAGAGTAAGCAAAAAGACCGGTTCCCCGCCGAGCTCCATGACGGCTTCTCTGGCTTCCTTCGGGATGTCGGTAATAATGCCGTCGACCCCGAGAGAATAGAAGTGGGCTGCCCGTTCCGGGTCGTTAATCGTCCATACATAGAGCGGTTTGCCGATCAGCTTGGCGGAAGCGACCAGGCGAGCGGTGACAAACGCCTCTTCCACGACGAAGAAGTCGGCGTCGAACCGGTTCAGCGGCGCGAAGGTCGCGTAAATAATGTAGCCGACCTTCAGCTCGGGAGCCTTTTCTTTCACCTCTTGCAGCAGATCATATTCAAGGCTGGACACGACAACCTCGTTCTCGGCTTGATGCCGCCGGATCGTATCGATGAAGCCGGAGACATAATCTGGCGTCTCATAGCCATGCGTTTTCAGTTCGAGGTTGAGGCGGATGCGGCCCTTCATCGCATCCAGCACTTCATCCAGCGAAGGAACGCGTCCGGCATAACCGTTTTGGAAAAGCGGAATGTCCTGCAGCTCGGCCAAGGTCAGATCATAGACGTTGACATTGCGCCGCGCGAGGCGCTTCAGATTATGGTCATGAATAACGGCCAGCTTCCGATCCTTCGTCTGCAAAATATCGAGCTCGATATAATCGGCCCCGGCCTGGACTGCCCCCTCGAATGCATCGAGCGTATTCTCGACTCCTGTATTCACATTTCCGCGGTGGGCGATAATAACGAACTCATCCTTCGCCTCGCCCCAGTCGGTCAGCAGCACGGTGACGCCCCAGCCGATCGCAATGAGCATCAGCAGGCCGAACAGGGCCAGCTTCGGACGATGCCGCGATGCGAAGAGACGTCTCTCCGCCCGGGTGTGGCCCTTAGTAATATCCAGCTCCCCCGACTCCAGGGAAATGTGCTTCTTCCCGGCATAGCGGACATAGAGCCGCGTGACGACGGTGATGAACAGGGGCGTCATTACTAGCGTCATCACGTAGATGCCGAAGCTGATGACGAAGCCGACCGTCACGATGGCCGTCTCGGGCAGACTCTCCGGAAGGACGGCAATCCCCGCGGCGATGAGGGCGATGAAGACGGCGACGATCAGCGCGAATACGAGCACCCATTCGCCGACGGCCCGGAGAATCGACCATTTGCTCTTCCAGAACAGGCGTGCGCTCTTGGCGAAGGCGCGCCAGAACCGGTTCGATTCCTCCAGCACAAGAATGGGCAGCGCATAGATGCAGAGCAGGTTCAGAATGGCGACGAACGTGAAAAACAAGACAAACGCCGCCGTCCCGGTGCCGGTCTTCATCAGCTCGCCGGTAATGAAATTCGGGATCGTGACATTCGGCAGCAGCGAGGAGCCAAAGCCCATATTCAGCAGCGGGAACAGCAGAAGCAGATACATCGCCAACCCGAATATCCCGATGCGCCACAGCCCGGGAAGGCGGGACAAAGCCTTGAGCACGACGGCGCGCAGCCGGACCGTTTTGCCTTGCATCCCGTAATATGCGATGTAAATAAGAACGGCGAATTCGGTATAAATCAGCATCATGGCCACCGGAGCGAGCAGGACGAGACTGAGCATACCGTACCGGCTCAGAACGAAGCGCAGCAGATCGTGATTAGCGGCGGCGCCGAAGCCGCCGATCTCCAATATTTTGTTGAACACGATCGACAGGAACGGGATGAACAACCCGATTGTCATCAGTTTGTAGAACAGCTCAAAAAGAAGAAAGGGCCGATAGGCGTATTTCCAGACCTGAAGCACCCCGCGAATCATTTGAAACGGACGCCGCGTCCGTAGTTTCATGGTGTTCATGTTGAATACGTTTCCTTTTGATGAGAATGTACCACAATTCGACGCAGCCTGAAGCGCGTCATCCTTCATGCGGTATAACCTATTATAGGAAAATAGCTCCCGCGTGCCAAATGTGCCCGAAAACCCGAAAATTGGAGATGCAAGCCCCGGCAAGCGGGATGGACGTTCCGGCCTCCGAAAAGTAGTGCGAGGCAGCAAAAAAGCTACCCTGCGGCAGATCGATTTCTGCAGCAAGATAGCTCTTTCGTGCGCCGGTTCAATATATTACACCCAGCCGCGAGCGCGCATAGCTTCAGTAACGCGTTGAAGCGAGATCATGTATGCGGCCGTACGCAGGTCCGTATTGTATTCATTGGCCATGTCGCGTACCGCTTCGTACGACTTGACCATATTCGTCTGCAGCTTGTCGAGGACCTCCTCTTCGCTCCAGTAGTAGTTCATCAAGTTCTGTACCCATTCGAAGTAGGATACGGTTACGCCGCCGGCATTTGCCAAAATATCAGGAATGACGATGCAGCCTTTTTGATTCAGGATGGCGTCCGCCTCCGGTGTCGTCGGGCCGTTCGCTGCTTCCGCCACGATGCGGGCTTTGATACGAGGGGCATTTTCCTTCGTGATGACATTTTCCAATGCTGCCGGAATGAGGATGTCAACGTCCAGTTCAAGCAGTTTCTCGTTCGAAACGTGGAAATCTTGACCATATTCCAGAATCGTCGCTTCGTCCTTCAGCTGCTCGACGCGGTCGAGATCGAGTCCGTTCGGATCGTAGATTCCTCCGCGGGAATCGCTTACGGCTACGATAGTCGCGCCGAGGTCGGTCAGCAGGCGAGCCGCAATGCGACCGGCGTTGCCGAAGCCTTGAATGGCTACCGTCGCCTTCTCCATCGGACGGCCGATGTCCTGAAGCGCCGATTGAATCGTATATACACAGCCTTGGGCCGTCGCTGCATTTCGTCCTTGGGAGCCTCCGATAATAATCGGTTTGCCTGTAATGACGCCCGGCGTATAATGTCCGCGCAGCTTGCTGTAGGTATCCATCATCCAGCCCATAATCTGCGGTGTGGTGTATACGTCTGGAGCCGGAATGTCCCGTTCAGGTCCTACAATATCCGAGATGGCTTCCATGAAAGCGCGGCTGACCCGTTCAATTTCCCCTTTGCTCATTTGGCGAGGGTCGCAAATGACGCCGCCCTTGCCCCCGCCGTAAGGCAGGCCAACGACGCCGCATTTGAACGTCATCCACATCGATAATGCTTTGACTTCGTCCAGCGTCACGTCCGGATGGAATCGGATGCCGCCTTTTGTTGGTCCGATAGCATCGTTGTGCTGGGAACGATATCCGTCAAAAATCCGTACCGTACCGTCGTCCATCCGTACAGGGAAGCTTACCGATAATACCCGTTTCGGTTTTTTCAATAGTTCAGTAACATGCTCGGGTAACTGTAATTTTGCCGCAGCCGCATCGATTTGCTTTTGTACGATTTCGTACGGGTTTAGCACTTCTGCTTGTTCACGTTGTAACATTTCCAAGGCTCATCACCCATCCTTTCAAGCGTTATAGGAACACTTTTCAAACATTATACTGAGAATGTGCGGATTTTGAAATAGCAAACGTTGTGAAATTCATAAAATAGTTAAAGATTATATGACGCTTAGTGTAAATTTTCATTACATTAATTTATTCTTTTATGGCTATAAAACCTTTTTATAGAAAATATTTGTCAATTATACGCACTTTTTTCGTCTTCGAGATGTGGACATTTGGGCGATGGAAGAAGTAAGGAAGGGAAAGCTGACGTGGCCTAATCCTAATGACAGCACGTGTTTTCGTTTTTTGAGCTTTGTCTTTGTCAGGAGGACGTTCGTGTTTTATGGAAAATGAACGAGGGACCTCTCTTCACCCGGCGAACCGGCATAACGGAATGCGGAGTGCTGTTCTTCTATCCTAAAATGTGCCCTATTATAATGGAAATGATTTTTTTTATTGTGGTGATTATTTTTTGTTATTCCGTGTCTGAATTATTCATTCTTTCCTTCTATAGGCGTTAAATTCGCATTATCACCCCTTTGTGTAAGCCTGTCATATGAATGCACCTCAAGAACTCCATTGCTTTACTCTGACGCAGCAATTAGGCTTGAAAATATAGTATGCAGAATGCGCCGGATTCGATGCCATCCAAGCTATTGAGAGGAGCAGGAAGGATACGGCTTATATACACCCGAGCAGAATGGCGCTCGTCCTCGCCCTCTTCCGCATGGAAGGCCGCTCCCGCTTGCCGTTCGGAGGCACCGATTTTTCCCGAATTCGTACATTTCGTGGATCCTTTTGTATGGACAGACGGGGAGGTAGGGTATATGATGATTGCCAAGGACGGAACGGGCGGGTTCCATCATGCGCATCATCGGTGGAACATGGTCATTCCAATCGATGGAGGGATTCGATGAGTAGCTCAGTACCGAAGCGAACGATTCAAGATGGAGATGTGGTTCTTTTTCAAGGCGACAGCATCACGGATGCGGGCCGTCAGCGGGAATTGTCCTCCCATCTGGGCACAGGCTATGCCTTCATGGCGGCCGGTCTGTTCCAGAGCATGTACCCGCAGCTCGATGTCTCTTTCCTGAACCGGGGAATCAGCGGGGATCGGGTCCGCGATCTGCAGGCGCGCTGGGAGGAAGACTGCCTGAAGCTGAAGCCGACATGGGTCAGCATTTACATCGGAATTAACGATTGCTGGAGGCGCTATACCCGTCAGGAGGAGACGACAGCCGAGCAATTCGAGACGGGGTATCGCGATATTATTGAACGAACCTTGAAGGAGTTGGAAGCGCAGCTCGTGCTCGTCGAGCCGTTCGTGCTGCCGGTGGCGGCCGATCGGACGCAATGGCGGGAGGATCTGGATCCGAAAATTCATATCGTGCGCGGGCTTGCTCGGGAATACGGCGCTTACTATGTGCCGTTGGACGGTCTGTTCGCGCAGGCGGCCGCCCGTCGCGAAGCGCAATTCTGGGCTCCGGACGGCGTTCATCCGACGCCGGCTGGCCACGCGCTGATCGCGAAGGCTTGGCTGGAAGCGGTAGGCGCTCCGGCAAAATAAGACATAAACAAGAGTCTGGAAGCGCCATCCTGTGTCGCCCTTTGCGTGACACGGGATTTTTTTGTGCAAGGCCCACGCGGCTCTCCATTGCTCCGTCTTGACGATGCCGGTCTCACGGGCGTACCGGATCACTGATCCGCTGCAGCGAAGCTCCCAAGGAGCGAAGAACAGATACAATTGGGCTGTGGCAAATCACGGGTACGCTTGAATTCAGCCCTCTGATGTTGTTATGCTAAAGCCGAAAGGTTCACGAATATAGCGAGGAGGTTCGAACGTGACCCGCATTTTAATTGTGGATGACGATAAAGAAATTGCCGATTTAATCGAAATATATTTACGGAACGAAGGCTACCAATTGTTCAAGGCCCATGACGGGGTTGAGGCTTTGTCGGTGCTGGAGCGGGATCCGGTGGATCTGGTTATTTTGGATATCATGATGCCGAAGCTGGACGGGATGTCCGTCTGCCTGAAGATTCGGGAAAAGCAGGCGATACCGGTCCTTATGCTGAGCGCCAAGGCGGAGGATATGGACAAAATTATGGGGCTGATGACCGGCGCGGACGATTATATGGTGAAGCCGTTCAATCCGTTGGAGCTGGTGGCCCGCGTCAAATCGCTTCTTCGCCGCACTTATCAGTTGAACGCTCATATCCAGGCAGGCTCCGAGCCTGCCGGGGTCATTCGCATCCAGGATCTTGAGATTAACAAGGCGACGCATTCCGTCCGGGTGAACGGGCAGCCCATCCATTTAACCTCGATGGAATTCGAGATCCTCTATGTAATGGCAAGCAATCCAGGAAGAGTATACAGCGCGGAAGAACTGTACGAACGGGTATGGCAGGAGAGCTTCAACGGCTCCCACAATACAGTAGCGGTGCATATCAGCAAGCTGCGGGACAAGCTGGAGGCCCACGGCGAGAAATATATACAGACCGTATGGGGAGTAGGGTATAAGATTGAACAAGCATTGGGCTAAAAGCATCCGTTGGAAGCTCCTCTTCAGGTTTGCGCTGACCCTGCTTCTTACCTTTATGAGCCTTGTATTGCTCATGTTCGCCGCCGGCGTGATACGGGAGCTGAAGGAGCCTGTCACATACCGCATCATCAATTTCTTGGCGTTTGAGGTGGGCGTCGTGCCGACGATGGTGATTGCGGGCATCATCCTCTTTATCCTCTTTTATGTGCTTCTGAATCGCCAGCTGATCGGCAGTCTCGAGCGGATTACAGAGACGGTGCAGCATATTGCGGATGGGGATTTCGATCAGAGGTGCAATATTACGACCGATGACGAGATTGGGCGTCTGGCCAAAAACATTGATATCATGGTCTACCAATTGAAGAACTCTATTGAGGAAGAACGGCTGGCGGAACGGACGAAGAATGAGCTGATTACGAGCGTATCCCATGATTTGCGGACGCCGCTTACATCAATTCTCGGTTATTTGGGGCTCGTCGAGCAGGACCGTTACCGCGATGAAGTGGAGCTTCGGCATTATATTCATATTGCCTATGAGAAGGCCGAGAGGCTGAATGTCATGATTAACGATCTGTTCGAATATACGCGGATGAATGGCGGGATGACTTTACGGACCAAGCCGATGAACGTGTCTGAGATGGCTGGCCAGTTGTGCGTTCACTACCGCTACCCGATGGAGCAGGCCGGACTGACCCTTCAAATGAGCAGCAATACGGACAAATGCTGGGTTAACGCCGATCCCGACAAGCTGGTGCGCGTGTTCGACAACCTGTTGTCCAATGCGATGCACTATGCATACAGCGGCAGCGTCGTGGAGCTTCATCTTCGCCAAGATGAAGACAAGGTGGAGATTACCGTCAAAAATGCGGGTGACCCTATCCCGAGCCAAGATTTGCCGCATATCTTCGAGCGCTTCTATCGGGTCGAAAAATCACGATCCGAGAAAACCGGCGGCTCCGGACTCGGCCTAGCGATTGCCAAGACGATTATCGAGCTTCACGGCGGAACTATCCGCGCCGAGAGCTCGCCTCAGGCAACGCTGTTCATTATCGAGCTTCCGCGAATCGCTCCGCCTGCTCCTGCTTATAAGAGCCAAGCAGACGGCTTGTCCGGGCAAGGAGGAGCAATTAATGTACCTGACTAAGATGATCGAGGTGTGGTCACAGCAGTGCCGGCGGGCGCTGCTTTTTTGTTTTGATTGATTTGGGGGCGTTCGTACTTGTGTAGATGGAGAGGCATTGATTGTGCCTTAGCTTCATGGCTTCTACGAATCGCTTCTATGCTCTTTTGATCGGTGATCCGTTTCTTTTGATCGATGAACGGTGATCCGTTTTTTTTGAGCGATGATTGGTTTCTTTTGATCGATGATCGGTGTTCCGTTTCTTTTGATCGGTATCCCCGTCGCTCAGGAAAAGTCGTTCAAGAAAAAGCTCGGTCAAGAAAAAGTCGCTTGGGAAAGGAAAGCTT
This sequence comes from Paenibacillus dendritiformis, assembly GCF_021654795.1. Lineage (NCBI taxonomy): Bacteria > Bacillati > Bacillota > Bacilli > Caryophanales > Paenibacillaceae > Paenibacillus > Paenibacillus dendritiformis. The sequence goes on from NZ_AP025344.1 coordinate 158,312, forward strand.
ACCTAGAAAAAGCAAAACGAGTATCGATAAAGTATGTGCGAGTATGTATGTGTGAACGACAGGAAAAAATAGGCCATTTAATTTTGGTGATTCAAAATAGCAAGGAACGGGCACTGTGCCAGACGTGAACAGGACCGCAGCCTCCTTAGGAAGAATGGAGAATCCAGTAACATCTCAAAAGCCGCAAAACGAAATATATCACGATACTACATCCCATGAATTATTTTCCATGCTAAATACCGATTTCAACTGCGTTTCGGATCTGGAGAGCCAATAACTTTTATGAAAAATTGGAAGCATGATTTCCCTTTCCTTGAGAATCAATTATGCAGCGGCCATATAATGAGATTGGCCCCGTAATGTGGTCGTCCGATTCAGATAACGTTCCCTCGCCCCGTTCCTGGCAAAGCATATCTCGCCTAAAGTGCCCCATCCGGTTGCGTGGCGGGCGGCTGCATTTTCCCGGTAACAAAATTCATCCAAGTAGCGCTGCAGGTACTTCCCGCTTATCCCGCGGAACGTATCGCACAGCCAACGTTTTGCTCGCCGGAATACCGTATAAAGGGGGCTATTGTGCTTGACCCGAAACCGCTGACGGATAATAGAAACTGCGGCGGCCAGGGGACATACGTGTTGTTCAGTAAATTCATCGCACCCTGTAGGAAGCAATAGCTTGCCGGACATGTGCTGCCGGTTGACCATCTTCATTTTATATTTCTGCTCCTTATCATCGGAGTCCAGGGCGGCTGCCACGATCAGGGGATATTCCTGTGCCGTCAGTTCGAAACAGGAATAATGGCGGCTGCTTCCGTAATAGGCGATAAAGCCATGAACGTTATATTCGAGCTGTTCTTGTTCATCAGCACAGCTAATCGCAGTTCGAATCTTATGGAGCATCGCCCATGCCGTTTTGTAGGTAACTTCAATAAGAGAGCTTAGTCTGACCGCGTTGATTCCTGCATCTCGACGTGAGACGAGCCATATCGCAACGATCCACTTCCGCAGAGAGGTTCTGCTGCTTTCCAGAATCGTGCCCGCAGTCAGGGAAGTCTGGTGCTGGCAAGCGCTGCATTCGTACAATGGGAGGCGGCGCGTCCGGATGACATAGGCTCGGGTATGCCGGCAGTTCGGGCAGCGATAGCCATGAGGCCATTTCAGCTCGAACAGTGCAGGAATACATGAATGATCGGTAGGGAACCGATCCAACAACTCCTCCAACGAACCCACGTTTCTCCAGGCTTTCATCCCTTTCCCTCCTAAACTTACATTCTAAAAAACAAACATATGTTCCTAATTAGACTCTACCAAACATATGTTTCCATGTCAAGGGGATTCTTGGCATAACGGAAGAAAACTACAACGGGGACCTGTTTTTGCAAACCATTGGTTTAACCATCCTTGCCTGAGAAGTTGGGAGGTTCATCAAAAAGGGGAAATGACCCTGAATGGTTGGGACACTAAGCATAAGGAGCTGCAACGGCGCCCTGAACGGGTAGGATATTGGCCATAAGGAAGCTGCAACTGGATCCCTGACCGACTGGGATATTCGCTATAAGGAGCTGCAACTAGCCCCCTGACTGGCTGGGATATTCACCGTAAGGAGTTGCAATGGCCCCTGAACGGGTGGGATATTCGCCATAAGGTCCGCAACGGCCCCCTGAGCGGCTGGGATATTCGCTATAAGGAGCTGCAACTAGCCCCCTGAGCGGCTGGGATATTCACCGTAAGGAGTTGCAATGGCCCCTGAGCGGCTGGGATATTGGCCATAAGGGTCCGCAACGGCCCCCTGACCGACTGGGCGTGCGAGGGCAACCTGAGTGGTTGGGAGTTTCGAGAAAAGTAATCCTGGCCGAGTCTGCATGAAAATGTCTCCCTTTTGAGGGCGCGGAGGGGAGGGCTTCATGTTTTCTTCATAGTTTCTTATGTTTTGTTCATTATTGCTTACAACTATGTTAAGCGGCGTTCTATAGAATGAGGATCATTCGAAGAACGATAATGAGCGAAGGTGAGATAAATCATGAAAGCAGTTGAGAAGAAGCGGTTGATGCTGTTGGGAGCGGTTATGGCTGTAGGGGTGTGGTTTTGGGCGCAGCCGGCGGCTTTGGGGGTGAAGCAATTTTTGAAAAGCGCTCTGGCTGAATTGCGTCCGGAAACGGAGTACCGGTTGTTCGCGAATTATGATTTGGGAGCTGAGGCGGCGATCGTGATTGATCAGGATACGGGGAAGGTGCTCTTTTTCAAAAATGATCAGGAACGGAAGGCGCCTGCCAGCACGACGAAAATGATGACGGCGCTGCTTGGTTTGGAACGAAAGCAGGGCAATGAGACGGTGGAAGTGGGCAGGGAGGTCCTCCTGAAGGAGCCGGGGGAGAGCACGGCCGGATTGCAGCCCGGTCAGCAGATTACCTGGTATCAGTTGATTGAAGCGCTGATGCTTCCCTCCGGCAATGATGCGGCCCGAACAATCGCGGTTCAGATCGGACGCGAGGCAAGCGGCGATCCGGAGATGAGCGTCGATGAAGCGATGGAAGTGTTCGTCGGCTTGATGAATGAACGGGCCGGTGAACTGGGGCTGCGGAATACTCATTTCAGCAACCCGCACGGTCTGAACGATCCCGATCATTATAGCTCGGCGTATGATTTGGCGCTTATCGCCCAAGAGGCGATGAAGAACAAGCAGTTCGCCGCGATTGTCCGCACGACGTATGCGGAGGTCACCCCTGCCTTGGCAGGAGCGCAGGGCGAAGTGTCGGGATTGGTCAACCGGAATCAATTGCTTCAAAAAGGAAGCGAGTATTATTATGAAGGAGCGACGGGGATAAAAACCGGCTTCACGGATGAGGCGGGGTACTGTCTCGTGTCGTCGGCGGTACGGGATGGCCGCCATCTGATCGCCGTCGTGCTCCATTCCACAACCGATAAGGTATGGAAGGATTCGCACAAGCTGCTGGATTTCGGATTCGGTCAACTGAATTGAGGAAATAATAGACGCCCCCTGCATGACGGTTACCGTCGCGCAGGGGGCGTCTTATAGGGGTTACAAAGAAAGCGGCAGAACCATAGGTTCAATTGCATCTTTGCGGTTGCAGTTGGTTATGGCTTCGTGATTACTCCACGCGGGAGTTGTTTTTTACGAAGTCGATGATTTCGTCTACGTAGCCGAAGGCTATTGCTGTTACTGTATCGGCTGCGCCATAGTAAATCGCAATGCGGCCGGTAGCGGCATCCACGAGCGAAGCGCATGGGAATGCAACGTTCGGAACGTCGCCGACGCATTCGTACAGGGTGGACGGCTGCAGCAGGTATGGCTCGCTGCGGTACAGGACTTTCCATGGTTGCTCCAAATCAAGCAGCGCGGCGCCAAATGCGTACACAAAGCCGTTGCATGAGTTGAGCACGCCGTGATAAATCATCAGCCAGCCTTCGCTTGTCTCGATTGGGATTGGGCCAGCGCCAATCTTCTTGCTCTGCCATCCGCCCATTGGCGCCATGACATGGCGGTGATGTCCCCAATGCTCCATATCCGGGCTTTCGCTGTAGAAGATATCGCCGAATGGAGTATGGCCCGTATCGGATGGACGGCTCAGCATGGCGTATTTGCCGTTAATTTTGCGCGGGAACATGACCCCGTTGCGGTTGTATGGCAAGAATGCATTTTCAAGCTGATGGAATGTCTTGAAATCATATGTGTAAGCGACTCCGATGGTCGGCCCGTGGTAAATGTTGCACCAGGTGACATAGAAGCGGTCTTCGATCCAGCACACGCGCGGATCGTAACCTTCGATGAAGTTGCCGATCTCCGGATCGTCACATTGGAACTTGATTGGTTCCGGGTTGATGTCCCAGTTCAGGCCGTCTTTGCTGAAGCCGGCATGAAGCCGCATGTAACGGCATTTGTCATCGCAGCGGAAGACGCCTGCGAATCCGCCCTCGAAAGGAACGACGGCGCTGTTGAAAATACTGTTGGAATTAGGCAGCAAATCACGCGGGATGACCGGGTTGTTGCTGTAGCGCCACAACACCTCTTTATGGCCTGCTGGCCGCTCTTCCCACGGCATGTTCGGGATATCCGGACCGAGAATCTTCAATTGGCTCATGATGTGACTCCTCACTTTGCAAATAATGTCATGATGAAATATGGTACAGCGTGGATAGACATGCACCTTCAGGCCGGCGAAGCTCTCCAGCCCCTCCCTTACAGTCTGGGCAGGAAGGACCCATCATAGACCTGGGCGGTCACCACCTGCTGCCGGCGTATGCCGCCGCGCCGGAAAACGGCACAGGGCAAACAACCTTTTCCTACATTCAGAGTAATCCAGACTTGGCATAATGTCAAGTTGATAATGTGCATTTTGTATCAAAAATCCTACAAAACCATCTGATTTAACTTACATTTTGAATTGAATGTAAGTTTACATTTCAAAGCATGCGGAGAGAGAGGAGGCCGGCACTGATATTCGGAGAGGGGGAGCCTACGACTCCCGCCATATCAACTCGACGTCGAGCCGAATCATCTCGTGCGGCCGCTTCGGATGATCCATTCTCCATACGATCTGGTCGCCGGCCCGCATGCCCATTTCCTCCTTGGGGACATGCACGGTCGTCAGGGACGGCTGCACCAGGATCGATTCCGCGATATTGTCGAAGCCGGTCAACGCGATATCACCCGGGATGCTGAGCCCCGATTGGCGTATGACCGTCATTATCTCCAGCGCGATAGCGTCGTTCACGCAGACGAAGGCCGTCGGCTTCCGCTTCATGGCGCGGAAGGCTTCCCGCAGCTCCTCCTCGGTGTAATAATGGCGCTGCATGCGGTTGATGATGCAGCATTCCTCATCCGCTTCCATCCCGTGCTCTCGCAACGCGAGCTGGAAGCCTTCCCAGCGCTCGCGGTAGCTTAGGCACGAGCCGATATCTCCCACGAAGCCGATATTCCGGTGGCCCTTCTCGATAAGCTTGCTCGTCAGCTTATGCACGCTATGCTTATTGTCGGCCAGCAAAATATCGCATTTCAAGTCGCCGGGCTTATAGTCGGCATGGGTATCGATGAACAGGGATGCCGTTCCGGTAGATGCGATCATTTCGTAGTATTCGGGAAGGAACGGCCCGATCGTGATGACTCCCGCCGGCTTCTGCTGGTGGAAGAGTCCCGGAAGGAGAAGCTGGCGTTCTTCCTCCATATCGACGATGGTCATCGTCAACGTGCAGCCTGCTTCCTTCAGCGTCGCGTTCAGTCCCTTCAGGAAGGACATCCAGTAAGGATTGCCCATATAGTCCGAATGGGTCAGCAGCGCGACAAGCCGATTCTCCGCGGCGTAAGCCTCGGAGGAGGCCAACTCATGATGAATCTTCATATAACCGAGCTCGACCGCCTTTTGCAGGACGCGCCGCTTCGTGTCTTCGCGCAGACCGGGATCGTTGTTCAGCGCCTTGGATACGGTATTCCGGGACAGGCCCAGGGCGTCGGCGATATGCTGCTGAGTAACTTTCGTTTTATGTGACATGGGTTCATCGCTCCGCTTCGTGTTGGTTGCTCCTAGTTTCGTACTGTAAAGTGTATAGTATTAGTATAATTTAACTTTACATTCTTGACAAATGTAAAGTTGCAAATAGCGGGATCGCAGAGGATGTATCATTTCCACCAAGCAAGCCTGCTGCTTGAAACGGTTGGCGGAAGAAGAGTAGAATAAGCTTTGGACAAGGGTCTATCAGAAAATACATACTGATAGGCCCTTTTTGTATATATTTCGGCATTGAGGCCGGGAATCTAAGCAATAAGAAAGGAGAGAGAGGAGTGCAAGAGTATAAGGGAACCACGATGGCAAAAGTGTTGAATGCGCTTACAATGGTGGTGGTGGTGCCGATGTGCGCGAGATGGAAGCTCATCTTGGCAGCCGGGATATGCTGTTCGGTGGCGCTGTCGCTCGCCGGCTGCCATCCTTCCCACGTGGAGTGGATGAAGCCCGGGCAGGATCGAACAGGGCCCTCGATCACCATCGTGATGAACAGTCTCGGGATCAAGTTCCCCGAGCCGTGGACAGAGAATGATAACCCGTATTTGTCGTATATCGAGGACGAGACGGGGCTCCAGGTGGAGGTCGTTATCCCTCCGTGGCATCGCTACGAGGATCGGGTCGGCGCGATGATGATGTCGAGCCACACGCCCGATCTAATCAGCATTTCCGATCCGAATTGGGTCTCGCATTATGCGCGCAAGCAGATGCTGGCTCCGCTCGATCATTTGATTGAACGCTATGCTCCGCAGCTGAAAAAGCGAATTCCCGCCGAAGTGTGGGAGCAGGTATCCTTCAACGGGCAAGTGTATGCCATTCCGAGTCTGAATGAAGCGAAAGGATTGGAGATGATGTACATCCGCAAAGATTGGCTGGACCGTCTTGGCCTCGCGCCGCCCAAGACGCTTGACGAGATAGTCGCCGTGATGCGGGCTTTTGCCGCATTCGATCCGGAGGGCAACGGGATTCGCAATATATACGGCACCAGCTTTATTGAGGATTTCGGGCGATCCTCCCCGTGGTTCGGCGCCTTCGGCGTGCAGCTGAATCAATGGGTAGAACGTGACGGCAAGCTGGTCTACTCCAATATTTTGCCGGAGATGAAAGACGCCCTTGCCTTTATGCGCGGACTGGTGGCGGAGGGGATCGTCGATCCGCTGTTCCCGATTCAGACGCAGCGCGGGCTGGAACGGCAGGTGGCAGACGGACGGATTGGGTTATTCACCGGGACATGGTATGACACTCGCGGCGTGCTGGAGAAAAGCGAGGCGCGCGATCCGCGAGCGGAATGGATCGCGCTCCCGTATCCGCAGGGACCCGGCGGGGCCGGTACGTATGGGCTGCCGACGGTGCGTTCCTACCAAGTGATCCCGGCCGCGAGTCCGCACGCGGTGGAGGTGCTGCAGCTGTTGAATTTCATCGCCGGCGAGGGGAGGGACACGCTGAAGTTCGGCTTCGAAGGAGAAGTGTGGGCATGGAAGAATGGCAGGCGGGTGACGGATATGGGCCTGCATAACCGGGATCAATACCGGGGGCTGTACGCCAATCTGGCCGATATTCCCGAGAGCGGATACATCCGAAGCCGGCTGGATTCGCTGGGCATGCATTATCGCTTGTACGATAACCTTCGGCATATAGCCCCTCATGTGATGCCGAACGCGTTTCGGTCGCTTCCGACTCCGGCGATGACTCGCTATGCCCCGCTTCTGGCGAAGAAGAATGATCGGCTGCTCGAGATTGTGCTTGGCGAGCGGCCGCTGGACGATTTCGATGCGTATGCGGCCGAGTGGCTGGCCGAAGGCGGGGAAGAGATGACGCGCGAGGCGAATGCGTGGTACCAGTTCAGCCGGAATCAGGCGGCCCGCGAAGCGGTGGGCGATGTGCCCGGTCCTTTGCGGGAAGGGAGTGGCACTCATGCTCCGGGAGCTTTCTAGTCGGTTCCGCCAACGCATTCAGTGGCGCTTGACCGTTTATTTTGTGCTCATTCTCGTTCCGCTCACGCTTACCGGGTGGTTCTCGAATGAACGCTCGCAGCAATTGCTGCTGTCCGAGACGACGGCGCGGACGGAGAGCGCCATGCACGCGCTGATGGACAATATCGAGCTCGTGCTGCAAAACGTGGAGGAAGTGTCGGCCATGCTGTCGACCGATCCGGAGATCGTCGCGGCGCTGAATCATGCCGATCGCGTGCTGGGACCGCGGGAGGTGATGGCCTTCGCCCGCATGAAGCGCCAGTTCTCCGATTTCCTGTCCATTCATCCGATGTTCTCCCAGATTGCCGTCTACCATGACCATTCCAATGCCGTCATCTCTACGGCGCATGGCGTTCTCCCTGTCGATCGGGCGAATGAGCGCATCTGGCTGCGGCAGACGCTGAACGGAATGGGGACGGGCATTGTATTCATGCAGCCGGACGAACGCATCGGCGGAGGGAAGCCGTTCGGTCAAGTCTTCGGCGTCGACAGTCTGGCCGTGGTGCGATCGATGGATATTTATAATCCGGACCGGGAGCGGCATGCGCTCATTATTAGCCTGAATACGGCGCGCTTGCAGCAATATATCCGCTCTCTACTCCCCTCGCCCCGGTCCGAGCTGCATCTGTATACGGCCGATGGAAAATGGGTTGCGGGGACAAGCCGGCAGCCTGAATCGGTTGACAGCTACGCCACGCATGCCGAGGCGCGCGATCAAGTGCTGATCCGCGCGGTATCGCCCTATTACGGCTGGATTCTGACGCTGGCCCAGCCCAAAAGCGAAATCTTCGCGCAATCTTACCGGCTGGAGCATTATGCCGTGTTCATCATCGCGCTCAGCATCGTGCTTGCGGTTCTTATGGCTTTCAGCATTTATACCGGAATCGCCGCGCCGCTGCGGAAGCTTGCCCGCGGCATGCGGGCGATAACCGGCGGCAATCTGGACGTGCGGCTCGAATCGGATCGGCGGGACGAGTTCGGCGTTGTGACGGATCTGTTCAATCAGATGGCCTCGAAGCAGCAGCATCTCATTCGGGACCATTATGAGCAGAGCCTGAGACTGGCCAATACCGAATTGAAGCTGCTCCAGTCGCAGATTCATCCCCATTTCCTGTACAACACATTGGATTCTATCTATTGGATGGCGCAGCAATCGGAGGCGGAGGATATCGCGGAGATGGTGCTGAATCTGTCCCGCTTTTTCCGGCTCAGTCTCAGTAAGGGCAAGGATGTGCTCACCGTCAAGGAGAGCCTGGAGCATCTGCATGTGTATATCCGCATTCAGCAGCTGCGGTTCATGGATCAATTTCGGGTCGAGTACGACATCGATCCGCGGACGGAGGCGCTGCCCGTCGTCAAGCTGCTCGTGCAGCCAGTCGTCGAGAATGCGATTATTCACGGCGTGGAGAAATCGGGGCGGGAGGCGGTGCTGCGCATTGCGGCGCGGCTGGAGGATACCGGTTCGCGGCCGGCGCTGGTCATTGCGGTAACCGACTCGGGCGCGGGGATGACGGCCGCGGCGCGGGAACGGCTGCAGCGGGAGCTGTCGGAGGTGCTGCGGCAGCCCGATCGGCATCAGGCGCAGCCGGATGGGCACGCGGGCGCAGGGTATGGGCTAAGGAACGTCGCGGCGCGCATGCGCCTCAATTACGGCCCGCAAGCCGAGATTCGGATAGACAGCGCTCCTGGAGAGGGGACGGCAGTCACGCTCGTCCTGCCGCTGGGAGCGCCGGACGAGACGGAGCTGCGCACGGGATAAGACTTGCTGCCTGGTTGTTGGACCCGGGGTTCTGGAAGATCCCGGCATCGCCGGCAAGGTGTTCTGAAGAATGCAATCGCATTTCACCTGAGCGGCGGGGATAAGCGTTCGCGATTTGGATTTTGAGGGAAAGACAGGAGGGAGCAGCATGAATTTGTTAATCATCGAGGATGAACCGCGGCTTCGCCACAGCTTGACGGAGTTGATGCCATGGGAGCAGGCCGGCATAACCGGCGTGACGGCGGCCGCGACGGCGGAAGAAGGGAAGCGGTGGCTGCAGGTGAAGCGTCCGGACATTTTGCTGGTCGATATTCAGCTGCCGGACGGGAACGGCCTTGATCTGGCGCGGCAGGCAATGGCCTGGAATGCCGAGGTGAAGGCCATTATTTTGAGCGGCCATGATCACTTTCCGTACGCGCAGGAAGCGCTTGCCCTGGGCGTCAAGCAATATTTGCTCAAGCCGGCGGGCCAGGATGCGATTGTGCGGGCGGTCGCGGAAGCGGTCGCGGAACGCCGCCGGGAGATTCAGCGCAAGCATGACTATGCCTCGCTGCGCCAGCAATGGCAGGCCCATCTGCCGGCGCTGCAGCAGCGCACGCTGCGCCTGGGCCTGGAGGGCGGCCTGCCTGCCGAAGCCTTCCGCCTGCGGATGGCGGAGCTGGGCATCGTGCTCTCTGCGGACGAGCGCTATGCCGTGATGGTGATGGAGCCCGATCCCGTGCCCCCTGAGCGGGTGCGGGCATTCGGAGAGGATACCGCGTTGATTCACTTTGCTGTCGGCCAGGTGGCCGAAGAGACGCTCCGCTCGATGGGAGCCCGCTCGGCCTTGATCTGCCGTGATGTCGATAAGCCGATCGCCATTCTGTTCCGGCATGCTCCCGGCGATGGCGTCACGGCGGACGGGGACGCGGTCATCGCTATCCATGCCATAGCGGGCGCGATGCTGGAGCATATCAAGACATCGCTCAAGCTGACGGCCAGCGCTGGCATCAGCTCTGCGCATGGAGGGTTGAAGGATGCGCCCCGCTTATACAAGGAGGCGATGTTCGCGCTGGGCCAACGGCTCGTGCACGGGGGCGACCTCGTCATCCCGTATCGCGAAGGCGGGTTCACTCCGCCGCCGGATGCGGCAGCAGTCCAGGGCGAACGCTGGATGCGCGAATTGGATATCGCATGGAGCATCGGCGACGAGCAGCAGGCGTCAGCGGCAGCGGGGGCCTGGATCGGCGAGGTGTGCGCCATCGAGCAGGCCGAGGCGCTCAAGGAGCAGATGTTGCTGCTGCAGTCGTGGATCGTTACGTGGATGCACAAGCAGGGGTGGTCGCTCCATGAGGTGATGCAGGAGGACGCAGCATGGTTCCACCATGCATCGGAGCTTCGTACGAAGCAGGAATGGAGCGGCTGGATGCGGCGTGCGATTCGGCGCATCGGCGCGCAATCCTGCCTGGTCAGGCGGAGCGGCGGCAATCGGCTCGTGGCGGAAGTGAAGGAGTTGATCGAGCGGGAGCTTCACGGCGAGCTGTCGCTGCAAGGGGTGGCGGATCGGCTGTTCATTAACGCCTCTTACTTGAGCAGGCTGTTCAAGCAGGAGATGGAGCAGCCGTTCTCCGCCTATGTGCTGGAGCGCCGCATGGAGCGGGCCAAGGAGGCGCTCTTTCAAGGGAAGCGGGTGTATGATGCCGCTCAAGCTGCCGGCTTCCGCGATGTCAGTTATTTTACGAAGGTGTTCCGCAAATATTGGGGAGTCACGCCGAGTGAATGGAAGCGGGGATAGAGGAGAATGCCATCGGGGGAACGGGCAAGGCGGCACTCCCGGCGCATAGCCATCAATTTACCAGAAGAAGTCATGGCTTTCCCGTTTTCCTGATGGCGGCCGTCCCTTACGCTAGTATTACAGGAATGCATCGCAGTCGATATAGGGCACGGGCCCGGAAGAAAGGAGGGAGCCGGATGGAGATAAGAAACGCGGATATCGGCGCCGCTCCGCGTCCGCAGAGGAAGCGTTACTGGCGCAAGCTGGGGAGCGACGTGCGCAAGGACTGGGACTTGTATATCGCCCTTTTGCCGGGCATCGCTTTTTTGCTCTTGTTCAAGTACACCCCGATGTACGGCGTCGTCATTGCCTTTCAAGATTTCAACATTTTTAGCGGCATCGCGGACAGTCCGTGGGTCGGGCTGCAGCATTTCGAGCGGTTGTTCCAGTCGCCGAAGTTTGCGCAGGTGTTCTGGAATACGCTCATCATTTCGGTGATGAAGATCGTGCTTCTGTTCCCGCTCCCGATCGTGCTGGCCATCCTGCTGAACGAGCTGACGAAAATGTGGTTCAAACGCCCGGTGCAGACGATTATTTACATGCCTCACTTCCTGTCCTGGGTTATCGTCAGCGGGATGTTCATGGATCTGCTGTCCATCAACGGAGGGCTTGTCAACCGGATGATTGAATGGTTCGGCGGGGAGCCGATCAAATTTTTCCTCGACAACAGCGTCTTTCGCTGGCTGCTCGTCGGCACGGCCGGCTGGAAGGAGGCGGGCTGGGGCACGATCGTCTATTTGGCGGCGCTGAGCTCCATCGATCCGCAGTTGTACGAGGCAGCCAAAATCGACGGGGCGAACAAGTTCCGCCAAATCTGGCATATAACGCTGCCGGGTCTGGTCCCGGTCATTTTGCTGATGTTCATCCTGCGGCTCGGCCATATGCTGGAGGCCGGCACCGAGCAGATTCTCGTGATGTACAATCCGGTCGTCTATAATGTCTCGGATGTCATCGGGACGTATGTGTACCGCACCGGGCTCGGCGAACAAAATTACAGCTTCTCGGCCGCGGTAGGACTGTTCGATTCCATTGTCGGCTTCATTCTGATTGTCGGCGGGAATTCTCTTAGCCGGCGCCTGCTGAACCGCGGCATCTGGTAGAGCGCCACGCTGGCGGATGGTACGGCTGAGCGCCCGAGCGGAAGGCAGCCGCAGCGGGACGACTGACGAAGAAAGGAGGCCTGGCATGAAAACCGGACGAAAGACGAAAGGGGTGCGGACGGCGATACGCATGTCGGCGGGAGAGCGCATCTTTCAGGCGCTGAACTATTTCTTTTTTGCCATCGTGTCCTGGACGACGCTGTTCCCGTTCCTCAACCTGCTCGCCAAATCGCTGAGCGGCGAAGAGGCCGTGCTGGCGGGACGGGTGTCATTATTCCCGGTCGATATTCAATTCGGCACGTATGCGTACGTATTAAGCGACTCCAAATTCATGAATGCCTTCATGGTATCCGTCATCATCACGGTGGCGGGAACCGCTCTGGGGCTCGTCATGACAGCGATCGCCGCCTATCCTCTGTCCAAGCCGCGGCTGCGCGGACGGAAGATTTTCATTCTTATGTACGTATTCACGATGCTATTCAGCGGCGGTCTTATTCCAACCTATCTGCTTATGCACCGGCTTAACTTGATCGATACGCTGTGGGTGCTTTTTCTGCCGAGCATGATCAGCGTGTTCAACATGTTAATCATTAAAAATTACTTCGAATCGCTTCCCGACGAACTGGAAGAGTCGGCCAAGATGGACGGAGCATCGAATCTGACGATCTTATTCCGCATTACCGTTCCTTTGTCCTTGCCGGTGTTCGCCACGATAGCGCTCTTTTATGCGGTCGGCTTCTGGAACGATTATTTCGCTTCCATGATTTACATCAATTCTCCGGATTTGAAACCGCTTCAGCTTTACTTGAAGGAACTGCTGATTCACTCCAACATCACCTATCAGGATGGAGGACATGTGCCGAATATCGATGCTGTCATGAACTCGACGCCGCAGGCGATTCAAGCCGCTTCGATTCTGGTCGCGACCTTGCCGATCCTGCTCGTCTATCCATTTCTGCAGAAATACTTCGTGAAAGGGGTGTTAATTGGGTCCGTTAAAGGTTAACCGCGTTAATGAACGTCTAGGCACGTATGCGTGCGCAAAAGAACAAAAAAGAACGGGGGAATGTTCATGCGGCGTCAACGGATTTGGATTTCGGCCGTGGCGGTCATCACTGCATTGTCGCTTATCGGCTGCAGCGGCGCCAAGTCGGGCCAAGGGACAGAAAGCGGGGAAGGGGACGGCAAGCAGCTCCGCCAGCTGATGCCCTTCGATCGGTTCGAGCCGAACGGGGACCCGGTCGCCCAGTATTTGAAGGAGAAGACCGGCTATACGGTCAAATACGAAATGCTGCCGGCGGAGAACGCCGACGAGAAGCTGAACCTGCTTATGGCGAACAAGGAGTCGTACGACATTTTGAAGCTGGCACCCGCGCAATATTACCAGCTCGTGTCTTCCGGAGCGCTGGAGCCGCTCGATGATCTGATCGAGAAGTACGGCACGAACATGAAGCAGGTGATCGGGCCGGATTCGTGGGTCAGCGCGCAATATGAAGGCAAAACGTATGCCATCCCGGAGACCGGCGGCGGCAATGGCGCGGCATCGTATGCGCTCGTCGTGCGCAAGGATTGGCTCGATGAGCTGAATCTGAAGGTGCCGACCAATCTTGACGAGCTCGTCACGGTGCTGAAGGCATTCAAGGAGAAGAAGAATGTGATCCCGCTGACGGGCGGCAAAGCTCCCGTGAATCCGGACATCGCCAGCGTATTCGGCTTGACGACAGCCTGGTTGGAACGGGACGGCAAAATCATCCATTCCGTCGAAGCGCCGGAGATGAAGGAGTACCTGGCCTTCATGAGCAAGCTGTACCAAGAGGGGCTGATCGACTCGGAATGGGGCATCAACACGGCAGACAAATCCATCGAGAAGATGGCGAGCGGGAAGGCGGCCATGTACAGCCCGGGATGGTGGGTCGCTCCGAATCTCGTGAACGCCCTGGCCAAAAACTTCCCGGAGGCGAAGCTGGAGATCATGCCCGTCCTGAAAGACAAAGCGGGCGTGGCGCGGGTAGGATCGGCCGGCAATACGACCAACTATTATATCGCGGTGCCGAAGTTTTCGAAGAATAAGGAAGAAGCCGTCAAGTGGCTCGATCTGAAGTTCGATAAGGATATCTTCAAAGGCATTGCCATCGGGGAAGAAGGAGTTCACCATACGTTCGAGAACGGGGTGTACACGCCGATTATGCCGAAGTTCGCGGACGAGCGCAGCAATGCAAGCGCCTTCCTGACGGGCGTGGACGAGACCAATTATCCGACGTATTGGCAGGCGCGCCTCAAGAAAAATCCGGTTGTGGAAAACTATTTCGCCACCTTCAAGAAAAATGCGGAGGGCTTGATCGTTATCGATCCGATGAGCTCGGCGCCGCCGATTCCGGACATCTCCAAAAACCTGCAGCGGCTGAACAAATTCCAGGAGGACACGTTCATCAACTTCATCAGCGGGGCGGACCCGCTGGACAATTATGATCAATTCCTCGCGGAATGGCGTGCCCAGGGGGGCGAAGCGATGGTGAAGGCCGCCAACGAATGGTACGCTTCCAAGGGCTGATCGATTCGTTCATAGATGACAGGAAGGAGACTGCGCCGCCTGCCGGCAGCGGTCTCTTTCTGCTCCCGCCCCGTAATCTCCTTCTCCCGTCCCGCCGCGGCGTTCCGACTCTGATCATGATTCTCTTCCCCCGGCCTGGACAGGTCTTTGTTGCGCGTCCTATTCACTTCCTTGCTTCAACGGCGATATGGTCCAGCTTATCCGGGTTCAGCATCATATAGACATGGAGAAAAGCATGGCCTGGTAAGCTCCCGGATTGACGGAGCGATAGTTCAACCGCACTTCCATTCCAATCACCTCAATTTTATTCGTTCACTCCTTAAGACAAGGGAAGTCCCGATTTTGTGACACCTCTAACGCGCTTTTTGATGGACAGTCACTTTCGCTTAGAAAGCGGCGGCATGGGAACGAGGGAGATCGTACCGGCCGGGAAGGGAAGAGAACCTGATGGAAGGGGAGAGCAGCGTAAAGGGCAGTTAGGTGCAGACAAACAAGCGGCCTCCCCGACCGCGGAAGCGCGGACGGGGAGGCCGCGGCTGGAGCGGCAGCCGTTGCGGGCCCTAAACCTGCAAAGGAGAAGAGATAGAACCGCTTACACCGGATAGATGGACGGCCACTGCAGCTCCACCCCGAGCTGCTGGAGCTGGCGCTGGAACGCCGCCAGATGATCCGGGCCGCTTCGCACCGCGCGCGGAGCAATCCCGTGGTCGAGGGCATACGATGCCAGCGCGCCGGCCGCTTCCCCGATATTCCACTCCACTGGGTGCAGGCGGTAGCAGCCGTTGGTGATATGGGTGGTGCCGATGTTCTTGCACGCCGGCAGCAGATTGTCCATCCGGACAGGCAGGAGGCTGCCCAGCGGAATCTGGAACGGCAAGGACGATATGTCGATATAATTGTTCCCGCCTGTCGAAGGATGAAGATCGATGCGGTAGCAGCCGACGCCGACCGAGTCCGCGAACGGTTCGGCCGGGCGGCCCGCGCGGTATTCGGTGGAGACATGCTGCTCCAGGACAGTGAACTCGGCCCGGATGCGCCGCGATTCCCGAATATACGGATACATCGCCAGGCCGTCCGCCGTTCCCGCGATATCATGCCGCAGCCGCAAGCCCGGATAACCGCAGCCGCCGTCGCTCCGCGGCGCTTCCGTCTGAAGCCAGTACAGCAGCGAGAGGCTGAGCTGCTTCGCATCCCGCAGATGGCGTTCTCGTTCCGCCTCGCTAACATCGATGACGGAGCCGAGCCAATAGTCGTTCTCCGGCCAGTTGATGATCGTGACGGGGTTCGGAACGGCGCCAGACGCCGGATCGTACAGGGCCGGATCGGTGATCTGGCGGTAATGGAACAGCGGGAAGGCTCCCGGCTCGCCAAAGAGCGAATATCGAACCGGCTTCAAGGTGGCCGGTTGAACGCCGGTCCAGCTCAGCAGGCGATCGGGCCAGAACGATGGCTGATACCGGCGCCAGAATTCGTAGCGTTCGGGCTTCTCGATCGTATGGTCTTCGCCTTCGGCGTACTCGGCGGCGAAGCAGTACGTAATGCCCTGCATATTTTGCGGCTCGGCCGGCCCGGGAACGGCATGCGGCTCCCCGGTCTCGCGCTGGGACTCCGCGCCGGTGACGTATTCGGTCCCGGACAGGGCAAGCAGATCTCCGCACTCGGTCGCGTCGAGAAAATAGGCTCCCGTGCACACATAGTCATCGCCCTGAGCATCCCGCACCGTGACTGCGCGAATGCGGTCGCCCTCGACCTCGGCGCCGATCGGGCGGCAGCCGGTGCGAATGGCCAGATGCCCGCTGTGCACATACGGGAACAGCATCGCTTCTAGCACATGCAGCCCGACGCGCGGATCGTGACAGAGGCGGCTTACGATGCCGTTGCCGGGGTTCAGCCGTTCGTCGGAACGCGCTCTCGCGTTCAGCGGCAAGTGATCCCGGTAGTACTGTCTGACCGCATGGCGGAACTGACGGTAGGTATCCGTGGATCCGAATCGCTCAATCCAGGGATGCTCGTCCGGCGGGACGAGCTGGCTGGTCAGTTGGCCGCCGATGCGGGCGGTCTCTTCCGTCAGCAGCACCGTCTTGCCCAAGCGGCAGGCGGCCAGCGCCGCGGCGCATCCTCCCATCCCGCCGCCGATGATGACGAGATCGGCTTCCCATTCCAGCTGTCGCTGTGTCATTCGATGTCCTCCCTTGTGTCCTGATTTCCATACATTGCCTATCTCCAGTATAGAGAGCTCTACGGCGAAGGAATATAGACTTTCGTTGCTATTAATGGTAAATGGAATACGTTTCTGTTGTCTTCTCGCATCATCGGGCGGTTATCCGTATGGTCGGCGATGGAGTTTAGCGATGGAATATCGTGAACGAATCCGGGTTGGATGAAACTATTTCTTTGCAGGAAAATATGGTAATCTTGGGGTTGATTATGATGTAAAGGGAGGATTTTATGTACAAACTCGGAGCGATGGCACTGCTGCTGTTGTTATTATGCTCGGTTGTTCCTTATGAGCAGCTGGTGTCCGCCAAAGCGGAAGATGCTCGGAAGAGTGCGGTGCAGCCGGTGCATCGCATTGATCTGGCAAGATGGGGAATTCGCAATGACGGAACGCAACCGGCGCAGACGACAAAGGGGATTAACGATGCGCTGGCATGGGCGGGCAAAGCGGGCATAACGGCCGTGTCGCTGCCTCCAGGAACGTACACTATCGATAAAAACAGCCGGATTAACATGGTCAGCAATATGACTTTTCAACTTACGCCTGATGTTATTTTGCAGAAGGAGCCCAATGATAAAGAAAGATATGATCTGATGTATATCGGGTACGGTGTTCACGATGTGACCCTGCTCGGCGGCACGTATCAGGGCGATAAAGACAGGCATGATTACTCCAAAAAGGATCATCCGGATAGTAAAGGGACGCATGAAGGGGGATATGGCATCCTGCTAGAAGGAGCCGAACGCGTAACGATCGATGGGGTAAAAGCGGTTAACTTCACGGGAGACGGGCTTATGCTGAGTGCTCACGGAACCAATACCGGAGTGCTGGACGCCAAATCCTTTGTCAGGGGCGGCATCGACAGCAAAGGCAAGCCGATCAGAGATTGGAAAAAAATCAGAACCAAGTCGATGCAACCCCTCTCCCATGAGATATTTCAGAAGGAAGGTTATTTTGAACTGGCCAATTTCCGGGGAT
This sequence comes from Paenibacillus dendritiformis, assembly GCF_021654795.1. Classification (NCBI taxonomy): domain Bacteria; kingdom Bacillati; phylum Bacillota; class Bacilli; order Caryophanales; family Paenibacillaceae; genus Paenibacillus; species Paenibacillus dendritiformis. The sequence continues at coordinate 176,217 of NZ_AP025344.1, forward strand.
TACCCCGTAACTTTGACATCTATTTCTATGAGTCCAGCGGGGGCTTTTTGGAAAAGCGCTCGTCAAAGATGAGAGAGAACATGGTCATTCCCCAAGGAGCCGCCTTTTATCATGTGGTGTTTCAGCAACCATCCGCGGCCGGCGCTTATTTACAGGTGTGGAACCGGGTTCCCACGTCGGATTCCGTTGTCAAAAACTCCGAATTTGCCTTCAATCGAAGACAGGGGATTACGGTGGGCGGAACCCGAAACGTAACCATTATGGATAACCTTCTGCATGACATGAAAGGAACGGCTCCCCAATCAGGGATTGATGTGGAGGGGGGCTTTTTCGAGAATGGAAACTGGAACTCGGACGTCACGATCAAGCGAAACCGTTTCTACAACAACGCCGCTTATGATCTTATTTTGTACGATGGGCAAGGGGCCCGTGTCGAGGACAATTACTTTGGTTCCACCGACAAGTTCGGTCTTGCCGTCTCCGCTCCTTTTGCGGACGCGGTCATTGTCAACAATCATTTTGACGGTTCCAAGATTGTAGCGGAGAATGACGCCGTATTTACAGGGAACAAGATGAATGATTCCATTGCCAGCTTTCTGGGGCCGAACATTCAGGTGAACGGCATGACGCTGACAGATGCCGTATTCCGGGTGGACGGCAAGGAGAAATTCGGGGTGAAGGTGTCCGAACTTACGATTTACAATAACAAGAAGAGGGAATCCGGGTTGATCGTTAACGGCATGCCCAGCGAGTTCAGGAACGTGAAAATCATCGGGGAGTCCACCCTCCGGGTGATAACAGGCAACGCCCCGGGAGGCAGTGTGTTTCATAATCTGCAGGTGCTCGGATATAATTCCACGTTCGGCTTGAGCCTGCCCCCTGGAACGTATACGGATTGCCGGTTCGAGACTGCCGACACCGGAACATTGGGAGCGGTCTTCATCAATACGGCCGGGAAATACGCGTTTAACAACTGTACCTTTGTCTCCGCTTCGATGGCAACGAATAATGTGATAGCGAACCATGCAGAGCTCGATTTGTCCATTAAAAATTCAATCTTCGAGGTTCAGGGAAATGCCCCGGCGATCCGTGTCCAGGCCGTCAAAAAATTTGTGTTCGAAGATAACCTGATCAACGCCTTTTATCTGGATAACAGCGATATTGAATTGATTAAGATTAGTGATTATAGCAAACGCCAATTAAAAGCGACTGTGCGGAGCGCGGCGATTCGGGGGAACACGATTCGGAGCAACATGCCGGCGGCGGGAATATCGACAATCAACGCAGGGATCGGAGCGCCTGTGTATACGGTGGAGAACAATACCCTTCATACCGCGAAGCTGGCTTTAAAACCGAACGATAAGTCCCGGAACAATCAGCTTGAATAAATGCCGGATGCGGTGCTGCAGCCTGTCCAAGGATCCGATTTTGTCACAAGTAAGGAGCTGTATAATATTGACATGTTCTTTATTGAGAACTAAAATAGGTGATATCGTTCTTAATAAAGTTAAATCGGTGATTAGGCAGGTGAACTTCGTGATGAACGATGAATCATTCACATCCGACGGCAAGATGGCGGTCAGAGAAATTAACTTGAAGGAAACATTCGGTGTCCTTCAACGGCGATGGTGGATCATTGTCGTATCCATCATCATTTGCGGCTTGTTGGGCGGTCTTTATGTTTCCAGGCCGAAGCCGGACGTGTATGCATCTTCAGCACGTATTATCCTGTCTTCCAGTGAAATTAACATGAGAGGGACTATGCTGGTCATGATCCGTGAACCGGTCGTGATGGAGCGCGTGATCAAGGAACTGGGGTTGAAGCAGTCGCCTGAAAGCTTGCGAAAGCAGATTGCCGTTACCAGCGTCGACAACTCACTCGTTACGCTGGTAACGGCGTACCATGAACATCCCGGGCTGGCTGCGCGCATCTCGAATGCGGTTGTCGAGGCTTTTAAACAGGTAGCGGCCGAAAGTTTAAAGTTTCATGGCGTGATCCTGCTTAGCGGCGCCAAGGAGGATCCCAATCCCGTTCCCGTGAATAAGCCGAGCTATGCAGGGCTGTATGTTGCCCTGCTTGGAGGGGCCATTGCAGGCGTGGGTCTTATCTTTGTGATGGATTCGCTGGACGGCTCCATACGTTCGGCGCGCGAATTGGAGAGATTGCTGAACTTGCCGGTGCTGGGGCAAGCGGATTATGTGCCCAAGAGGGAGATCCTTCGCACGATAAAGAGCGAGACCATAGGTCATGGGGGAAGTGGTGAATCCCTTGGCACATGAGCGGAATCGTTCCAACCCTATACTGGCGGATTACAGCACGATAACGTATCATCATGCCTCTTCAGCCCAAGCGGACCAATTTCGCGTTCTGCGCAACAATATTCGATTTGCGGTTACGGACGCTCCGTTTGCTTCGTTGGCGGTTACCTCGCCCCGGCCGGGAAACGGGACGACGACGGTGGCCGTCAATCTCTCCATTGCTTTCGCCCAGCGCGGCGATCGGGTGTTGTTGATTGATGCCAATGTTCGGCGTCCGGCCCTTCACCGGATTCTGAATGTGAAGGCTGGCCCGGGGCTGGCAGAGGCTGTGGGACAGCGGGCGGTTATTGAGGAAGTCATCCAAGAGACTCCGATCGGGAACCTGTGTGTGATATCCAGCGGCTTAGCGGTTACGGAGCTGCTGGATTTACGCGATTCAGCGGTCATGGAGCAGCTTGAGCTCACACAGGATTTTGATATCGTTCTGGTGGATTGCCCGCCCGTGCTGTCGGCCAGTGAGGCCAGTCTGCTGGCCAGCGGATGCAGGGCGGCCTTGCTCGTGATTGAGAACGGCAGGACGTCCGCCGGGGATGCTCTTGAGGCCAAGAGGCTGCTGGAGTTTGGACATGTCCGAATTGCGGGCACGTTTTTCAATAAAAAGTGATTAGAGACATGGTAACAGCAGGTTCTGCATATCGTATTGTTCGTTATTGAGAACATACCGCAGAATATTTATCTGGAGTGAAGGCCAGGCCGCACAAAAACAATGGGAAAGGGGGAGTGAACGCATTGACTTACAAGCAAAGGCTGCCGCTGCTCGCCATGTTGGATTCGCTTATCGTCCTGATATCGATTTACATCAGTTATTTCCTCGTATCCGCGACCGTCATGGTATTCGCGGACCCGTTGATCGTAACTTCTTCCGTCGCGCTGCTGCTTGGATATCATCTGTTTGCTTTTGTGTACAACTTGTACAAGAAGGCGTGGGAATATGCCAGCATAGGTGAGCTTGTCGGCATCGTCAAAGCGGTAACGCTGTCTAGTCTAACGGGTGTAGCGGTGCAGTACATAGCTGTTCAGGAATTTCATGTGAGGTTAATGGCCGTGACCTGGATGATCATGATGATCCTGATTGGGGGTTCGAGGTTCTGCTGGCGCTTCATGCGCAATGTTCCCCCGAAGCAGGAGCAGCGAAGCCTTTACAGACGCACTATGATCGTGGGCGCCGGCTCGGCGGGAACGATGGTGGCAAGGCAGTTGCTTCATTCCCCGGATCAGGATATGAGGCCGGTGGCTTTTGTCGACGATAACCCGCACAAACATGGCTTGGATGTGCTGGGGGTTCCCGTCGTTGGCGGCACGCGTGCCATCGAACGGATTGCCAGGGACTATCAGATTGAACTTATTGTCATCGCCATCCCCTCTCTTAACAAACCCGGGCTGAAAGCTATTTTCGATGAGTGTGCCAAGACCAAGGCCAAAACCCAAATTATCCCCATGATTGAGGATCTCGCCAGCGGCAAGGTATCCGTCAGCCAGTTCAGGGACGTGCAGGTGGAAGACCTGTTGGGGAGGGAACCTGTGCAGCTTGATCTGGAAAGCATCAGCGATTATGCAACAGGCAAAGTAATCCTGGTGACGGGAGCCGGCGGCTCTGTCGGCTCGGAAATATGCAGGCAATTATCGAACTTCAATCCTCGCAAGCTGATCCTTCTCGGGCACGGAGAGAACAGCATTTATTCCATTGAGATGGAACTCCAAAACCTTTTCAAGGATAAAAGCATTCAGTTCTATACGGAGATTGCGGATTTGCAGGACGAGAGCAAAATTCTCCGCGTGTTGAACAAGCACAGACCGGATGTCGTCTATCATGCCGCAGCCCATAAGCATGTTCCTCTGATGCAGCGGCACCCGGAGGAAGCGGTGAAAAACAATGTTATCGGCACTTTGAATGCGGCCAAGGCCTCTAGTCATGCGGGCGTTTCGACATTTGTCATGATCTCTACCGACAAAGCCGTCAATCCGACTAACGTCATGGGCGCAACGAAGCGGATCGCGGAGATGATCATTCAGTACATGGATGAAATAAGCTCTACCAAATTTGTAGCTGTGCGCTTCGGAAATGTCCTGGGAAGCCGGGGGAGCGTCATCCCGCTGTTCAAAAAGCAAATCGAGAGCGGGGGGCCGGTCACGGTCACCCATCCGGATATGGTGCGTTATTTTATGACGATTCCGGAAGCCTCGCGTCTCGTGATTCAGGCAGGAGCTTTGGCCCGGGGCGGCGAGATTTTCGTGCTGGACATGGGCGACCCGGTGAAAATCGTGGATTTGGCCAAAAATGTGATTCGTCTGTCGGGATATTCCGTTGAGGAAATCGGAATTGAATTTACGGGAATTCGCCCGGGCGAGAAGCTGTATGAGGAGCTTTTGACAGAAGGCGAAGTACATGAGCATCGGGCATATCCCAAAATTTATATCGGGAAGTCTTCGCAGGTCAACTTCAAGGAAATCGAGTATCTGCTGCAAGTATTCGACAAGCTTCCCGCGGAGGAACTGAAAAAAATGCTCCTTGATATGGCCAATAAAAAAGTGGAACCGCGGGAGCTGGTCAAGACGAGTTAAACCGGGAGGTGATCATGGCAATGAGCAAGGTGAAAAAAGCTATCATACCGGCGGCCGGCCTGGGTACGCGTTTTCTGCCGGCTACGAAGGCAATGCCTAAAGAAATGCTTCCCGTCGTGGATAAACCAACCATTCAATATATCGTGGAGGAGGCCGTGGAATCCGGAATCGAGGACATTATTATCGTGACGGGGAAAGGAAAGCGCGCTATTGAAGATCATTTTGATAATTCCCTGGAGCTGGAGCAGGTGCTGTTCCAAAAACAAAAGCTGGATTTATTGAGCGAAGTGCAGAAGCCGGCTCAGATGGTGGATATTCACTACATCCGGCAAAAAGAACCGAAAGGACTTGGGCATGCGATATGGTGCGCGCGCAAGTTTATAGGGAATGAGCCGTTCGCCGTCCTGCTTGGCGACGATATCATTACCGCGGAGAAGCCTTGCCTGCAACAGATGATGGAAAAGTACGACAGGTATCATTCTTCGATTATCGGGGTTCAGCGCGTACGAGATGAAGAGGTGTCACGTTATGGAATCGTGGAGGGCATCCAAGTGGAGGAAGCGCTGTATCAGGTGAAGCATCTGGTGGAAAAGCCGAAGCAGGGCACGACGCTGTCCAATCTGGCCATTATGGGAAGATACATACTGACCCCGGAGATTTTCGGTATTTTGGCCCGGCAGGCGCCCGGCGCCGGCGGCGAGATTCAGTTAACGGACGCATTAGACACCCTGAATCAGGCGGAAGCGGTGTATGCATACCAATTTGCCGGAACCCGCTATGACGTGGGCGAGAAAATGGGATTTATTCAGACAACGATTGAATTTGGCTTAAAACGCGACGATCTTCGCGGCGATCTGTTGAACTATTTGTCCCATGTCCTGGCGAGGGAGACCGTGAATGCCGAATAAAATACTGTTCTGTGCCACGGTCGATTATCATATAAGCTCGTTCCATTTGCCCGTGCTTCAATGGTTCAAACAACGGGGATGGGAGATTCATATCGCGGCGAAAGGCGAGCTGGAGCTTCCGTATGCAGACCGAAAGTTCAACATCCCCTTTGAACGTTCTCCCTTTCGCTGGCGGAATCGTGAAGCCTACCGGGAGGTAAAGCGGCTGATCGAGCGTCATGGTTATCAGATTGTGCATTGCCATACCCCGGTGGGCGGCGTTCTGGCGCGTCTGGCCTCAAGACGTGCCCGGAGACAGGGGACACGGGTCATTTATACGGCGCACGGGTTTCATTTCTGTCGAGGCGCGCCGCTAATCAATTGGATGCTTTATTACCCGGTGGAAAAGCTGCTGGCCCGTTCGACCGATTGCCTCATTACGATCAACCAAGAGGACTACCGGTTGGCCGTTCGCCGACGCTTTAAGGCGAAGCGCATTGAGCATGTGCATGGGGTTGGCGTGAGTGGCGAACGTTTCTATCCGGCGCTTCCGGAAGACAAGGCAAGCCTGAGGGAGCGGACATCATTCGATCGGAATGATATTTTGTTATTCTATGCGGCCGAGTTCAACCGCAACAAGAATCATCAGCTGCTTATCCATGCTTTGGCCCGAATACGGGAGCGGGCCCCGCAAGTAAGACTGCTCTTGGCGGGAGAGGGCGCATTGCTGGAAGCCTGCCAAAGTGTATCCGTGAAATTGGGCGTGGATCGGCATGTTCACTTTCTCGGGTATCGCGACGATATTCCCGATCTGCTGCGTATGAGTGACATTGCCGTCTCCGGCAGCTTGCGGGAAGGACTGCCGGTTCAGATGATGGAGGCGATGGCCTGCGGGCTTCCGGTCATCGCCACCCGGAACCGGGGGCATCTGGAGCTGGTATGCGACGGACGGAACGGTTATCTTGTTCCTCCTCAGGCTGCCGAGCAATTTGCGGAACGAATCGCAACCCTTGCGGCTTCCCCTGACCTGCGGGAGAGCATGGGGAGGGAAAGTCTTCAGATGTTCCGGAAATATGAGCAGAAGGCGGTCCTCCATGAGCTGGGGGAGATCTATGAATCCCATATGCACAACTTGACGGAAGGGGAGGACAGAGCATGTCAGGTCCTGTAAGAGTGCTCCATGCGGTCGTCAATATGAACCGGGGCGGGGCCGAGACCCTGATCATGAATTTGTACCGGAACCTGGACCGAAGCAAGGTTCAGTTCGATTTCCTCACCTGCAAGCCGGGGGTATACGACCGTCAAATTGAAGAGATGGGCGGCAAGATATACCGGATCCCGTATATTTCAGGCGCTGGCGTCATAGGGTATCGGCAGGCATTGAGCAGCTTCTTCCAGGAGCATGCCGGCTACAGGCTCATTCACGCGCATATGGACAAGATGAGCGGCTGGGTTCTGAAGGCGGCGCGTCAGGCAGGCATTCCCTGCCGCATTGCGCACAGCCATAATACGAGGAGCGAAGGGGGCTTGGCCGCCAAGGCATTCAAATGGTACGCGGGCCAAAGCATATCTTCCTCGGCGACGCATCTGTTGGCTTGTTCGCATGCCGCTGCCCGTTGGCTCTTCAAGCAACGTTCAGACACGGCAGGCATCGTGAAGAACGGAATAGAGCAAGAGCGTTTTTTCTTCCGTTCCGAAGTAAGGCATGCCGTGAGAAAGGAGTTGGGGATTGGCGAGACCGCCTTTGTTCTGGGGCATGTCGGGCGTTTCCAGCATCAGAAGAATCATGCGTATCTGCTCGATGTGTATGCCAGGGCGAGGCCCATGCTGAACGACTCCGTGCTCCTTCTGGCGGGCGACGGTCCGCTGCGCGATGAATTGCGGCGCCAGGCGGAACGGTTGAAGCTGGAGAATAGCGTGCGTTTTCTGGGTGTGCGCGGCGATATCGACAGATTGCTTCAGGGATTCGATCTGTTTGTTTTTCCCTCGCGTCATGAGGGTCTCCCGTTAACGTTGGTCGAGGCTCAGGGGGCGGGACTTCCCTGCATCATCTCGGATAACGTCACGCGGGAAGTCGATCTGGGGCTGGGGCTCATTCAGTCCCTATCCTTAAAGCATCAGCAGACGTGGGTGGAACGGGTGCTTGATGCTGCCCGCAACGGCGCCGGCAGGGAGGTTCCGGCGGATGCTCTGCGGATGCAAGGGTATGATATCCGCGACACCGCACGCTGGCTCGAGAATTATTATTTATCGATGGTGAGGTAGGATGCGAACATTAACGGTATTTACCCCTGCATATAACCGTGCTTACTGCTTGACGCGTTTGTATGACAGCCTCGTCAGACAGAACAGCAGCGATTTTGAGTGGCTTGTGATTGATGACGGATCTACCGATGAGACACCGGACCTGGTACGGGCCTGGATTGCGGACAACCGGATTCCCATACGTTATGTCCGTCAGGAGAATCAAGGCATGCATGGAGCGCATAACACGGCTTATGACCAGATTGAGACCGAGCTGAATGTATGTATCGACTCCGATGATTATATGCCTGACGGCGCGGTGGAGAAAATTATTGATTTCTGGCGCAGATACGGCAGTGATCAGGTAGCCGGCATCGTTGGCCTGGATTGCGCACTGGACGGAAGCGTGATTGGGACCCGGCTTCCGGAGGGCAAGGCAAGGTCCACGCTGTTCGATCTGTATTACAAGCATGGCGTGACGGGCGATAAAAAGCTGGTGTACCGCACGAAGCTTGCGAAAATGTACCGCTATCCCCTGTTTGAAGGAGAAAAGTACGTTGGATTGGCCTACAAGTATTACATGATTGACCGCGATTATGAGCTGCTGCTGATGAATGAAGTCCTCTGCTATGTAGAGTACATGCCGGATGGGGCTTCCATGAATATGCTGCGCCATTACCGCAATAACCCCAGGGGATTCGCATTTTATCGCGTTCAGCTTATGAAGCTGCCTTTCGCGGGACTCTCCTTTAAATTCAGACAGGCGGTGCATCATGTCTCGAGCTGCTGTCTGGCCCGCAGCCCGGGAATGCTCCTGGAATCGCCCGCAAAGCTGCTCACCTTATTGGCGCTGCTGCCCGGATTTGCGCTTTATGTATTTATCGTAGCAAAGACGTAGCGTGTAATTGGATGGGAGAGGAACCCTGCGATGACGATCATATGGCTTACGCTTCTGATGGTTTTCATTTTTTCCTATACAGCCCGGTATTTTGCGGTACCCCTTCCCCATAACCCAATCCCTGTCCGGCCGAACCGGCTGCTGGTTGCCGCGGTATGCTTCGTCATCGTCATGGTTGCGGGGCTAAGGAAGAATATCGGGGATACGTTTTTCTACATGCATGCTTATGCGCTAAAAAATTTCACATGGGCGACGATCGCAACAGAGAAGGATGTTGGCTTCAATCTCTTCCAAATGCTTCTGAAACAAATTTCGGAAGACCCGCAAATCCTCATTTTTGTGACGGCGCTGATAACGAATGTTTTGATTGTGGTTGTGATGCACCGCTATGCGAGATTGTTTGAACTGGCGATGTACGTATACATCACGTCCGGCGCATTCATCGTTTCCATGAACGGCATCCGGCAATATATGGCGGCGGCTTTACTCTTTGCCGCGACCGCTTACTTGCTGAACGGCAGTTGGAAGAAATACATGGTTGTGGTGGCGTTTGCCTCCGTGTTCCATATGAGTGCGCTTATCCTTATTCCTTTATTTTTTATCGTCCGCAGGGAAGCTTGGACCGGCATGACTTTTGGCTTGCTGGCTGCCGGCGTTCTCATCGTCGGTCTGTTCAACCAATTTTCCGATTTGCTGTTCTCGGCTCTCAGCGAGACGCAGTATGGGGAATATAAGGAGTTTAATGAAGGGGGAGCGAACATCATTCGGGTCGGCTTCTATATGATGCCGCTGCTGGTTGCCTATTGGGGCAGGGAGAAGCTGCGAATGTTGTTTTCCGACATTGATGTCATTGTCAATTTGTCGTTGATCGGGTCCTTTTTTATGCTGATTTCTACGCAAAACTGGATTTTTGCCAGACTGGCCATTTATTTTAACTTGTATCAGATTCTTCTGACATCATGGATCGTCCTGGCTTTCCGCAAGAAGGACCAGAAGCTTATTTATTTGTGCATTCTGGTTATTTACGGCATCTACTTTACTTATGAAAATATGTTTGTTCTCGGCATTACGTACCGCAGTGATTTTTTAAACTGGTTTCATTAAGGGGGCAAAGGGCTTGGACGAGGCGGAGAAAATTCCCCGGGTTGTGCATTACTGCTGGTTCGGACGCGGCGAAAAACCGAAGCTGATTAAAAAGTGCATTCAAAGCTGGCAGAAGCATCTCCCGGATTACGAGATGGTCGAATGGAATGAAGATAACTTTGACGTCACCTCCAATCTTTACGTAAGGGAAGCTTACGAGGCGCGCAAATTTGCGTTCGTTAGCGATTATGTCAGACTCCATGCCTTGTATCATCAAGGCGGGGTGTACATGGATACGGATGTGGAGGTGATCAAGCCGCTGCATCGCTTCCTGGTGCATGAAGCCTTCTCGGGATTTGAGGACCATCAATATTTGCAATCAGGAACGATGGGGGCCGTTAAGCATCATCCCTGGATCGAAGAGCTGCTTGAATATTATGCCGACAGGCCTTTTCGGCTTCCGGGCGGGGATCTGTTCGATCTGACGACGAATACGGCCATCATGAGCCGGATCAGCCAGAAGCATGGATTGAAGCTTAACGGACAGCACCAGACGCTCCCGAGCGGGGTTGTTTTTTATCCCAGACGGTTCTTCAGTCCTTACGATTATATCAATGGAGGCAATTACATCAACGACGACAGTTACACGATCCACCATTTTGCCCAATCGTGGCTTCCTGCCCATGTCCGCGTCAAGAGCTACATCAAGCGCAAAGCAAGCCGCTTGATCGGTGCGGAGAACATTGCAAGGCTTAGAAGGATATTATCGCAAAAAGGTGCGCAGTCATGAAACGCATATTTGATTTTGTTATTGCGATTGTGCTGTTGATGTTATTGCTGCCGCTGCTGGCCGTGATTGCGTTCTTGGTACGAATGCGAATCGGTTCGCCCGTTATGTTCCGCCAGATTCGGCCGGGGAAACATGGGGTCCCGTTTTATTTGTTGAAGTTCCGGACGATGACGGATAAGACAGACAGTTCGGGCCAGCCGCTTCCGGATCATGAAAGGCTGGTTCCGTTCGGCCAGTTCCTCCGGAAATATAGTCTTGACGAGCTTCCCCAGATATGGAATGTGGTCAAAGGAGATATTAGCCTCGTGGGGCCAAGACCCCTTCTTATGGAATATCTGCCGCTGTATACCGAAGAGCAGGCCAAGAGACACTGCGTGAAGCCGGGCATCACGGGCTGGGCCCAAGTGAACGGACGCAATGCGATCTCTTGGGAGGAGAAGTTCAAGTACGATGTCTGGTATGTGGAACACCAAAGTTTCTGGCTGGATATGAAAATTTTGTGGATGACGTTCTTCCACGTCTTGAAGCCCGGAAACATTCAACATGGCAACCATGTTACGATGCCGGTATTTAAGGGTACCGTGAACTATGAACAGGAAAGGTAGAGGAGTCGGCAGATGACAGCGAACCGGAGAATATGGCTATCGCCCCCACATACGAGTGGAAGGGAACAAGACTTTATTAATGAAGCCTTCACGACGAATTGGATTGCTCCGCTCGGGCCCCATGTCGATGCGTTCGAGGCGGAAATCGCGGCTTATGCCCAAGTCGAGGGCGCGGCTGCTGTCAGCTCGGGCACCGCAGCGATTCATCTGGCTTTGACCTTGCTTGGCGCAGGGAAGGGCGACCTTGTATTTTGCTCCAGTCTGACGTTTGTAGCCAGTGCGAATCCAATATCATATACAGGCGCGAAGCCGGTGTTTATTGATTCGGAGCCGGATACCTGGAACATGTCTCCTTCGGCCCTGGATAGAGCGCTGAATGAAGCGGCACGGGCCGGAAACCTCCCCAAAGCGGTCATCGTCGTTCATTTATATGGCCAGAGCGCCAAGATGAACGAAATTATGGAGGCGTGCGGACGTTATGAGGTTCCGGTCATTGAGGACGCGGCAGAATCGCTCGGTTCACTCTATTACGGCAATGCAAGCGGGTCTATGGGACGCTTTGGCATTTATTCATTCAACGGAAATAAAATCATTACCACTTCAGGCGGCGGAATGCTTATATCCAACCATCCGGACGAATTGCGCCGGGCGCGTTTTCTTGCCACGCAGGCAAGGGAACCGGCGTTGCATTACCAGCATCAAGTGACGGGCTTCAACTACCGAATGAGCAATGTGTTGGCGGGAATAGGGCGTGCCCAGCTTCAGGCGCTGAATGAACGGATTGAGGCGAGGCGGAGCATTTTTGAAAGGTACCGAAAGGCGCTGGAAGGAATAGACGGAATTCAATTCATGCCTGAACTGGAAAACACCCGCTCGAACCGATGGTTAACCGCCTTAACTATGGATGAGCGGATAACCGGCGTGGCTCCTGCCGAGTTGATCCATGCGCTTGAAGCCGTCAACATCGAGAGTCGCCCGGTATGGAAGCCGCTGCATCTGCAGCCGCTGTTCCGCGATTGTCCGTTCTATGCTCATGGCGAAGGGAAGCCGGTATCGGAGCAGCTGTTCGAGACCGGGATTTGTCTGCCTTCCGGTTCGGGAATGAGCGAGGCGGACCAGCAAAGAGTCATTGACTGCGTCCAAGAGTTCTTGTCCCTTCGGTCCGCGAATGCCCAAGTCTACAGATAACGCTCTCCGGGCTGCCGGGTTCTCGCGATTGCGGCGGGTATGCCGTAAGCGACGGAGCAATCGGGAATATCATGAAGCACGGCGGCACCGGCACCGATCACGCAATGCTCGCCTATGATCACGCCATGGATCACGCTTGCGCCGATAGAGATCACGCTGTAGTCGCCAATCCGGACTTGGCCGCCGGTCGCGGCATTGGGGGCGAGCGTCGCATAATGTCCGAGCCGCGAGTCATGATCGAGCGAGGAGCGGGTGTACATGACGCAATGGTCTCCGACGACGGCATCGCTGCCGATTACGGCGCCGGCCATGATAACGGAACCTTCGCCGATTCGGGCTCCTCTGGCGACAGAAGCTTGCGGGTGTACGGCCCGAATGAAGCGAAAGTCAGGCATGACCTGTCTTATGCTTTGCGTGATGCGATACCGGGTCCAGTTGTCTCCAATGGCCACGGTTCCTCCCTGAATTTGTTGCCGATGCGCGGACAAGTAATCCAGGCCGCCAACAATTTCGTATCCATAGCACTCGGTACCAGGCGGTTGATGGCTGTCGAGGATACCAACGATTCGGTATTCCCCGGCCTTCTCAATCACGTCAATGACGGCTTTGGCGTGCCCGCCGGCACCAAAAACAATGATATCGGGCATTAACTTAGTCCCTCCTCTAGTTAAGGTGAACGGGGAAGAATGGCAGTTGGGGTATTGTTCTTTAATAAGAACAATTATAAAATATTTTGTTCGTTAAAGCGAGCGATATCTGACTGAAGGAGTAAGTTCATGGAGAAGTCCCTTATCTTGGACACAGACATGCTGACGAACGAAATGAAGCTGATTCTGGAGATTATCTCAAGTGATCGTCCCGAGGATTTGCGCAAGGACAAAGCCGGGCTCTTTCAGGATTGCAAGTGGGAAGCATTTTTGCGCCTTGCGATGCATCACCGAGTCTATTCCGTGCTGTATATGCAGATGAAGGATATGGGCGATGATATGGTGCCTCCGGCGGTCATTCAACGTCTGTACCGCCAATATAGCGCCAATACGCTCCGAATGCTTCATCTGAGCAGCGAGATCGAACATATCGGCAAGGAATTGGCCGGAGGAGGCCTGCGTTGTTTATTTTTGAAGGGACCTGTGCTTGGTCAGGAGTTGTATGGAAGCGTCTCGCTTCGCGCCTGCTCGGATCTGGATCTCCTCGTCCCCTTCGCCGAATTAGTCAGGGCGGAAACGATACTTATCACGTTAGGGTACGAGAAAGATGATTACATTGAGTCCGTACTGGGGGACTGGAAATGGCGGCACCACCATCTGACCTTTTTGCACCCGGTCAAGGGCATCAAGGTTGAGCTTCATTGGCGGCTGAACCCGTTCCCGTCCAAGGAACCGAGCTTTAACGAGCTGTGGCTCAGGAGGCGAAGAAGCACGCTGTTCGGCAGCCCCATCTATTATTTGGGCAGAGAGGATTTGTTCGTCTTTCTCGTGACCCACGGCGCCCGCCACGGCTGGTCGAGATTGCGCTGGCTGCTCGATATCAAGCAGCTTCTTAACCAACAGCCGGATCACGGCCAGATCATGAATAGATTGAGGCGGCGCCGATGTGTGCGTGCCGGGGGACAATCTGTCGTGCTGGCCTCATCGCTGCTTCAAGCGCCGTTGGCGCCGGAACTGCATCGGCTTGCAAGCAGGCGGAGATCGGTGCGGCTGGCCCAGGACGCCATGTTCTATCTGTCGCAGATGGTTCATCTCCATAAGGAGCCGGTGCCTGAAGAAGTCGGAGCCTACCATAAGCGCCATCTGTTCGCGTTAATGCCGCTGCGGCATAAATGCTTGTTCATTCTAAGCTTCATGCTGCCTTATCCCGAGGATGTCAAAGTCATTCGATTGCCGAGAATGCTTCATTATATCTACATTCCCTTAAGGCCCTTCTTGTGGGCATGGAGAAAAAGCGCAGGTGTACAGAAATGAAAAGAGTACTGTTCGCATCCTTCGATATGGAGGTTGGAGGAGTCGAGAGAAGCCTGGCCGGTTTGCTGGAGCATTTTGATTATGAACGCTATCAGGCGGAGGTGATGCTATACCGCCATCAAGGCGATTTTATGGCTTTGCTCCCCGAACAAGTCCGGTTGCTGGAGGAGCAACGAGCCTATGCCACCTTCCGCAAGTCCATCGGCGACATTCTCAAGAGCCGGCAGCTGTTGATCGGGCTCGGAAGGCTGACCGCAAAAGTGCATGCCGATATGGCCGGGAAAGCGAGAGGGCTTGCAGAAACGGGATATCATCAGATGCAGCTGATGTGGAGATATACCCTTCCCTTCCTGCCCCGGAACACACAGCTCTACGATGCGGCTGTAAGCTTCTTATGGCCCCATTACTACGTTGCCGAGAAAGTCGATGCCCGCACGAAAATAGCCTGGATTCATACGGATTATTCTACCGTAGCTACGAATGTGCGCTCTGATTTGAAGCTGTGGAGCAAGTTCGATCATATCATCGCCGTCTCTCCTTCATGCAGGGAAGCCTTCTTGGCAAAGTACGAAACGCTGAGAGACAAGGTGACCGTAATCGAAAACATTATCTCTCCGGACTACATCAAGATGATGTCCGGGGAGTCTGTCGATTCACCGATGGCAGCGGATCCGCGCTTCAAATTGGTCACCGTCGCCCGTTTGTCGCACGCCAAGGGGATCGACCAGGCTGTCATGGCCTTGAAGAAGCTGAGAGAGAAGGGGCTTGAGGACATTGCCTGGTACGTTGTGGGTTATGGCGGGGACGAGGAGATGATTCGCGGTCTCATTGCGAAGAATCGGCTGCAGGATGATTTCATTTTGCTGGGCAAGCAGTACAATCCCTATCCTTTCATCAAGCAAGCCGATCTCTATGTACAGCCTTCCCGTTACGAGGGGAAAGCCGTGACCGTAACCGAAGCCCAGATTTTGGGCAAACCTGTTCTGATTACCCGTTATCCTACGGCACAGAGTCAGGTTGCCGACGGCTTGGACGGATATATTACGGACTTATCGGTCGAGGGCTTGGCGGAAGGGATCGAGCATTTATATCGAGATCGGCAGCTAAGATGCCGGCTCGCGGACATGTGCAGCAGGACTCAGTATGGCAATGCGGGCGAACTCAATAAACTATACGCATTGTTGGATGACAATGGATAGGAGGCGAGGCTATGGATAACATCCTGCTGCTCGACACCTCAGTCGGTTCCTTGAATAAAGGGGATGAAATCATCATGAAATGCGTGAGGCGCCAATTGTCCGGCATTACGCGCCAGGCCAATGTGTTTACCGTGCCTACGCATCTTTCCCCCTTCGGCTGGTTCCAGGTGATGCGAGATTCATTACGTGTTCAATTCTATACAAGAGCCAAATACAAGTTCGTCGGCGGAACGAATCTATTGACCATGGACATGTTCACCCATTTCCCGCAATGGAATATTAATGTGTTTAATTATCGTCCGTTACAAGGCAGCATTCTCTTGGGGGTGGGGGCGGGCAAAGGAGAAAAAATAAAACGGTACACGAAAATGCTCTACCGCAAGGTGTTGTCCCATGAATATGTGCATAGCGTTCGGGATGAACGAACCTGGAGATTCGTCACGGATTTAGGGCTCAAGGCGTTAAATACGGGATGTCCGACGATGTGGGCGTTAACGCCCGAGCATTGCCGGGATATTCCCAGGGGGAAATCGGATGCCGTCGTGTTTACGTTGACAGATTACGCAAGAGCGCCCCGTCAAGATCAGCTCCTGATCGATCTTCTGATTAGAAGCTACAGGAAAGTATATTTCTGGGTTCAGGGAGCCGATGATTATGCGTATTTTCATACGTTATCGAATACCGAAGGCATTCACGTCATTCCTCCTTCGCTGGAAGAATATGAAGCTGTGCTCAGCACGGATGTCGACTTTGTAGGCACGCGCCTGCATGCCGGAATCTATGCGATGCGTCACAAGAAACGTTCCATCATTATTGCGGTTGACGAACGGGCCAGAGGAATGAGTGAGACATACGCCCTGAATACCGTGGACCGTACGGATCTCGCCGGCCTTGAAGCCATGATCCATTCGGAATTTGCGACGAATGTCCGGATCAACCTGGAGGCCATCCAAGCGTGGCTGGATCAGTTCAAGCAGCGGTAATACCGGTCTTGAAGGAGGAAGCCCATGATACAACTGACGCGGGAACAAATCAAAGTAAATCAAAACCGTGTGGACTATTTTTTTCAGGTGGACCCCAGGCTTCAAAAATACTTCAGAGCAAGCAATCATTTATTTATGAAATATAACTATGATATCTCGGGTCTTCCCGCAAGCATATTGTCGATTCCGTTTGCAGCGAACATGATGCCGCTCGCGTGGCTTACGGATGCGACGCTGTACGTCGACGAACTGGATCGTTCCTTCTATGACTGTCTTGCGGAACTGAAGCAGGCATATCAGGAGATGTTCCCCCATTTTCCGCTCAAGGGGCAAATCAAGGTCGGGCAGGTGTCTTCCTATGATTATCAACCGGAGCATGAAGCTGCCGTGCTATTTAGCGGGGGCTTGGACGCCTTGACGACTTATATCCGCCACCGGGAGAAGAAGCCTTTTCTCATTACGGAGTACGGATGGCATGAAGGGGACTGTACAGACAGCGAGGTATGGACCGCAGACCGTGAGCATGCGGAAGCTTTTGCCCGCAAGGAAGGGCTCTCCAATATCCTGGTGGAGTCCAACTACGGCACCTTCGTCTATCCTCAGCGAATCGACCGGGATTTCCGGCGCTCGCTGGGCGACACCTGGTGGCATGGACTGCATCACGGTCTGGCGATTATATCGGCAGCGGTTCCTGCAGCCTGCTTGTTACAGGTGAAGACGATTTACATTGCGAGCTCGCATACGATCGGCAACACGTATTCATGCGCTTCCGACCCGTCGACGGACAATCTGATTCGTTACGGAACGGGCGATGTGTTCCATGACGGATATGAGCTGTCCCGGCAGGATAAAGTCAAAGTGGTTGTCGATCATTATGCCGCTGCCAATGACAAGACCGCCGTCCGGGTATGCTATCGCAACACAGAAAATTGCTGTCAATGCGAGAAGTGCGTCAGAACGATCATGGGGATTGCGGCAGAGGGCCATGACCCGAATGACTACGGTTTTCCGGTTCCTGATGAGCTCTCCGGTTTTTTGAAGCGGTTTTTGAAGCGGGAGGTCAAGTTTTTCACGAATATCCAAATCGAACGGTTATGGAAGCCGATCCAGGAGCGCATGCGGGAGAATCCTGACAACGTGAAGGATCCGGATCTGCTGTCTTGGTTTCCGGATTACGATTTCGTGGCCCATCGAAGAAAAGAACGGTTCCGCTACCGTGTGACGCAATTTTTCCCGATCATCAGAAGGAAAGTGAGAACGGGTTTGCAGCAAATCCGTGAAACCAGGTAAAAGAGCAGGTACAGGGATGAGAATTCGCAATTCGCTTTATAACATTTTTTTTGGTCTGCTGGGGCAAGCCATTAGCACCATAATGGGTTTTATCGTTAGAACGGTTTTTATATGGACGCTTGGCGTTGAGTATCTGGGAGTGAGCGGCCTGTTCTCCGATGTGCTCATGCTCCTGTCTCTTGCCAATCTCGGTTTTGAGACCGCGATTATTTACAGCTTGTACCAACCTCTTGCCGATCGGGACGAGGCCAGGATAAAAGCTTTTATGCATTTATTTCGAAAAGCCTATCTGTTCATAGGTATGATTGTGCTCTTGCTGGGGCTTTCCCTGATTCCCTTTCTCGATGTTTTCATTCAGGGGGAAACGACGGTTTCTCATCTCGAACTCATCTATGTGTTATTTCTGCTCCATTCCGTGTCCACCTACTTCTTCGCTTATAAACAGGCCATTATTGTGGCCGACCAGCAGCAGCATGTGATATCGCGAATCCATAGTGTGTATGTCATTGCCATGAACACGATCCAAATCATCGTGCTTCTCTGTACGAAAAACTACATTCTATTCCTTGTGATCCAGATTGGAATGAGCGTTCTCAGAAACAAGTATATTTCCCGCGTGGCCGACCGAAAGTACGAATTCCTGAGGGAGCCGCTCAGTACTCCTCTGGACAAAGGAGAGAAGAAGACCTTTTTTCAAAATCTGCGCTCCCTGCTTATGTACAAAGTGAGCGGCGTTGTCATCAATGGGACGGATAATCTGATTATTGCGAACCTGTTTGGCGTCATATGGGTCGGACTGTATTCCAATTATTATTTGATTCTGACAACCTTAACTACGTTTCTCAGCTATTTCTTCTATTCTCTAACGGCCAGCGTAGGGAATTTGAACGCTACGGAGGATAAGGAGAAGAAGTTTTTCTTCTACTGTGTGTTACGCTTGGCCAACTTTTGGGTGTTCGGGCTTTGTGCCGTCTGTTTGTGGAACTTGCTCGATCCCGTGATTATTTTATGGCTCGGAGGTTCTTTTGTCCTCGGCAAGGAGACCTTGCTTGCGATCCTGCTCAATTTTTATACGACGGGGATGCAAAATGCTTCGACCATGTTCCGGGATACGACAGGCATGTTCCGAAGGGGAAGGTACAGCCCGTTGATCGCAGCGGCAATGAACATCGCATTATCGATTACGCTTGCACGCTTCATCGGGATGCCGGGAGTGTTCCTCGGAACGGTCATTAGCCGGTTGCTAACCTATTTTTGGGTTGATCCTTATTTGCTTCATAAGCACGTATTCTTTCAACCGCTGCGCCCTTATTTTACCCGTTACGCACTGCATGCCGCGTTAGTTCTTCTGGCGGCATCCTTCTGCGGCTGGATTGCAGGCTTGTTCACGCTGCCGCTGTTATGGGATATCGCCGTCAGGGTCCTGCTGTGCCTGACCGTAACGAACCTGATCTTCTATGCGTGCTTTCGCAAATCGAGGGAGTTTATCTACTTAACGAACATAGCCAAGGCGAATCTGGGAAAGCTGTCGATCCTTACTAAATTCAATCCGGTCATACGGAGAGAGGAGACAAGGTAATGGCCATTATGATCACGGGTGGCGCCGGTTATATCGGAAGCCATACTTGCGTAGAAATGCTGGAGGCGGGATATGAAATCGTCGTTCTTGACAATTTCTCCAACAGCCATCCGGAAGCGATTCGCCGGATCTCGGATATTACAGGCAAAGGATTTGCTTTTTATGAAGCGGATCTCCTCGACGAGCAACGCTTGAATCGGATATTCGAGGGACATCGCATCGATGCCGTGATCCATTTTGCCGGCCTGAAAGCGGTTGGGGAATCGGTTCAGGTGCCGCTTGATTACTACCATACGAATCTTACCAGCACGCTGGTTCTGTGCAGGGCGATGGCCAGGCATGGCGTGTATAAGCTGGTATTCAGCTCATCCGCCTCGGTATATGGGGCACCGGACTGTGTTCCCATTTCGGAGGAAGCCAGCCTTGGGGCGGTGAGTCCCTATGGAAGAACCAAACAAATGATTGAGCAAGTACTGCAGGATCTGGCTTCTTCTGACCCGAGATGGGGAATTTCCATTCTCAGATATTTCAATCCCGTCGGTGCACATAAAAGCGGAAAGATCGGAGAGAGCCCCAATGGGACGCCTAACAATTTAATGCCGTTTATTACGCAAGTCGCCGTAGGGAGATTGCCGTCGCTCAAAATATACGGCTCCGATTACCCTACAAAAGACGGAACGGGAATCCGAGATTATATTCATGTCGTGGATTTGGCGCAAGGCCATCTGAAAGCATTGGAGCATTTGGATCATACAAATGGGGTCGAATGTTATAACCTGGGTACGGGCCAGGGGGTTACGGTGCTGGAGATGATCCATTCCTTCGAGAAGGTGTCGGGGGTTCAGATTCCCTATGAAATCGTGGGGCGAAGACCGGGGGATGTCGCGATTTGCTATGCCGATCCGACCAAGTACCTATTGAACCTGGGATGGTTCCCGAAATACGGCATCATCGACATGTGTGAGGATAGCTGGAATTGGCAGGTTCATAATCCGCAAGGGTATTGCGAGAGGATCACGGCCGGGTAATCACCGAATTCGACAAAACTAGTGCTCCAGAGACGACATACTATGACACCATGAAACGTCAAATGTCGTGTATAATGCTACTTAATAAGTATATATTAGGAAACGATGAAATGCGCTTTTGTCTGGGCACTTTAGGCGCGTGGAGTTAGTGGTGCAACCGGCCGAGTAAATTCGGGAGGCAATGCAATCATGGTTGAAGCGGTTCCAGGTAACAATGAACAATTGGACAAGGATTGGGTAGCTATTATCTTAACTGCACGACAAATGGGCCTTTCCATTGAGGACATTCGTAAACTTCTTCGCGATTTTCAGGCACAATCTAATCCCGAATGGCCGCTCCATGTCAATTCAGAAGCATAACTCGCGAGCGTTGACATTAGCGAAAAGAAATCTCCTTTGTTGAGGCGTGTTTACAGATAATGCGCGGTGGACTCAACAATCGGAGATTTCTTTATTCCTGGCTGCCTCAACGCTAGTGGGCATCACGACTCTTCGCGTGTTAGCTTCCACTTATTATATTCCAAAAATTCTTTGAATTGCTCTTTGCTTACGCCAGAAGCCATCGCTTCTTTTACAAGATTAGTCCATTCTTCGTCTAACGCCTCAGCTTCATTCGAGGCTTCTTTATCTTGCAGCAGCTCTTCAACCGAGACCCCAAGAATAACGCTAATCTTCTCCAGAAATTGAATGGAAGGATTCTGCTGAATTCCTCTTTCAATTGAGCTTAAATAGGATTTTGCGACACCGGCTCTTTCGGAGAGTTCTGACAGTGAGTAATTTTTCTTCCTTCGAAGGATTTGAATCCGTTCTCCGATCATGATTTAACCTCCGTGTATACATCTGCTTGTCCCTATTATATCCGATTTGTGCCACCTCCGAAAGCGGCTACAACGGATAGACGGAAACAGGATTCACCTCCTGATTTTGTAAGAGATTAACAAATATACTCTTTTTTTCTGAGAATAATGACAAAAAGGTTCCCTGTTCAACCAATTTCCCGTCATGCATAACTAAAATTTGTTCCGCGTTTTGGATGGTGGACAGCCTATGGGCAACCACAATGACCGTAATGCGCTCCTTCAACCGGTGCAAAGCGGTCAGAATCTTTTTTTCATTCTCCGTATCCAGTGCGCTTGTCGCCTCATCCAGGACAAGGATCGAAGGCTGGCGGATGATGGCTCTTGCCAGCACCAGCCGCTGCCGTTCCCCTCCTGACAGACGAATGCCCCGATCTCCAATGAGCGTCTCCAATTGGTGAGGAAGCTTGCGTACAAATTCAGCTGCCGAGGAGAAATCGAGCGCTTCCCACAGATCGTTCTCCGTGGCGCTCGGTTTAACCATCAACAGGTTTTCTCTTATGCTCGCATTATAGAGAAACGGATCCTGCGCCACATACCCGATGGAGCGTCTGTACGCGAGCAGATTTTCATTCGTGATCGCCATGCCATCCACGAGGATTTGACCGGATTCAGGCTGCATCAGGCCCATAAGGAGGTCGATCAACGTGCTCTTGCCGGCCCCTGATTTGCCAACGATAGCGGTCATCCCTTGGGCAGGAATATGAACGCTGATATTTTGCAAAGCATACACAGGCCGCTGCGGCTGATAACGAAACGAAAGATTTCTGACTTCGATTCCTTGCATAACGAACCAAGGGCCAGGTCCCTGAGCGGGCGATTCGGTAAGCGCGATCGCCTGATCTGCGGCCAACTGGCAGTCATGCTGCAATTGCTGAAGAGCCTTGAAGGCGGGGATGGTCGAAGCCAATTGTTCCAGCTTGGACTGGAGGCTGGTAAATCGCGGCCACAACCTGGCAAAGACCAGAATAACGATCAACAAAGACGGTCCCTCAGCCGGAAAAAAGCGAAATGACACAAAGATAAATCCGGCAATAAGCAGTGAGGACGATATTTTATACAACAGCTGGGAATTCAGCCTTAGCCGCACATAATCCAGCTGCTCTTGCATGGTTCCTTCGGTAAGCTGCTGGTGCCACTCCAAGCGGGAGGGTTCCAGGTTGTTGCTCTTTATATCTTTCATTCCCTGAAGCTGGTCAGTGATTCCCGCCAGATAAGCTTGGGCGAGCTTGGACGTATGGCTGCCGAGCTGCTTGGATTTGCGAATAAATCCGCGGGAAAGAAAGGCAAGCATGGCTCCGCAGGCAATCACGAACAGCGTTATCGTCGGTGAGATCCAGAAGGCGAAAATAATCTGAACGAGGGTAAACAAGGCAGATGTAATGAATTGGAGGAGCAGACTGATTCCCCCCAAGACTCTGGCGGTCTCGATCGTAAGGGCATTCACCAGATCGGAAGTTCTGCGGTGTAGGAAAAAAGACCATTGCGCTCTTAGAAGAGCGCTGTAATTCTCGTAACGCAGCTGTCGGCTGAAATGTTGCTCTATCTCGGCATTGCGGATCGTAACGGCCCGATGAATGAGGTTTTGAATGACGACAATCAGCAGGTAGACCGTGAGAATAATGGCTAGGGAAGAAGCCTGCGGCAAGCTGTGCAGGATGTTCAAAAACTGCAGCCTGTTCTCCCAAGCCGGCTCTGACAACAGAACGCCGCCAACCGTAAGCATGGGGATGAGCAGAAGAAATGTCATGCCTTCCAGGAGACTGCTGATCACCATGCCAATAATGTTGATGCTTAATCGTAACCCTGCCGTTTTATGAAGCCGCTTCATGTAAAGCGTAATCGAGTTCATAAGTCTGTCCCTGCGCTTTTCGCGAATTTCTCCACCACGACGAACTGCTTCATCATCTCGGCGCCGGTAATGTATATCGAGCCGCTGCGGAGCCAGGCGTGTGCGATCAGTTCGCCGTTTTTATTTTTCCCGGTCCCCAAATATAAAGTGCTGTTCAGGTTTCTTTTCTCAAGCATTTTCATGCCTGCTATCGCTCTTACCAAGCATTTGCTCTCCCAGAACGTGTGCCGGCTCGCGATATGGATCGCGCTCCGAATATGCTTCATGGTTTTTGTATCCGACGGATCATGGACTTCCGGCGTTTCCATGGATCGTCTCCCCAGCAGCGGCGAGATCTTCGCGAACGGAAAATACAAAAGAATGCGCGCCCACCCCAAATAAAGATAAGCTTCCGCAAATAAAAGGAATGTCTTCCGGTCGAACAAGCATAACCATATCCATCTTCTCAACCGGTTCATAGCCGCTTCACAAGCCTTATCAACCCTTCACGTTCCAAATCCGAGAGGAACAGGAGAATGTCTTCCTCGCATTCCGGCGGCTCTACCTCATAGTCGGATAAAATGGATCGAATAATATGTTCCGCCTTCACGGGCGTGACAAGCATGTCCCAGATCTCGCCGCCAAGCGTACCGAGATTATAGTATTTTCCCTTCTGGACGCTTAACATCACTTTTTCGCCGGCCATATCGCTAACGATATGGCCCTCGCATTGAACAAGCGTATCGACAGGGGCGATCGAATGAAGGTTGCTCATTGGTCATTCTCTCCTTGCCGGGTTATGTTTAAGATGACAGATGTCAGATCAAGCGCGCTGAATCCAACCATGGGGCGGTGCAGACGGTACATCCCGATCTGGTGAACGAAGGATGTCAGGGTCTTGAAGTGCCATTCCATCAATCCCAGCGGCTGCACCAACAAATTACGGTACGTATGGTGGAAGAGGACTCGTAAGCGATCCAACCCCTGGATCGGCGCACTATGAGTCGCTGCATCCCAGGGAACCAACTCAAAGATGCTTGCCAAAGGAAGAGGTTCATCATGAAAGTTGGACCCCGCGGGCACGGCAAATTTCGTATTACGCTCATAAAGCGGGGTGTAACTGGCATTGTCCATTCCCATGTGCTTCAATGTGTCCGCCCATAATTTTTGCTGAGGATAAGATGGAACAACCCAGGGAGAGCCTTGAGTCATCACGACGGGAATAACATCATCGCTAAGCAGCGGATATCCTTCGGACATCAGGTGCAAGGCCAAGGTGGATTTGCCCGCCCCGGAGTCGCCGATAATGGCATAGGCCTTCCCGTCAATAGCCACGGCGCTGCCGTGCAAAGGCATAATTTTGCGCTGCAGCAATAGAATGCCCATGCAAGTCCCCAGAATAAAAAGCCGAACCCAATCCTCTTCCGCCTGATCGAACGGAGAGACCAGAATGGAGGAGCCATCCTGTACCGCATATATAGCTGCCCCAGGTACCCGAAACATAACCGTACGGCCGTGATCCAGAATAGCCAAGTTGCCATAGGAATGAATGGTGCTGTTCCAGAGAGGCTGCAAGTCTGTCCGCCGTACCGTAATGTTGTCCATAGGCTCGCGCTCGCTAGCCTGAGGCAGTTCCGGTAATGCAAAGTCGCTCTCAATACGGAAGCCAAAAGCTTTATAATGGTCAGTCCTTACCGCTGCTCGTTCGGTCATGCTCATCTCTCCAAGGTTTTTTAAATGAGAACAGGGGAACCCTTATACCCGCTGAGAAGTATAAGGGTACCGCATCATAACCGCATTCATTAAGCCTGTTGTCTAGCTATCCATCGGATCGTAATGCACGTCTTCATCCGGGTCCGGCTGGAAAGCATCCGGCGTAGAGGTACCCGGCCCAGCCATGGTCTGATGAACATCCAACACTTCAAGGGACGGCTTGCTGTACGGCTTTTTCATGGTTACACCTCCTTTCCAGAGATTCTTGACAGGAATTTATGGAAGATGAACCCGCGCATCAGCACGCGGAACTTGAGATCGAAGGCAAGCTCCGGCCGCGGATAATCCCGGATATCGTCCAGCAGCTCCTGAAGCAGGGGGGCATTCAGATAATAAGAAGTTCGCGGATCGCCAATCATCTGTTCAAACTCCCGGATCAATCCACTCCACTCGGGCATGAGTCTGAACACGCCGTAAGCGCCCTGCACGCCGCGTCTTTTTCGATTTAATCTCACCTTGTCGGGCAGGTAGCGGGCGGTTGCCCTGCGTATGAGCGAACGGTCGACGCCTTGCTGAACGAACTGTTCATCAGGTACCGACAGACAGAAGCGGACGACCCGCAAATCATTGGTGGGATCCCTGTCCCAGATTTTATGCTTAAGGGAAAGCTTCGTGCCGATCGTTCCGTTAATATTCCAAAAGTACAGTTGATTAAAGTGGTCTTTGCGAATGTCATACGCATTCTGAGTCGATGATCCCCAGACGTCCATGCCGCAGGCCTTCATGCAGTCCGTTACATTGGTTTTGCTGGCGAACTCCGGGTTAATCAAGACCGGCAGCGCAGGGTCGCTTCCCGGAGCAATCAGCGGGGCGAGCCAAGGAAAGCTCTTTTTGCCGACGATTTGAAGCACTTTCCAGGGATTCGCCCCAAGCGATTGGCAATAACGTCTGTACTCCCAGAAGAACGAGACGAGACGTCCTTTCCTTAGCAGACTGGCCTGGTAATCCATGGCGGGCCCCCAGGATATGGTCCAGTTCCCCCTCTGTCCGGTAAGCATAATCCCGATGCCCTGGGCAGAGGCTTGTTCATAGATTCCCTTAAGCCAAAAGGAGTTCTCAAAAAATTTATACGGCATCTCCAGCGTATCAAGCCATTCGTCAATGACGGAGTAAGGGTTGCTTGCCGGATAACTGGATACATTCATCTCGATATTGCCTGCATGCTCCGCCGTGGACCGTATGTATTCTCTTTCATCCGCAAAACGGCTGCCTGAAGTGAAATCGGAAAAGCCCTCGACCGGATAATAGCTGAAGGTATAGAGAGGCTTGTTGATGGCTCTCAACATCGGAGCGGCAAAGCTAACCACCGAACCGGAATCAAGTCCGCCGCTTAGGT
The DNA here is from genome assembly GCF_021654795.1 of Paenibacillus dendritiformis. Lineage (NCBI taxonomy): Bacteria > Bacillati > Bacillota > Bacilli > Caryophanales > Paenibacillaceae > Paenibacillus > Paenibacillus dendritiformis. Next base: position 202,630 of record NZ_AP025344.1, read on the forward strand.
GTGCTCCGACATGGCGGCATGTTCTTAGACGGGCATGAACGGCAGTCTGAAAAACATCCCGGAACGCTTCCTCATATTCCTCGTTGCTTGCAAGCACAAGCTTGTCACTATGCCGCAGCCGGCAGTATTGTTGAAAGATTACTTTCCCGTTGGCAACGAAAATGGAATGGGAAGGGGGAACCTGCTTAATGGATTGATACACGGTAGAAAATGAATCTACGGCGTCTGTCGTGATCGGGATAGCAAGGAATTGGGAAATCCAGCGTTCGTTCAAGTCTCTTTTCACGTGCGGGAGCTTTAGAAGCGGTTCCATGACTGTGCAGAATGAGAGCAGTTCCGGGGATTGATGAAAGTAAAGGGTCCGTGTTCCGGAAAAATCCCTTGCGCCAAACATCGTGCGATCCCTGCCATCCCAAATGATGAAAGCGAAATCCCCTACGAGATGTTTGGGCATATCATGGCCCCATTTCATATATGCTTGGAGAATAAGCTGGCTGTCCGTTATGGTCTGAAGAGCCTGCTTGGATAGCTGAAGCTGGTCTGCTAATTCGTCCCGATTATCAATCATCGCATCCGAAGTAATGGCGAGCGATGTAACCGGATCATAGCAGGGCAGGACCTCGTTGATGGATTGGGGCGTAATGCACTGCTGGAGGCATCCCAGAAAGAGGGAACCGTTACTCCAACTGCTTATGTAATCAGCGGGAAAGCGCCGCAAGGCATCGATCATTTCTCTCCCAAGTCCGGGTTCCAACTTATCGTGTTGAAGGTGATAAAGGCCTGCTATTGCACCCATCGTCGTTCTCCTCCGGATACACATCCTCGTTCTTGCCGAAGAACAATGAAACTAAAATCGTTCTTAATAAAGAACTCGAATAAAGAGTAACATCCCTCTTTAAGGATTGTCAACCCTGGGTCAAAGAAAGGGCGGGACTGCAAAAATAGAACTGGATGGGAACGTGGACATTCTGACAACGAGACTCCGCACCAAATGCTGAGAGAGCCGGCCGGAATTTGCCGGTTATGCCTTGACGGTCCGTATAATTCAACTCATCTGGCGTGCCAAAATCTGTCGCCTTGTGGTTGATCATGTTCATATATGCTTTATAATGAACCTAAACAGTTATGCAGCGGAGGTAATGATATGTTTTCTTACGTTTTCGCCTTCCTTCTTTCTGCTTGTATCGTCCTTTTTCTGATTCCTCCCTTCAAGAAATTGGCCTTTCGCATCGGCTTCGTCGATCAGCCGCAGGCGGATAATGAACGGAAAATACATAGGCAGCCCATTCCCTTGTTGGCAGGGGCTGCGATTTTTATCGGCTTTTGCATCACCTATGTGTCGTTCGTCCCGCATTCCTTGACGAAGATGGCAGGCATTCTCGGCGGGGGGCTGCTCATCCTGTCCATCGGCATGGTGGATGATTGGTACAAGACCCGGCGCAAGGATTTTCCTGCGCTGCCGAAGCTTATCGTGCAGGTAGGGGCCGCCGCCTTGGTCTACGCTTCCGGTATCGCTTTCATCGGCTTCAACAACCCGTTCACGGGGCAATTCATCTATTTGCCGGAATGGCTTCAGTTCCTCCTGACGGTAACCTGGATATTCGGCGTCACGACGGTCATTAACTTTTCGGACGGGATGGACGGTCTGGCAGGGGGACTGACCGCGATCTCGGCGGGGACGTTGTTCATCGTCGGCATCTCGCACGGGCAGGGAACTCCGGCGATGATGGCTTTGATCCTGGTCGGAGCGGCAATAGGGTATTTGCGTTACAACAAGCCGCCGGCCAATGTCTTTATGGGCGACGCCGGGGCGACGTTTCTCGGCTTCATGCTGGGGGTGGTGGCGCTCGACGGCGCGTTCAAGCAAGCAACGCTCTTATCGCTTTTCATTCCGATTCTCGCGGTGGGCGTGCCGATATTCGACAATATTTTGGTCGTCTTCCGGCGGATGCTTAACGGGCAGCCGATCTACAAAGCGGATGCGACCCAGGCGCATTACCGTCTGCTGGCGGTCGGATTGAACCAGAAGCAGGTTGTCATCTTCTTGTGTTTGCTGAATCTTTGCTTCGGGCTGACTTCCATTATTTTATCGCTGCTGCCCGTCTGACGGGTGAAATGCAGCATGGGTGGATGTAACACCCTCTCACATCGTGCGAACAACGAATAACCTCTAAACCATATGAAATCAGGTGAACGCGGATGACGGAAGAAGAAGCGCAGGCCCTTGGGTGGGACGCGATTGATGCGAAATTGAAGGAAGTGTACGGGGACACGGAGCCGCTTCATTATGGCACCGTCTTGCCCTATATGCTGGGCGGCGAGGATCCGCTGGACGGGATCAGCGTCTTTGCGCAGGCCGAGCCGGAGCCGCATTGGCATTATGTCACATACGGCTTCTCGGAGTTGTACGAGAAGGAAGGGGACGACCCGGAGATCAGCGGCTATGGCTTCGAACTGACGATGCGGCTGAAGCGGGAGGGGGAAGAGGAACCTCCGGCATGGCCGATGAACATGCTGCAGAATCTGGCCCGGTATGTATTCCGGTCAGGCAATGTGTTCGCGGCAGGGCATTATTTGGATGCGAACGGTCCGATCGCGCTTGACTCGGATACGGAGATGAGGGCGCTTTTCTTCATGCGGGACAGCCAACTGGGCGAGATGGATACGCCGAACGGGAGCGTACAATTCCTGCAGGTGGCCGGCATTACGCTGGACGAGCTCGACATGATGCAGTCATGGAGAAGCAGCGGCTTCCTGCCAATGATGGAGGAGGTTCTGCCGCTGGGCATCACCGATCTGAAGCGGACCTCGGTGCTTCGCGATCCGGATACCGCCGCCAGAGCGGAAGAGGGGATGCGGAGGGACGGCTCCGGGACAGGCAGCCTGTTCATCGATAGTCTGGCCTGGCAGGAGGAGAAGAAGTTCATGCGGGGGGCGGTATATACGATTGAGATCGGAGCGAAGCAGGCACCTTCGATTGCTCAAATACTGCGCGGCCGTATCCCGTACCGGGAGGCGCTGTATTTAATCGGCCCGAACCGGCCTATCGCCTGCCTTCCCGGCGACGAGCCTCAGGCCGTCGTGCAGGACGACGCTCTCGAGCTGCATCTGAACGAGCAGGCGCTGGAGGAGCTGGCTTCGCGGCTCGTGCCGCGTCAAGGAACGTTCACGATTGCTTCCCTGCCGAAGGTGCAATTTCACATCGTCAAGACCGAGATCCGGAACCAAGACGGCGAAGTCGTCAAGACGATCGGTTAACTGGAAGGAATATGGCGCTCATTTGCCCTCTGTCTTCTCTGAGAAGATAGGGGCTTTTTCATCAAAAAAAGGGCCGCGCCAGCACGGGGAACTGCGTGTACTGTACGGGCCCTTCGAAGAGGGGCTTGGTTAAAAAGAAGTTCACTAAGGAAGGGGCGGGACCGTTACTGGCGAATGCGCTGCTCGATCTTGCCCGTAATCTCTTTCTTCGCCTTCATGTACTGTTCGACCACTTCATAGAGCGTGACGCCGGTGTCAAGCGATTTTTTGTTCATGAACATGGAATATCCGTCTCCGCCCGCGATCAGGAAGTCGTTGGTCGCGACATGATACGTTCTGTCTTCTTCCAGCGCCTTGCCGCCCACTTTGACGTCGGTCACGCGGCTGCCCTTCGGCTGCTTCAAGTCGAAGTCGAAGGACATGCCCGCAATTTGGGGGAAGCGCCCGGAGCCGGACTCGATTTCGCTGACTCCGTTTTCGAGAGCGGCCTTCAGGTCGCTGCCCTTCACTTCAACGACAGCGAGCGTGTTCGGGAACGGCAGCACGTCGTACAAATTCCGCTTCGTCACATCACCCTTCATAATGGTCGTGCGGATGCCGCCCGAGTTCGTGATGGCCAGATCGGCTTCCAAGCCGGGCATCGTCCGGGTGCGCTCCAGCATCGCGTCCGCGACCAGATTGCCCATGATCGTCTCCTGCTTCTGCACTCTCGATCGGTCCCCGTCCAGATCGACGCTCGCCGTCGCGATTTTTTCATTCAAGAGCGCATCGGTCTCTTTTTTCAGCGACTCGACGATGGCGGCTACGTCCGGGTCGGGCTTCGTCGTTTCGTCATATTTGAGCAGTCCGCCGGAGAAATGAACCAAATCTTCGCCATGATAGTACAGATCGACCCGGCCCAGCGACTTGGCGTATTCCCAATCCTGCACGATGTAGGTGCTATTGACCAGCTCCGGCTCATCGACCGGGGTATGGGTGTGGCCGCCGACGATGATGTCGATGCCCGGCACCTGCTTCGCCATCTCGCGATCATACTCCAGGCCGGTATGGCAGAGCACGATGACATGATCGGCCACTTGGCGGAGCTTCGGCACCCATTCCTTCGCGACCTCGATCGGGTCCCGGAACGTCAGGCCCTTCACATTGTCAGGATGGGTAACAATCGGCGTGTCCTTCGTGACCAAGCCGAGGATGGCGAAGGTCTTGCCGCCCACCTGCTTTGTGACATAAGGCTGAAGCATAGGCTTGCCTTCCGCGTCGAAGACGTTGGCGGCCAGCACAGGGAACTCGAACATCTTCGTCAGCCTCGCAAGCTGCTCATGGCCGAAGTCATATTCGTGGTTGCCCGACGCCATGAAGTCGTACCCGAGGGCATTGGCCAGCTTCGTCGCCGTTTCTCCTTTGGATAGATTCACGTAAATGGTGCCTTGAATCATATCTCCGGCATCCAGCAGCATCGTATTCGGATTTTCCTCGCGCAGATCCTTCATCAAGGTGGCGAGCTTCGCGTAGCCCATTTCTTTCGCTTTGGCATCTTCGAGAACGTGGCCATGCAGATCGTTCGTATGCCCGATGGTGACATGCGTCGTAACCGCGCCGCCGAGCGCCTTGAAGAACTGATCGCGGGTCACCGTGTCTCCGGCCAGCTCGAGACGCAACCCTGCTCTTTCCGCCACGCTCTGGAGCGTCGCCGCCGGAGCCGGATGATGGAGCTCTTTCCATTGCTCCGCATCGACGATCCCCTCCTGCTTCGCCCACGTTAGCGATGTGGCGGCCCAATGCTTGAACGCCGGATCGGCGGTCTTCACGGACTCCGCCGCGCCCTGCACGCGCGCGAGCATCGCGATCGCTTCCACGAGGGTGATCGGGCGATCCAGCGCGAGCCCGTCCTTGGTTCCGAATATGTAGTTCTTATCCTGCATCCATTGGATGTGATCGATAGGGCGGATTGGCGCCGCAAATAGGGAGCCGGCGAACAAGGCGCTTATCAGCGTCGTCAGGACCGCGGCTGTGCCAAGCTTCTTTTTGTTCATACATAACCTCCGTCGCAAGAAGAAATCGTGGGAATCAAGAGAGCTTGATATGATATATATTTAACTTAGGGCAAGCGAATGAGGGGATTGTTAACGGAAGTTATCGTTTTTGTAAAGGCGGGTGTCGGGGGATATAAAAAGCAAGGCCGTTCCGGTCGCAGATGACAGGACGGCCTTGCCGCATACCGATGATATTGTGGGCTGGCCGCAGGGTTGCATGCGCGGGCGGGTGCCCGGCAGCACGCGGCTTACAGCTCGTCGAAGCCGTTGTCGTCGCCGACCTTGCCGTAGGTGCGCGATTTCGCTTCGAAGAAATCGGTCTTCGTCGAATTGAGCGCCTCGTCGGAGAAGGGCTTAATCCATGGCATGCAATTCACGTCGACGCCTTCATAGGCCTTTTCCATGCCCATCATGGCGAGGCGGCGGTTCGCGATATATTTAATGTAATCGCTCAGCTCGCGCAGATCGATGCCGCGAATATTGCTAAGCGTGTAATGCGCCCAGTTCGTCTCCAGCTGAACGGCCCGGTCGATGGTCTCGTAGACGAACCGGCGGTTCTCGTCGGTATTCAGTTCCGGGAAGTCGCGCAGCAGCTGCTTGAACACTTCGCCGAAGAAGTAGCAGTGCTGGTTCTCGTCGCGCTGGATGTACGAGATCATTTGGCTCGTGGCCATCATCTTCTGGTCGCGCGCCAGGTTATAGAAGAAGGCGAACGTGCTGTAGAAAAATACGCCTTCGAGAATCAGATCCGCGACGAGCGCTTCGAAGAATGTCTGCGGCGTCGGATTGTCCCGGAACGTCTGGTAAATGTCCGCAATGAAGCGGTTGCGCTCCAGGAGCACGGCATCATGCTTCCAATATTCGAAAATGTCCTTCTGCTCCTGCTCCGACACGAGCGAGGACAGCACATAAGAATAAGATTGATTGTGAACCACTTCCTGCTGGGCGATAATGGCCGAAATGGCCTCCAGGGAGGAATCGGTGAAAAACCGCTTCACATCGCCTACGAACATCGTCTGCATCGAATCGAGCACCGCCAGCAGCGAGATATTAATCTTGAAGGCGCGCTGCTCGTCGGGCGTCAGATTCGGAAATTGCTGGGCATCCTTGGACATCGGAATCTCATCGGCGATCCAATGGTTCAGCAGAAGCACCTTGTACAGCTTGTACATATGCGGCATTCGGATATCGTCCCAGTTCAGAATACCGGAGCATTCGCCCAGAATAATGCGGGTCGATTGATTCGGCGCCTCGGTATTGAATATTTTTTGCAGTTTCAGTTCGTGATCGAGTAAAGTCATCATTTTCTTCCTTTCCTCACGTTATCATCATTCTATCTGCCGCAGGGGGAGGAAGCCGTTCCCGAAGAAGCGGGATTGCTTCCGGAGATGCGAAGCCGCCCCCGGAGGCGGGCAGTCCTGCATTCGCTTTACGAGCTGCATGCTTCGCATTCCTCGACGGTCAACGCCTGGCTGCGCACGTAATAGGTCGATTTCAAGCCGGCCTTCCAGGCATGCAGATGCAGGTTAAGGAAATCGACGGCCCGGATATCGGGACGGACATACAGGTTGAAGCTCTGGCCCTGGTCGATATGGCGCTGGCGGGCGCCCGCCATGCGGATCGACCAATTTTGATCGAGGCGGAATGCCGTCTTGTAATACCACATCGTCTTGTCGGATAAGTCCGGCGCCGGATTGGCGATTTTGTACGTGGTCTTCTCTTCATAGCTGAGCAGCTCGTATACCGGATCGATGCTGGCCGTCGAGCCGGCAATGATCGAGGTGGAGCCATTCGGCGCGACCGCCATCAGCCAGGCGTTGCGCATCCCGTTCGCCTTGACCTCGGCCGCAAGCTCCTTCCACTGATCGGTCGTCACGAAGCGGCCGGGGCGCGTTCCGGTCGTATATTCGCGCTGCTCGAAGTAACGGCCGTTCTCCCATTCGGATTGGGCGAACAGCGGATAAGCGCCTTTTTCCTTCGCCAGCTCCATGCTCGCCCGCACCGCCAGATAATGAATCCGTTCATAGAGATGATCGTTGTATTCCACGGCCTCATCCGATTCCCAGGCGATGCCTTCCAGCGCAAGCAGATGATGCAGGCCGAAGGTACCGAGGCCGATCGCGCGATAGCGCCGGTTCGTATGCTGGGCTTGCAGCACCTCGATATTGTTGATGTCGATGACGTTATCGAGCATCCGCACCTGAATCGGGACGAGGCGTTCGAGCACGCCGGCCCGCACGGCGCGCGCCAGATGAATCGAGTTCAGGTTGCAGACGACGAAGTCGCCCGGAATCTTGCTGATGATGATGCGGGCGCGCCCGTCTTCCAGGACCAGCTCTTCCTGTTCGATTGTGGTCGGAGACATGTTCTGCATAATCTCGGTACAGAGATTGGAGCAGTAAATGGTGCCATGCGCCTTGTTCGGATTGGCCCGGTTGGCGGTATCCTTGTAGAACATATAAGGCGTTCCGGTCTCCAGCTGAGACTTCAGGATGCGCTTCATGATGTCGATGGCCGGCAGCGTAATGCGCGACAGCCGCGGGTTCGCCACCGCCTCGGCATACTTCTCGCGGAACTGTCCCTGCCCCGCCTGTTCGTCATAGAAATCTTCCAGTCCGAGCGGCCGTCCGTTCCCGTCGGCCCACCCCATCGTCTTCTTCACTTCATGCGGGCAGAACAGATGCCAGTCTTCGCGCTTCTCGACCGCCTCCATGAACAGATCCGGAATGCAGACGCCATGGAAAATATCATGCGCGCGCATGCGCTCGTCGCCGTTATTTAATTTGAGATCGAGGAAGGACAGAATGTCCTTATGGAACACGTCCAGATAGACGGCAATGGCGCCTTTGCGCGTGCCGAGCTGGTCGACGCTCACGGCGGTATTGTTCAGCTGGCGAATCCAGGGGATGACGCCGGAGCTCGTATTTTTGTGGCCGCGAATGTCGGAGCCGCGCGCCCGCACCTTGCCGAGATAGACGCCGATGCCGCCGCCCATCTTGCTCAGCCGGGCCACATCGGTATTCGAATCGAAGATGCCTTCCAGCGAGTCGTCCACCGTATCGATGAAGCAGCTCGACAGCTGTCCGGCGACCTTCTTGCCCGCGTTCGCCATCGTCGGCGTCGCGGCGGTCATATAGAGATTGCTCATCGCCCAATAGGCTTCCTTGGCCAGCTCGACCCGGCGCTCCTCCGGTTCTTGATGCATCAGGTACATGGCGATGATCATATAGCGCTCCTGCGGCAGCTCCATCGTGCGCCCTTCGAAATCAACCGCCAAATACCGTTCCGCGAGGGTCAGCAGCCCGATATAGTCGAACAGCTCGTCGCAGGCCGGAACGATGGCCTGGCCCAGCTCCCGAATCTGATCGGGCGTGTAGGCCTCCAGCAGCTCCTGGCGGTAAATGCCGATATCGGCCAACTGCTTAACCAGCTTGTAGAAGTCGCCGTACGGACGGTCGGCATATGCCTTGTAGCTGCGGTGCAGGGCCGCTTCCTTATACAGCTTCGTCAGCAGGGCGCGAGCCGCGACGAACTTCCATTGCGGTTCCTCGACGGATACCAGCTCCAATGCGGTCATGATGCAAGCCTGCGTGATGTCGGATGCCTGAACCTGGCTGTGACGGAGCTTGGCCAGGACGCCCCGGTGCCAGCGTTCGCGATCCAGCCTCGGGTATTCGCCCATGATGCGCTCGCCGTAACGCAGGATGCGCTCCGCGTCGAACGCGAGCGAGCGATTATTCGGTTTGTGTACGGTCTGAACGGTATGATTGGTGGTTAGCATCCGTATTCCTCCTCGAACAGAACAATAAAAATAGCCGTTCCTTCGCGAGAACAGCTCAGGAACGGCATGGCAAAGCCGTATGTATCCGGGGGCTTCTTATGATGGCGGCTGCGCATCAACAGGACAAGGCGCAGCTCCCCCGCAACCACGCAGCTGCGTTCGCCGCCGAAGGCGGTACGCATCGCAGCGCGGCCTGAACACGTTCCCTATTCCGCGTAGGGACATCAATGTGCTGCGATACAGGCAGGTCTCCTGGCTCGAAGCCGAATACCTCGGCGGCCTTCCCGGGACATTCGTCCCAGTGGACATAGAAAAGGCGGCTCTCTATAGAGCGCCTGTTCTGCCGGGTACTTGCCCCGGAACGGAGATGATCGATGTTCCGGAAGCGCTTCTAACAGTGGCGGGACCGCGACGGATTCGCACCGTCTTCCCTATTAAGCCGGGGCCCGACGCGCATCGCTTTGTCGAACCGCAGCACCTGTATCGTTCAATATGTTGTTGTACTTATGCCAATATACTACAACATATTGGGGATGTAAATAGGTTAGAGGTGATATTCCTCATAGGAAAACGACAGGATTTGAGACAGCTCCGCGTGCTGTTTTTCTGCCTCAGAGCAGAGGAGATGAGAAGCTGCGAGACATATTTCGGGAAATTTGAAGGAGGCAGGGATGGACGTTACAATAAGCGCCTGAACCGCATTGAAGAGCATCTGCAGCGCACCACCGACTTCAAGCGGATGCCTTGACTGCAAGGATTGGCTTCTGCACCTCGCCCCCGTTCATGACGGCGATTGTCGTCAGGCTGCTTGTTTGTAGCGCACAGCGGCATTGGGGCGAAGACAGCATAAGAAGGCGGAGCCGCTGATGCGGCCCCGCCTATAATATCTCGTGTTCATGATGCAATGATTCTCATCAATAGATTACCAGCCGCGCTCGTATTGCTTCGGCGGAGCGAGCTCCTGGCGCAATTGCTTCGCGGCCAGACGCGGCCAGTACGGATCCCGCAGCAGCTCGCGGCCGAGGAAGACGAGATCGGCCCGGGCGTTGCGCACAATCTCTTCGGCCAAGGCGGGTTCGGCAATCAGCCCGACGGCCCCGGTGGCGATGCCGGCAGATTGACGGATCGCGTGCGCATATTGGACCTGGTACCCCGGATACGATTCGACCGGGTGAGGGACGACCCCGCCCGAGCTGCAGTCGATCAGGTCGACGCTCTGATCCTTCATGCGCCGCGCATAGTCAATATATGCCTCGATCTCGTTCCCGCCTTCGGCATATTCATTGGCCGAGATGCGAACGAACAGCGGCTTGGACCATGTGAGACGCACCGCCTCAATCACTTCGCTCAAGAAGCGGTAGCGGGCGTCGGCGCTGCCGCCGTAGCTGTCGGTCCGCCGGTTCGTCAGCGGGGACAGGAACTGGTTGATCAAATACCCGTGCGCGCCGTGAATCTCGATCACGTCGAACCCGGCTTCCTCTGCCCGCCGCGCGGCGTCGGCGAATGCCTTGATCGTCTTGCGGATGTCCTCCAGCATCATCTCCTCCGGCGTCTCATAGGCCTCGCTGAAGCGCAGCGCCGAAGGGGCGATAATTCCGGGAACGGTTGCTTTGCGCCCGGCGTGGGCCAACTGAATACCGATCTTGCTGCCGTGCGCATGCACCATGTCGGTCAGGCGGCGAAGGCCTTCAACGTGCTCATCGCTCCAAATGCCCAGATCCTTGGCGCTGATGCGTCCACCAGGGGTGACGGCGGTCGCCTCGATCATGATCAGGCCGACTTGTCCGACGGCGCGGGACGTATAATGGACCAGATGCCAATCGTTGACCATCCCGTCCTCATTGTGGCAAGAGTACATGCACATCGGCGACATTACGATACGATTGGGTATCGTCACCTCGCGTAACGTTAGCGGTTCAAATAATTGGGGCATGGCTATCCCTCCAAAATCATGTTCGAGATTGTACTTCCCAATCCCATTATACCCCTACAAGTATACAGGAAACAAATAGCCCCTCCACACCGAAGGCGGGCCTTGATGCAGCAACGGTTACGGCGTGTGCTTCCGCAGCCAGGAGAGGCAGTCTGACGTAACCTCATCCCGGTTTTTCTCATTCAGGAGCTCATGTCTCGCCTCCGGGTACAGAATGCATTCGACCTCGCGGAGCCCGAGCTCTCGATACATCTCGGCCAGTCGCCGCACGCCCTTGCCATATTGGCCGACCGGATCGCGGTCGCCGGCAATGAGCATCACCGGCAAATCCTTCGGAATGGCCTGCATCGTCTCGGGGCGATGAATCTCCCGGAGCAGTCCGAACAAGTCCCGGTAAAAGCCGATCGTGCTCAAAAATCCGCATTCCGGATCGGCCACATATTTATCGACTTCCTGCTCGTCCCGGCTCAACCAGTCAAAGGAGGTGCGGCTCGGGCGGAACGTGCGGTTGAAGCCGCCGAATGCCATGTTGTCAATCATTTTGCTGCGGTGGCGGGAGCCGCGAGCGGCGGCAATCACCTTCGTCAGCGCGGCGCCGGCGTACAATTCGGGCCCCCTCGGCCCGTTGGTGCCGCACAGAATGACACCGTTTATTTTGCCGCCATGCTCTGTTATATATTTCTGGGCCAAAAAGGATCCCATGCTGTGCGCAAACAGAAATACGGGCAGCCCGGACTGTTCCGCATGGATGATCTCGGTCAACTGCGCCATATTGCGGACCATCCATGTAAAGCCGTCTTCGCCGACATACCCGAGGTCTTCGGGCCGCCCGGCGGTCCGGCCATGCCCGCGGTGGTCGTTGCCATAGACAACATAACCCGCCTCCGTCAAGGCTTCGGCGAAGCGGCTGTACCGCCGGGCCGTCTCGGTCATGCCATGCGCAATCTGGACGACCCCGCGCACAGGCTGCCCTTCTCCCGGATCCCAGCGGTACACGTGGACGCGAACGCCCTCCGGGTCGGTAAACGTGAACGTATTGGATAACATATAGAACGCCTCCCGTAATGGATCGGCGATACGCTGCGGCAGAGGAGCGGGCGGCAGCCTATTGCCGGTTCGTCAGGTCCGCTTCTCTCACTGCGTTCAAGGGACCCTCTATTGTTACCTTCCATTATATCTTCAGACAGGGAGGGAAATCCATGATTCTGCTCCTTCTCTTTGTTCCTTGCTTTCCTGCTTAACCGGTAGGCCCTCTTGATGCCGCCAAAGGTTCTTTTCGTATCCTTTTGCCCAATATCCCATCCGCTCAGTCTTCACTTCTTATCGTGCTCCTTCTTCTTTTGCTCAGTATCCCTGTCGTTCAGGTAATATATATAACTTACCAAGTACCTTGCGATGAGTCTGTCACTCGAACGGGAAGAATCTAAATTTATCCGCTTGACCTGATATCGTTGGTTTCTGAACTATGGGGATATCCGTCATAAGAGGGCTAATATGGTTGCTGGTTGTCCTGAATACTGGGGATAAATGTGAAGGACAGGCCTTCCTGAACAACGGGGATAGCAATCATAAGAGGCAGTGGAGAGGTTTGTCTCCCTTTCCTGAGCAACGGGAATATTGGCCATAAGAAGTAAATGAGCAGGATGGAGGGAAGACGGAAGGGGGGCGAGGCGTTGCGGTGCTGACCGCCTCTTCGCGGCGGCCTCCAGATGTGGTACGATGGTACAGAATCGTGACAAGAAATACTGTGCAATCAGGAGGCGTGCCCGATGTTCACACTGAGCCAATATTCCGGTCAGCCGGATCAGGATTATCCGCTGCTGCATAAGCAGCTTCTCGCCTTAATCGAGGGCGAGCCGAATCTCATCGCCAATCTGGCCAATGCGTCGGCCTTGCTCTGGCAAGGCTTGAAGGATATTAACTGGGCCGGGTTCTATTTAATGGACGAATCCAAGAAAGAGCTGGTGCTCGGCCCGTTCCAGGGTTTGCCGGCGTGTATCCGCATTCCATTGGGACGCGGCGTGTGCGGAACCGCCGCCCGGGAGCAGCGGACTCTCGTCGTCCCGGATGTTCATGCGTTCCCGGGTCATATTGCCTGCGACGCGGCATCCCGTTCCGAGATCGTCATCCCGATGATGAAGGATGGACGGTTTGTGGGCGTGCTGGATATCGACAGTCCGGTTACGGACCGGTTCCAGGAGCCGGATCGGGAGGCATTGGAGAAGATGGTCGAGGCCTTGATGAAGGAAGCGATTCTGTAATCTCAGATTGTCGTCGCATATGGACAGCGCGATCCGGAATGGACGCGCTGTTTTTTGTGACATGAGGCGAGATTGTGAATTTGACGCGATATTCATGATTTTGAAATATTTGTTGTGATCGTACGCACTCGGCCTTGCTTTCCCGTCTAGTATGTTGAAGACAGAAATCCATTTTGACAGGGGGAAGCGCGAATGTTCTGTCATCAATGCGAGCAAACGCCGACGGGCGGCTGCAAGGTTGTCGGAGTGTGCGGCAAGGACGAGACGATAGCCAGTCTTCAGGATACGATCGTGTTTGCGCTGAAAGGCATCGCGGCGTACGCGACGCATGCGCGGCAGTTGGGCTATGTCGATGAAGAAGTAGACGCGATTACGCATGAAGCTCTTTATATGACGTTGACCAACTCCAATTTCAACTTGCAGGAGCATCTGGACATGGCGATGAAGGTAGGGGGCGCGGCGATCCGTATTATGGATGTGCTGGATCGGGCGCATACGGAGCATTTCGGCGTTCCCGTGCCGGTTACCGTCCCGCAGAACAAAATAGAAGGCAAGTCCATCGTCGTGACGGGGCATAACTTGTATGCGCTGGAGGAATTGCTGAAGCAGACGGAGGGCAAGGGAATTAATATCTACACCCATTCCGAGATGCTTCCGGCGCATGGCTACCCGGCATTGAAGAAATATCCGCATTTGAAAGGCAATATCGGCAAAGCCTGGTATGATCAGCGCCGTCTGTTCGAGCAATATCCGGGCGCCATCCTCGCGACGACGAACTGCGTCATGCCGATTAAGGGGACCTATGCCGATCGCTTCTTCTCCTATGATGTGGCCGGGCTCGAGGGCGTGACCAAAATCGTGAATGACGATTTCACGCCGCTCATCGAGCGTGCGCTGGCGCTGCCTGCGGCGGACGTGGACAGCGAGCAGACATTGACGACGGGATATCATCATGAGATGGTGCTCGGGCTGGCGCCGGAAATTATTGAGGCCGTCAAGGATGGCAAAATCAAGCGGTTCTTCGTCATTGCCGGCTGCGACGCGCCGGGCAAGGGCGGCGAATATTATCGCGAGCTGGCGACATCGCTGCCGAACGATACCGTCATTTTGACGACATCGTGCGGGAAGTTCCGGTTCAATGATGTCGATTACGGTTCGGTGGCGGACACGGGCATCCCGCGTTATATCGATCTGGGACAATGCAACAATTCCGGATCCACGGTCAAAATCGCGGCCGCGCTTGCGGACGCCTTCGGCTGCAGCGTCAATGAACTGCCGGTATCGATCGTGCTCTCGTGGTTCGAGCAGAAGGCGGTGGCGATTTTGCTCGGCTTGTTCAGTCTGGGAATCCGTGATATTCGGATCGGGCCGAAGCCGCCGGAATTCATCTCGGAAGGCGTCATGAACGTGCTCACCGATCTGTTCGGCCTGAAGCTGATCGGCGATGCGCAGGAGGATATGAAAGCGATGCTCCGTCTCGCCTAGATGATGAACGGGGTAAATGATTTATGGAGTTAATCGTTTGGCGCGCGGTCCCTGAAGGGGCCGCGTTTGTTTGTTTCCGCCGCTTTGGCCGCAGGCTTCGGTATGGCGAGCATGCCGAAGCGTCTTTGTGCGCCTGATGTGATATCCGCTATAGACTCCCGGCGAGGCTTCCGATACGGTAAGCAATGGCGTGCCGGACCGAAGCCGGCACGCACATGCAATCAGCCGAAGGAGCTGCAAGGATGAAGACGATTGTCGCTGCGATCAATGCAAAATATATTCATACCGCGCTGTCGCTGCGCCTGTTGAAGGCATATGCAGAGGATAAATTCGACATAGATATGGCGGAGTATACCATCAAGGACCCGGTGCTTCAGATTGCCGCCGATTTGTATAACCGGAAGCCGGATGTGGTCGGCTTCTCCTGTTATATATGGAATATCGAAGCGACGCTGGCTGTCTCCCGGATCTTGAAGCGGGTGCTGCCTGATGTCCGCATCGTCCTCGGGGGGCCGGAGGTGTCCTTCGACCCGGCCTATTTTCTCCGGCGGGAGCCCGCTGTCGATATTGTCGTGATGGGCGAAGGCGAGGCGGTATTCAAAGCGCTGCTCGGCTGCTTCGCCAATGGCCTTCCGGTCGATGCAGTGGCGGGCATCGCTTGGCGGGAGGAGACGGACATCCGCGTCAATCCGCCTCAGGACAAACTGAACCTGGAGCAATTGCCGTCTCCCTACCGGTTCGAGGCGGATCGGGCCGAGATCGGCAAGCGCATCGTATATTTTGAGACGAGCCGCGGGTGCCCGTTCAACTGCCAGTTCTGCCTGTCCAGCACGGAGACGGGAGTCCGCTTTTTCGACAAGGAGCGGGTGAAGGCCGATTTGAAGTATTTGATTCAGGCGGGGGCGCGCACCATCAAGTTCCTCGATCGCACGTTCAATATTAACCGCGACTATGCGCTCGATATTTTCCGGTTCCTGATCGATCATCATGACGGCTGCGTATTTCAATTCGAGATTACCGCCGACATTATGCGGCCGGAGGTGCTCGAGTTCCTGAACAAGGAAGCGCCGCCCGGCATCTTCCGCTTCGAGATCGGCATCCAATCCACGAACGAGGAGACGAACCGGCTCGTCAAGCGCCGGCAAAATTGGGACAAACTGTGCCGCACCGTGCGCCTTATCAAAGAGGGCGGCAAAATCGATCAGCATCTCGATTTGATCGCCGGGCTTCCGGGAGAGGACTACGCCTCGTTCAAGAAGACGTTCAACGACGTCTTCGCGCTCCGGCCGGAGGAACTGCAGCTCGGCTTCCTGAAGCTGCTCCGCGGCACGGGCCTTCGGGCGGAGGCCGGCCGGTACGGGTATAAATTTATGGAGCACGCCCCTTATGAAATGCTGGAGAACGATGTTCTTCCGTTTTCGGATGTCATCCGCATCAAGCGGGTTGAGGATATTTTGGAAAAGTACTGGAATTCGCATCGAGCCGATTATACCGTCGATTATTTGACGCATCGCTCTTTTGCGACGCCGTATGATTTTTTTCAACAATTCGGAGATGATTGGGCGGAGCAGGGTTGGGATCGTATCGGACATCAGCTTCATGATCTGTTCCTCCGTCTGGAGCAATTTCTGGAGCGGGCGCAGTTGCCGGATCTGGACGTCATTCGAAGTCTGATGCGGCTGGATTATATGCTGCAGCATCGCCACAAGCCGCGCACCCTCTGGTGGACCTCGCCGCCGAAGGCGGAGGTAGGGGCCTGGCTGAAGCGACTGGCGGGTGCGCCCGAGCTGCTCCATGCCGGCTTCGGCAGCCTGAAGCTGACCGAGCAGGGGCTGCACAAGCATGCCATGGTTGACCTGTGGCCATGCGACGCGGTCCGCCTGGTGGAAACGGGAGAAGCGGATCGTTCCGTCCCGAGCGTCATGCTCGTCCTCTTTGGGGAGGCGGCCGCTGCGGCGGAACGGCAGCAGTTGCCCCGCTGGTATGCTTGCCAAACGTTGATGGAGAACATGTAATTTATGGAAAAATACAAAAAAGGTGTTGCAACTTTTGGCCGATTTATTTATAATAATATTCGTTGTTAAACTGCTGGTGTAGCTCAGGGGTAGAGCAACGCACTCGTAATGCGTAGGTCGGGGGTTCAATTCCCTTCACCAGCACCACTTACATGTCGATAACGGCGCGGCTTCCGGGGTTCCGGGGGCCGCGCTATTTGTATAAAGGAACACGGACTTCTAACATTTTTCTAACCTTTACTCAAGTAAAGTGTTATTTTCGGCTTCTTTGGGCGGTTCAAGTGCATCTCCAAGGATCGAATCTCCAATATTTTTTAGCACTGCTTCCTGTAAGTTGGGAAGGACATGCGAGTAAGTATCCAATGTGACGTTAATGGATGAATGCCCAAGACGTTCCTGTACAATTTTGGGGTGTATCCCAGCCTTCAATAACAGTGTTGCATGAGTGTGCCGAAGATCGTGGAATCTTATCTTAGGAAAGTCTGAATATTTTTCGGTGATTTTATCAAGAATACGATAATAATTTCGCATTAAATTACGGGGGCTTAGGGGAGTACCTACACTCGTCTGTATCACCAGGCCAGAGTCCTTGTATAATTTGTTCTCGGACATTTCATTTTCTTGCCTTTGGAAATGTGTTTTCAAAAGTAGAACTGTGTTCGCGAAAAGTGCTATTGAACGAATGCTGCTGTCATTCTTGGTATCATCAAAATCATGGCCTTCCTCAGCTATTGTATAGGCTTGACGTACTGATGCAGTCTTTGTGCGTAAATCAACATCTACTCGGCGTAATGCTAATATCTCGCTTTGGCGCATTCCAGTAGAGGCAGCAAGTTCGAAAGCCATGTAATATTGATCATTCTTGGCGGTCTCGAGAAAGATTTTGAGCTGCTGCTCATTCCACACTTCAAACTTGGCCTTCTTCCCTTGCGGCAATTCAACGGTTTCTGCAACATTTCGACTTATTTCCCCCCAAGTGACGGCGCGGTTTAAGGCGTCCATGATCAAGACATGAGCTTTTTTGATGGTGCCAACTGATAGCTTTTCTTTTTGCAACAGTGTTTCGTGGTAAAAGGTATGAAGGTGTTCTGGCTTGAGTTTTGTCATTTGGACCCGACCTAATTTTGGGGTGATATGTGTTTCTACCAGCCATTTGTAAGATTTCCAAGTCCCGTGTTTTACGGATGTTTTTTTGTCCTGAAGCCACTTCCCCATGATCTCGCCGAATGTTTTCTTGGTCGGCTCCACATAACTACCATCTATAAAAGCGGACAAAATACTAGGGAGAGCCCTTTCAGCCTCTCTCTTTTTATCGTAGCCAGATAACCACTTTTGCTTTCTTTTCCCTGTCACCTCATCTCTATCCATATCAATAACGATGTAGTATTTGTTCCCTTTCTTCGCTATATGTCCTCGCATCGTACAGACCTCCTACCAAGCAAATTTTTGAGCTTCTTCTATATCTCGCATCTGCAGCACAACATTTTTGGCCGCGAGTCCATGCCTTTCAGCCAAGCGCTTTATTTTTAAGACGATGTGCCCGTTTCTACAGGCAATATCTTCGGGACGCACTGGCACACATGACATTTCAGGTGGGTTATCGGGGTTGATTCGCTCATAAGGGCCGTCGAGCGGAATTAGTAGTTCGTCTTTGTGAACGTCTTGCTGATCAACACTCACAATGAGTTGTGAAGGTTCGTCGAGTTCTCCTTCTGGGTCATAATAGGCGTAGACCTCGGTGCGCTCGCTACCACTCTCTACGGGTGCTTTTGTCGCCATATACGATGATGTTGCTTGCTGCAACATTCCTTGAATGCAGCGCCGCTTTATTTGCTCCATCCGCCGAGCTGCTACGCCCACCGGAACGCGGAATTCGTTGGTAAGCGTCTCGACGCATCCGTCAAACGATTGTGGAAGGTGAAGCCGTTGAATCATGGATATCGGCATGGCAGCATACAACATGAAAGCATTCGCCTCACATTCTTGAGCCCGAGTAAATTGCTCCGGCATCATGCTTTGATCGCCAGCATGGCGGAGCAAGTGACAAAGCTCGTGTAGAAAATCGAGCCACTGCTGTCGAGGATCGAGGCGTGAATCGATGTTCACTGAATACATACCGGGCCTCACTTCGAGCGCTTTACTTCCGACGGGTCCAAAATATAGCCAGACGTTCAAGCGGGCCGCCATTTCCTCGATCGTAAGATGGCTTGGGTGACGCACCCCAATACGTCTGTACAAGCTTTCTTGAAACTCCTCAATCTGTGTCATTATGTAGTGTTCTAACATGATGTATCCCTCCAATTATGAGAATGTATGTTCGGTTTTGGGTTAAAAGAAAAAGCCATTTCTGGCTATAAAAGCTGCTATTTATCATTTAAAGTTTTTTCTATATCCGTAAAATAGGCGACGGCTTGCATCATAAAGCTATTAGCATCATTTACAATGGTATATATCCCCTCAATATTGGATTGTGACAAGTCTTCATCTTTGAGCATTTTTATTGCCTCATTAATTGCCTCTAAACGAAAAGATATCGCATCCTGTATCTCGACAACATACGATCCAACCTTGTTAGTGTTTTCTTTGTCTAGGCCCTCGGTCGGGATCTCTTGTGCTTTCTTATAGAGCCGATCGTATCTTTTTTCAGCAGTCTCCAATTTTTTTATTCCGTCGGTAAAGCTAATAGAGCCGTCACTTAGGCCGTTGAACGTATATGTCCACAGTGTTTCCCAAGCAAAATCATAATCTTCATTGATAGCTTCAATCGCAGGTTTAGTTTCTTTCAAATAATACTCTTTCTGTTCTTCTAATGAAGGAGTTGGTATTTTTACGGGAACATCAGCTTCTTGTTGCTCCTGAGCATTTTGTTCATTTCCTTTTGGCATTGTAGTTGCTTCTTCAGCTACTTCTTGATCATTCTTTTGCTTTGACTCGCTGGATTTATTGCATGCAGTAACCATTGCTAAGCAAATTAATGCTAATAATAGCGTTCTTAGGATTTTCATGTGTCTCCCTTCCTAATTCCCATAAGTAGGGGATTTTGTTGTGGTGGTTCTTAGTCACCCTGTCGCTGCCCCGGTTTTCGGTTCTTCTCCTGTTGCAAAATGAACTTTAAAAACTGGCGCATTTCTTCTTTTTTTTCTTCCGGAGCCGAAAGGTAATCTTTAAAAAAGGCACCGTGCACTTCATTCTTGAGAAGTTCATCAATTTGGGCTTCTTCAATCGTGTTCTTTGGTGAGGGATTGTCTGTACGTCCTAATAAATAATCTGTTGTAGTGTCAAGTATATCTGCGATTTTTGAAAGGGTCTCGGTATCCAAATCTCTTTTCCCTGATTCGTAATTTCCGTAAGCCTGTCTAGTGATTCCTAGCTTGTCAGCCATGTTTTGATGTGTAAGTTTTTTTTCTAACCGTTTATGAGTAAGTCTTTCTGATAACACTCAATTCACCTCACCTTATAAGGTAAGTATAACGCAACTTTTTGTTGCCAAACATATACGCAACAAAAAGTTTCTAAATAACGTTGACAGAAACAAAATGTTGCGTATAATGAATGATATAAGGAAACGAAATGTTGCTTGGGGTGGTGAATATGGGGAGAGATTGGTTACGAAAAATACGAAATGAAAAAGACATGACTCATGAAGAAGTCGCTACTTTAGTTAAAATTAGTAGACAATACTATGGGATGATTGAGTCAGAGGTAAGGGATCCAGGCGTGTCCCTTGCGAAACGTATTGGTACGGTCTTGGGATTTGATTGGACCCTTTTTTTTAAACACAAAGGAAACGAAATGTTTCCTCTGGGTGAGTCCCGATCAAAGGAGGTTGTCTAAATGTCCGAAAAAAGTTGCCCACGCTGCCAAAACGGTAAGATTAATGGTGGCCAGTCTTCTGATAATTTCCTCAAAGATGTCGTTCAAACATTAGTGAATCCAAAACCAACAATAATCCCAAAAGTGAGCATCTTAGAGGTTGGACAAAGTGACTCGTTTTTACTGCTAACAAGCAGGGCAAAGAATTTCACGCCTCGGGTAATGGACCAGTTGCGATCATGTTGATGAGCCTTGAATAAAGGGAACTCATAGAAAGGAGATGAACCCGTGAGCTTACCAGTTCAAGAATTAGAGAGCATGCAAGAGACGCTGACAAAAGCACTCCAGATTGTCGAATCTCTAAAACATCAACCAAAAGAAATAACTGTATCAAGTAAATTTCAAGAAGATGAAGTCTTGACCATTCCTAAGCTCAGAAAACGCTTGGGCATTAGTAAAGAATCAATGTCCGACATCCTTGCAGAACCTGATTGTCCGGTATTCACGCTAGGGGGGCCACGGCAACGGAGAGTCATTTGGAGTGAATTTGTTCAATGGGCGAAACAAAGAGGTGCCTAATGAGATTCCGCTGGAACCAAGCATCTTCCCGGGCAGCCTGCATTACGATGGCGGTTGCTCGGGTGAAGGTTCAAGGGATGGATATCGAATCAGCTCTTGAGCTAACGTTAGCCAAGGGGCACGCGAAAAATCCAGAAGCCATATCACAAAAGGAATTGCGCTCATTACGTCGGGAAGTAACCGCGGCACTCAAGAGGATAGAAGAAACCCGCCAGCGCGGTACCTGCGCCAGCGGGAGGGGATGAGTGGGGGGGTGAAGCTCTTAATTACATATTACTCTCCGTCCCCTCCGGTTACTATTCCGATTCGGAATACTCGGGGAAAGGGGTGAGAATGGTTGAAATTCGGAGCAATTATGCGGGCCTGCCGGGAGCGGGCGGGGCTTAGCCAGGAAGAAATGGCTGCTCGCCTGCACCGGACGCAGAGCTGCATAAGTAAGTTTGAGCAGGATCATAAGGTGCCGGACATGCCCACGATGATGCAGTGGGTAGAGGCTACAGGCGCAAAAGAAGTGCTAATTGCTTTCCTTTATGGCATGGACGGCCTGAGCATTATGCAACATTTAACCACATTTATGGGAGGTTGAGAGGCTTGAACAGAGAGGTTCTTGTCGAGCAAGCGCTTGAAGCGGGAAAGAATGCCCAGCGGAACCTGAAAATCATTCAGGAAAACCCAGAAAAGATTCACCCAGGGAAGCACGAGGATGCTATGGCTTACCTGAACAAAATGATTCGTTTCTCGGAAGAAGAAATAGAAAACGCCCGGCGGGCAGGCCGGACGTCATCACTGAGAACTCGGTTAAAGTATCTCGTTTCGTCCATTGTATCGCCTTCTCGCGGTAAGCGCAAGGAGGGAACGGTATGACGGAACAAGACATGAAAGAATTTGCAGCTGCATTAGCAGCTCGGTACTTTCACGTAAAAGAAGAGTACACGTTAACCACTCGGCATTTTCTAATAATGGATGTAGCGAATACACCTGCAGAAAAATTTCAAACAGCCCGTATTATAGCCGAACGAGCGTACGCGAGGTGGATGCTATTTAACGATGTGATAAACGATCTACCGATTGAGATCATGCAATTATTTCAGAAAGAGTATGAGCAGTACACAACAAAATAGCAAGGCAAAGCTTCGGCTTTGTCTTTCGGCGCCGGTCAGTCGTCTCATTCCTCTGACTGGCGTCGAAAGATGCGGCTGACGCATCAATACATAGGTAAGGTAGGTGACATTGGATGTCAAATGCTGGAGCTTGGCAGCAAGAATTGATGTGGGTTAAGCGGGATAAACGCGGCGTGGTTGTGAGGTTGAGCGAAAAGCCGCCGCAATCGGGAGAAATCATCCCATTGCTACCGAGAAAAGAATGCAATTGTAAATGTCATTGCTCGAAAAAAGAAAAATGACCCGTTCGCACCGGGTCATTCCTGCTCATTGATAATTCAATTGATACGGCCATTCTACCACGGATGGCCGTTCAAACACAAGGAGGAGTACCGATGGGAGTTGCAATGTCGTTTGACGTTACTAAGGAGCGGATTGAAGTTGCTATTCGCCCGAAGCTCAGATATACGCCGACGATTCTATCCATCCGGGGCCAGACGGGTACGGTCGAACTGCATGCCGATGAGGAGCAGCTGGCGGAAATCATGACCGCTATTAATGAGCATCTTCAAACCGCGAAGGAGGAAATCGCATGAAGCGAATTGTCTTGGAACGCCTGACGTCCCGTAATTTCAAGGGATTCCGCAACTTTGAGCTGATCACACACGATGGGAACGTCGATGTGTACGGCGACAACGGAACCGGAAAAACGTCGATTTTTGATGCTTTCATGTGGGGGTTATTCGGGAAGGACAGTAGCAACCGCACCGACTTCGAGATTAAGGAGTTGGATGGAGCGGGAAACGTCCTGCAGCACGGCCTTGACCATGAGGTCGAATTGGTTTTAAGTCTTGACGGTCGACGAAAGACGTTCCGCCGCGTATACGCCGAGAAATGGACGAAAAAGCGTGGCGCTGCCAGAGCGGAGTTCACCGGACATACCACATCTTACTTTGTGGATGGTGTGCCGGTGAAGCAAGGCGAGTACGCTGCAGCAGTGGATGCGGTGATCAAGGAGGACGTATTCAAGCTTCTGACCAATCCGGCATTTTTCAACGAGCAGCTGAAATGGGAGCAACGCCGCCGCATACTTCTTGAAGTCTGCGGAGACATCACAGATGCGGAAGTCATTCAGAGCAACAAGGCTCTGGAACGGCTGCCCCACATCCTGAACGGCCGCAGCATCGAGGATCACCGCAAAGTGGTTGCGGCCCGGCGATCCGACATCAACAAGGAGCTGGAGAAGATACCGGTTCGCATCGATGAGGCACGCCGGAGCGCCCCGGACATTGCGGAGATGGACGAGGACCTGTTGCAGGAAGACATCCAGACCCTGCGCAGTCGCATTGCGGCAAAACAGGAAGAATTGTCCCGGATACAATCCGGCGGTGAAATCGCGGTTAAGGAGAAGCGGCTGCGGGAGATTGAGACCGATTTGATTGGGATCAAAAATGACCTGCAGCAAGAGACTCTAAATCTGATAGCGAGCAAGCGGGCGGGAGTCGATGCTCTCCACCGGGAAGTAGACGAGCTACGCCGGCGCATTGATGACGCAGAACAACGCATTGAACTGAATAAGCGCAAGGCGCAGAACCGTGAGGTAGAGGCGAAGCGCTTGCGTGAAGAATGGGTAACAGTAAACAGTCAACCGATGCCGGATCATCATCATGATGAGAACTGCCCAACGTGCGGGCAGGTTCTCCCGGATGAACAGCTTAAGGCAGCACATGACAAGGTACTGGCCGATTTCAACAAAACAAAGTCAAAGCGGCTGGAACAGATCTCTGCCCAAGGCAAAGAAGCAATGGCGGAAGCCGAACGCCTCCAACAGGAAGCTGATCGCTTTGCTTTCGCTCGTGAAGAAAATCAGCGGGCTCTGGCAGGGAAACGGGAACTACTTGCCGCTGCTGAGGCTGAACTGGCCACTCTCCGCGCTGGTATGCAGGACCCGACTGCCGATCCAAGATATCAGCAATTGCAGGGTGAAGCCCTAAATGTACGGCAAGAAATTGAAAAACTTCGTTCGTGCACCATTGCCGCAGCAGGAGCAGTCCAGCATCAGATAGCCGAGCTCCGCGCGGAGCTCGAATTACTCGAGGCAGAGAAGGCAAAAATCGGTCAGGCCAGAGCAATCGAACAGCGTATTGTCGAGCTGGAGAAGCAAGAGAAAGCACTGGCTGCAGAGTTCGAACAACTCGAACAGGAGCTCTTCCTCACGGAGGAGTTCATCCGAACTAAGGTCAGCATGCTTGAATCGAAAATCAATTCCAAGTTCCGCTATGCTCGGTTCAAGTTGTTCGACCAGCAGGTCAACGGCGGCCTAAAAGAGGTTTGCATGACCACCTTCAAAGGTGTGCCATACGACGGTGGGCTTAACAACGCCGCCCGGATCAACGTTGGGTTGGACATCATCAATGCCTTATCTGAGCATTACGGCTTCTCGGCGCCGATATTCGTCGACAACGCCGAAGCCGTCACGAAGTTAATCGACACGAACGCCCAGGTAATCCGTCTAGTCGTGTCCGAAGCGGACAAGCAGCTTCGTGTAGAGACAGAAAACAACAGCATGCAGGAGGCGATCTGATTGAGTGCACCATTTTCAACAGCTCTAACCAAGGTAAATGACATCTTCCTGCCCATGATCGAATCTCAACTCACTGGGCATGGAATCAACATGGATCAGTATTCCAAACAATGCGTCATGTCAGCCATTTCATCTATTAATACCGCATTGGATGCCAAGGGGATCGATTGGAATGATCCCCAACTGGACAAGAGCAACGTTACGCAAACTTTGCTCTCGGTCGCATCACTGAAGCTCAACGCTGCGGCAAGCCCGCGCGAAGTATTTTTCCAAGTCCGCAATATCAAGACGAAAGGGCCTGACGGAAAGGACATTTGGAAGAAGCAGATCGAGATGGGGATCGAAGGGGATGGGAACGACGCCATTCTGGCCCGGTTTGGTCGTGATGTGGCGAAGGTCGGGCAGTTCTGGCTCGTTCGGGAAGGCGACGAATTTACGTACCCGCAATATACCGGCTTTGACGTAATCCCCCCCAAGTGGATTCCGAAGGGGAAGGGGGATGTCATCCGGGTTGTCTATCCCATTATGAAGAAAGATGGAACCGTTGAATTCCACATTGCAGAGCGTGAAGACGTGGCCAGAAATCTGATAGCCCACATGAACAATAACATGATGAATGAAACCTTCGGCATCTGTAAAGATCGTTTCAATGCAAATGCGGAGCAGAAAAAGCAGATTGGTGCGAAGAAAGCGGAGGTCCTCAAGAAAGCGAAACAGCTTGGGCTTGGCGCGCTCGACGATCCGGAATTGCAGCAGTACATTAGCCCAGCATGGACAGATTATCAGAGCCGGGAGTCCATGATTATCCGTAAAATGCGAAATAACATTGTAAAAAAAATCCCGAAGGACTTCGGGAACGCATTGGTGGAAATGGCATATTCGGAGACTTCCGACGAAGCCTACTCCGCTGTGCAGGTGGAAATCGCGGAGCGGGCAAACGGTGAAGTTATCGATGTAGAGCCAATTCTACAGCAACCGTCGGAGTCGCAACAACAGCCGCAGCCTGAGAAGTCGGCTCAACCTCCGTATCCGCCCGAAGAGGAGCGGCCGCAAGAAACTCCGGAAGCAGCCCAACCTCCGGGCCAGGCAGCTATAGACTTCGAGGATTTTGAAAAAACCCTCGACGAAGGACCTGGCTTCTGATGATCGACATTATGCCGCTTGGCTCCAGCAGCGCGGGCAATGCTTACCGGATCACGGATGGGCATACGGCTCTCCTGCTGGAAGCCGGGCTCCGATTCAAAGACATTCAGCGAGCCCTGGAGTTCCGGTTGTCGGATATTGCGGGTTGCTTGGTCTCTCACGACCATGGCGACCACAGCAAGGCCGCCAAGGATGTGATGAAGGCCGGAATCAATGTGTATACCGGGCAGGGCACGGCGGAAGCCTTGGGGCTTTCTAGCCACCGCCTGAGGCCTGTAGCGGCCCGGCAGCAGTTTACCATCGGCACATGGACTATTCTGCCCTTTGAGGCCGAACACGACGCTGCAGAGCCGCTGGGATTCCTGCTAACGAATCGGGCAGGGGACAAGCTGCTGTTCGCCACGGATACCTATTACATCCGCTATAGGTTTAGGGGCCTCACTCATATCATGGTCGAGTGTAATTACTCGATCCGGATACTGCGGGAGAATATCGCCGCCGGCCGCGTGCCAGCAGTCATGAAAAGTCGGCTGCTGAGGTCCCATTTCAGCCTGGAGAACGTCAAGGAGTTCCTGCGGGCGAATGACCTGCAGCGCGTGGAGGAAATTTGGCTTTTGCACCTCAGCGACAACAACAGCGACGAGGAACTGTTCAAGAGTGAGATCCAGGCGCTGACCGGAAAAGTCGTCCGGGTGGCCGGAAGGTAGGCGAGCGGGATGAACGAATTACAGCCACTTATGAAAAGCATGATTGGCAACCGGATCTGGAGTTTGAAAGACTCAGATCCAGAAGCATTCAAACGGGAGGTCCGGGCCTACTTCGAGCGGGGATATCCTGGCTGGAGAGTCGTCCGTGCGAAATATCCGTTCATATATCTCCAGGACGATAGGGGGAGAAGGCATTGAGCGTGGTTCAGATGGACCTGTTTGATTTTGAAGCGTTGGCGCCGCAGCCGCCACTGAACGGCATGTACTACGAGCGCAGCACGGATCGATTTGTATCGTTCGTGCTTGGTCGGAGGCACTATGAGATTCCCGCCAAGCGGTGTCCTTTTGATAAAGCATGGCAAAAGAAAACGAAGCAGGAGCGCGCCATTTAATATGGCAAGCAGTAGGGGGTGAGAGTCGGTGGATTCCAGCGTAAATCCCCAACCAGACGACCCGCATATCCGAATTGCGCATGAAATACACCGAGAGATGATCCGCCGGAAGTTTAATCAGCGGCAGCATGACATAATCAATTTCATATTGACGCTGAGCTGGGGGTGCGGGAAGCCATCGGCGATCATTCCTCAATTGAAGGACTTTGGATTATGTGGAGTCGGGAGTAATCACATACGGAATGCTCTTGAAACGCTGGTCGAAAATAAAGTGATTTTTTGGGAGCGAAGTTTGAATGCTTTTCAAATTAACAAGCACTATGACCAGTGGACGATAGACGCAGTTGGAAGTTTTAACTCAGGGAGAATGAAAGAATTAATCAAGTTAAATATCGAGAATCGGTCTCCAAACTTGGCGAAAAAAGTTCCCGAAAAGGGAAGCGACTTCCCAAATCGGGAAACGAAAAACGATTCCCAAAAAGGGAACTTGTTTCCCGAATCGGGAAATGACTTCCCGAAAGGGGAAGCGACCATTTCCCAAATAGGGAAGTCCTCATTTCCCAAAAAGGGAAACGAAAAACGCGATTTTTCCCGTCATATCAAGGCTCACGGGGCCCCGAAAGCAATTATTAAAGCAATAATAAAAAAGAATAACTGCAGTAGTAGTAAAGATACTGTAACTGAAAAAGGTACGGGGTCATCCAGCAGCAGCAACAACCATGAATACACATTCGGATACATATACCGTGCCTACGAAAAAAATTTCACGGAGAACGGGAATGTCACTGAGTTCGAAGCCGAAGACCTTGGATACCTTTATGACGATTACGGAGGCGAATGGCTGTTGAACGCAATGCGAGAGGCAGCACGACACAATGTAAAGACGCTGGCTTACGTGAGGGGCATTCTAAAGGGATACCAAGAGCGAGGCGGACCGCAGGAGCAGGTTACTCAACAAAAAGGGTTTCGTAGCCGGAAGCAAGACCAAATTGACGAACTCGATAGGTTCATCGAGGAGGAGAGAAGACGTGAAGATCGACGAAGCGGCTGAGTTGTTCAAAATCATCAAGCGCCATTATCCAAGCTTCGACGGGAGTGTTCAGAACGTGAAAGACAATTTCAGATACCTGAAAGATTTTCCCTTTGAAATTGCTTTGGAAAACGTGGACAAGCATATCATGACAGAGCGGTTCCCGCCGACGATTGCAGACATCCGCGGGCGACTAGGAGAGCAGATTGAACGCAACCGCATGAAACTTGAGACGAACGAATATTTCCACCAGCTGGACGCATGGCGCCAAAACGCGGCCCCGCCGCCGCCGGGCAACCTTGAACGGGTTCGGGCTCTTGTGAAGGGGGAAGGCGCATGAGTCAGCAGAAACAGCAGCAACCATCGCTGGCCGATATCCTTGGGACGGAACCACCGCAGGATCTCGCGGCAGAGCAGGCGGTACTCGGCGCGGTGCTGATCGACTCGCAGCTTATGGACATGCTGCAGGAACGACTGACGCCATCCGCTTTCTACGCTACGAAACACCAGAAGATTTTTCGGCGTATGGTGGAGCTGGCCAACGAAGGAAGCCCGATCGACATGTTGACGCTGGCCAACAAGCTCTCGGAGCATGACGAGGCTGCGGTGGTCGGTGGAGTCAGTTACCTATCGCGACTGTCAAGCAGCGTCCCGACCACGGCAAACACAGAGCATTATGCCGGCATCGTTCTCGAAAAGTACCTGTTGCGCCAGAGCATCGAGGCGAGCATGGCCCTAGTGGAGCAGGCGGTGACATCGGGGGACCCGACCAAGATCATATCCGGCCTGCAAGAAACAGCGACGCGGCTCGGAGATATTGCGGCGCCGAAGAAGGACTTTAGCCAGCTTGGCCCTGTGCTGCTATCCGTGTACGAAGAGGCCGAGAAGCGGTATATGACTCGTGACGAAGACCGCGGGATCACAGGATTGCCTTCCGGATTCCCCGACTTGGACAAGATGACGGCAGGCTTCCAGCGCAGCGACCTCATCATCGTTGCGGCCCGGCCATCGGTCGGAAAGACCGCATTCGCGCTCAACATCGCCCAGAACGTCGGTGTACGGACGAAAGAGACGGTTGCGATTTTCAGCCTTGAGATGTCCGAACAGCAGCTTGCGCAGCGTATGTTGTGTGCGGAAGCGCGGGTTGATGCCAGCAGGATGAGGACCGGATATTTCGAGGACGGCGATTGGGAGAAGCTGACGAACGGGATTGCCAAGCTTGCCGAGACTAATGTCTACATCGACGACACGCCAGGGCTGAATGTCTACGAGATCCGCGCTCGATGCCGCCGCCTCAAAAAAGAGCGGGGCTTGGGGATGATCATCATTGATTACCTGCAGCTTATCGCTGGCCGCGGCAAGCCGGGAGAGAACCGGCAGCAGGAAGTATCCGAGATATCACGGATGTTGAAGCAACTGGCCCGCGAGCTGGACGTCCCTGTCATTGCCCTATCGCAGCTGAGCCGGGGCGTGGAGCAGCGCCAGGACAAGCGCCCGATGATGTCCGACCTGCGGGAATCCGGTTCGATTGAGCAGGATGCCGACATTGTCGCTTTCTTGTACCGGGATGACTATTACGACAAAGAAACTGAGAAAAAGAACATCATCGAAATCATTATCGCCAAGCAGCGGAACGGCCCGGTCGGGACCGTCGAGCTGGTTTTCCTGAAACAATTCAATAAATTCGTAAGCTACGACCGGGAGCGGGATAAGCCTCAGCCTCCGGCAAAAGTGAGTGACATTAACAAACGCCGCTGGGCGAAATGAGGTGGGATTGGACATGAAGAAGCTACGAAAACCGACAAGACGGCAGAAGATGGAGCTTCGTCGGCAAAAACTGCTCCCGGATAACTGGTTTGTGGAGCGGGATGACGGCCAGCAGATGGTGATTGTGAGCAGGGAAAAAGGACAGGTGCGGCGGCTCCGGTGGGGAGCATGAGCGGAAGACCTTGGAGCCGGTGGAGCGTGTATGAATACATGAAGCACCGATTCGAGCGAACATACGAGGTGCCCGCCCGGGAAGAACTCGAAACGGAATTCGCTGACATCAATCCGGACGAGCTCGACGAGGGAATACGCGAGTTTGAGATGAGGCTGATGGTAAGCAGGGAGGACTTATCATGAAAATCATGGGAATTGATCACGGGACCAATTATGCCGGATGGGCGACTATGGTGGCCGGACGGCCGCGAAATTTTGGGCTTAGGGATTACACTGAAATCAAAATGCCGGCTGTACTCGATGCGATTTATCAAGACACGTATGGGCTTTTGAAACGGGAACGCCCGGATGTCGTCGTCTTGGAGCGTCCAGTCCATTTCAAGAATGCCAATAGCGTCTTGGCACTTGTGGGGGCTTACTCCATGGTGACGCTCGCGGCATTACATCTGGGAATCAGAATTGCAGAGATTCGGCCAACGGAACTCAAGATGCATACGGGGAAGGGGAATGCGGACAAGGAGACCGTCGCGGTCGAAATGCAGATGCTTTTCGGATTGGATTACGACGACATCGCCGTTCCTCTTTTCTACCAGAGAGACGACCCGAAAGGAAAGTACAAGAAGGGCGACATCAAGGAACGTTTATATGACCCGTCAGACGCCATTGCGCTCTGCTGGGCTTGTCATCAAAAAATCAAAAAAGGAGCTGCTTGACATGGGTTACATCGAGTCCGAGGGAACATTGATTGGAGCAAACATGAAGAAAGGCGGGAAGCTGGTTCTGCAAATCGAAGTTACGCAGGATCTAGAGAGCCGCGAAGATTACTACCACTTGCGGAAGATGATCGAGAAAAACGTCAGGTTCGCTCTGGAAAGCCAAGTTGTACAGTATAACGTCGAGGTCAATGCACGAACAGAGAAGCCAATCAAGCATTACCGGGTTGACGAAAAAGGGCTTGTTTCCGAGGTGAAGCCAGATGGTGAACAGGTAGAAATGGAACTGGAAGGAGTTCCGAAAGAGGAAGTACCAGTCAAACACGAAGCGAAGGAATCTGACAAGGACATCGTTGATGACTTCATCATTGCTCGCCTGGCGCCGTCATACGAGGATTTGCCTTACGACTTCCCCACATATATTCAGCGCATTCGGAGTGGGGAAACGTACCTCAAAATTGCGAATGAGCTGGAAATGAGCAGCGGGAAAGTTGCTGAAATCTTTGACGAATACCGGGCGCGGGTTGCGCCGCTGGCTGCCAAGTGGGACGAGTGGAGAAAAGGCAAAGTGCAGGACGAGCCTGAACCAGTAGCGGATAAGGCTGCGCAAGAAGATGCTCAGCCAGCGGATACCGGAGGTGACGAAGAGGATGGAGTGCCGGGAACGGTAGAGTTCGAAGATGACGACCAGAGCTCCGATCAAGAACCTGCTGCGGAGGAAGACCAGGGCGCGGCTGCCGAAGAAGTGGACAAGGAAGAGCTTGAAAAGTTCATTCTGGAACACCGCCCGTCCTATGACGACCTTCCAATCGACTTCCCGTCGCTGTTGGAGGAACGCCTCAGCTCGAATACCACGTGGCGGGAAATCGCCAATAAGATCGGCCTGACAAGCGGACAATTCTCGACACGGTGGACCGCGTATAAGAAGCGCGTCGCGAAGCAAATGAAAGAGAACGGCGGCGCCGCGTAAATCAAATAGGGGAGAGGTTGACGGCTGCAGCAGCACTTTGCGGCCGTCAAACCGAACATACATTCTTGAAAAAGGTGGGGGAACTCTTGGATGAAGCACTGCGCACTAGTAAGCGAGACGATTGGGGAACTCCTCAATGGCTATATGACCAACTTCATGAGGCGTTCTGCTTCACGGTCGACGTATGCGCGAATGAACAAAACCAAAAGCACCCGAATTACTTCGACATCGAAAAGAACGGCCTTGCCCAAGATTGGACAGGCGTCTGTTGGATGAATCCGCCATACGGTAGAGCTGTGAGCCGTTGGATGCGGAAAGCGGTCGAGGAAGCCCATAAAGGTGTGACGGTGGTAGGCTTGGTTGCAGCTCGCACTGATACGATTTGGTTCCAAGATAACGCACTTCTTGGCCGGATCTATTACCTCAAGGGGCGGTTGAAGTTCGAAGGAGCCGAGGACGGAGCTCCCTTCCCGTCGGCAATTGTGGTCTGGTATCCCGGCTGCAGCATGCGGGGCTCGTTCTACGTCCCGGCCAATCCTGCAGGGATATCGCAGATATGCATGGATCACAGATATACCGCCCAGTCGATGGGATTAGGAGGATAGCCATGGATCCTAAGGCAATGAAAACGGCGATAGAGGGAGTCTTCAAAACATACAGGTTCTATAACTTCATGAATAATATCAAGCTGGCCGAGACTCCGGAAGAGGCCCGCTGGTGTCAAGCCATTGATGAGGTTGTAGCCAACCTCGATCCGGACGAGCAGTTGATTATCAGAGAGAGGTACATGAAGAGAGAACGAATCACCGACACACAGGTATATTCATTCGCTTTCGAACCGTCGATCAGTGCGGTCACATACATGAAGATTCGAAGCCGGGCCTTTGAGAAGTTGCTGCACGCGTTCTCCATGTTGGGCCTGCTAGCTGGGGAGGGGAGAACTTGAGCATCCCAAGAATTTTACACTATCCCGGTTCGAAGTGGGAGCAGACCAGAGGAGAGAAGAAACATGCCTTATGTATGCATGAACCCGGATATAAAACGTAATATTCGTGCGGATCAACGAGCGAAGAGACGATCAGCCGAAAAAGTTGCATCTGGCGAGCGTTGGGAATTTGTCCGTGGGATGTACGGAAACGTCTATGAAGTCGTTGACCATGAACGAATGCGTTGGTATCGGCAGGATCACCCGATAGATGGGCAAGGCGATTTGTTCGATGGATTCCTCCCTCTTATGTGCGATTATTGCGGGAGCATCGTATCCAACAACGTAGAGCTTGTACACTACCATAGCGTTTACTGGTTCTTTGTTAGACCCAAACAACCAACCGCTGAATGGAAACGAAGTTTTGTAGACGTGAAATTTACTTGCTGTGATGAGTGCCAGCATGGTCCACTACCGATACCCCAGGGATTAATTGGGTACCACATGACGGAACTGTACCAAGATGGAAAATTGATATATACGCAAGAACGAAAAAAATGAAGGGGAGAGTGTAAAACGATGGATAGAAAAAATGCCGTAACAATTCTTAATATTTTGAACACCGAGGCCTTCGAACGGAACGGCGGAGAAGACGCATATATCTTGGTCCATGATACCGATCGAGTACGGAGTATGCTTCGGGCGGCAGGCGTCACGGATGAACAGATGGATGAATCAGGGGATAGAGGCGAATATATTGACCTACTCGCTCTTGCTATCAACAACTTTATTGCAGATAACTACGAAAAAGGGCGGTTCGTTATTTGGGGGCCGATAGACAACAGTCTACGTCATCGAGTGATAAATGGCGAGGGCACTCCTAGTGATGCATGTCGGCTCTTGAAAGCATTGGAGCCGGAATTGTTCCCAGAAACGATATAGGGCCTTCGGGCCCTCTAAGGGAGGTAACGGGATGATACTAACAGTTGAACAGCGCGCTGCCGGACTTAAAGCTATTGATGAAGCGAAGGATGCATATATAAACGATCTACATAAGGAACGGGCGCTGATCAAAGCAGCGGAACTATTTCGCGCAGACGGTATTACAGCATGGGAAGAAGTAGAACGGTTGAAAGAAGAATGTTTCGAATATGAAATGCTTGCTGCTCGTTTCCAGTCGCTTCTTTCCGAAACATTGCGCGAGCTTGAATGGTACGCAAATTGGACAACTTGGATCCACGGCCGATATGAAGGTGGATCATTCATCTCCTGGGCAGTGGATGATGGCGGTGCAAGAGCCAAGGCAGCCATACAGCGCATACAGGAGGGGATAGCAGAATGAGCGACTATTATCTGAGTGGACAAGTTGAAAAGTGTGGGGCCTGCAATGGAAGAGGATACACATCCTCGGAAAATCATCCTGATTGCCCGGTGTGCAGCGGCGCAGGTTATGTAAAGGTTGAGGAGGGGAAGCAGTCATGACCGAAAGACGCAAAGAACTTCTGAAGCGACTTGAAAATTTCAAGGCTGTTCCGGGGCATGGGCCAGATATAGATGCGAAAACTGATGATGAACTGGAATTGTATTTGAGCCTACTTGAAACCATGTTCAAACGCGCATTCACCCAAGCAGATGACGAGGAAGGAGTTAGTGTAGAAAGATGACCGACTATAAGAAAGTGACCTCATATACATTGAATCCAGAGCAGTTGAAGGCTGAACGTGAACGTCTGGATGCGCTGAAACCGCGGAAATATAAGGGACAGACTGCAATACTTGCCTCCCAGATGAGCCATAACGGTAAGTACATGAAGAAGGGCGGGGAATGGTTTTGA
Organism: Paenibacillus dendritiformis; assembly: GCF_021654795.1. NCBI lineage: Bacteria > Bacillati > Bacillota > Bacilli > Caryophanales > Paenibacillaceae > Paenibacillus > Paenibacillus dendritiformis. The sequence continues at coordinate 237,127 of NZ_AP025344.1, forward strand.
GCCTTCACACATTGAAAGTGTGGCCAGAGCATTTCGAGGCTGTAACGGAGCCGGACCCTTGCTGGCGCAAGACGGTTGAAATTCGGCTGGATGATCGAGGCTACGAGGTGGGCGACACGCTTCACCTGAAAGAATGGGACCCCCGAACCGAGACGTACAGCGGTTGGGATGCAAAAGTCCTTGTAACGCATATTTTACGGGGCGCCCCGTGGCTGCCTGCTGGGTACGTAGCGATGTCAATACTTCTGGAAAAATAAAAGACGGCCTCCGCGAATCCTTGGCCGGGCTGCGGGGGCGGTCAAAAACGTATTTCCTTCTTTCCAAATATACCACACAAAGGGGAATGAGGGGAATGGCGATGGAGTGGGCACAGGGTGAACTCTTTTCAAAGGCGACAGATGCAGAGATCCAACGAGCGAAATTCCTGCTCGAAAAATATATACACATGGTCGCGCTGATGCGCGATTTTGAAGCATTCGAACAGGAACTGGCGCAAGTGGCCGTCGATGGGGAGACGGGCCGGCGGATAGACCAAGATGATCTGCATGCAGACAAGACGGCGAACGCCGTCATTCTGACCGAAAAGCAGAAATGGGTGTATGAGCAATATCGATTCTACACGACCATGCTGCGCCGGGCTGCTGGCTTGATCCAAGACGAAGATGCGAAGCGGGCGGTCGAGTATCGGTTCTTTCAGGGTTACAGCCGCAAGGAGACGATCCTTTTCTTCCGCCGCGGCTTGTCGGACAGCACAATAGACAGACGGATCGAGGAAGGTACCACCTCGATCGCAAACACATTGAAGCTGCTAGGGTTCTTCGAACGGGACGAGATGAAATTTTGACGAAAACGTGGGACATTCTGGGGAATCTTGACGAACACGTGAGGAAAGAACCGTGTTACTATGGCAGTGTGGAAATGAGGCGAGAATGACACGCACGGCCGTCCAGCAGGCGGCGCATTACCGGGGCGTACCTCTTCTCGCCTTTTTGAATCTATGAGATGAGCTTAACGAAGATCGCCAGCAAACCAAAGGCAACAACTAGCGGGTATAGACGTTGTAAAACGATCTCATCCCAAAGTAATTCAAAAATCCGCAATATGTCTCACCCCTTTCTTTACTTACTACTAGAATATACCAGTTGAAGGACAATATCAAAATAGTGAGGAATTCGAAGAATTGCAGGGCCGTATTCCTTAAAGTAATGAAAACCGATAATTAGAGATTTTGACATCGATTTTAACGGTTCGTTAAAATGCTCTTAGATCCACGTATATAGTTACAAAGTACAAAATGATTTTAAAGCAAAAAGCGCAGCGATTTTGCGGCGGACGTTTGCGGGCGCCACTGTTCAAACAAGCCTCTTTGCTCAAATTAACTTTATAAATAATACGAAGTCGTTCCTTCAATGGGGCGGCTTTTTTTATTGGGGGAATGTATTGTGAAGAAGAAAAAGAAGCGAATCAAAGATCCGCCGAAGCAGCCAGCTCTTTGTAAAGGCTGTTTTTGGGGAGAATGGACAGGAACAAAACAATTTTGTGGCAGGCGTCCTTGTGTTAAAATTTGAATTATAGGGAGGGAGTAAATCATGGTTAATACTATACATTTGAAAGAGTTATACTTGAATGGCAACCCAATTCATTTTGAAGATGCGCAAATAATCGTGACTGAAGAAGGCTATTCGAAGAGTTGGGAGTTATGGGTCAGCGGACATTACTTCGAATTGAGTGTTTCTAAAACGAATAAGTTAGACATGGTTAGTGTTGATGGTAAAAAATATGAAGGTGTTGCTGTGACGGATTCACCTAACACACTTCTAGGTGATGGTAAATTGATAGAATTAGATAATTAGCACCTTCGGGTGCTTTTTCTTTTGCCTCGAAACGACGAAATAAGAGGCGATTTGAGGAACGCATGTTCTAATACTTCCAAGTACCGGGACAAGAACAGAAAACGGCAGGGCGGGGCCGTAGAATCGCCGTGCGGACGTATTACGCATGCACCCGCGAGAAACCAACACAACACAATGGAGGTGTGGTCGTGGACATCAGAACTATCTCAATCGAGAGGATCAATGCGGCAGCGTACAATCCCCGCGTTGACCTGCAGCCGGACGATCCGGAATACCAGAAGCTGCGCCGTAGCATTGAGGAATTTGGCTACGTCGAGCCGATCGTCTGGAACGAGCGAACCGGGAACATGGTCGGCGGGCACCAGAGATACAAGATCCTTGTCAACGAGCAGGGTCGCACGGAGGTAGAGGTATCCGCCGTCGACCTTGACGAGACGCAGGAGCGGCTGTTGAATCTGGCCTTGAACAGGGTTTCTGGCCGCTGGGATGACGAGGCTCTTATGAAGCTGATCGACGAGTTGGAGTCCGATGGAGCGGATCTATCCCTATCCGGTTTTGACCTGGACGAGGTTGATAATCTAAAGACTGAATATGCCTTGGACGAAATTTTTGAGGAAGAACTAGAAAATGAGCCGTCGTCTCTGGTGGAACGCTTTGGGGTTCCGCCATTCACCGTATTTGATGCTCGCCAAGGATACTGGCAAGATCGGAAACGTGCGTGGTTAGGACTTGGAATTAAGAGTGAAGACGGGAGAAAAGACACCCTTCTCTACAACTTGGACAAACAATCCGAGTATGTGAGGAAGGCGATGGAAGCTTGCGGCGGTGGGACTAGCGTTTTCGACCCAGTCCTCTGCGAAATTGTATACCGATGGTTTTGCCCGCAGGATGGTCGAATCTTAGACCCGTTCGCGGGTGGGTCGGTCAGGGGGATTGTAGCTCACTATCTGGGATACTCGTATACCGGCATTGACCTGCGCCCGGAACAGGTTGAGGCGAATAGGAAGCAGGCGGACAAAATGCTTGCTGAGGGGGTATTGAGATCCACTCCTGAATGGATTCAGGGAGATTCAATTAACATCAAAAAGTTGGCAGGCCATGTGCAGGCAGACCTTATTTTCTCATGTCCACCATATGCTGATTTGGAAGTTTATTCGGATGACCCCGCGGACCTGTCGAATATGGAATACGAAGACTTTCTTACAGCATATCGACAAATTATTGCGGATGCGGTCTCCCAGCTCAAAGAAAATAGGTTTGCCTGCTTTGTCGTCGGTGATGTCCGCGATAAGCGCGGGCTATATCGTAATTTTGTATCCCATACGATTCAAGCTTTCACAGATGCCGGCATGCACTTGTACAATGAGGGTGTATTACTCAATTCGGTTGGGACCGTAGCGCTAAGAGTGGGCAGGCAATTTACCACGATGAGAAAATTAGGGAAGTGTCATCAAAACGTGTTGTTTTTCTTCAAAGGCAATCCGAAGATGATAAAAGGAGAATTTTCCTATATCGAAGTGGATACAGATATTTTCGAGAAATATGCGTAAATCTCCTCGATTCGACCTAAGTCCTGTTATATCATCTGGATAATCAATTAACGAGGAGCGATGAAAGCATGGACAAGGAGATTTCATATTTAAAGGAACAGGCTGAGACTTACCGGGCCCTATACAAACGAAATATGGTAAGTCGACAGGAGGCTTTGGAGAGCGTTACACCATATATCGATGCGGTAAATCAAAAATCCGTATCGCTAGCGAAGAAATATAACCTCCGCCCGAAGTTAGTGAATGTTTCATCCTATTTACGGTAAAAAGAGGGCGCGTCAACGCCCTCCTACGCAGCCAGGTTCCCCCGGCTGAGATAGTGGAAACCCGTGGCCACGGAAGCGCAAGCCACTATCTCGACATCATTGTAATGGAAGTCGAGGGGAACGGCAATGGGAACAAATTGTGAACATGATGTGTTGTTGCAGCATGAGCTTGCCGTCATGGAGGGGATTCTTGAAAGCAAGGAGCAGTACCGGAAGATCGTAAAAGCCGGAATCGCTCGCTGGGTAAAGGACTTTCAAGACGGCCGGATCGAAATCAAAACCGTTGACGACCTGAAAAAGCTCATCGAAATAGATATCGAGTTGCAGAAGGACGACATCTGACAGGTGTCGTTTTTTTCGTGGGGGTGGGGTGATATGTAGTGGCAAGGGAACGAAGCCCGCAGCGAGACGAAGCCAGGAAGATGTGGCTGGACAGCGGCGGCAAAATGAAGCTGAAGGACATTGCTGCCGCCCTCGGGCTCGGGGAGACGCAGGTCCGAAAGTGGAAGAGCGTCGACCGTTGGGCCGATGCTTTGAATAGTAACGTTACCAATGAATCCAATAGTAACGTTACCAATCGACGGCGGGGTCCCGGCGCCCCGAAAGGGAACAAGAACGCAGTCGGTAACCGCGGCGGCGCACCCAAGGGAAATCAGAATGCTGTCGGCAATAAAGGCGGCACCGGCGGGCCGTATGGCAATAAGAAGGCGGTCACGACCGGGGAATATGAAACAATCTGGATGGATGCACTCGAAGAGGACGAACAGGAGCTCGTCGAGCAGGTTGACACCGATCCTGTCCAGCAGGCAGACGAGGCGATCAAACTCCTTACCATACGGGAGCGCCGCATGCTGCAGCGGATCGGGAAGTTGATGAACGGCCTATCTGAAACGCAGCGGCGAGTGCTGAGCGAGTTGAAGGCAATCAAAGACGTCATGACCGTTCACGACGAAAAAACGGGCGTCACTAAGACGGTGCCCATTACCCGGACGGAGATGGTCGAATCTGAGATTGAGGAAACGGAATACAGAGCCATTGACGATATCATCAAGCTTGAAGAGGCGTTGACCCGAGTCCAGGACAAGAAACTCAAGGCCATCGAGCTGATGAACAAACTGATCGCAATTGACGAGGAAAAGCAAGTCCGGACGGCCATCTTGCAAATTGAGTTGCAGAAGCTTCAAGGTGCTGAGGGAGCAACGGCGAGCTGGACGGATGCGCTGAGGGAGATTGCAGAGAAACGGCGGAAGGTGAAGGCGGATGGGTAAGCCGTATAACGTGGTTTCCGACCTCGTTACCCTCATTGACCTGTATTGGGATGATCCGGTCGCCTTCGCAGAGGATATGCTCGAATTCGACCCGGACGACTGGCAGCGGGCAGCGATGGCCGACGTGGCCATCCATCCGCGGGTGAGCATTCGTTCCGGACAAGGTGTCGGCAAGACAGCGTTTGAGGCGGCCCTAATCATATGGTTCCTTTGTTGCCGCCCGAATCCGAAGGTCGTTTGTACAGCTCCGACCCGGCAGCAGCTCCACGACGTCCTTTGGGCCGAAGTGGCCAAATGGTTGGAACGCTCAATGGTCAAAAACTTGCTCAAATGGACGAAGACGAAGGTCTACATGGTGGGCCACGAACAGCGGTGGTTCGCGACTGCGCGGACGGCCACGAAGCCGGAGAATATGCAGGGCTTTCACGAAGATTACATGCTGTTCATTGTGGACGAAGCTTCCGGCGTAAAGGATGACATCATGGAAGCCATCCTCGGGACACTTTCCGGGGATGAGAACAAGTTGGTTATGTGCGGGAACCCGACGCGGACTAGTGGCACCTTCTACGATTCCCATCACAAGGATCGGGGCGACTATCGGGCGCATAAGGTTTCCAGCCGGGACAGCCGGCGCACCAACAAGAAAAACATCGAAATGCTGGAGAGAAAGTATGGCCGGGATAGCGATGTGGTTCGCGTTCGGGTGGATGGGGAGTTCCCCCGTGCTGAGCCGGACACCTTCATAGCGTTAGAACTGGCCGAGGCGGCCGCCATGCGGGAAGTGTACTTCCGGGAAGACGGGGCACTCGACATACCGGATGCGGAGCCTCTTGAAATCGGCGTTGACGTTGCTCGCTTTGGTGACGACGAAACGGTCATTGTGCCGCGAGTCGGCTTACTGGTTCCGCTCATCAAGACGTATACCAAGAAGGACACCATGGAGACGGCCGGATGGGTCATCAACTTGGCAAAGGAATTGATGCTGAAATACGGGCGCCCGCGCTGCACCGTCAAAATTGACGATGATGGCGTCGGCGGCGGAGTAACCGACCGGGTTAGGGAAGTTGTCCGAGAAGAGGGGCTGTACATCGATGTGATCGACTGCCACAACGGCGGAAAGGCGGACGACCCCGATCACTATGATAACTGGGGTACGGAAGCCTGGGCAAATGTCCGGGATCTGCTGCAGGCGGGAGATATTCAGATTCCGAACGACGAGGACCTGATTGGGCAGCTTTCCACCCGAAAGTATACCGTTACCAGCAAAGGGCGTATCATTCTAGAATCGAAAAAAGAAATGAAAAAGCGGGGCCTCCGATCACCTGACCGGGCGGACGCGCTTGTTTTGGCCTTCGCAAAATCCGGCATGGTTATTGATCCGGCTGCGGCCGGTTTACTGAGAGGAGGGAGAGTATATGGCTAGTTGGTGGCAGCGAGCGGTTGGGGAAATGTCAAAGCTTCGGCAAGGCTTATCCGGCCTTTGGGGGCTTGTAACAAGCGGCATAGGCGGTGCGTATAAGCTTGACTCGACTCGAGTAAATTACACAAAAGCCCGGGCGCTTTATGACAACACAGAAGAGAACTACAAGCTCGGTGCTGGCTTTGCCAAAAAGATAGTCAACTCGACTGTCGGATTTATGGGCGTGCCTGAAATAAAAAGTGCCGATGAAGATGCCCAAGAGAGGCTGCAGGAGTTTTTTAAGCAGAATCACTCAAGGGTCCAGCGGACGCAGTTGAACGCCATCAAGGAAGGCGACTGCTTTGTTTGGCTCACACGGGAGGACACTGATTCACCGCTTTTTCCAGAAGAGAGGAAGCGACTGGTTTACAATATCCTTCCACCCGATCAGGTGCAGAAAATCAACCGTAACCCAATCACAGGGGAGGCAATTGAGTACATCCTTGAATCGACGCATACCTGGATGGATGAATCCGGGGCGAACCGCCGAGCGACGATCAAGCAACGTATCAGCGCTGAGAGGCGCTTGATTGAAATTGAGGGAGACATCCCTCCAGGCATAGAAGTTGGGGAAACACCGAACCCGTGGGGATTCATCCCCATTGTTCATTTCAAAAATGAGGGCGACGAGACCATGGAATTTGGGAAAAGTGACCTTGAATCGGTGGAGCCTTTTTTGAAGGTGTACCATGACGTATTCATGCATGCGGTACAGGGTTCGAAGATGCACAGCACGCCACGCTTGAAACTGAAACTGAAAGACGTGGCAGGCTTCCTGCGTAACAACTTCGGCATCAATGACCCGGCTGAATTTGCTAAGAAGGGCGGAAAAATTGACCTGAGCGGACATGAAATGTTGATATTCCAGGGCGAAGAAGATGCAGATTTCATCGAAGCTAAGTCAGCGAGCGGTGATGCAACCGCATTGCTAAAATTCATTTTCTATTGCATCACTTCATCGTCAGAAACGCCTGAATTTGTCTTCGGCGTTCACATGCCGTCATCGCTGGCTTCGACAAAAGAACAGATGCCTGTGTTCATCCAGAAGATTGAACGCAAGCGTCAGGAGTTCACCGATTCATGGAAGCTGCTTGCACGGATGGTGCTGGCTATGATTTCACAGGCCGAGAATATCAGCTTTAGCACCTACGAGACGGAGCTGGTCTGGGAGAATATCGACCCACGCGACAGCAAAGATGCTGCCGAGGAACTGAAGTCCATTGTAGAAGCATTGGACACGGCAGTATCTGGCCAAATGATGTCCTTGGAGGCTGCTGTCCAGTATCTCAAATACTGGGTAGATACGATCCGTGACTATGAAAGCGATGACCCGGACGTGGCTGGCGAAAAGGATCGAATATTGCAGACATCCATCTTCCGCGCCCGGTTATTCGACGCGGCATACCTTGATGAAGAAAGGAAGGCTGCCTCATGAGTCGGATCGTCAAATCTGTTGAAGAGACGCTGCGGCAGCTTATGCGGACGACTGGTCCATACCTGCAATGGGCGCTTGCAGCCCGGAAGAAGTATATCGACCTCCGGCTCGGCCAGGATCAAGAAGTCCGTCGAATTTATATCCGCGCTGCGGACAAAGTAGCAAGGGAAATACGTCGCATGAGGCAGCAAGGCTACGGCAATCAGATGAACGTCCGGTATTTGACCGCTCTTGAGCTCTCACTGCGCCAGAACAGCATCACGGAGGCCTTGCAGGGGATTGTAAGCAGCAGCATCGAGAAGGCCGTGGAAGCAGGCACAAGCTATTCCTATGAAGTCACACTCTCACAGATATCACGGACGGAGCTCTCGAAGGGACCGGTAAAGAGGGCGTTTTTCAGAGCCAATACGCAGGCGGTCGAGGCCTGCTGGGCAAGGACCCAGGGAGGGTTGCATCTATCTGACCGGATATGGCGGCATGGGGAGAAAGCCCGAACTGCAATCACCGAAATCATCCAGGATGCGGTTGCAACCGGCGAGGACCCCCTGGAGACGGCGCGGGCTCTTGAAAAATATGTCCGGCGTGGGAAAAAGACGCTTGCCTATGAATATCCAAACATGATGGAACGAATGGGCAGCCGGATACCGCAGGACATTAGCTATGAGGCGCTGCGCCTCGTCCGGACGGAGACGGCAGCAGCATTCGGGGAAGGTACGATCGCCGCGGCCAGCGTCTCTCCATCTTATACCGGAATGAAGTGGTTATTGTCGAATCATTCTGACCCATGCCAAGTATGCAAGAAATTCGCGGAAGTTGACCACGGCCTCGGTAGGGGCGTCTGGCCACCCGGTGAAGAGCCACCTTTTCCGGCCCATCCCAATGATATGTGCACGCTTGTTTCGGTGCATGAGGATACGGACGCCTTTATCGACCGCCTGAATGCCTGGATGACGAATCCTGCATCCCAGCCGGATCTTGAGAAATGGTATCAGGAGGTATATTCCAAGGTGGCATAGTATCCTTTCCATATGCGCGGTATGATGGATTCATAGAAGCGTATAGGAGGGTTGAACATGTCAGGAGGAATTGAGTTTGAAATCCCGTTGATTCCGACCGAGGAAGAGCTTAGGCAAATGCGGAAGGAACAGACGAAGGATAAGCTTCAAGTGCTGGATGGAGGTAAGGATAACAACATAGACGATGAAGAATAAGCGCCCTGAAAAGGCGCTTTTTATTTTTCCTGTAGAGGAGTGAACCCCTTGCATGAAGTGATTTTTACAGCCGACGAACTCCGTGCTAAGTGCGCGGAATGGCAGAAGATCCTAAGGTTGCAGGATTGGATTGTTGGCCTTGAGATATGTCGAGAGAGGGAAATGCATGAGCAAAATCGCAATGCTGAGATTGATGCAGTGCTCCCGAAAAGAATGGCGTCGATCCGCATCCTAGCTCCGGTCGACTATCCTCCTAATTCTGCCGAACCTCAAGACATGGAGCTTTCCTTGGTGCATGAGTTATTACACATCCATCTATTTCCGCTCTTTGCAGATCGGGAGGATGAAATGCGATTGGTCGCAGAGGAACAGGCTATCGAAGCAATTAGCCGCGGCTTAATTGCGTTGGCACGGAGAGGGGGTGAACAAGAGAATGCGGAACGGACTGATTTACGGGGAGATGGCGGAGCAGACAACGCAGCCGTTTAGGCTGTTCGGGAATCTTTCGGGAGAGATGAGCGTCAACGATGTACCGCTCGCCCCGGGTGTGCGGATTGATGAGCTAAAGAAAGGCGACGACGATCCGCTGGAAGTCGTAGTTGAGATCCCAGCCAGCCGTTCCAAGCGGGGCTGGAACTACAGAAGCCAATCGTTGAAGGATATTGTCGATGCGGTCATGACCAAGACGCTGAACGGTTTCCTGGGCCACCAAAAACCGGAGGACGTCAATAATCAGTTTCTGCCCCCAGTCACGCATTGGGTTGGGGCGAAGATGGTCGGCGAGACGGCTTACTTCCGCGGTGTGGTCGATGCAGCGGCGAAGGATCTGAAACGGTGGATTCGTTCCAACCGAATCAATCAGGTGTCCATTTACGGCATGCCGAAGCTGCAACGAGCAAAGGGAGAAACTGACGTAGTTGGCTACAATCCTTTATCCATCGACTGGACTCCACTTGACCGCGCAGGGATGAATACCCGCATCGTCGCCATGTCGGGCGAGATGTGGGACTTAGATGGGGCAGGCCCCGAAGAATCGAAAGGAGATGACGAACAGGTGGAATGGGCGCAGGTTTTAACCGAAGTGAAGAAGAAACACGGCATGAAGGGATTTACGATCGGCACGCTGGCCGGGGAAATGGGACTCACAGATGAACAGGTAGTCGCGGAGCTGACACCAGAGTTTGCGCAGCAGGTCCAGCGGGCGCTCGATGTGTTGGGCAAAGCTGAGAGCATCCTGGGCGTGAGCGGGGAAATGGATGTCGAAGAATTATTCAAAACGTTGAAAGCTGCAGCCGACAAGGAAGCTTCCGCCAGCCGGGATCAAATCATTGGCGAAATGATGGAGTCGAAGGTTACCTCGGTGGCCGTCCGGAAGGACCTCACGAACCCGGAGACACCGCTCGGAAAAATGTGGTCGTACCATCTCCGCGGAATTGCAGCGGATGCCACTAAGGAACACATTGCCGGAGAAATGGATACTTTTCTTGCCGACCCAGTAGTGAAGGGTATCGTTGATCGGTACCATACCGATCCCCCTGCCGGAGCTGGCCGTGCCGGAACGGGCGGCGGGCAAGCTGGGGGGCCGCAGAACCTAAAAACCAAACGGACAAGCATTTAAGGAGGTTGAATGTCAATGCCATACAAAGGTCAACCGGTGCCAAGCACCACGTATCAGTCGTATCGAGCAAAAGTCAGCGACGGGAAGTCTGTCCGAGTCACTGTTCCGGCGAAGACAACCATTGAGGCCCAAAAATTTTACCTGTTGGACGGTTTCTTTGGCGCTGCCACGGAATCTGTCACAACGGGTACAGGACAAACGGATGAAGTTGTCCTGAACATCGAACAGGCGGAATTTGAAACTGACCAAATCGATAAAACTCAGGCGTTTGCTGTTGGAACATCAATCTACTGGGATGCCACAAAAAACCAACTTACAGAGACTGCCACCGACAACCGTCTTGTAGGGCGAGTAACGGCGGCGAAAGACGCCAATAACGTAATCTGGTTCCTGCTGGGACCACAAGTATAGGAGGCTGATAATCAATGGCAAGAGTACACAGTATTGAGACACTGAAAGAAAAGCGCCGGCAGGGGACCGTTCAAACAACGGTTCCTTTTTTGTTGAATGGACGTCAGGAAGTAGTCACCAAGAAGATCGTAAACGGCGAGATGGAGACCTATGAGCTCGATAAGCCGATTGGCGAGATGTTGACGAGTGAAAACAGCAGGAAGGAACTGCTGCAGAAGGTTGTCCTTGACGTTGAGCTGGGGAAAGAAGAAGTCCCGACCCTGTACGGTCCCATTTATGACACAATGAATGATCCTAATTTTCCAGAAGTATTCGACGCAAAGTGGGCACAATACGGAACCGTTGTTTTCTTCAAACACCTTGAAGGCGAGGAAGTCAAGTTTGGTAGTTTGCAAGCAGAACAAGGTCCAACAGCTAGAATCGAGGGGTTTACAGCGGGATTTGAGTACACAAAAGAAATAGAGCTTTTTAACCAAACATTTAACTTTGAGTTGCTTAACAAGGCGTTCGGGGAAGCCCACAATGCGCTGCTAAATCATCTTCATCTCGGGCCGATCATCAAGCACAGCTATAAGGCAGGAAACAAGACGGCGCCTGTATACGTGGACCAGTTAGGCAAAACGCTCACGAGTGCAACAGGAGCTCACTTCATCTTGAGTATGCGGGAGACGCTGCGAGCTGCACTGCGGGATGCCCGAACGGCCAAGCGCCCGGGGAACATTCTCTTGGCAAATCCGGCCGACAAAGAGGATATCGACGATGCACTGTCCAGTTTTACAATTCAGGCGACGCCTTATCGGGCATTGGACGGCATCACGGACATCATTTACTACGATGGATGGGAAGCCACCGTAAGCAAAAAGACATACACATATCCGGGTGTTCCTGCAGGAAAGGCTTACCTTATCCGTCCGAAACGCGGATTTAAGGAGCTCGTCAAGCAGGCCCTGCAAATCCAGGCGACCATGGGGGACTTGACGCGTCTGGTAGAAGCACAAGTGGTCGGCGACGTATGGCGTGGTGTATTTGCGGCAATCGACGAAAATGTCCAGGAGATTAGTTTCCCGGGCAAAGCCTAAGGCGGTGATCTAAATGGAAACTAGTCCATTGCTTAGGACCAAGCTTCGGAGACTCTTAAACGAGGTGATTCCGAGGGGCGGTTCCGAAGCGGATACGAATTTCACCGATGCGGAAATCGACTTGCTGCTACAGGAGGCGGATAGCATTTATGTCGCCGCCTCCGTGGGGTGGATGGAGAAGGCGGGGCTGCTGCAGGGTGACATCGAGAGCTATTCGGCTGGTACGGAAAAGTACGACCTCACACCCCTGAAAGACAAGCTCAATCACGCTTTGTTGATGGCTCAGCAGTACAGCCAAATGGCGGAATCGGCTGCGAACGGGGGGAGCTTCATGCTCCGCGTGCAGGCACCGCGGGTGCTTTGACATGGACTTTGTAGAATTGCGCCGGCGGCATATTGCTTGGAATATATCGCAGAACCCTACTGAGATCGCTATCCACCGCAAGGAGAAAGTCCGGAAGGGTGGCGGGCACGATGAGATTGAAAAGGACCTTCCGCCCGTTACCGTCCGGATTTTTGTTTCGCGCTCTCAGATACCGCAGACCGTTTCCAATTTAGCCGGCACGAAACAGACGGATAAGATGTATAGCCTACTTGCCGACGGGTACGCGGACATCAAAGCAGGTCCGAACGTAACCGATCGTTTCGAAGCTTTAGGCGAGACGTTCGAAGTTGTTTCTGTCCAACCACAGGTTGTGCAGGGTGTGATCGTTGGGTATCAGGCCGATCTTGAAAGGGTGAAGTGATATGGGCGATTTTGGCGAAAATGCGATCGAATACATCAGGCGGAAGAAAGCCGGCACATATTCTGTTGTTGAAAATTTAGCTCGAAAAGCCGAGGGCGACATGAGAATGAGCTTTCCCTGGAAACCAAGAACACACACTGCACATAGAGCGTTGCATGCAGGTGTAGAAGAATCAAAAGACAAGGTTACTATGTATCTTTCTCACGGCGTTCGGTATGGCGGCATCCTGGAGGAGGGCTCCAAACCCCATATCATACGGCCTAAAGACAAGAAGGCATTGTACTGGAGTGGCGCGAAGCACCCGGTACGGGCTGTAAAGCATCCAGGTACGAAGCCACGAGCGATTGTCCAGCCTACAGCGGTCAAATACAAGGGGAAGCTCCGGGACGCTTTACTGAAATGGTGGGGTGCTGAATGAGGAACGCGATCAGAGAAAGGTTGATTGCTGCAATTCCCGAGCTAAAGGACGTCTATGAGCCACATGCTGCCGAGGCCAAGAGCGAAAAGCCGTATGTCGTTGTCCTGCAAGGGCAGGATAGCGACGAGTCACCTTGGACCGGCTTCCGCCGGATCGTCGAGGTCTGGCCGTATGTGTCTCGGTCGACTTTTGAAAAGGTGGACGCCTTGGCGGGAAAAATCATCGCCGCTCTGGACAAGCAGCTGCTGACAACCGAGGCCGGAGAGGTCTTTTCGTGCATTTACCTTGGGTCATCGGGGCAGGACGTTGTTGACGAAGAATGGGACGCGATTACTCGAGGCATGCAGTTTGCTGTTATGGCGCTGCAGCCGGTTGGTACAGACGGCCAAATCACAAGTGACCCATGGGTTCCGGCTCTGGCGTCCTGGACGACCAACATCATGGGACAAGATTGGGCCGTTTATAACGGTTTCTGGCCGCTCGGGTACGCGCGTCCTGCGGTCATGTGGCGGGTGACAGGGATTGACGTAACACCGATAAGCTTGGGCTTATATCGAATAACAAAGCGCTTTACGGTGCATGTGGCTGGAAATAAGGAACATCCGGAGAATGCAGGGGTGGCCGCACTTGTCGAACGGTTAGGGAGCGAAATTAAAATCCCTTTTGACCTTAAGGACCGGAGATACCTGACGATTATGGATCCGAAAGCCAATATTGGAGCCGATGCGTTACAGGAGGGCCAAATCACGGTCACACTTTCGCGACGCGTATCGCGGCCACAGGCCGATGTCCCGTTAATCCGCAGTGTAAATTACAAATCAAGTATCAGGTAGGTGAGATCGATGGCGGAGAAGCCTGAAAAAAAGGCGGAAGCGACAAATGAATCAAAGTATCCCATTGATGAGCTTTCGGCACATGCCGAGGCTCTTTTTAATGTTCGGCCAGAGGTTTTGGTCGGCGCTCTACATGGAGTTAACCAACGCGAACTGACGATTGATGAGGTAAAAAAAGCAGTCGATCAGTTTTTGAAAAGGAAGGCGATCTAAATGGCAGGAGGAAATTGGAGTCCGACGGATATGCCGGTGCTGCCTGGACTTTACATGAATTTCGTAGCCGTGGCGGGCGCCGCCATTCAACCGGGCGCGCGCGGCATCGTCGTTGCCCCCGTGAAGGCACATTGGGGGCCGGTCGGTGAGTTTGTTGAAGTTGCGGACGAGAAGGCGATTAAGGATAACTTTTCGTCGGATGAGACGGGCGGAGCCACGGCATACACAACATTGTTTTTGGCCCTGCTTGGTGGGCCGAAAAAGCTGCTCGCCTATCGTCTGGCCGATTCGTCGGCGGCGGCCGCCAAGGTCACGCTCAAGGATACCACAGACACTGACTGCTTGACTCTGACAGCGAAGTATCCAGGAGAGCGCGGAAACGGCTTTAATGTGACAGTACAGGCCAGCCTTGTTGATGCTACAAAAAAAGAGCTGAGATTGTACGAGGGCACGACTCTTTTGCGGACGTTTTCGATTGGGGACGGCACAGCGGCTGCTGCGGCCATCAATGAAGACGCGGATAACAACTGGATCGTTGCAGAGAAGGTGGCCGACGGAACTGTGGCGGACACATCCGGCGCCGCCCTCAATGGAGGAAAGAGCGGCATTTCCGGCATCACGAATGCCGATTACATCGCCGCGACGGAAGCCTTCGAGGGACAGGACTTCCACGTCCTGACGCTTGATGGAGTCACCGATCCGGCGCTTCGGGCAAGCATCACGGCGTGGGTCAAGCGTGTTCGCGGCGAAGGAAAGGGCATTATTGCCACACTCGGGGGGCCGACGTCGGATGACAAAGGCCACGATGCGGTGACAAAGGCAATTGCCCGGAGCGCTGCGTGTAACCACGAAGGCATTGTAAATGTCGGCTCGGGGGCTATTCTCGGCGACAAGGAATACAGTTCCGCGCAGATTGCAGCATGGGCTGCTGGTTTGATAGCGGGGCAGTCCCTCAGTCAAGCCACAACATATGCCGAGTCGCCTTTTGATGACGTGACCCGGCGATGGACCCGTTCGGATCAAGAGCAAGCCGTACGTGGGGGCGTGTTCCTACTGATTCACGATGGACGTCAAGTCAAGGTTCTGCGGGGCGTCAATACGCTTGTCACGCTGCAGGAGGGGAAGAACAACTCCTGGAAGAAAATCCGGACAATCCGCGTCATGGATCAAATCAATTCCGACCTTCAGCGGACTGCTGAAGATACCTATATAGGTAAGGTAAACAACACCGAAGAGGGGCGTTTGGCTCTGATCGGTGCCTGCAAGGAATATATGAGAACGTTGGCTCAGAGCAATGTCATTGAAGGGGCAGGGTATGACGTTATCCTTGATCCAGATTATTATGGTTCTTCGCCTGCTAAAAAGCCGGAACCTGACCAGGTATTCTTGCAGTGGAACGCTAGACTGACAGATGTGATGGAACAAATTTTTGGCACGTTCTTCGTTTCGTAAAGGGGGAATGAAATATGGCACAAGGAGCAGGAATGGACCCAACAAGAGCGATACTTGGGACATTCGCTCAAGCGTTTATCGATGGCGAATGGCAGACGAATATAAACCATCTGGAGGCTAAGGTGGAAATCGATAAACGAGAGCTCAACCTAGTAGGCCATAACTGGGTGCAATTCAAAATCGGTGCCAAGAAGGGCACTGGCACCATTAGCGGATACAAAACCACATCAAAGATGATTCAGAGGGATTTCAGCAAATTTGACATCATTTCCAAATTGGATGATCCAGAGGCCTACGGTTTTGAACGTATACGTTTGATCCGTTGTATGCCAGACAGCGTACAACTCGCCAACTGGACGGCTGGCGAAGAAGTGACGGAGGAAACGCCATTCACGTTTGAAGATTATGAGCTGCTCGACCCTATTGAAATCTAAAATTGAGAGGATGAATATATAATGGCAAATCAACAATTGAACGAACAGGAGATCCTGGACAGTCTATTCGAAACGGCGTCCAATTTACCCGAAGAGACTGTTTTCATCAAACGACTCGGTATGCGGGCCGTGCTGCGAGGACTGACATCAAGCAAGGTGGACGCGATTCGAGAGCGCTGCACGGTACGGAAGACGATTAAAGGCCAGACTACTGAAAAAGTAGATACTGAGCAATTTAATGCAGCGTTGATCAAGGAGGCTACATCTTCCCTTGAAGTCCAGGGGCTTAAATTGAGTGGGTGGGGCGACGAACGTTTGACCAGTCGCTTGAAGCTGTCGGGCGGCGAAGAAGTGATCCGCCGAATGCTGCTGGCTGGGGAGTTGGATGCGGTTGGAGACAAGGTTCTCGAAATCTCCGGTTTCGGGGTAGACATTGCAGATGTAAAAAACTAATAGGCTCCGGGGGAATGACGACGATGCTGTACCACATGTGGGTACGGCACGATCTGACACCCGGGGCCTTTTGGTCTCTTCCAGCGGGGGAGAGGAAGCTTTTGCTTGCCTTCACGCTAATGGAGATTGAATCCGTACCAAAGCCAAAGCGGGGTGATAAGCTTGGCTGAGAAGGAATTCTACCGCCTGGATCTCGTCATCGGTACGGACGGGGTGGAAGATGCCGAGAAGCAAGTCAAAGCAATAGACAAGATGCTTGAGCAGACGACTCGGCGGGCTTCCGTGCTGGGGAAAACTAAAATCACTCCAACCGCCCGATTGGAAGACCGATTATCTTCGCCTGCACAGAAGATTGAGGGCAGGATGGAGAAGATAAATCGGACTGTAGCGAGGCCGGAAGCGCGGCTCTCGGATAAAGTTTCCGGCGCAGCGAACAAAGTCTCCTCCACTCTGACAAGTTTGGCCCGTAAACCATACACCGTGTTCATTTACGCAAGAGACTTCGCATCCGCAACCATTCATAAAATCATGAACGTTCTGAGTAGTCCTCTGACATTGCTTGGCGTAGGGGGCGGCATGGCCGGGGTGACTACGGTCGGCCTGAACATGGTCATGGAAGAGCAAGGTATTCGGTCAGCCTTCAAGGTCCTGCTGGGCAGCGAGGATGCCGCGCAAAAGCGTGTTGAAGAATTGACCACATTCGCAGGGCAAACGCCTTACAAACGCGAGGAAATCTACGAGGCCTCGCGGATTTTGCAGGTATTCACGGGGAATGCTCTATCCACCGGAAATGAACTCAAGCGGATAGGGGACATCGCGGCGGGGACGAAGCAGCCGTTCGGTGATGTTGCTCTCTGGATGGGCCGACTATATGATGCCATGAAGTCTGGGCGGCCAGTCGGTGAAATGACTTCCCGCCTCCAAGAGATGGGGGCGATTAACGGAGAGGCCAGGGCCGGTATTGAAGCGCTCGCGGAATCGGGGATGGACATTTCGAAAACTTGGCCGATTGTTACCCAAGCATTCGACAAATTTGACGGCATGATGGAGGAAATGAGCGGCAACCTACAGAACCTGCTGCTCGGAACCAAGTCTTTCTTCACCCAGAATGTCTTCAAACGCTGGGGGATGGGGATCGAAAGTGTTCTTGGTCCCGCCTTGAAAAAGTTTCGACAATGGAGATCCGAAAATAAGGAGACCGTTGTTTTAATTGGGCAGACCTTTGAGGATCTTGGAAAAAAGGCTGCTGACTTTGCAATTGGAGGTATTGAAAAGATATCTTCCAAAATAAGCGAGTTGGCTAAAAATCCAGATTTTCAGAACGCTGATTTTTTCGGGAAGATTAAAATAGCGTGGGATGATCTAATCGCGAAGCCCTTTTCTGACTGGTGGTCTTCAGATGGTAAGGCAATGATTGCCGATATTTCCGGAAAAATAGGTGGAGCACTCGGTGGAGGTTTAAAAGGCATACTCATGGGAGCTCTAGGACTCTTCACCACTGAGAATACACTCAATGATGACGGAACATTCACATCGGCAGGGGTTGCGGCTGGGCAGGCGTTTTTTCAATCTTTCGTAGACGCTTTTGATGCTAGTGAAATTGCGCAAAAAGCCGTTGAAGCTTTCCAAAACATTCAACCTACATGGTTGGGTGGGGAATCAAGCGGTTGGATCGGGAATGTTCTTGCACTTGGTTTTGATGCTTGGTTGCTAACGAAAGCTTACAAGCTATTCAAGAAGCCGTTCACTTCTGGGAAAAAAGCTTGGAACTGGGGCAAGGGATTGTTCGGTAAAGGCAGCAAAGTCTCACCGGGAGTCGGCGGAGGCGGTTATGTTAACCCGGCAGGTTCTTCTAAAAAGCCTTTGCAAAGGGCCCCAGGTCCATATCAACGTGGCTGGTATCCCAGAACGCCAACCACGCATCCGCCTGTTGCCCCAAAATCACCCGCAGTGCCGGTAAAACTCCCTCCATTTGCGAAAACGATGGTCAAGGGACTGCCGTATGTTGCCGCTGGGCTGAGCGTCTACGACATCGCTACGGCGGAGCCGGGACAAGAACGAGCGAAGGCTGTCGGCTCAAATGCCGGTGGTTGGCTCGGGGCGATAGCTGGAATGAAGCTCGGCGCCGCTGCTGGTTCCATCGTACCCGGTTACGGAAATGTAGTGGGCGGCCTGATCGGTATGGGATTCGGTGCCATGGGTGGCAGCAGAATTGGGGAATATGTGATGGAGAACCCAGAGGTTCCGCGGAAAGTCGCTCCTATTCTTGGGGGAGTTTCCGGCACAGGTTCGGGCACCGCCGCTGCAATAAAGGCAATCATGGAACAAGAGAAACAAAAGAAATCCTCTGAGACCGTCAAGATATCTGAGCAGCAAGTAGATCAGATGATGTCGTTCCTGAAGGATTTCAAAAAAGAAGTCAATAATGATTTTGGGATTAACCTTGCTCCCGGTGCCATCCAGATCAACATGCCAAAAGAAGAAGTTGATTACGATTTGATCAAGAATGTCGTGGGCCAGGGAATCGCCAGAGCAATAGAAACAACGTTACAAAACACGAAATGAGGCGGGGAATATGGAGTTTCATCTCATTGATGCGAAGGGGAAAAACCTATATTTCCCCGTCAATCCCGAGGAAGTGACCATCCGGAGGGAAAAGGGAATTGAGACCGTCAACGTCATGTCATACGGGGAATTTGACTTTCCCAGCGGGGAGAAGGTGAAGGAAATCGCCTTCTCTTCTTTTTTTCCACAGGTGTACGATTCCGGGTATTGCAATTATGAAAATATCCCGGAACCGCACACGGCCATGAACTGGCTGAACAAGATGATCCAGGACAAGCAGCCAGTCCGTTTCATCATCACTGGCACGCCCGTTAATGTACTGGTTCTGGTGTCTGGCCATACCACCACGTTCAAGGGTGGGGAGCCGGGCGACATCTACTTTGAGCTCACCTTGAGAACTTGGCGGCGTGCAAGGGTGCATACGAAAGTACCGACAAAGAAGCCGGCAGCAAATAAGGCCCCTTCGCAAAGCGGGAAGACCACTCGACCGGATACGAAGCCGACGCCCAAGACGTATGTCGTGCGGAAAGGGGATACCCTATCAAAAATTGCGAAAATGGAGCTCGGCAGCAGTAGCAAGTGGAAGGCACTTTACGAGTTGAATAAAAAGGCGATAGGTCAAGACCCGAACAAAATTAAGCCCGGAACGAAGTTGGTGATGCCGACATGAGTTATGAAGTGGTGCTGCAGAACAAGTATTATTTGCGGGAGTTGATCGAAAGCATCACGCTTAAGGATGCTCTCGATCAAATATCGTATCAAGCAGAAATAAAGCTCAAGATCCCGGCCACGGGTCTGAACATCGAGCCCGGGCAAGAGATCCGTGTGAGTGGCGTCCCATATGGGGCCGAAAAGATGGTTTACCTCTTGAATCCCGGCGTCGTTTGGGAATGCACAAGCAAAACCAAAGAATCAAAGCACATGGACGTGCTCATATACGATCGCACCATATACTTGGCGAGGTCAGAGGATGAATATCTATTCCCGGCCGGACAAACCGCGACCCAGCGGCTGCGGAAGTATGCGGCGGATTGGGGGATCAAGCTTTCGACAGTTCCGGACACCAAGACAAAGCTAAAAAAAGCCGTGTACCGCCCGAGACCGCTATACAAAATGATTACTGCCGACTTGCAAGAAACGGTCAAATCCGGCGGGGATATGTACATTCCACGGATGACAACAACAGGCTTGGAACTATTCAAGGTGGGCAGCAACAAGACGGTGTGGGAGCTCCAATCGATTGAAGAGCTGACGCAAACGAGAACCTTGGAAGGCACCATCACCAAGGTAAAGGTGATCGGGACAGAAGACCGGAAAGAAAAAACAAAATCCAAGTCGAGTGGGAAGGCCACCCCGGAGATACCAGAGGGCATGACGTTGGAAGAGTATGGGCGCCTATATGGGGCAAAGGTTCAAAAGGGCAGGGGTGGCAAGAAGCCCAAGGTCAAAGCATCAAAGGTTGAGCTGCCGTCCAAGATCCTCGCAATTGCAACGGGCCAGACGGCCAAGCTGGGAACGCTGCAGCGGATGGTCCAAGATGAGGACGTCAAAACACCAGCGGCGGCCAAGAAACTGGCTGAATCCATGCTTACAGGGATTCAGCAGACTTTCAGCGTCACGACCCTTGACTTGAACACAATTCGGGCTGGTGACGCCGTGAAGCTTAACGGGATGACTCTGATAGTCATGTCCGTGGTCCATGAGCTGGGGGAGCCCGGTCACATGACGCTTGAACTTGGCTCGACCGACTACGTAAAGAGGAGGTATTTTCTTGAGTACTGATCCGTTTGATATTATCGCGCGGACCCTGCGTGGAGGAATGCAGATGCAGGCAGATGAGATGCTTTCCGGCGTCCCGGCCGAGCTGGGGACGATCACGGAGACTGGCCTCAAGCTCGACAACTTCAAGCATGAGGTCCAGGACTACCTTGTGGCCGACTTCCTAGTTACGCTGCACCTTCCGGCCTTTTCGATGATCGGGACCACTGCATCGCCTGTGGACGAGGAAGGGGGCGCCAGCGGGCCGAAATCGCAGCGGGCGTTGTTTGAGTTTGAACCGACCCTGATTGAGCAAGTACGTGTCAATCTGGCCGCTGGGCTGCTGCCTGGCGAGCGTGTTCTGGTGCTGCCGACTAACGGCGGAGCTGATTTTGTGGTGATGTGCAGGGTGGTGAACAATAACAATGCCTAACCTGTTCCCAGTGGATATTGAAAACGATTGGACGGAGGAGACGGAAGAGGCTACGGAGCCGGATGTCGCATTCGGCAGAAGCTGGCGTTTTGATTTCGAGAAGGGCGACTTCGTCATGACCCCGACACGGAAAGTCGCCGCCGCAAACGAAACGGAAGCCTGGATCATGTGGTGCGAGAAAGCGATCCGGACGCCGCGGTACCGGCACCTGATATACTCACGGGAGCATGGCGAAGAATTCGACAGTCTGATCGGAAAGGGGTACAGCCGGGCTGTCATCGAGAGCGAGATCCAGCGTATTGTGACCGAAACGCTGATGGTCGACCCGCGAACGGCCAGCGTCGACGGGTTTACGTTTTCCTGGTCCGGTGACGGCTGTCATTTCTCGTGCCGTATTCAAAATGTGCGAGAAGAGACGGAGGCTATTGAAGGGCGGGTGGAGACCTGATGGCGAATTTACCGCTCTATCTGCAAGAGCAAACCGAAGATGAAATTATGCAGCGCATGCTGGACCGTGTGCCCTCGGATATCGACGTTTCCGAGGGTTCTTTTATTTGGGATGCCCAGGCACCGGTTGCCTTCGTGTTGTCTGAGGCTGCGGTGTGGGCGCAGCAAGTTCTGGAACGCGGCTTTGCCAGTACGACTTTCGGGGAGTATCTGGACCTTAGGACGGCGGAGCACGGCGTAGTCCGGCGGGCGGCGGTGGCAGCCGTGGGGGAGGTCAAATTCAGCGGCACGGCCGGAAAGGTGATACCAGCTCAGACCATTGTCGCGACGCCAGCGGACGAGATATCGGGCGAGTCATCTATCGAATATGAGACGACTGCAGCCGTGACGCTGGATGTCAATGGGGAAGGTATTGCAGCGATTCGTGCCCTCATCCCTGGCCGAAATGGGAATGTGCCCGCTGGCGTCATCGAGGTCATGTCCACCCCAATAGCCGGCGTGACGTCCGTGACGAATACTAAAGAGACAATCGGCGGGGCGGACACAGAATCGGACGAATCGCTTCTTGAACGCTTTTACGCCAGGGTCAGGAATCAGGGTACGAGCGGTAACAAGGCTCAGTACATCCAGTGGGCCGGAGAAGTGCCGGGCGTGGGGGGCGTTCAGGTTCATCCTCTTTGGGACGGCCCGGGGACGGTTGGCGTCTATTTGTTGGACGTCGAGAAGCGCGCTGCATCTGACGAGATTGTCCAGGCAGCCCAAGAGTACATTGACCCAACGATGGACGGGCAGGGAGAGGGGATGGCGCCAGCGGGGCCGATCGTGACGGTGATGGCAGCCGAGGAAGTACCGATCAGCGTCCGGGTGAAACTCACTCTGGCCAGTGGGGCTTCATTGGAAGAGGTGAGGACGCTGATACAGAACGGCACCCGTCAGTACCTGAAGCAGCTGGCCTTTGTTGATCCGCTTGTCCGCTACACGCGGATCGCCGCGGTACTCCTAGACATCCCGCCGATCATTGATTTTACGAGTTTGTCTATCAATGGCCTTAACGACGCTAATATCGAGATCGGCCCCGGCCAGGTAGCGGTATTGGGGACGGTGGATGTTTATGAGTGACCTTATAGCGAGCCCACAGGGCAGAGAGATGTTCTCCTTTCTTCCTGCCTACTACGAGACGTCCCGAGTTATGCAGTCCGATATGCAGGCAAAGGGAGCGGAACTGGACATGCTTTTGCGGGCCATGGACGAGACTCTGGAGCAGTTCTTCGTCCGGACAGCGACCTGGGGGCTGGACCGTTGGGAGATGGAGTTGGGTATCCCGACGGAGAAAGGTAAACCGATCGAGCAACGGCGAGCGGTTGTTGAATCGAAGCTGCGCGGGGCAGGGAAATTCTCTGGTCGCCTCGTGAAGAGTGTGGCTGAGGCGTACGACGGCGGAACAGTTGACGTATCATTTCAACCAACTGAGTGGAGTTTCACGATTAAGTTTGTGGACACCATCGGCGTCCCACCTAACCTGGATGATCTGAAGATGGTCATCGAGGAGATTAAGCCGGCGCATTTGAAGGTTGAATATGAATTCAGTTATTTGCTTATCCGGGACATCCACAACGTGATGACAATCAATCAACTCCAAGAAACCAAGTTAAGCAAATTTGCAGGGGGGTGAGCAATTTGGCCAATAATACACCTAATTTGGAGCTATACAAGGTAGACCCCATAACGGATGGGGATAAGACGTTTAACGTCACGACGATGTTAAATGAGAACTGGGACAAGATAGACCGGGCAGCTGCTGACTGGGGCACTGCAAAAATCTTGCCCGCGAAAGCTTTTAAGGCCGAAGACGAGGGGGGCGGGTACCCCAAGGGTGTATCCATGTTTTACTTGGACTACGACGGCATGGATTTGGGGTGGCCGGTTAACAACGGGCAGGTTATCACTTTTGTGACAGGAAAAAACAGAGTGTCGCAAATGGTTTTTGAAACGAACATAGCCACACAGCGCATCTGGACGCGTAGGTGGTCAAGTACTCAAAAGGCTTGGTCAGCATTTCTCGAGCAAGAAACCACGGCCGGATCGGCGGAAAAGGTAGCGCAGGCGTTGAAGGAGGCGAAGGCATACACCGACGAGAAGGCATCCGACGCTCCGGTCAAATCGGTAAACGGTAAGACAGGTGATGTAGCTCTGACTGCCGCGGATGTGGGGGCTGCACCAAAAGAACATAAACATGATGCATCCGATATCACAACCGGCACAATGGCGGCTGCACGTCTGCCTGCCGCGACCACTACGGGGCATGGAGTCGTGCGGCTTTATGACGGGGTAGACGGGCTCGCTCCTAATTACTCGGCTGCATCCCCCGTGGCTGTTAAACAAGTGTACGATGAGCTTTTATTGGTAAAGCAATCTGTCGTTGATGGCAAAGGGGTAATAGCGGAGGCCATCAACGGCAAAGGCGGCGGGCCAGTCTCCGCTTACAGTACGTTTCCCGAACTGGCCGCTGGAGTCAACCGAATACAGACAGGGGTACAAGTTACAAGAGCGAGATTACCATACAAGAGAATTACAACCCCATCTGACTCCTTCGTTGGTAAATCAGATGATGCCATCATTGATATACCCGCCGGAGCAAAGACGGCATCGTTCTTTACTGTGCGGGACGGCGGGGTCGGCACATATGTAAGCTCTCATGCGCGTGGTTGTAGTACACGAGCAAGACTATATATTAGAGATACAAATGGCAGGGAGGTCGACATCGCCTATTCAGAAACATCAAACACTGAAGGCTCGCTTGCATTGTACGGGGACTCTTACGACATCCTGTGGATGATTATTGACCTCGAAAGACAAAATATTTTGTACCGTGGTGTTAAGCGAAATACAGGCACAAGCTCAAGCAGCGAAATACAAATAGAAGTCGCCATAACCTCGCTTAATGTGAGTGGTGGGCTTCAAATCAGGGGTATGGGCGAACTGTACGAACGAGGCGTCACTGGAAACACGTGGGGTAGTGCTTCGGCATCTGTAAATTGGGAATACATCTTTGCATAATAGTTCCACGAAAGCGGGGCTTGGCAACGAGATTAGTCCAATATTAGGAGGGATAGCATGTATGTTATTTACGACCGAAATTATAGGGTAGAAACCATCTACCACAATCCTACAGAGGAGCAGATGTCAGAACCGGGGATACACGTCGAAGGCGAAATACCGCAACCGGAACATATTCTTGGTCTGCGGGCGGTGCTGAAAATCGACGTGGAAAAGGCTCGGCTTTATTATGACTATGAGCGCCCGGATACCTTGGAGTCAAAGCTGCTGGAACTGATGAAGGAAAACGTCGAAATCAAATTCGCCCTCGCCGAGCTTGCGGAGGCCCAAGAGAAAGATAATACGAATACCCAATTAGCTATTACTGAGCTGGCAGAAACTCAGGAGAAAGACATTACCAATACGCAGTTGGGTCTTACTGAGCTTGCCGAGATGAGCGTAGAAGGAGGTGAGAAGTAATGGCACTCATTTATTGGGATTTGATTCGCAAGAGTCTCAAGAAAATCGAAGATGTACCACTGCGTTGGAGATCTGCTGTAGAAGCGTTGTTGGAACAAGAAGCGTAAGCGCCTGCCCTATGGTATGGCGCTATTTTATGCCCTCACGGCAGCGTGGGGGCTATTTCATTTGAGGGGGTTCAAGTATGAATCATTTGAAAGAATTAGGGCTCACCGTCTGGACGGCTGCCGCTGGAGCCAATGCCAAAGAGGCGACATGGGGTGCCGGTACGGCGTTTATCGGGACGTTGGGATCATTGCTCGGCGGCTGGGATCAGCCATTAATATTTTTGCTGGTTCTCATGGCTGCGGATTACATTACGGGCCTTCTCGGAGCATTTAAAACTAAAACAGTCAACAGTGAGGTTATGTTCTGGGGCGGTATTCGAAAGATGACGATTCTGTTCGTGATTGGCCTCGCCGCTCTGATTGATTCATGGATTCAACCCGGTTCGCTCCTCTTCCGGACCATCGCGATATTCTTTTACGCTGGGCGGGAGGGGCTATCCGTCGTTGAAAACTTGGGAGTTTACGGCGTGGACTTGCCTCCGAAGTTAGTTTCTTTTCTGGAGCAGTTGAACGAAAAAGGAAAGGAAGTAGATGATCATGACCATCGAAATTAAGCAGCGATTGCTTCCAGACGGGCGGCCCAACAAGCCGAGCCGGTCGATGAAACCGCAATATATCACGATCCACAATACAGACAATAGCGCTCCGGGAGCTACAGCCGAAGCACATAGCCGGTATATCTTGAACGGGAGCGCGGGAGCGCAGAAAAGCTGGCATTACACGGTTGATGACAGAGAAGTCTATCAGCACCTGCGGGACGACGAGCAGGGATGGCATGCCGGCGACGGCAGCGGCCCCGGAAACGCGTCATCCATCGGCATCGAGGTCTGCATGTACCAGGGCATGGACGAGCCGAAAGCGTGGCAGCGGGCGGCGGGGCTGATCGCTCTGCTGTGCAAGCGGCACGCAATACCGGTCAGCCGTGTTGTACCGCATCGCCATTGGAGCGGGAAGGCTTGTCCGAGCCGGATACTGCCGCGTTGGGGAGAGTTTGAGAAAATGGTGGAGAAGGAGTTGGGGACATTGGACAAACCAAAGCAGCCGGACTATGCCGGCCATTGGGCAGAGGCTTCGATCCGAAGAGTCATGAATGCGGGCATTATGTCCGGGCGCGGAAACGGCTTCGCGCCGAACGAGCCGATTACGCGGGCAGAAATTGCTGTTGTCGTGGATCGTATGTTGAAGTCCTCGGGGAAATAGCATATACTGGAATAAAATCCGGAGGCACCGGTGAAAAGGAGCTCTGCTGGCATTGTGCTGGTGGGGCTCCTTTTTTTGCGCTAAAATTGGCCGGAAGATGGCCGGGAAGTAACCGATTACAGAGATTAGAATCAAGATAGCGAACGAAAAATGCGATTTTTGGGGTGCTTGGGATGACAAGGGGATGGACGAAAACAAGGGGTGGGAAAATTTTCTTAGCCATATGGGAAAATATGTGTTACTATTTAGTCAACAAGTGGTTAAATAAAGGGGGGAGAAGAATGGAACCCACTGTATTTGATGTTGCCGACTACTTCTTGGATAGATACAAGCGTGAAGGGCGTGCGGTTACACACTTACAGTTACAAAAGATGTGTTATTATGCCCAGGCGTATTATTCGGCAGAGTACGGGGAAGAAATGTTTACATCTATATTTGAGGCTTGGGCGCATGGTCCAGTGAGTCCCGCCCTCTATTCCAGATACCGATCAGCGGGCTATCAGCCGTTACCATTTCCTACTTCTGTGAATATAAATAAATTTACCTCCTGCATGATGGAGGTAATGGATACAGTATGGAATAAATTTTGGGATAAAGACCCAAAATGGTTAGAGAAGCAAACGCATATGGAAATACCTTGGAGGCAAGCTCGCGGGGCTACGCCTTATGGTGAAAAATGTACAAATATTATCGACATAAATGTAATGCGAGACTATTATAAGGGACTGATTGGCATGAAGGAAAGAAAGCCGTTAAAGCCCTTGTTTAAACTCAGCCAGATAAAACAAGCAGCCAAGACGATCGATTTATCATCACGTGGTACTGATGAGGAGTATTTCGATGCAATTCAGGCAGAACTAGAACAATTTAAAGTTCTTCGAGAAAGGGCAGCTGGTGCATGGGAAAGAGAAAACGAGTGAAATACCCGTTCGATGATCGGGTATTTCAGTATGGGGAAATATATAAAGTAAAAGATGAATATGTTGTTTTTCCAGAAGAAAAGTATGTAACTAGAACACAGCATGAATCACGGTTGGTATGTATAATCCATCACTGTGAGGCAAATTCCGACCCGCGAGCCTGGGTAATAAACGTAGCTCCATTATCAAGTTGCATTGAAATGAAGCGTGATAATGATTTGGAGATTACACCCCAAAAAGGTAATTACATAGATCGGACCTCGCTAATTAGGTTAGGTTGTGCCCAGCCACTTTTAAAAATTGATTTGGAAGGGCCGGTGGGGGTATTAACTGAAACGCAATTACTCCAATTAACAGCGCTTCAAATTCTACTCACAGGAACTGAACTGGATTAAAGAAAAGCCCCGGATTTCTCCGAGGCTTTTTATATTAAAAACTCCACGAATACCGGATCACGTAACATGCCCGCCTTCGTCCAATTCCGCGTTTTCACCTTCGCCCTTACCGTCGGCTGCAAGTAAACATTATTCTTATCCTCGCCAGTAATAAGGGAGTGACGTACTCCATAAAATGCACGTTTGTGATCTGGAGTCACGCCAAACTCTATAGCCCCCGCCGGCCGCAATCTCCCGGCCCCATCATCGATAGCCGCAATCCAACCAAACTCGTCCTTCCTATACCGGCCGATCCACACGTCCGTATAAGTCCAGTTAATTACTTTCTGCCATGACGTTGATCGCCGGCTGACATACGTACTATCCTTCCGCTTGCACACGATGCCTTCCATGCTTCGAGAGCAGATATCGGCGTATAACGCTTCTCCGGCGCCTTCGATAAATGGGCAAATGGCTATGTGTCCATTGGGCGGGAGAGAGGCTGTCGTAAGTATTTCCTTGCGCTGCATGAGTGGTAACCCACGCAGGTCCACGCCGCGATAACTCAAGATATCAAATACAACGTAGGTGGCCGGCAACTGCCCCATAAGCCGGTTGATACTGTCTGAGCGGCGCGCCTGGAACCGCGTCATGACGGCCTCAAAATCAACGACCCCAGCGGGATCGATGCATACGATCTCGCCGTCAAGGATCATATCCTCGCCGAACGGCGTGGATAACAGCTCCGGGTATTGTTGGGTACATTCATTATGGTGCCGTGTGTATATCCGGATGCGGCCGCCGATAATCGAAAGAATCGCTCTATGGCCGTCAAATTTAGGTTCAAATATATAGTTGTCGTCGTTGAATGCTGCCTCGGCCGTCTCGAGAAGCATTGGAGGTATAAACATGTCATCACCTTCGGTAATTGTACCAATAGATTTTATATTATGGAGGTGGAAAGTAATGTAAGGGAGAAAATTCGGATAAGGGAAATGTCTTGTCGCACTTATTCACAAAGATGAAGATTTGATTACGCGTTGCCAAAAGTGTATATTTTCCAAAAGATATAGTATAATGATCCTATTATATAGACATGCTAGACTATTACTATATTCCTGGGTGATGATGTGAATCTCTTTTTTGACGAATCGGGTAACATGGGACGAGACGGAAGATACTTTACAATTGCTTGTGTGGCTTGTAAAAATGATAAACAATTAAATAACGCTTTAAGTAGGGCGGAATTAAAAACAAAAAGACAATTTCCTTATTTTAAGAGGTTTCAGGAAGTAAAGGCTAGTGATTCAAATCCCGTCATCAAAGATTATTATCTAAGAAAGATAGCGTCTAAAGAAGTGGAAATAAGATATATAGTGGCGGATTTAGAAAATGTAAAAAGCAGACTAAAAGAAGATTCAAATCTTTTGTATAACTATATGCTCCATTTTCTTATTACGCCATACGCAAGAATCCCCAATGTTAACCATCTTAATATTGTCCTGGATAACCGGACTATAAGGGTGCAATCAGTTAATTCTTTTGCAGATTATATAAAAATAAAAATGCAATATGAATTTCAGTGCAGGTATTCAATAAACGTGAAATACATGGAGTCCCAAAACTCTTACGGTATTCAGGCTGCGGACTTTATTGCTAATGCTGTTCAAACAAAATATCAATATGATTATGGATATTATTATTCATTATTTGAAAATAAAGTTGTACAGCGTGAGTTATTTCCAAGAGCATATTTTGGAACCAGTAAAGTTTTAACAATCAACAGATAAACAATTTTTCTCAGTTAAATCTTTACTTTTTTCTTGTTCTGGTGTATCCTAAAGTTACCTAAAACATGCGCGTGTAAACCCAATAAATACGTGTGACAATACTTAAACACATAAACTGCCTGTGTGGTAGTCGTATTATTGGTAGCGCGCATGCATGAAGAAAATCACCCAACTCCCTTTATGGGAGTTTTTTTGTTATTGAAACAAGAACGCACATTCGCATATAATAAGAACAAACGTTCTATACGGAGATGATGGGAATGAGGCTGGATCAATATGTCGGCCGACAAGTTGAGATTATCTATGAGGACCGAAATGGCAGCATTACGCAGCGGCGGATCGTCGTCCGCAGCATTCGGGACGGCGTGCTACACGCAACATGCCTGACAGCGGGGGCGTGGCGCCCGTTTAGGATCGAACGTATTTTGTCCTGGCAGCCGGTCAGGGGGCGTACCGCTTGAGAAAGAAACTTGGTGGCAATGGTATTTGGGAGTCCAGCCGTATGATCATCCCGCAGCACAAAGAGGCGTTACTCCGGCACCAACGCGAGCAGCATCGCCAGGAGCGGCCGAACCTCGACGATCAGGTGGTTGAAGAGCTTTCACGACGCCTTCAATGGTCCATGGAAAACCGGGAGCCTATTACCTTGCAGCTTTATGATCCGTTTGATCGGCGGGAGGTTGTCGGCGTCGTAGTGGACATTGATATGATTGGGCAGCGTGTCCGGCTGCGGGAAGGGGATGAGAAACGCTGGATTTCAGTTCATGACATACTGGGGGTGAATGATTTATGAAGGATTGGAGAGAGAAATTAGAACGGACAGAGAAGCCGGTAGCAGCGAAGCTAAATGATCCTAATCTTTGCAACTGTATGGCGGCCATGAAAGGGAAATGGATCGACGGCGTATACACATGCGTGCGCTGCGAAAAGCCTGTATATGACTCATTTGGAAGAAGATAAGCCCCGGAGCGATCCAGGGCTATATTATTATGACCTTGCCCAATCAAACAGGGCTTGGGCGTGGTCCAGGCTCATGTCGCAAGTATAATATATTCCGCTCTTATTTATATAGTGGCCTGCAATCAGTTTCCGTGCATGTTTTGTTTCTGCAAAAAATTCGAACGAGTAGAAGTCCTCTATTTTTTTGATATTTGATTTTAGGATCTCGCTTTGGTGCAGCCTCATTTCGAGACTGCGGACGTCCTCCTTAGACATTACATCCTTTAGTTCATCTAGCGTCATTTCTTTCACGACCAGATCACGGCCTTGCCATGTGCTCATGCAAACACCTCCCTTATGATTTACTCTATGTCTGTATATTACTACACTATATTGAGTGGCCGCGACTCAGTTTTCCGCCGGCTTAACAATCGTCCTAAACGCGTGATCAAGCGCTCGGATCTCCGCTAACTGTTTTGCATCCGTCAGATCCGTCCAACTCAAAATTCTTCGGACCTGCCCGGTATAAAATATACGTGATTCAGAGGCCGCTCTTTCCGGGCTCAAATGCTGTACGAATTCAGTGAACACTTTCTCGTAAGGATTCATGGATACATCCTCCGTGTATAGTTTCCAAAACGTTTATCGGGTATTGAACTTTCGAGGTGAAAATAGTGGGGTTAGCCACTAAAATTCATCTCTTCTTTTTTATCGAAATTGTGTGGTGTGTGCTCCAAAATGCTCGCACCCAGTATCACAACCTCTTTGTTGAGGTCGAGCCTTACACCATGCATATCCAAGCCGCTTTTTGTAACCACATGATCGACTGGGATGATCTTCCCATTACTCATGACATTACAAATCAATCGGTCGCCTTCTTTGATGCTTGCATAAATGATTCGCACTAAAATTCACCCCTCTCAAAAATGTCAGAAAGTGTGGTGATGTCCGTCCCAACGGTGACGAGTTTCGGTTCATCGCTGTAAATAGTGATCGGCTCCATCGAACCATCTGGACGGTAATGGATGTTGTCGAAGCGTTCGAAACTCATATCCTTATCGAACTTCGGTTTGCGTACAGTTGCTCTCGTACCGTATAAAACCTTTGCTCTCAGCACGTCGTATGAATACCCCTTTCCTGCCTTTTCTACCGTCTTGATGATGTTATTCACGCTTTCGGTATAGGCGTTTGTAAATGGATGCAGGAAGTAATTGAATATCTCCTGCTTGAAGTTGTTGAATGTCTTCTGGATCTCCTTGAACTGCTTAAACTCGGTAGGTATGCTTTGCTCCCATTTGTAGAAGCGTTGGAACGCCTCATAGCGGTCTTTTGATAGTCTGTAGATGTCACGCATATCCTCTTTGAGCCAGTACGCTGTAGCAAGCATTGGGAAGCACTTAAACCAGTAGTCACGCTTAATTATTTCTTCTGGCTTCAAGTCCTCTTTGTTCTTTAGTAGAACGTACCGATCACGAGTAAGAACGTGTTGCTCCTGCTTCGATAAGCCTTTCTTAATTGCGATACGGATACTGTCTAAAGCACCGTTGGCGTACTTGATGACGTGAAACCTATCGATGACCACAAACGCATTGGGAACCAGCTCCTTAACGGCGTACTTGTATCCAGTCCACATGTCGATCGTAGCGACTTCGATGTTCTGCCAGCCTTCCATACGTTGGATCGTCTCTTTGACGGTGCGTTTCAGGTTGTCGGCTGTAATCTCCAGGATCATGTTATTCTCGTTGTCGGTAAATACACCACGCATAACCTTGTTAAGGTGTGCCTCGTCTATCCCCAAGACCC
Organism: Paenibacillus dendritiformis; assembly: GCF_021654795.1. NCBI lineage: Bacteria > Bacillati > Bacillota > Bacilli > Caryophanales > Paenibacillaceae > Paenibacillus > Paenibacillus dendritiformis. Next base: position 269,678 of record NZ_AP025344.1, read on the forward strand.
TTGGAGCAACCAAGGAACGGTGTTTCTCTTGGTCTGCCACATACTCGTCGAAGTACCGTTTTACAGTCGTGTGAGATACTCCGTACTCATCTGCGATGTGGGTGAATGGCTTCTTTAATGCCATTAGCTTCATGTGTTCTACGAGCCGCTTAGTGACCTTCCCGCCCTTATCTACGCTGTCCAGTATCTCGTAGAACGTACCCCCGCAAGCAGGGCATCTGTACCGTCTGTGGCGTATTACGAGCTTCACAGCCTTGTTGTGCATTGATGTGTCTGAGACGACACGTTCCTTGATCTGATGGGGTTTAAAGTCCTTGCCGTTGTCTTCAGGGAACAGGTTTGATTCACCGAACATCGGCTTCATCCAACCGCATTGAGTGCAGAAGTAAGGCGTTTCGTTCTTTTCTACGGTAAATTTATAGAAGTGCTCGTTTTGTTCTTTTGCGATTACATTGAATTCTGATAGATTTAGCATCATTTTCACCTCGAAAGTTGTCTAATAGGTAATATTATACAACTAACAAGGCTATTGGTGAACTTTCAGGGTGGTTTTATACCGCCTGCCTGATGCTTAAGTCACCTAAGTGTGACGGGAATTCTGTAGATTCAATCAATTTCTCATAACGTTCTTCCACAAACTTCACAGCCAGAAAGTCAGAAACATCCTTGGAGTACGGCATTACGTTAAGGCTTGAGAACTGCATATGATCGTCCTTATCGTTTTGCACAAAGAACACGCCATAAGTATTTCGTGATAGGACATCGCAATGAATAATAATGGCGTTCATGCCTCTTATTAGGGCATTGAATAGTAAGAACGGTATGGCTCTATCACTTAATTCTTCGCACACGTATAGATATTCAGATGGTCTGTAATCAAACGGAGAAGTCTGCATTCGATCTGCTTGCCATTTGCGAATTGTGATGCCTCCCGTACCTGCCGCACAATCGTAACCAGTACCTTCGCTACCAACCAGTGACACAAGCAAATCTGCTACACATACAGGAGTGAAGTCTTGCTTCTTGTTTTTACGGTCAGCGTGCTCATCTTGAAAGTAGTCATGAAACCAATCATATGAAACGTCGAAATCGAAGGCTTCAAGAAAGTTCATAAACAACTCTTCCCGTTTTTTGCGGTCATACAGAATTTCCATTATTTTCGCTGGTGCTTGGTAGGAGTCGCTTATTCCAAGCAATTTATTGATATTTTTCATTTCAATCACCTCGACCGTTCTTTAATTAATTTTTCGATTTCCTTTTGGACGGTTAATTTAGCCATTTCCAACATGCCGATCACTTCGTAGTGATCCCAATCGGAAGTTCCTAATTCGATATTCAAACCAGTTTCATTTCGTTCGATGATTATTTTCATTGCGGTACTTTTCACCTCGATTGTTCAAGAAAGTTTTGTGTTACTACTCTATCGATTGGTGATCACTTCACCCTGAAAGTTGCATACCCCGTTTATCCTCCTTAGAGGGGGGGCCGAAGCCCCTGGCGTTACATCTGCTTGATTGCAGCTTGCATTGTAGGTTCTTTCCAGATTGTCAGTACTTGCGACTTGTACCGCTCGATTGCTTCCGGCGTGGCGCCGCGTGATTTTCGAGCGGCTATTACCCGTTGTATTGCTGCGATTATATCCATCGGTTCGTACATATTGATAACCCCCATTTATTTGAAGATAACGATCCCCAGAATCACCAAATTGATGAGGGTATTGGCAACCATGACTACTACAGTGACATTCTGCATCTTTTTCATCGTATCCCTCCAGATTTTTTATGGTATACTGTTCTCGACGACCGAATCACTACCCGCCCCGAAGGGCGAGTAGCTTGCTAATCACTTACCTCCTTTTATGAGGAGTAGGACTAGCGTGACGGTGGCGGCTAGGAGTTGGATGATTGCCGTGAGAAGCCCAACCATTTCCTTTGCCGAGACCCGGTCGTCTTTTTGCTGTGGTTCGGTTTGCTGCTCTTGTTGCTTTTCTTGCTGCGGCGGCCGAACCTTTTTGTTCCTGTTCTTTCGCTTGCTTTTTGCCATGTATTTCACCCCTTTCCGGAAGTCTATTTGATTAACATCGTGACTAATATAATCACCTTCCTATACATAATATACAACATAATGATTATGATGTCAATCATTTTAGTCAGGTTGTTGATTGTTTTTATTAGGATTGTTATTATGATGTTAGGAAAAACGGAAAGGGGAGTACCAAATGATCGTCAACAAGTTAAGCGAATTGATGGGCCGGAAACGACTGAAAGTAGCGGACGTAGTTAGAATGACCGGACTGGCCCGAAACACCGTAGCCGATCTGTACTACGGCAGATCATCACAAGCAAATTTTGAAACGCTGAATAGGTTGTGCACTGCTTTGGAATGCAACTTAGAGGACATATTGGAATACGTTCCAGACAACGAACAAGAGCCCCGGGAATAATTACCGGGGCCGGGGCTACTATATACATTCCAATGCTTCTAACAAACTTCTAACCATTCTTCTAACAACATGCAAAACCTTGCGAAACCTTCCGGAACCTTATTTTTATATGAATGTTCATAATTCAGCGAACGAGTCGATATAAAACCTTCCCGTACCGAGAGGTAACGCACTCGTAATGCGTAGGTCGGGGGTTCAATTCCCTTCACCAGCACCACTTACATGTCGATAACGGCGCGGCTTCCGGGCTTCCGGGGGCCGCGCTATTTTTCTTGTTTTGCATGCTCATCTACCGATCATCTACCCTTTATCCAGATAAAGCGGCTTTTTCTCCTCAATTTTGCTGTCCAGTGATTGAATCCCCGACATTGCGAACGACAGCAAATAGAACGTGGTATGCATATGACCGCAAAAAAGACCTTGAAAGCACGAAGCCACTCAAGGTCATTTAGACTAAGCATGAATTGATGCCCATTTTTTAAATATTTCCAGTATCGCGCTAAGATTGTTTGGTCCACCGTACCCCTTAAAAGTGTTTGAATCCAATCATTGTTGCTACGTTCTATAATTGTTTTTGGATATTCCTTTTCCTCCAGATTCGTTTCATTTAAACTAATTTCTGCAGACCAACCGGGGTTATCCAATGTAGCAATCCTGAAACCATAACTATGCTCCCAGTCATTATCGCAGTTCTGTAAAAACCAATTCTCCAACCAAATTAATATATCCATTTTTAATCACCACTTCATAGGGGTTTCTTTCCCTGATTTTCTAGGTTCTCTAATTCCTCCTGGAGTCTTAGGATCATGGACGTGTGGTTCTTTAATCTTTTGCCCAGTTACTTTGTTAAAATGTCCATCGAAATATGGACGCATAATTGCGGAGCCGGGGGAATGAGAAATATCTCGATGAGGGCGCCTGCAGGGCGAGGCGGCGGCTTATCTCGTCACACAGCAAAATTGTCTACATATGGTGCTGGAAGACGGATGGAATCTGCATTTATCAAAAAATGACGTTTTTGAGTATGTCTTGCAAGCAAATAAAAGAGCCAGGGGATAAATCCCGTGGCTCTGATCCGGCTTATTTTACTGTGTACTCATTTACTTCAAAGGTGAGGATGTTGGGGAAGATGACAGAATCTGTTCGTTTGCTAACTGGTCCCTTAGTTGTTTTTCAAGACATCAATTAATTTTTTTGTCCAACTAAAGTCTGTTTTCGTAATGGTATTATCTCCATATTTTTTTCCATCTCTATCGATGGCATAGATAAACATTCCTCCCTTAGGACCATCTTCCGGTTGCCAAACAGCATATTTGTAAGCTCTGCTTGTTTCAAATGGTTCCTGTGCATCCCCCCAGTTTGCACCTAATTCTTCCTGAAAAGAGATCCCCGGAAGAAACTGATCAGGGAGGATCGTATTTTTATAAGTTGCCCATGTACTATCTAATCTACCAGGGTCTCTGCCATAAGCTTGCAGAAACAAGTAATCACAAAATGGAGCTACTTTTCTGAACAGACTATGATTGTCTTTATTTGTATCATAAATAAGCAGTTTGCCGCTATTCGACATTGGTCCTAACCGTTGAGACAGAGCTTTAAAAACACCGAAAGCTTTTGTTTCTTTTTCTTGCGTTAACGTTTCCTCCATATCAATATCTAAGCCATCTAAATTGTAGGGAGTTACGTATTTATCTATTAAGGATTGCGCATGATCATCATATTCTGTGGCTGTGGGCATTGTACCAACACTAGGCACGTTATATAGTTCCCTTATATCAATAGTGCGTATCACTTTGGTTTGACGTTCGTGCAAGACAGGCACATACGTATCACGAAGCGTGTCCCAAAATCGTTGTTCATCTGTACCTGGTTTTACATAGTGGAAGACGGAAACGATATCGATTTCTTCAGGAATGTCCGTCATAGCTGTCACATTAGGGTATGGCAGAGTTGAATTTGCATCATGAGGCATGGTGACATCACGCCATGTTCTATAGTATGCCATCATTACAGGAGCTTTTTGGGCTTCAGTTAACTCGTTTCCTAAAGAAGTTGAAGGACTGGCTGTAATCGTTGAGCCGCTCATTAAAGATAAAATTAAAACGGTCGACAAGATGAGCAACATTGATGTTTTCTTCATAAAAGATAACTCCCTTCCTTAAAATGATAATATTTGAGGCATCAAAGTAAGCGGTTACATTTCAGGGGGGGAATTCCTGTTCTCCTTGCTCTAACCTCCCCAAATAAGTAATCAAGTCTTACTTTTTGACTCCCGATTTGCTTGGCGTAAATTCCTTCCTTTTGCAAAACTCTAGAAGCGCTTCAATGCTAGTCGTTTACTTGTTTCGCGAGGAGTCTCCAGCAGCCCTTATGAGTCAAATACATCAAAGGAGCGCCGCTTTTGCAAAAGTGGAGTCATTTATAATATCGAATAGAAATATAAAAAAATGAATAGACCGTAGAACTTTACGAAGTAGTTGCCGTTGGATTCTGTGTGAGTACATTTTATATTGGGATATTTAGCGAAAAGATGTGTTTGCACAGAGTAAAGCCCCACATAGCATGATTTCAGCAGGCTTCATCGCTAGATATGATGATGACTATGAGAGTGTCGATTCGTTTATACCAAGCAGCGGTAAGTATGAATATGAGTTCGAATACAAAAGGAATTCGGTGCAAACATGAGGTTTTGGCTGGAAGACGAAAATAAAAGAGGCATGCAAATTGTAGTATATGATCCGGACAACAAAGAATATGTGAAGGGACATACCTTATCCAGCAACAACTATCGGGTCCTGCTAGAGACAAAACCGACGAAAGAGGGCACCTGCACCATAAAAATCGTGTCAGACGATGGGTCTGGCGGCTGGGATTATGGATTCAATTCTGCTGTTAGAGCGTATTAAGTAACTATTCAACCAAACCGAGCTGTGGAGGATAAGATTCCACGGCTCGGTTTGTAACAAAGACATTGTAAGCTTGCGCGTCAATCCTCGAACAGGTCATCCATCAGGTCATCGATTTCTTGTTTTCGTTTCTTGGTCTCTACTTTATCGAGGGTGAACTGATTGCCGTTAATGATCACGACGTCTCCTGCCTCAGCTTCTGCCGGCAGCAAATATTTCGGATACTCCACGGTGTGGCCATCCACTTCAATCACGGCGAGATCGCATTCGAATCTGTCGATTATCCCTTTAATCATATGGATTACCTCACTGTCTCGAATTTTATTTTTTTGCCATCGCTGATAGCGGTTATCGTTCCTTGCGTGTCGGTCCGGAATGTTTTCGCGTTCGCTTTTTTGAGCTTGTCCATCGTTTCTTTTTTGGGATGGCCATACTTATTGTCCGTTCCCGCGCTAATCACCGCGTAGTCTGGTTGGACCGCGGACAGGAACTTCTGCGACGTCGATGTGTCCGACCCGTGATGGCCCACCTTCAGCACATCAGCGCGCAGCTTTTTTGGATGCTCCAGCATATCCGCCTCGCTGTTGGCTTCCGCATCACCGGTAAAAAGGAAAGAAGTGTCTTTATACTTCAAGTGTAACACGGAGCTCCATTCGTTTAAATCCTTGCCGTATTCCTTAACGGGGGCGACAAATTCAGCCGTAATGCCTTTAAGCGGGATGGCGACTCCGCTCTTGGCCGTCTTGATCCCCAGTTTTTGCTTTTTGACGGCTTTCAAGAAGTCCTCGTAGGTTTGCGTTGTATGGGATACTTTGGGGGCGTAGACGGCTGTGACCTTGAAGGCGTTGATCACATCGTCCAGACCGCCGATATGATCGGCATCCGGATGTGTCGCGATGACGACATCGAGCTGCTTGACGCCGAGATGCTTGAGATACTTCACGACATCCTGTCCCTTGTCATTGTCTCCGCCGTCGATTAGAATATGTTGACCCTGCGGCGTTCTTATGTATGTGGAATCTCCCTGTCCGACATCCAAATAGTAGACTTGCAGCGTGCCGGCCTTTTGCTTTTGAGGGAGAATCAGTGACGTGCCGGCTTCTTTTTGAGTCGATTTCTGCTTATCGGCCTTTCTTATGCTTCCATCCTTGTTATGATAATGGTATTCCCCGTCTTTCAAGCCCCATTGCGCGCAGTTCGTGCGGCAGGTATGGCCGCCGTTCGCATCGGTCTTGCCGGGATGCGCCAGCAGGGCAGGGGAAAATAGTGCGCACAGCAGTGAAAACACGAGCGCTATCGATACGTATGCTTTTCTCATGGTGCCTCCTCTTTCCGATCCTTTTCTCATCGAAGGATTAAGATATATCTATCATATCATCCCTCCGAGAGCAAGATGAGTACAGAAGCGCTTAGAGAAAAAAGCATTCCGTGCTCTGCCTTCCTCTGGGCGTGGAACAGCTGGACGTATAAATTCACGCATGCTAAGATATAAATAGAAGAGGAGCCGTGCGGGAACACGACTCCAGGGCAATAGCCGCTTCAAAGGCGGTGGCTAGTTCAAAGGTCCAGAAATAGATCGCTACCTTTGCCGGGGGCGGTCTATTTCTTTGTGTGCAGGTATATTAGCAGCGTCACCACAAACGTAAATAACGCGAATATCCACAGCCCAAATTGGAACATGATGGATAGTGCTTCATATATGCTCACAGGCATCGCCTCCCTTCCGGGAGATTAGCCGACCGCCCATAAAGCCATTCTATTGCCTATTTATTATACTATATTTTTCCTGAGGACTTCCATGCCGATAACAGCGCAGCCTCCGGATAACGGGGCTGCATTATTTGTTGCGCCCGGAAATGTGAATACCCTGAGCAAACGGGAGAGCGATCAAAAGGCGGCTGGGGCCCGCTCCACATCAAGCCGTTCTCAAGCATGTCACTCGTTCGACGACGAACAGGGGCTGGATTGTCCAGCCCCGTCTCCCTTCTATATTCCGTGCGGCTTCATGCTATTGGCAGCATGCTCCGCTTTTCTTCTTACCGGAATCCATACTTCGCAGATCGACTCGGTCATCTGTTTGTTCACCCAGTAATATTTTTCGATGCACGGGCCTTCCGCTTGCTCGAAGTTCGTTGAAGGGAACCATTCGGAATAGATGCGCCGCCATACATTCTGAATTCCGAGGCCGCTGTCGGGCTCTTCGGTCAGCGTCTCCCGGCTCTCGAATACCGCGTACGTACGGGCAGGCACGTGAAGAAGGTCGAATCCAGGAGGAGCCTCTACTCCTGCAGGCAGATCGAATCCCATCAGATAACGCTTGGTTCCATTCTCCTGAAAATCATACAGATAGCCGTAGAGCAGGGTGCGGGCCGGTCGGCCGGCAATCTCGTTAATCCGGTCGTGAGTGCCGTCATTCCAGATTTGATCGCCGAACGGGGGAATCTCCTTGTAGGGATCCGCATGAATGACGATGCTTTTGCCGATGACGGTGGATTCCAGCTCTTCCACTAGACGATAGTTCAATTCGCATTCTCCTTTGATCTCGATATGGAAGGAGATTCGTGAGAACGCCTTGAGCTTCACATCCCGCTTCTTGGCAGCGGACGGCGTCACGCCATGCAGACGTTGGAACGCCTTCGCGAACGCCTCCGGGCTCTCGTAGCCGTACTTGAGCGCGGCATCGATGACCTTGCAGTCCGTTCCCGCCAGTTCTTCCGCGGCAAGCGTCAGCCGCCGGTTCCGGATATACTCGGTGACCGTGAAGCCGGTCAGGACATGGAACATGCGCTGGAAATGATAGCGGGAGGACAACGCCGCCTGCGAGATATCCTCGATCTCAAGCGTGCCGGTCAGATGCTCCTCGATATAATCGATAGCCTGGCGAAGCAGGTGAAGCGCCTCCATTGAATATCCTCTCCTTTCGCCTTCAGTGTAGCGGAGAGGAAACGGTTCTTCCTGTCCTTGCGTGCGCCGATTTGTCCGATGAAGGATATATCGGCAATTATATCGATAATCCGCTGGCTGCGGTAGGCTGCCTTGTCGGTACAATATGAGAAGGAGATCGAGAAGCTTCGCAGCGATGTAAAAACTTATTCGGATAACATTTTCTTAACATCCTAAATAAGTAATAAAGTGAAATATATACATGATAAACCGCGGAATCTCAGGCTGGTGGAAAACCCCTGTTTTTACGAAGGGGTGGAGATGTCCATCTACCTAATCAAAACTTGGCACTCAGAGCGTTTCAAGGGGGCATCATCGCGTTAAGTAGGCGCCATTGCCTTCAGGAGGCATCATTGCATTGAGGAGGCGCCATTGCCTTCAGGAGGCATTATTGCCTCAGGGGATTGAACGTGTGGAGGGAATTGCTGCTATTTTACAGGAATTTCGGCTCAATGAGTCCACATCGCGAGGAATTGCTGCACAGCTACATCATTTTAGGCCCTTTTGCTTCAAGTCGAAGCGAAACGGGTGAAATTCCTGCCGTTTTGCAGGATTCCCTTTCTGGGAAAGTTTTCCCTCCCGAATTGCTGTATTTTCGCAGGATTTCGCTTACCGAATAGGCGTAGAAATCGTGCCGTTTTGCGGATTTCGCAATCCAATACATCAAAAAGAAGTGCCACAAAAACCCTTGGACTTTCTCAACAGCCTGGAATCTCCGGGTTATTCGTGTTTTCTTCGCAATTTTTTTGCCATTTTCCAAAAAAGGAAAGCTAAATCCTCTTCTATATGCTCTATATAGGTGAGAGGGAAGGGAGATAAGGATGCCGCATGGATATAGAGAAACTGGTGAGGAAAGCCCAAAAGGGCGACGATAAAGCATTCCTGCTGCTGTATCAGCAGCATGAGGCAGAGATTTACAGGACCGCCTATCTGTACTTGAAGAACAAGCAGGACGCGCTCGATGTCGTTCAAGAGACGGCCTATCAGTCCTTCAAATCGATAGGGAGCTTGCGAGAGCCGCAATATTTCAAAACATGGATCCTCAAAATTGCGATCCACCGCGCCATTTACATGCTCAAGCAGCGCAATAAAGTGATTCCGTTCCCCCCGGAGTTCGCCGAACAAATCGGCAGCTCCAGCGAGGATGACATTCCCCTCTCCTTAACGCTGCAGGATCTGCTCGATGAGCTGGATACTCATGAGAAAAGCGTCATTATGCTGAAGTACTACCAGGGGTATACATTCAATGCGATCGCTGAAATATTGGAGCTGCCGTTAGGCTCGGCCAAGACGATATTGTACCGGGGCTTAAGCAAGCTGCGAAAAAGCGTAAAGAGAGGTGAAATCTCGTGAGTCGTCATCAACGCATTGTCGAGGAAATGGAGAAAATCGAGCTGCCTGAAGAGCTGCATCAATACAGCAAACAGGGAACCGACCGGGCGAAGCGGGAGCTTGCTCCTTCGAGCCGGACGCGCAAAGCGGTGAAAGCGGCGGCAGCCACCGCGGCAGGCCTCCTGTTAGCGGCCGCAATCGGCGCGGCGACATCCCCTACATTTGCAGAGGTGATGAAGTCCTGGTTCTCGCTGCAGAAGGCGGACGGCGGCTTGAAGCAAGCGGCCGACGACGGCTATGCCGAAGCGGTGAATAAGCAAGTCACCGATCAAGGGATTACGCTCCGGGTGAAGGAGGCGATTCACGATGTCTTTCGCATCTCGATTCTGTTCGGGCTGGAACAGGACGGCAGGCCGCTGAACTCCGATCTGCTGTTCGAGACGTTCATTCCGGACGGCATCGATGATGACCCGTACGTGAACCGGTATGAGATTGTCGATGACGAGGGGAAGGTACTGCCGCTGTCTCCGCAGCTGGTTAAATCCGAGAATGACCGGATATTGACGCTAGGGCTGGATGACCTCGTTCCCGGACATGAGGTTCAGTCTCTGTCCGATCTGCCGGATCGGATTACGGTCCGCTTCGATATCAATCAGATCGGCAAGACCCGAGGGAAATGGCATCTCGAGGTGCCGATCGATCTGTCCGCGGCGAAGGCATCGTCCGCTCTCGTGCCGCTCAGCCAACGCTACATCTCGCCGCTTGGCTTCAGCATCGACTTCAAGCAGCTGCGGCACAGTCCAAGCAAGTCGGAATTGCTGCTGCAGGTCGACGAGACGCAGGCCTGGAGAAGCGCGAAGAAGATGGAGCCGATGTTCCGGTATGAGATTACGGATGGCGAAGGGAATATCGTCGCGGCCATGGACGGCCTGCGGCGCGGGGAGTTGGGCATCGGAAGCAGGAATGTGCTCAAGCGTTTTCTGAACGGCCAGGGCAGCATCGGACATATGAAATACCGGCATGCCTTCCTGCCTTTCCCGGATGCGAAGGAGTTGACGCTGGAATTGACGGCGATCTATACGGAGGAACGGGCGGACAAGGAGCTGGCCGTCGCGATCGAGCCGAAGTCGTTGCGGAAGAAGCCGCTTCTGAAGGAGGTGAATGGGAAGAGCGTTACATTCAAGATGCGGGTGAAAGAGGACGAGGATCCGGAACAGATGAAGGATGGCCGCAGCGTCTTTGCAGGCAAGGGATGGATATTGGAAGCCGATCAACAGCTTGGTTCGGATACGCTTGATCTGCAATGGCGCATGGAGGACGGGCAAGGGAAGCCGATACAGGCACAAAGCGTGACCGAGCTGGAACAAGACGAGCAGGGGAATTACCGCAATCGCACTTTATTCTTCTTCGAGGGACAGACTCCGGCGTATGACCGTCTCACCATGTACGTGGACAGCTGGACGAAGAAGATACCTGTGAACTGGAGCATTCCGCTCGTTCCATCGTCAGAGGAGCTTACGCCGCTGGACGAGGTTCCAATATACGAGATGACCGTGGACGAACTGAAGCCCGGCATGGTGCGCCAAGCGGAGCAGGCGCTGCGAGAGCTCGCTCCGGGCATGGCGGCAGAGCTGTACGGCGTCGCGGAGTATTCGGATCGTTGGTTCCTCTACGCGAAGGATAACAGCAGAAGCATCGTGATTGTGGAGAAGTCGACGATGGAGCCAATCGCCGTACAACGCGCCATTCCCTATGGCGAACTGGACGGGAAGCTGCGGAAGACCGTGGAAGACACCTTGCGCCGGATGAACCCGGATCAGCCGGTCGTGTTCGAGGAAGCGGTGCGAGAGAAGTCCGAGGCGAATAACCGTTGGGTGCTACACAACGAGCACGCCGACATCATCATCGATGCGCTAACGGGCAAATTGATGGAAGCTTCACTAAGCTATGAGCCAGGGCGTTTCGATGCCGATGCGAAGGCCGTTGCGGACACCGCGTACTCTTCTTTTGTGCAAGACAAAGCATTGGAAATGACGCATATGGTACAGAGAGTAACGCCGACGCGCCATGTATGGGAGTTCTACCGGGATATGAGCCGATTGGCCGCTGTCGACGTGAAGACGAACCAGGTGCGGTCGGTCGAACAGAGCTTCAAGAATGACCATCCTGGCGATGACACAGCGGCCGGCAAAAAGTATGCCGAACCGCGCTATACTGCAGAGCAGGCCATAGCGAAGGCGAGTCCAGCCGTAAAGGAAGTGTTCGGCATCAACCTGGAAGGCTATGAAGTGAGCATCCGGTTGAACGAATATACGTTCACGCGCCAAGGCGCCGCGACAGTGAGAGGGACCGTGAATGCCAAGGGCGAGTTCTGGAAGCTGGAGCAGATGTCGGCAGAGGACAGCCGGCAATAACAATCGTTATGAGATGAAGGAGGAGTTTTTCCATGAAAATGAATAAACTACTGGCGGTAACGCTGGCATGCAGTCTGTTCGCCGCTACCCCTGTTATCGCTGCGCAAGCCGCTATGAACAATGAAGGACCGCAGACGGTTCAGTTCGCGGATATGGATCGCCAGCATGCCGACGCGGCGGAAAAAGCCATTGCGCAATACGGCAACGGAAAAACATTTCAACTGGAAGAAGCGCTAAAAGGTGAATATTTTGTAGACGAGAAAACAAAAAGAGGGATCTGGTATATCTCGGCCAAGGATCGGAGCGCCGTGGTATCGCTTGATGAAGTGTCCGGCGAAGTGCTGACCGTATCGCTTACTTATGATATGGACGAATTATCCGGAGAGTACGAGGCGAAGCTGAAGTCGGCACAGGCGGCTGTGAAGGAATTGAACGGCAAGGGAGAGCTGTCCTTTGTCCGCGCACATTTTTTTAAAGACAATAACAAAGGGCGTGAAAGCGAGACGCTGTCCTTCCAGACGGAAGACGGACAGTTCGTTGCTATCGACATGAAGACGGGCAAGCCGGGGAACTATATTTTGAAGCATACAGCGGCGGATGTGGATCGCAGCATCGTCGCGGCGGCCGAACAGGCGGTCAAGAGCATGGGAGTGGCCAAGGTGCAGCCATTTACCGAGATTGAGCACCGCCAAGTAGACGGCGAAGCGGCCGGCGAAGTCTGGGAGCTGAAGCGGACCGTCGACGTGAACGGCGATAAGAGCAAAAAGAAATCATTCATGACCGATGGGCAAGGCAGAGCGTTCGTCGTGAAAGAGTCGGTCATTATCGAAGCAAAGACAGGCAAGCCGGTGTCCGTAACGATCCCGTCGAACGAAGCTGGCAAGAAGACGAAGACGCTGACCAAGGAGGACGGCATCAAGCTGGTGAAGCCGATTGCGCAAAAGTTATTCGACGCAGACTTGTCCTCCTATACATCGAAAATCGATAAAGACTGGGGAGACTATAAATTCAGCAGCAAGGGCAAAGAGACGATCGTTGCCAAAATCAACCAAGCCGGCGAACTTGTTCGCATCGAGCGCAAAGTGAAGAAATAAGAGAGATATTCGGAGCGCAAACAAAGCAAGGGTTCCGGTCAACGGGCATAAGATTGGCCGAGGGGGGCGCCGTAGAGGCGCCCGGAAAGTTTAACCTTAATAAGCTGACAGCATAGAACAGCTGCCTTCAGGCCCAGTTGGACCAAGAAGACAGCTGTTTGCATTCAGAGGTCGGATAACATCTGAAAATCATATAAATACACTTCCGGCGAGATGGCATCCTTCACCTTCGGAATGCGCAGCTCCTGCTGCAAGGAACCGTCCGCCAAGCGGTACTGCTCCACCTTATGTGCTTGATGAACGGCATCATAGCGGAACAGATAAAAATAGTTCCCCCGCGCATATCCCATCTCATGATTTCGATCGGATGACGGCTCGAAGCCGGCAAGAGGATACGTCGATCCGGCCGTGCGCGTGTCAAGCGCGAAGGGGAAGACGGTCCCATAGCCATCCACGTAGTACAGCTTCCCCTCTGTCACGCCGAGACTGTTCGCGCTGAGCGAGAAATAACGATTATCCAACTCTTCTCCATACGTATGCAGCGGGTAGACGCAGGCTGTCCGCGATGCGGTGTCGATTTCCATCAGCTGCAGCTTGACGCGATTGTCCGGGGTGCGCGTGGAGAAGACGGCATACAGCTTCCCTTGAACGGATACGATGTCCGTCTGTACGATCAAAGACCCGGTATCCATGTCCAGCAGCGGGTATGTGGCCGATATCAGGTTATCCTGACGAGGCTCCATGGCGATCAGGCTCAGTCCTTGAAGCGATGCATGATCGGAGGTTAAGGCGTATATCATGTGCCCGTCGCTGCCCTGGGCTTCGACGAATTCGCGGATTTCCCGGCAATAGTGGTGGTTGCTGTCTCCCCATCGAAGGATGGATACATAGTCGTCATTCGGAGCGACGCCTTGATTGAACAAGGAATAATATTGCTTGCTGCCGGTCAGATATCCTGACATTTGCCGATATCCGGCGCTTACTGAACACGGGGAGACGTAAGAAGCGGACCCCGCCTCATTCGTCTGCACCTCGATATGGCGCTTGCGCTGGATGATCAGGCTGTCTTCCTCGGGAAGCTTGACCGGAGAGCCCCATTCCAAGCCTTCTCCGAGAAGGGTCTGAATGGAACCTTCCACATTCATGCGAACAAGATAGGATGTCCCTTTATTGTAATACTCCTTCGGCAGTGAGGTGGAATAATAGACAAGGGCGACGGTGTCGTCGAGCCGCACATCGGCCTGAGATGAAGGAAGAGAAGCTGGGTGGCTGCATGAGAGCAAGGTACTGGAGAGGATGAGCAGGCAGAGCAGCAGAGACATTCGCTTAACGGCTCCGGGCGGCTTCGCAGGATTGGGCATCATCGTGGTTCAGCCTTATTCAATAGCTTTTTAAGGTGAGAAACATCGGGGAATCCCTGATATCGACCGGATAGACGCCGAGGCCGCCATCCTTGTCGATGTCGATGTTCACTTTTTCTTTGAAGGCGCACCATACGAGCTTGGAGCAGTTTTTATCCCCGACGCATGAAGTCGCGCGATTCGTGGCGAAGTTGTAGGAGTAGCTCTCGCCAATGCGGCCGTGCGCCCAGTCGGCGGCTTGCTCTCTCGCGGAAGCGCTTGCATATTGCGGCTTCGGAGTCAAGATCTTGGAGCCTGCATCGACGCGCTTGTCGATAAGCTTCACCTTGCGCACGCCCGAGCCGGGTACCGATTCCACGATGTAGTCGGGGGTGTAGTAGATGCCGACATGCCCGTGCGGAATCCCTGCGGTGGAAGCCGTTTCGAAGAAGACATTGCCTTTGCTGCTGGACGCAAGCTGATAGGCGCCGTCGCCTTTGCCGCCAAGCACCGCAATTTTGTTCTGCAGTTCGGGCATCTTCGCGCGCAGTTCGTCGTACATTTGGCTGGCGATGACATCGCCCGGGAGCTTGGTGATTTGGGAAGCGTATTCAATTTCGGATACAAGCTGCTCCTTGGTCACATGCGGATACACGTCCAGAATACGTTCCAGGACATCGCCGTCCTGCCCGCGGGCGCTAACCGTCGCTGGAACCAACAGCACAAGCACGAGAATAGCAAGCACAACCTTTTTCATCATAATCCCTCCTAGCATGTAAAGTATACTTTCAAGGATAGTATATAGGCGGTGTGGAAAAATATTCAAAAAATTTACTTATTTATATGGCATATGCCGGCTTTACTGCCTCAGCCACTGATCGATCTGGCTCTGAGCTTGACCTGCCCATGATAGTTCCAGGTGATTGAGCGGCAGCGTGACATTGCCCGCGACGCGGCCAATCCCTTGTACGGCGGCTGCGCTTCGCACGAACACGACGCCATCGCTCGGTCCCGTATGTTCGTTATGCATGTTCGGGATATCGTTCTGATTGCCGGTTAACAGATACGTTGAGATGCTGGCTGGAATGCCGGCCGTCAAGATCTCGTCGACCAATGATCCTTGCTGTATGGCGGCATCGATCCCGTCGCCTGCCGTGAAAAAACCTTGCCCGCCATAGTAGGTCGTATACCAGTCCTGTTCGGTGGGAGGAAGCGGATGGACATTGGCCCATTTGGCCAGCATTTGCTTCTGACCGGGGAAGAAATCACCCGTCGCTGTTCGGTAGATGGACAGCTCGGGGTGAGTGCGCCATACGCCGTAGCACATCATGCGCGTATGCGGCGAAGGGGCGTTCATGCTGCCCCCGCATTCGGGGATGATGCCGTAATTGAATGTCCAGCCGTGCCGGAAGATAAGATCCGTCCCCTTATTCGGATTGGCGATCAGAATCAGCTTGCGGATATCCCCCGCATAGGCCGTGCCGCCCGGCTTGCGGATGGATGATGCGTACATGCGTGAAGCGAACGCGCCTTTGCTCCAGCCGATGACGTCGACCTTGCTCTCGCCGGTCACATTTTTCATGATCTGGATGGCATCGTGGATGAGCTCTGCGGCATAATAGTTGTCCCCGTGCTTATGTGCGAAATTAATGGCGAATACTTTATATCCCTGGCTGACCAGGAACTGCATCAGTCCCGTGTCCGGGCAGGAGGAAGCCCCGCATGTATTCGGACCGAACTCGTTCGGATTGGCCCAGGCCCGATCCGCATTATCATTGGCTCCATGAACAAGCAGAACCGGGGTTGGGTTAGGATTGGTCTGGTACTGCGGCGCATAGTAGAGGAGAAAGCGGCTGGAATGCGGCTGCTTTACGCCGTCGAAGAAGAGCAGGCGCTGGCCAATCTGATCCCCCCGTCCATCTTGGGGATAATGTTCCGGCGCGAACATTGGGTTGTTGTCTTTCCAGCGTTCCGCTTTGCTCCATCCATTGGCGACAACGGTGTACGTTTGTTCCAATATGAGGTTGGTTCGTGAAGCTTCGCCCGCTTGTGCGGATTCGGCGGCTGTCAGGATGGCGCAGACTAACAGCGCCATGAGGATCATGGCAGACATCCATCGCTTCGGCATGTCATCCTCCCTTTCGTCAGCTGCATTCACGCAGCGTAATTGGTCATAAGGGCCTCGCGGCACATCACGATCACAATACCGGAACGCGGTTGCAATGGAGTTGCTCAGGAAGCAATTTATAGGTGTGGCACGATATTGATACATGAACATACCCGCATACCGCGGTAAATGGCGATTTTCGCCGATGGCGAGCGAGGAGATGAACGGCTGTACTGGCCTGTTATAGGAGGAATCGTAGTGGGAAAAACGATCATATGGGAGCGAATTCAAGGAGACGGAATGGAATATTGCAGCCATTCCTTTGGAGCGGCGACCCGAATAGAAGGGAAAGTCATCTGTGCCGGACCGGACAACCAGTCATTCGTCGAATATATAATGAATTGTGATTCAATTGGGTGCGCCAGGGATGTATATGTTCGTTATGAGGAGGCGCATGGTTGGAAGAGAAGACGTATGTCTACCGTTCGATCGCCAGCGGTTATACGGCGCGGCTCGAAGTGGATGATAACGGAATAGCCCTTGTCTACGGGGATCAATGGGCAAGCCGACAACCAAATTGAACAAGCGGGATATTTTTATCTTGACCCTATGTATCCTTTTCCATTAACATAGAGAGCATAAAGGGGAGTAGCTGTTCAATAAAGTCGTCATTACGAGGGATAACGCCTCCGGCTTTGTTGGCAACGATGATTGCTGGCGAGACCTTTACCATTGCGGTAAAGGTCTTTATTTATGGCCTTTACCGTGATCGGTAGAGGCCATTTTTGTTTTTAAGGGGTGTTGCCCGGGCATGTTCATAAATGTGAGTGATTGAAGAAAGGATATATACGACATTCGAGATAGGAGAGGATACGATGGATTTTTTTACAGCAGACTTCTGGTCTGGGCTTCTGGCGATCGTCATCATCGATCTGGTACTGGCGGGAGACAATGCGATTGTCATTGGGCTGTCAGCGAGGAACTTGCCGAAGGAACAGCAGAAAAAGATTATTTTTTGGGGAACGTTCGGAGCGATTGCCATTCGCTCGCTGCTTACGCTTGCCGTAGTATGGTTGTTGAAAATTCCGGGTCTGCTGCTGCTCGGCGGGGCTATGCTCATCTGGATTGCATATAAGCTGCTCGTTGAGGAGAAGAAGCATGATGTGGCGTCGGCGGCCAGCATGTGGGCGGCCATCAAGACGATCGTTATCGCGGATACGGTCATGGGGCTCGATAATGTGCTCGCCGTGGCCGGCGCCGCTCATGGCGATTTCATTTTGGTCGTGATGGGTCTGCTGATTAGCGTGCCGATTGTCGTATGGGGAAGCACGCTGATTTTGAAATGGGTGGAGCGATTCCCCGTCATTATCTATATTGGATCCGGGGTGCTGGCCTGGACGGCGGCTAAAATGATCACCGATGAGCCGTTAGTAAAGGGCTTTTTTACGGAAAATCCGATATTGAAGTGGGGACTTATCATTGTAACCATTGCCGGCGTGTTGGTCATGGGCAGACTGAAAAAGCAGAAGGAAGTGAAGCAAGCCGCTTAAGAGCCAGCCTCCTTCCTGCAGGCATGCCATCATTGGGGAGAAAACATTACATTTTTTAGGAAGCACCTTAGGGTGCTTTTTTATTATACGCAGCCCCCTCTTCCTAGGTGATTAGGGTTGCCTGACGTAATATAATAGACATGGGGATAATGGAACTTGATTTCACTAGGTAGAATTTAACGGCGGTCGGTTGGATCTGACATATTTATTTATTTGCCGAAGGAGAGGAAATGGAATGGACAGTAAGGAGCGATTTTCAAGCCGAGTCGACGCCTATGTGAAGTATCGGCCCAGCTATCCGCCGGAAGCGATCTCGTATTTGTATGACACGGTAGGTTTCGGTGCGGAGGATGAGATTGCCGATATCGGGGCGGGGACGGGAATCTTTTCGAAGCTGCTGCTGGCACGCGGGAGCAGCGTCATTGCCGTTGAACCGAATCAGGCGATGCGGGAAGCGGCTGTGCTAGACCTTGGCCATCATGCGCATTACCGCGCTGTATCCGGTTCCGCCGAAGCGACAGGGCTGCCGGACCGCTCCGTCAATCACATCGTCTGTGCGCAATCCTTCCATTGGTTCGATCGGGGCGCCGCGCGGTCGGAATTTAGCCGTATATTGAAGCCGGGCGGCAAGGCCGTGCTGATCTGGAACACTCGCTTGCTGAAGGGGACCCCGTTCCTGAGGAATATGAGCAGTTGCTGCTAGCATATGGTACGGATTATGAAAAGCTAAGGCATAAAAACATTTCATCGGACGCCCTCGCTTCCTTCTTCAAGCCAGGGGGGCTCCGGGTCGCCCGGTTTTCGATGCGCCAGCTGCTCAATCTGGAAGAGCTGGGCGGGCGGCTGCAGTCCTCATCCTATGCGCCGCAGGCCGGCCATCCCAACTTTGAGCCGATGATGGCCGAATTAAAGAGCATATTTGCACGGAACGAACAGAATGGCGTCGTCTCCTTTGAATATGAGACTGAATTATATTGGGGAGAAGTGCAAGATGAAGTACAGCAGGCATAAGGAGCAAGCCGCATCGCATATGTTTTGCTAATGAGAGAGGGGAAAGCCCCTCTCTTTTTTACAGCCTGGATGATCCTGTATATTGACACATTCGGAAGATGTGATAAAATCAGTATTACTTATAAATCTCATTGAATTACTCGGTTTAAATCCGGGAGGAGGCATCATTGTACTCATGTTGATTACGGGATTGCTATGCGGGGCGCTGCTTGGGTTCGTCATGCAGCGTGGACGATTTTGCCTGACCGGCGGTTTCCGGGATATGTACCTGACGAAGGACAACCGGATGTTCTACGCGCTGCTCATTGCCATCACGGTGCAGAGCATTGGCGTGTTTGCCCTTATCCAATTGGGCTTGGTCGAGTTTTCCGCCGGTTCGTTCCATTGGCTGGCGACGATGGCCGGCTCGTTTTTGTTCGGTATCGGGATTATTTTGGCCGGGGGCTGTGCCACAGGGACGTGGTACCGGGCCGGGGAGGGGCTGATCGGAAGCTGGATCGCCCTGTTCGGATATATGGCGATGAGCGCGATCATGAAGTCGGGCGTCCTGCTGCCGGTCAATAACAGCCTAAAAGGCTACAATGCGCCGACGAACTCCATTCCGGACACATTCGGTCTGTCGGTGTGGCCGTTTATCCTCATCCTGGCGCTGTTGACGCTATGGCTGGTCGTCAGGCAGCTGCGCAAGCCTGCCGTGGCGGTTCCGTCCTTGCCGGCGAAGCGCGCGGGGCTGAACCATATTTTGTTCGAGAAGCGATGGCATCCCTTCGTTACGGCGGTGCTCGTCGGCCTGATTGCGATTCTGGCCTGGCCGCTAAGCGAGGCGACGGGAAGAATGTCGGGTCTCGGCATTACGACCCCTTCCGCGAATTTGCTTCAATATTTGGTGACGGGGGACAGCGGGAAATATGTGAATTGGGGCGTCTTCCTGGTGCTTGGCATCCTGGCCGGCTCCTTCCTCGCCGCGAAGGCGAGCCGTGAGTTCCGCTTCCGGGCGCCAGACGCCAAGACGGCGCTATCCAGCTTCGGCGGCGGTCTGCTGATGGGATTCGGAGCGAGCTGGGCCGGGGGCTGCTCGATCGGGAACGGCCTGGTCATGACCGCCATGATGACCTGGCAAGGGTGGATTTCGCTTCTCTTTATTTTATTGGGAACGTGGACCGCTTCTTACTTCGTCTATGTTCGCCCTCGTGCGAAGGCGCGCAAAAATCAGGCTGCAGCTTATCAGACAACGACGGCGTAAGCCGATAGCATAAGGAGGAGTAATGATATGGGAAAAAAACTGTCCGTGCTCGGCATGGTATGTCCGTTTCCTTTGATTGAGGCCAAAGAAGCGATCGAGACGATAGGCAGCGGCGACGAGCTGGTCATCGAATTCGATTGCACTCAGGCAACCGAGAGCATTCCGCGCTGGGCTGCCGAGGCCGGCCACCGCGTCACCCGGTTCGAGCAGATCGATGATGCGTCCTGGACGATTACCGTGCAGAAGAAATAAGTGCATATCGTCTTACTTGAAGGGAATGCCTTTGCGGCATTTCCTTTTTTTGAGTGTTCCTTGCGGCGGCATGGCGTCCAGGCCGTTGGTCAGAAGAGCCGGGCTGAGCCGGGCGTACGCTTAGAGTACATGAAGTGCAATATGTTCTCCGAATAATCTATGTCGGTAATCTTTTGTCCATATTATACTTATGTTAGAAAAGTTGAAGGAGATGAACATACGATGTCAGCTATACGTATCGGTATTGTAGGTTACGGCAACCTTGGAAGAGGGGTCGAAAAGTCGATTCAGCAAAATCCGGATATGGAGCTTGTCGCTGTATTTACCCGCAGAGATCCGGGCTCGGTGCAAGCAAGCGTTCCGGTTGTATCGTTACAGGACGTAGAATCCTATACAGACAAAGTCGATGTCATGATCTTGTGCGGCGGCTCGGCTACGGATCTTCCGGAGCAGGGGCCTGAATTGGCACGCTTGTTCCATACGGTGGACAGCTTCGATACGCACGCGCGCATTCCGGAATACTTCGAAGCCGTTAACGGGGCGGCAGAAGCGTCGGGACATGTATCCGTCATCTCCACGGGATGGGATCCGGGCTTGTTCTCCCTGAACCGCCTGCTGTTCGAATCCGTGCTGCCGCAAGGCGCGGAATATACCTTCTGGGGACGCGGCGTCAGCCAAGGCCATTCGGATGCGATTCGCCGCGTCGAAGGCGTCAAAAACGGCGTACAGTACACCATTCCTTCCGAGGAAGCGGTAGCTGCCGTCCGCAGCGGAGAGCAGCCGCAGCTGTCGACGCGCGACAAACATTTGCGCGAATGCTTCGTCGTGGCCGAGGAAGGCGCGGACAAGGCCCGCATCGAAGCGGAAATCAAAAACATGCCGAACTACTTCTCCGACTATGAGACGATAGTGAACTTCATCAGCGATGAAGAGCTGAAGGCGAATCACTCGGCCATGCCCCACGGCGGCTATGTGCTCCGCAGCGGCGTGACAGGGGAGGGCACGACGCAATTGATGGAATTCAGTCTGAAGCTGGGAAGCAATCCGGAGTTCACGGCGAGCGTGCTCGTCGCCTATGCGAGGGCGGTACACAAGCTGGCGGCACGCGGAGAAGCCGGCGCACGCACCGTATTCGACATTCCGTTCGGCCTTCTGTCGCCGAAATCGCCTGAACAGCTTCGCAAGGAAATGCTGTAAAATCGGCGCCATCCTCAATGGACATCAACGCAAGCCCGCTGCGGCTTGCGTTTTTTGTCGTCTCGGGGTTGCGTCCCTTCCGCGCCCTTTTGATCAATCTCCCAACGGCTCAGGGCCCCTTCCGCTTCCTGTCATTGCCGCCTCTTTCCTTATGGAATTGAATTTGTGCGCTTGCCGCACATCCCGTGTTCCCCTGGGCAGGCGCTGCAGGCCGCAGCGGCTCGCCGCCTCTGAGTCGATGGGATAACGATCAAAAGATGCGGAAGACCTGACAGAACGGGATAGAGGGGAAAAAGGACTCTGTCCGCCTGACTTGTTACCTGACAGATTGGGATAGCGAAGCGGAGGCCGGGCAACCTCACAGAAGGGAAAACCAGTTATAAGGCGCAAAAAGAAAAACGCCCGTCTCCTGCCCCAAAAAGGCCGGAGAAAGGCGCCTCCCACTTTGCGGTTTACTTCTCCCAATGCTTCTCCAGAAAATCGTCGCGGCCGGATTGGGCTCGGTCGGCCGCGTAATGCTCAGGCTCTTTGCGGTAGTAGTCCTGGTGATAGTCCTCGGCCGGATAGAAAGGGCCGGCATCGCGAATGGGCGTGACGATAGGCCGATCGAACCGGCCGCTTGCCGCCAACTCCGTCCGAGAAGCTTCGGCCAGGCGGCGCTGCTCTTCGTTATGAACGAAGATAGCGGTCGTATACGATTCGCCCCGATCCTGGAATTGACCGCCGTCATCGGTCGGATCGATCTGCGCCCAATACAGCTCGAGCAGCTGGCTGTACGGAATGATCGCCGGATCGAATGTGATCTGGACGGCCTCGAGATGTCCCGTCGTCTGGGATTTAACCTGCTCATAGGTTGGATGCGGAATATGGCCGCCGGTATAGCCGGATACGACGGCATGCACGCCATCCCATTGATCGAAGGGCTTCACCATGCACCAGAAGCAGCCGCCGGCGAAGGTGGCCAGTTGGAGCCCGTCCTGGCGCGGCGTCCCCTGTTGGCATGCAGAGGCGTCTGAAACGTATGTTGGCATCTCGATTCCCCTTTTTCACAGAGTAGCAGATAGTTGATCTGTTCACAGTGTAACCCGAAGCGGACAGGCTGCCAAGGGGGGATGAGGGGGAACGCGGCTCCCCGTCAATATTCCAGATGCTCCTTGTCGTCGATTCGCTTGCGAAAGACATAGTAGCTCCAAATCTGATACCCCAGTACGAACGGAAGAATCGTAAGGGAGACATACGTCATCACCTGCAGCGAATACGCCCCGGAAGCGGCATTGAATACGGTGAGATGATAATCGGGACTGATCGAGCTGATCATCACCCGCGGGAACAAGCCGATGAACACGCTGGTCATGGACAAAATAATGACCGCCCCCGTCATGACGAAGGCCCAGCCGTCCCGCTGCCGCTTGATGAACCGTCCAGCCATGACGAGCGCCGCCCCGGCCAGAAGCGGGAGGGCGATCCATTGCGGTCCATGGACGGTATAAATGTCGGTGCTGACATAGGTCATGACCGCGAACAAGAGCAGGAAGGCGGCGATGGCAGGCCCCAGGTCGCGCGCCGTCTTGCGCGCCCGGTCCCGCAGTTCGCCGGTGGTCCGCAGCGTAAGGAAGACGAGGCCGTGAAGAATGCACGCCAGTACGGCCGCGACCCCTCCGGCAAGCGCGTAGCCGTTCAGCAGGTCGAACAGGCTGCCCAGCATTTCCTTGCCGCCATCGATCGGAACGCCGCGAATCAGGTTGGCGAATACGACGCCGAGCAGGAAGGGCGGAAGCAGGCTGCCGATGAGGATCGCGGCGTCCCATGCCCTTTTCCATGCGCCATGGTCCAGCTTGCCCCGAAATTCGAAGGCCACGCCGCGGGCGATCAACGCGAGCAGCAGCACCACGAACGGGATATAGAAGCCGCTGAACAATGTGGCGTACCAGTCCGGAAAAGCGGCGAACATGGCGCCGCCGGCCGTAATCAGCCATACTTCGTTCGCATCCCAGTACGGACCGATCGTATTGATGAGAATGCGGCGCTCCCGGTCGGTCCGGCCGAGGAACCGCGCCGTGATGCCGACGCCGAAATCAAAGCCTTCCAGGAAGAAGAAACCGACAAACAGCACGGCTACGAGAATAAACCAAAATTCATTTAGCGATAGCATGTGCATCCTCCTTGCCAAACGGATCGTAGGTGCGGGACGGCTCGTCCGGCTTAGCGTCCCCGTCCTGGCGAATAACCTTCACGAACAGACACGCGTCGATAACGGCCAGGATCGCGTAGATGGTGGTAAACGCAATCAGCGAGAACAGAAGCTCGCCCGCGGTTACGGTAGGCGAGATCGCGTCCTCGGTGCGCATGACGCCGAAGACGACCCACGGCTGGCGCCCCATCTCCGCCATGAGCCATCCGGTTGAATTGGCCAGGAACGGGAAGGCGATCGCGCCGACCATCAGCTTCAAGAACCAGGGCCGCTGCTCCAGCTTGCGTCTGCGGGCCAGCATAAAGCCATAGATGGCGATCAGACACATCAGGCCCCCGGCGAAGACCATCGTGCGGAAACTCCAGAAGGTCATTTTGACCGAAGGAATGTAATTCCCGGGTCCGTATTTTTCCTCGTACTCCGCCTGGATCTGGTTCATTCCCTCCACGCTGCCGCTCAGCTTGCTGTGCGCCAGAATGCTCAGCATATACGGGACTTGCAGCTTGGATGTCGTGTCCTGGTTCTCCGTATCGATGCGGGCGAACAGCGTGAACGGGGCCGGATCCTCGCTGGTGTCCCATAACGCTTCCGCGGCGGCCATCTTCATCGGCTGCGACTTGATCAGATGCTGGGCTTGCTCATGGCCGATGAAGGCGATGAGTAGGGCCGAGACGAGGGCGACTGTAATGGAGACGCGGAATGAGATCCGGAACATCTCGGGTTTGTGCCGCTTCAGCAGCTTCCATGCGCTGACGCCGGCCATGAAGAACGCGCCGGTCGCGAGGGCGGCGAATAACGTATGCGGAAATTGCAGCCACAGCTGCGGATTGCGGATGATCGCCCAGAAATCGCTCATCTCCGCTCTTCCGTTTTGGAACACGTATCCGACCGGGGCATGCATGAAGGCGTTGGCCGTCAATATCCAGAAGGCCGACAGCATCGTGCCGATCGAGACGAGCCAGATGCATGCCAGATGGACGCGCTTCGACAAGCGATCCCAGCCGAACACCCATAAGCCGATAAACGTAGACTCCATAAAAAAAGCGAGCAGGCCCTCGATCGCCAGCGAAGGGCCGAACACGTCGCCGACGAAGCGGGAATAATTGGACCAGTTCATCCCGAACTGAAACTCCTGCAGAATGCCGGTGACGACACCGACCGCGAAATTGATCAGAAATAATTTGCTCCAAAACTGGGCGGACTGCTTATAAATGTCTCTGCCTGTTCGGACGTAGAACGTCTCCAACAGGGCGATTAGGAATGCCAGGCCAATCGTCATCGGGACGAAAATGTAGTGGAATAGCGTCGTCGAAGCGAATTGGATGCGTGCAAGAATGACCTGATCCATAACGGCCTCCTTTAGCTGATTCATGTTCTGGTTGAAAATGGCCTGCCGGGCGCCCTATTTTGTGAATGGCTTCACGTAAAAGACGGCACGTGATGCGCTGTCCGTGGAGGGCGGGCGATGGCCAGGCGATCGCTTATGCATGATCATAGTCCAGACGGCGCTGCGTGTCGCCATCCACTTTTACCGGGCCAACTCATCCATGTTCAACACACTGCCACATAGTTGACAATGTTTCGATGAAATCGGTCTGTGCCGGGGAAATAAACATAATGCTATACTTATATTGTGTGATAAAAATCACATACAAAGGTCAACAAGAGGTGGATGGGGATGTGGCAACCGGATCGTTCGAGCAAGCAGCCGTTATATCAGCAGATTGCCGCATATATAGAACGGAGAATCATCTATGGGGAATTCCCGCCGGGAAGCCTTCTCCCTTCAGAGCGCAAATTGGCCGGGCAAATCAACGTCAATCGCAGCACCGTCGTGCAGGCCTATGAGGAATTGCGCGCCTCCGGAATGATTGAGAGCATGGTCGGGAGCGGAACGCGGGTAAGCAAATCACGTTGGGGCGCCGCTCCGAAGCAAACGCCGGATTGGCTACAATATGTGGATGATGGGGCGGCCATGCAGCCGCGCCAATCTTACATGCAGCTGATTCGCAACCAACTGGATTCGGGACGTCCGCTCATCGACTTCGCCAGCGGCGAGCTGTCCCCGGATTTGTCGCCCAGTGAGGCCATCCGCCTGCTGCTGAGCGAGCATGCGCTGCATGAAGACCTGGGATATGACCATCCTCAGGGCTATGTTCCGCTGCGGCAGGAGCTGGCCTCGTATTTGAAGCAGTACCGCGGCATTCGGGCCACGGAAGCCTCGATACTGGTCACTTCGGGATCGCATCAGTCGCTTTATCTGATTACGAAGCGTCTGTTAAGCCCGGGCGATGCCGTGGCGATCGAAGACCCGTCTTATTACTATTCGCTCCCGATGTTCCATACGGCAGGCCTGCGGTTATTCCGCCTGCCCGTAGATGAGAAGGGCGTCTGTCCCGAAGGGATCCTGTCGCTGCACCGGGAGCATCAGATACGCATGATATTTGTGAACCCGAATTATCATAATCCGACCGGCCGCTTGCTGGATCCGTCGCGCCGGGAACGGCTGCTCGAGATTTGCGGGCGTCTGGGCATTCCCATTGTCGAAGACGATCCGTTCAGCTTGACCTCATTCACGGGCAATCCGCCGCCTTCGCTCAAATCAAGCGATTCCGGCAGCACCGTGCTGTACATCGGATCGCTCTCCAAAATCGTCGCTTCGGGTTTGCGCATCGGCTGGATGGTCGCTCCCCAATCCGTGGTGAGCCGGCTGACGGACGAGAAGCAGCAGATGGATTTCGGCCTAAGCGTCCTGCCGCAGCGCATTGCGGCGGAATTGCTGTCTTCGGCCCATTTTGAAGGGCATCTGGTCCGTCTGCGGAGAGAGCTGTCGCACAAGCGGAACCTGCTGCTTGACGCTCTTCAGCGGGAGCTGCCGGGCAAGCTGTCCTATACGCTGCCGCAAGGCGGGTTGCATCTGTGGTGCCGGATGAGACAGCCTGTCGACGATGGCAGACTGCTGGAGGAGAGTCTGCGGCGGGGCGTCGCCTTCGTTCCGGGAAGCGTCTACGGATCGGAGCGGGGCTATGTCCGGTTCACGTTCGCGCGTCCGCAGACCGGCGAGATCGGCCCCGGCATCGCGTTATTCGCGGAAGCGCTGCGTGCGGCAGGAGGATAAGATGAGGATAAGCTTATGATTTCAAGCGAGATCATAGGCTTTTTTTGTGCGCTTCGGATGGAAAAGGCGGCCGGCATGGGCCCCTGGGGCCTTCGTGTCGGCCCGCCCGCAACCGACAAAAGAGCGTGCTCGTCCGGCCGGGCCGGGAGCACGCTCTTCTATCGTCGGCGCCAACGCTAGGAGCGTTCGACGATCGTATTATAGGTGGTGCGGTCGGTATGCTTCACGAGTTGGACAAGCAGTTCTCTCGCCGCATCGATATCGTCGGTGTGAACGATCGAAGCCGGCGTATGGATATAGCGTCCGCACACGCCGATGACGGTCGCCGGCACGCCTTTGCCGCTCAGGTGAACCTGTCCGGCATCGGTGCCGCCCGGAGATACGAAATACTGGTACGGAATGCGGTGCGTATCCGCGATATCCTGGACGAATTCAAGCAGGCCGCGATGCGTAATCATCGTCGGGTCATAGATGCGGAGCAGCGCGCCTTTGCCAAGCTGCCCGAAGGAGTTCGGGTCCCCGGTCATATCGTTGGCGGCGCTGCAGTCGAGCGCATAGAAAATATCCGGCTGAATGAGATTCGCCGCCGTCCGCGCGCCGCGAAGGCCAACCTCTTCCTGCACCGTCGCTCCGCAGTAGAGGATGTTCGGCAGGGCGAATCGCTCGCGGTGCAGCTCCTTCATCAGCTCGATGGCCAGCCCGACGCCATAACGGTTATCCCAAGCCTTGGCCATAATTTTCTTCGGATTGAGCAGCGGCGTGAACGGACAGACCGGAACGATCTGAAGTCCCGGACGGATGCCTGCCTTCTCCGCCTCCTCGCGGCTGTCCGCGCCGACGTCGATATACATATGCTTCACGTCGACCGGCTTGTTGGCCGTCGCTTCATCCAGCAGATGCTTCGGAATCGATCCGACGACGCCAGGGATTGGCCCGTTCGGCGTAATGACTTCGACTTGCTGGGCGAGCACGACTTGGCCCCACCATCCGCCGAGCGGCTGGAACTTGATCATGCCGTTCGCCGTAATCTGGGTCGTAATGAAGCCGACCTCATCGAGGTGGCCGGCGACCATGACGCGCGGGCCTTGCTCGTCCCCGCGCATGACCCCGAATACGCTGCCGAGGGCATCGTGGACAAATTCATCCGTATATTTGGACAATTCTTGCTTCACCAGGGCGCGAAGCTCCCGTTCAAAGCCGGGGGCAGACGGGAATTCGGTCAAGGTACGGAATAAGTCTAATGTTTCTTGCTGCATGATTACGAGCTCCTTCCTTCCAGGCCTGATAAGCAGCCTGCATCGATTTCGGGTGGATTCTGCCTAATCCTCAGTATGGACGGGTTGGCGTCCCGTTGCAACCTCGAACTTCAAAAAAAGCCGCCTCCGTCATCGTACGGAGGCGGCGGCCCGGTCGGGGCTGGCGCCGCGGAGATCGTCCCCGCGGCGGAGGCGCCTTGCTCGGGGCCGCGGGTGCCCGGTCTGGCTCCCGGTTCGGCAGCGGGAGACCGCGGCTAGGCTTGCTTCGAGGCGATGAAGGCGTCAATCCGGGCCATCACGTCTTGGCGAAGCGCCGTCAGGCGCTGCTCGGCATCGGCGGCCGACGTGCCCTGCACGGCGAAGTACATCTTGATCTTCGGCTCCGTCCCGGAAGGGCGCAGGCAGAACCAGCTCCCGTCCGCCAGATGGAACTTGAGCACGTTCTCCTTCGGCAATCCATAGAGGCCTTCGGCATAATCTTCCATGCGGGCCACGGCGGTTCCGCCTGCGGAGGTTGGCGCAGCGGCCCGCCATTCGTCCATGATGCCGCCGATAATGGCCACGCCCTCGACTCCCTTGAGCGTGCGCGTCTCGAGCGCCTCCAAATAATAGCCGTGCTGTTCGTACAGGCCCTGCAGCACTTCGTACAAGGTCTTGCCCTGGGCCTTGTAGTAGGCGCCCGCCTCGCAGATCAGCATCGCGGCGATGACGGCGTCCTTGTCGCGGGCGTAATTGCCTGCGAGATAGCCGTAGCTCTCTTCATACCCGAACAGGAACGTGTGCGTTCCCGTCCGGTCGAACTCAGTCATTTTCTCGCCGATATATTTGAATCCGGTCAGCGTATTGAAGACCGTCATGCCGTATGATTTGGCGATGGCCGCCCCCAACTCGCTCGTCACGATCGTTTTGATGACGGCGCCGTTGGCCGGCAGGGCGCCTTGCGCCTTCATGGCGTCCAGTAAATAGTGGACCATCAGCGCGCCGGACTGGTTGCCGGTCAAGACGACGTATTCGCCCTGCGCATTCTTCACGACGGCGCCCATCCGATCCGCATCCGGGTCCGTTCCCATAATGATGTCCGCATCCCATTCCTGCGCTTGCGCAATCGCGATGGAGAAAGCGTCCCGCTCCTCCGGGTTCGGCGACTTGACCGTGGAGAAATTCGGATCCGGCAGCTCCTGCTCCGGGACGACGCGCACTTGCTGGAAGCCGAGGCGATCCAAGACGGCGCGCACGGGCTTATTGCCCGTTCCGTGCAGCGGGGTGTACAGCACGCGGAAGCGATCGCTCGTCTGGCGAATCGTCTCCGGATTGCGGCTGACCCCGGTGACGGCCGATATGTACGCATCGTCCATAGCCGAGTCCAGCCAGACGATCAGCCCGGCCGCTTCCGCTTCGGCCCGATCCGCCTTGCGGATGTCGGCGAAGCTGTGAATGCCGCGGATCTCGGCGATGACGCGGCCCGCCGTATCCTTCGTAATCTGCCCGCCGTCGCTGCCGTAGACTTTGTACCCGTTGTATTCCGGCGGGTTATGGCTGGCCGTAATCACGATCCCGGCGCTCGCTTGCAGATGGCGCACGGCGAAGGAGAGCTCCGGCGTCGGGCGCAGCTCAGGGAAAACATAGGCCTTAATCCCGTTGCCCGCGAGGACCAGGGCGGCCTCCAGCGCGAATTCCGGGGAGAAATGGCGGGAATCATACGCGATCGCCACCGACGGAGAGGAGGAAGAGCCTTTCAAATATTGAGCCAGCCCTTGAGTCGCTTTGCCTACCGTATATATGTTCATCCGGTTGCTGCCTGCGCCGATGACGCCGCGCAGACCCCCGGTGCCGAATTCCAATTCCTTGTAGAAGCGATCGGTAATCTCCTGTTCATTGCCCGCAAGTCCGGCGAGCTCGGCCTTGGTCGCCGCATCGATCGACGCGTCGTTCAGCCAGGCTTCATACCGCTCTTGGGCCATCGTGTTCATAGTCATTGCGTTCATATCCTCCTTCAATACCCTATATTTGTTGAAGACATTGATTATCGAGATAAGATGTGTCGGGATGATGCGGCAGCCGCAAGCGGCAATGACACCGGCCTGGGCATGAACCATGGATGCCGCATTGATCTATTGTACTGGATTCAACCGCGTTCTGCATGTAAAAAAAAACGGGACAAGTCAAAAAACCGGCCGCCGCGCAGCCCAGTCGCCGCGGAGCGCATCCGGTTCGGAAGCGTGCAAGCAAAGAAGCCCCCGGATCGATCCGAGGGCTAGTGAGTCGCATTCGCTTGGGCGATATGCCGTCCCAGCTTCTTCAAGAGCGAGGTTAGCTGCTCTTGCTCCTCCGCGGGGAGAACTTCCATGAGCTGGTGGAGCGCCTGGGCGTGTTTGGGGAAAATCTCCTGCATCAAGGCGGCTCCCTGCTCCGTCAGCTCGGCGTAAATGACGCGCCGATCCTGCTCGCACGGGCACCGCTTCAAATAGCCTTTCTTCTCCAGCTTATCGACGACGTAGGTCATCGTCCCGCTGGCGAGCAGCACTCTGCCGCCAATCTGCTGAATCGGGGTAGGTCCTTTATGATGAAGAAGCTCCAGAACCGCAAATTCAGAAGGGTTCAGTTGATAGCGCTTCATGTCCTGCTGCGCGAAATCCATCAGCGACTTCGACGCCCGCGACAGGACGACGAATAATTTCAAGGACTGATCGACAGTTGCCGCTCCGCCGCGCGCGGAGCTTTCCTTTTCGGTCACTTGGAATCGTTCCTTTCCTCCAAAATGAATGTCATCCTCCACCTATAGTAACAGATTCACGTGGATAACGATAATGTCTATTAATATCTTGAAATCGAGATGAATATATCATGCCGAAGCGCACATGTCAACGCATAAAACGTCCGGGTCCTCCACAATCTAACGGGTAAGGAAATCTTGTCCGGTACAGGAGGGAACCGCCTTGGAACAGCTGACAGGACGCGCCAAGAAGGTCCAATGGTCCGACGATGGCATGGAAAATATTCAAATTATGCAGCAATTGTTCGAGCGGTGTTCCGACGTCGTCTTCTCGCGGATCGAGCTCCAAAATGGCGAGGAAGCAACGCTCGTATATATCGATGGGCTGATCGACGATCAAAGCCTCGATGATCATGTCGTCCAACCGCTCGCCACCCGGTACCGGGAGCCGGAAGGACGTCCGCCCAGGGCTGGCGACATTATCGGTGCCCTCTACACCTCGAAGGCGGAGGCCATCGAATCGATGGATGAAGCGCTGGAGCTGCTGCTGTCCGCCTACACGCTGCTCATTACGCATCAGACCTCGTTCGTCATCGCGATCGAGGCGATGCAGTGGGACAAGCGGCAGATACAGGAGCCGGATGCGGAATCGGTCGTTCGGGGGCCGCGCGAAGGATTTGTGGAAAATCTGCAGACGAACACGTCGCTGCTTCGCCTTCGCATCCGAACGCCGAGCCTCAAGATGGAGACCCTGAAGAAGGGGCAGATGACGAAGACCGCGATCACGTTCGCCTATATCGAGGGCGTGACGAACGACGGGCTTATCGAAGAGGTAAGGCGGCGCTTGAACAGCATCTCCCTCAACAGCGTGATCGACAGCGGCTATGTCGAGCAAAGCGTTGAAGATAATCCGTACTCCCCGTTCCCGCAGGCGGTCACCACCGAGCGGCCGGATGTCGCCGCCTCGCACCTGCTGGAAGGCCGGGTCGTCATCCTGGTTCAAGGCTCTCCGGTCGCGCTCATTGTGCCGGCCTTGTTCGCCTCCTTCGTGCAAGCGGCCGAGGATTTCTACGAACGGGCTATCTTCGGGACCGCGCTTCGCCTGCTGCGCTATGTCTCCCTGTTCGTCTCCCTGCTGGGACCGTCCCTGTACGTATCGGTCATTACCTTTCACCAGGAAATGATTCCGACTAATCTGCTGCTGACGATGGCCAAGGCCCGCGCGCATGTTCCTTTTCCCGCCTTGATCGAGGCGCTGCTGATGGAGGTCATGTTCGAAGCGCTGCGCGAAGCCGGGGCACGCCTGCCGAAGCAGATTGGTTCGGCGGTCAGCATTGTCGGCGCGCTCGTCATCGGCCAAGCGGCGATCTCGGCCGGACTCGTGTCGGCGCCGATGGTCATGGTCGTGGCCATCACGGGCATTTCTTCCTTCCTCGTTCCTCATTATACGATGGGGATCGCCATCCGCCTGCTTCGCTTCCCGATCATGCTGCTGTCGGGCTTCCTCGGTTTGCTCGGACTCATGATGGGCGTCATTTTGCTGATGACGCATTTATTGACGCTCAAGTCGTTCGGGACGCCTTACTTGACCGGCTTCTCTCCGATCCGCCTGCGGCAATTGAAGGATACCTTGCTGCGGCTTCCGGTATGGGTCGAGGATCTGCCGATGGAGCGGGCCGCGTCCAGACAGCAGCCGAACCGGAGGGAGGAGGGCGATCCGCATCCTTGAAGCGGGATTCGCCTGATCTGGAGAAAGGAGGCATGGTCATGCCGAAGAAGATGCCGAACCTCCCGCGCCTCGTCCGCCATGCCTTCCTTGGCGCGCTGGCCGTCCTGATGGGAGCGCTGCTTGCCGGCTGCTGGGATCGGACCGAGATCGAAGATTTGACGATCATCTTGTCCGCGGCCTTCGACAAGGCCAAGGAGGGAGGCGTTCAAGTCAGCTTGGAAGTCTTCGTCCCCAAGAGCGGAGGCGGAGAGGATCAAGCTTCTACCGGTTCCGGCGGCGAGAAGGGGGGAGACACGACGCACTTCTCCGCGAGCGGATCGACCGTCGGCGAAGCGCTGTACAATCTTCAGAACAATGTGCCCCGCTATATTTTCTGGGGGCATGCGGAGATTTATTTCATCAGCCAGGACTTGGCCAGGGAAGGGCTGCTCGAGCATATCGACTTTCTGCTTCGCTTTCAGACGCCGCGGCTGCATGCTTTCGTTTTTCTGACGGAGGGGAAGGCGAGCGACTTTTTGCAGTTCAAGACGATGCTCCATGAGAACGTGGCCGCGATGTTCAAGGATCTGGCCCGATCGCGGCGCGCGCTGGGCGTCTCGATGCTGGAGGCGGCGCAGCGGCTGTACGGGGAATCGAAGGCGGCCTACGCGCCGCTTGTGGCCTGGAGCCCGAATCACTTGGGCGGCGAGGTACCTTCCGTCGTCGGCATGGGGGTCCTTTCCAAGGATCGTTATGTCGGCAGACTGTCCGAGAAGGAGACCGAGGGCCTGATGTGGCTTCGAGGAGAAAATAAGCGCCTCTACGTCTCCTATTGCGATGCGCCGAAGGAATGCTTGTCACTTCGGGTAAGGCGCAATCTGGTAGACACGACGCCGTACTGGGACGGGAAGAAGCTGACGATGCGAATTCGCATAACCGCGAACGCGGACGTCGTCCAGAACAATTCCCGCTTCGACATTATGGACATGCCGCAGAATGAGAAGGCGGAGAGAGAACTGGAGAAGCAGATTATCGAGACGGTTCAGCAAGCCGTTCGCGCGACGCAGGAGAAGTGGCAGACTGATATTTTCGATTTCGCCGAGAAGGTCCACCGCAAATACCCGAAGGAATGGAATGCCTTCATGGAAAAGGAGTGGAGCCGCATTTACAGCAAGATGGTGCTGGAGACGAGCGTATCCCTGAATATCGCCCGCCCGGGCAGCGCGACCAGCCCAATGAAGAAAAAGGTGGGGGAAGACTGAATGGGAATGATGTTTTTTTCAGGCATCAGCTTAATCATTTTGCTGATGCTGGCGTTCGAATGGCTGCGGCGCAAAAATACCGGCAAGCGGGAGAAAAAGGCGTTCCTCGCCTTGACCGCGCTCGCATGGGGGTGCGGCCTTACGATTTCTCTCATTTCCCATCAGAATCTGCCGCGGCAGGTGATCGACTGGATCTATTTGCCGATCCTGTTGTGGATGAAGGGGGGAGGATGAGGGGTGGAACGGGGCAGGATTACATGGCCGCAATTAAGCATGCTGTTGTATTTGATGGTCGGGGCCACTTCGGTGCTGGCGCTTCCTACCATATCCGCGCAGTTCGCGAGGCATGATATGTGGATCTCCCCCTTCATCGGCTCGTTGACCGGCTTCTTCACCTTGGCGGTGGTGCTGAAGCTGCATTCTTATTATCCGGATCTGACAATGGTGCAGCAGGCGGAGCTTCTGCTCGGGAGGTGGCTTGGCGGAGCGGCAAACGTTATCGTCCTGCTTTTCATCTGGCACGGCACCGGCTTGATTACGCGCGAATACGGAGAGTTCATCGTCGGTTCGGTCTTGATCCGAACGCCCCAGCCGGTGGTTGTGGTCTGTTTCATCTTTATTTGCGCGGTGGCGATTCGGGGCGGCATCGAGGTGATTGGGCGATTTTCCATGCTGATTGCGCCGGTGTTCCTGGGATTTATCGTCGTCGTCCCTCTTATGCTGATTCCGAACCTGGATGTGATGCAGACGTTCCCCGTGCTGGAGCATGGGTGGAAGCCGGTCTGGAAAGGATCGATTTTGCCGCTGACCTGGTTCATGGAGTTCGCGCTGGCCGGTCTCATCCTTCCCTTCGTCAAAGGGAACCGGAGCAAGTGGAAATGGGGCATGTCGGCCGTAGCGCTGATGCTGTTCACGATGGTCGTCACGAATTTGACCTGTCTCTGGTTTTTCGGGACGCTGTCCTCCATGTTCACGTTTCCTATCTTTGCCGCTTCCCGCTATATCAGCTTGGGGGATTTTTTCGAGCATATGGAAGCCATCATTATGGTGCTGTGGGTGTTGAGCGGCTTCGTGCAGGTGATTACGTGGTACTATATCCTGGTCATCGGAACTGCGCAATGGCTTAAGCTGGAAGACTACCGCCCGATCGTGTTCCCGATCGGCCTGCTCATGGTGATTATGACCTTTTGGATTACGGATAATATGCCGGATATGATCGACTTGTTCATGACGACCGAGCCGCTCCTCTCAGCCACGGTGCAGGTTGTCTATCCTGCGCTGCTGCTCGCTCTGGCCTGGTTGAGGCAGAAGGGGAAGGGCAAGCGCGAGGGACGGAGCGGCGGGAACGGGCCGAAGCCGGAGCGCCGGGCTGCAGCAGCCGGCGTCAAAGGCCGGTGAATGCTCCCGGAACGGAACCGGAGCAGGACCCGTCAGCGGAGGGCGGCCAATCGGCCCCTCCCTGCCGACTTCCGGCGCGGAGCCGGACTTCCAACAAGGGAGGGGGCAGCCTCAAAAATGGCCAGCCGGCAGCAGCGATGCCGCTATGGGACGGGGTGGGGCGAAGGGCCACGGCGGGCAAAGGCCAGCGATAAGGCAAGCAGGGCGAGCGGCACGGCCAATCCGAGAGAGGCGCAGATAATAGACGGGGCTGACTGTTGCTTCACGGCTAGTGCGGCGTACGCCCGCCTGGCGGCACAGATTCAGGGTCTTGTTCTATCTGTTGCGTATTACGTTCCCCCATGCTGCTTGCGGTACATGTTGGGCGAGACGCCCTCCGCTTTTTTGAACACTTTGCTGAAATATTTCTCGTCCTGGTAGCCGACCATCTCTCCGACCTGGGCAATGCGGAGATGGGGATTCAGCAGAAGCCGCTTCGCCTTCTCGATGCGGATGCCAGTCCAATAGTCGGACAGATTGATGCCGAACTGCTGCTTGAACTTCCGGGAAATATATTCGCGGCTGACATAGAATCGCTGGGCCATATCCTGCAGCGACAGATCCTCGTTATAATGCCGCTCCACATAGCGGGCGATGTCGAAAATAATATGCTGCTCCCGGCCCTGGTAGACGGACAGGGCATCCGCTACCCGCTGCAGCGCCTCCAGCCAGAGCCGCTCCCATTCCTCCCAGGTCAGCCAGTCCCGCTCCGCCAATTGACGGAGCGGATCCTCGGCCTCCAGCCGCTTCAGCAGGCCGGAGGCCGTCGCGCTGTCCGGGGCGGCCTCCTGCACGAGGCGGGTGCGAAGCGCCTCCCATTCCTTCAGGCACTGCGCCATCATCACGGGCGTCAGCGCGCCGCGGCTGCGCAGCGGCTCGCTCCAGCGCCGGACGGCGGCCGCGAGCTGATCGGCCTGGCCGCTCTGTGCGGCCAGCGCCCAATCGTCCGCGGCTGCGGACAGCCGGATGGGGGCCGCGGACGCTTCCCCCGGCTCCGTTCCGCCCCGGAACGGATGCACCTCGATGCCGGGCTCCATCAGGTTGCGCCGCGCCAGGGCTTCCTTGGCCTGCGCGTAGGCCGCGTTCAGGCCGGCGGGGAAGGGCTCGCTGCCGCTTGTCCCGAAGTGCAGCTTCCGCTGCACCGTCTGCGCCAAGCCGGCATTGATGCCCTGGAGCACACCCTCCAGATCGGCGGCGTCCTCCCAGAGGACGATCGCCAGCTCGCTTCCGGCGCTCCAGTAGCGGAACGCCGCGCCCCGCACGCGCCCGGGCGGGTTCACGAAATCGGCGGCGATGTTGACCAGCGTGTAGAACAGCAGCTGGACATCATCGCCGAATTTGCCGCGGAATTCGCGGCTTCCCGCCGGCACGCAGGCGATCGCGAGCCGGATGCGGGAGACGCCGGCCGGGAGGCCGAATTCCGACGCCAGCCGGCGGACGTTGGCTTCATACACCGCCGGATCATCCAGCAGGCAGGACCAGAGCTTCTCCGACACGAGCGGCTTGAACTCGTTCACCTGCATGCGCCGCATATGGCTGGCCTGCCGCTCCGCCTCCTCGTGCCGCCACGCCGCCACGGCCTTGGCGACGGCTTCATTGATCGCCTCCGGATCGATCGGCTTCAGAATATAATCGATGCCGCCATGCTGCAGCGTATGGCGCACGAGCGCGAAGTCGTCGTGGCCGCTGATGGCGATCACCTTGCAGGCGGGGGCATGGCGGCTGATCCACTCCATCACCCCGGTTCCGTCGAGCCGGGGCATCATCATGTCCGTCATGACGATCTGGGGCTTGCGGGCGGCCAGCAGCTCGATGGCCTGCTTGCCGTCCTGCGCCTCGCGGATCGCCGTGATCCCGTGATGCTCCCAGTCCACCAGCAGCCGAATCGCCTCGCGGACATGTTTTTCATCATCAATGATTAACGCTTCCATTCGAGTCTAGCTCCCCCTTGATGAGTATCGTGATGCGGGTGCCGTGCGGCTCGACGGCCTCGATCCGCAGCTTCGCCTGCCCGTTGCTGAACAACTGAAGCCGGGTCAGCACATTGACGAGACCGATGCCCGACGAGGTCTCGTCGGCTGCCGCGTCCCGCCACAGATCGTGGCTCGTGCGGATGCCGAGCCGCTCCGGATGGACCTCCTCCAACCGCTCGTTCAGTTCGATTCGCCGCTGCAGCGGCATGCCGCGGCCGTTGTCCTCGACGGTAATCTCGATCATTCCCGCCTCTTCGCCATTGGCCTCCCGACCGACGATCCGGCTGGCAATCCGCAGCCAGCCGCCGGAGCGCTCCTGCTCGAGCCCGTGCTTGAAATAATTCTCGATCAGCGGCTGGAGCGTCATCTTCGGCACGGACAGATCGTGCGTGGCCGGATCGAGCTCGAAATGCGCGTCGAAGGCGTTCTCGAACCGCTGGGCCTGCAATTGCAGGTAGGCTCTGGCATGCTCGATCTCCTCCCGCAGCGTTACCGTGCTTTCGTCCGTATACATGCTGTAGCGCATCATGCGGGCGAGCGCCGTGACGAGCTTATAAATCCGGGGCGCCTTGTGCTGCAGCGCCAGCGTGCCGATCGATTGCAGCGCATTATTCATGAAATGCGGATTGATCTGGGCCTGCAGCGCCTTCAACTGATTGGTCTTGTTCGCGATCTCCAGCTGGTACTCGCGCACGATGAGATTGTTGAGCCTGTCCACCATATTGCGGAAGCGCTTGGATACGACGCCGATCTCGTCGTTGCCGGCAGGCTGGATATCGACGTGCAGATTGCCGGTCTGCACCTGGCTAATATAACGGACGAGCTGGCGGATCGGCCGGGTAATCCGGAACGATACGATAATTGTCGCAATAATGATGACGACGAGCGAGAGCGCGATCAGCAACATGTTGACCACGGCGGCCCGGTTCGCTTCCTCCAGCAGCACATGCTTCGGAATGATTTTGATCAGCGTCATATTGACCAGCGGCGTCTCGACCCGCTCATGAACGAAGAGAGAGCCGTCCGCCTCGATGCTGCCGCTGGGCGATGCGAGGAACGGGGCCAGATCGTGTCCGGTCTCCCGGAACGGGCGCCCGATCGCCTCCCGATCTCCCGAATAGAAAATGATGCCTTCGTCATCGACCAGATAGAACTGCTCCTTGTCCCGGACATAGAGCTGATCCGCAATCCGCGACAGCGCTTCCAATTTGACGTCAATGGACAGATAGCCCAGCCGCTCGCTGGATGGCATGCGGTAGATGGGACGATGGAACGTGAATACTTGAATGCTCGGGAAATAATAAGGCGACGCGTTGAAGCCGTACGTGCCGCTCAGATGGGTCGGCTGCATGCTGATGCCATCCTGCGCATAGCGCCGGACGTTCTCGTCGAGCGCAACGTCATGCATGCGCCGCGGCAGGCTCTGGATGACGAGCGTCGCCCGCTGCTGCTTGTTGCGGTACAAATAGACCTGCCAGATGTCGCCCATCGCGGCGGCGATATTTTGCAAGGAGACATAGGTATTCGCTTCCGCGGTGTAGTCGTCATAGCCCAATTCGAGCTGCCGGAAAAATTCATGATCCGTATAGACCGCCAATGAGGTCCGGTTCAAATTGTCCAGCAGGTTGCCGAGATTGGTCTTTCCCTGAAACATAAGCTGCCGGTTCTCTTCGATGGCCCGCCGCTTCAATGAGTCGGTCGTATAGCTGTAAGACACGACCATCGTCGCGACCGTCGGCACGATCGTCGCAATCAGCATGAACAGAATAAGCTTGGTGCGGATGCTGTTCCAGCGCATGGATGTTCAACTCCTCCGGTCACAGTGTACCCGTTCGGCCCGGGGCGGTCAATATATTGCACCTTTTCGTTCACCAGCAGCGGTGGCAACCGCTTTCATCGCGCGTCATACTAGAGGTATTCCTGAACAAGAATGAAACTTATGACATGAAAAGGAGAGAGGCGAATGTCGCGCAAAACATGGTCTCAAGTCGGACAACAGTTTTTTTTCATCGGCCCGGCGGCATTCTTTTTTACCGTTATTGTCGTCTTTCCGTTCCTGCTCGGCATGTACTATTCCTTCACCGATTGGAATGGAGTGTCGGGGTCGGTAACCTGGGTAGGACTCGATAATTTCAGACAAATTTTCGCGAAGGACTCGGATTTCTTCCCGGCCTTCTGGTTCACGCTGCGGTTCACGGTGGCCGGCATCGTCTTGACGAACCTGATCGGCTTCCTGTTCGCTTACGTGCTGACGAAGCCGCTCAAGCTGCGCAATGCGCTGCGCACCGTTTTCTTCATGCCGAACGTCATCGGCGGCCTGCTGCTCGGCTTCATCTGGCAGTTCATCTTCGTCAAGGGCTTCGCCGCGATCGGCGAGCTGACGGGCATCGGATTCTTCAATCTGCCGTGGCTCGGCGACGAGACGACGGCATTCTGGGGCATCATTATCGTCTTTGTCTGGCAGACGGCCGGTTACTTGATGGTGATCTACATCGCGGCGATGACGAATATTCCGAAAGATGTGCTCGAAGCGGCCGAGATTGACGGCGCTTCCCGCGGGCAGGTGCTGCGCCACGTCATCGTGCCGCTCGTCATGCCGGCGGTGACGGTCTGCTTGTTCCTCGCCATCTCCTGGTCGTTCAAAATGTTCGACCTCAACCTGTCGCTCACGAAGGGCGGCCCGTTCAAATCGACGGAATCGGTCGCGCTGAACATTTATCTGGAGGCGTTCCAAAATAACCGCTACGGTCTCGGGACGGCCAAAGCGCTCCTGTTCTTCGTTATCGTCGCCGTCATTACCCTGATTCAGGTGAAAATCACCAAGAGCAAGGAGGTGGAGAGCTGATGGAATCCGCGCGCAAATACGGCGTCCGCCTGTTCCTGACCGAAGGACTGATGATGCTGGCCGGACTTGTCTTTCTCGTTCCGTTCTATTTTTTGCTGGTGAACTCCGTCAAATCTTTCGGCGATCTGCTGAGCAATGCCGCAAGCTGGCCCGTCTCCTTCGAATGGGAGAACTACCGCAAGGCGTGGGAGATCACGAAGTTCCCGCAGGCATTCGGCAATTCGCTGCTGGTCACGGCCGCCGGCATTCTGCTCATCGGCCTTTTCAGCGCCATGGCCGCTTACCGGATGGTGCGGCATAATTCCCGGTTCAACCGGTTCCTGTTCATGGTCTTCGTGGCGGCGATGGTCATTCCGTTCCAGTCCATCATGATCCCGCTGGTCAAGGTGACGGGGACTTTGCATCTGATGGACAGCATCTGGGGGCTGCTTATCTGTTATCTCGGCTTCGGGGCGCCCCTCTCGATCTTCCTGTTCCATGGCTTCGTCAAATCGGTTCCGGCGGAAATTGAAGAGGCGGCGGTCGTCGACGGCTGTTCCCCATATGCGGTTTTCTGGCGAATCGTGCTGCCGCTGCTGAAGCCGATGTTCGTGACCGTGGCGATTTTGAACAGCCTGTGGATCTGGAACGACTATCTGCTTCCGTCCCTGATGCTGCAGAGCGCGGAGCTGCGCACCATTCCGCTGGCGACCTATGCCTTCTTCGGGCAGTATACGAAGCAGTGGGATCTGGCGCTGCCGGCGCTCGTGCTGGGGATTACGCCGATCGTCATCTTCTTCCTGGCGATGCAGCGCTATATTATCGAAGGGATTACGGCCGGATCGGTTAAAGGGTAAGCGATATGCTTCAATCGGCACATCATGATCTATCGGCTCCAGGGATCCTCTGGCCTGGAGGACCCTGTATTCAATGGTCAATGAATTGCACCTCTTCGGTCAATTCTCTCGGTGTAACCGCTTGCAGATGAGGCCTATACTGGAGAGGAATCAAGCGGCTGTCCCTGCCGCAGACGGCGGACCGTCGGCTTTTATAACCTTTATGACACAGTGAAGCTGCCCACCATTAAGCTACACAGCCATTAAGCCGCACAACCATGAAGTTACGGAACAGTTAAGCCGCACAACCATGAAGTTAGGCAACAGTTAAGCTGCACAACAGCATCAAAATCAGGTATACACATAAGGGGAGGTCTAGCAAATGAGACGAATGGCACAATGGTCGTTGGTCATGCTTCTGGCAGTATCGGTAATGCTCGCGGGCTGCGGAGCGAAGGACGGGGGCGGAGACGCATCTTCCGCATCCGGCTCGGAGGGCGCCAAGCAGGATGTAAAGACAGTGAAGATTTTCCAATTCAAGGTGGAAATCGCGGAG
The DNA here is from genome assembly GCF_021654795.1 of Paenibacillus dendritiformis. Taxonomy (NCBI): domain Bacteria; kingdom Bacillati; phylum Bacillota; class Bacilli; order Caryophanales; family Paenibacillaceae; genus Paenibacillus; species Paenibacillus dendritiformis. The sequence continues at coordinate 311,384 of NZ_AP025344.1, forward strand.
GCGCTGAACCGGCTGAAGGGGGAATTCGAGAAGGAGCATCCGAATATCAAGCTCGATATTCAGACGGTCGGCGGCGGAGCCGACTACGGGGCCGCGCTGAAGGCCAAATTCGCGGGCAATGACGCGCCGGATATTTTCAATAACGGCGGCTTCCAGGAATTGACGACGTGGTTCGAGCATCTGGAGGATCTGTCGGATCAGCCGTGGGTGGGGGATGTGCTCCCGCTGGCGAAGGAACCGATGACCCAGGACGGCAAGCTGTACGGCATGCCGATGAACCTGGAGGGCTACGGCTTCATCTATAACAAGGACCTGTTCGCCAAGGCGGGGATTACTGAATTGCCGAAGACGCTGGCCGAGCTGGAAGAAGCCGCGAAGAAGCTGCAGGCCGCCGGAATTACGCCGTTCGCCAACGGCTATCAGGAATGGTGGATTCTCGGAATTCATAACTTGAATGTCGCTTTCGCGCAGCAGCCGGATACGAATGTCTTTATTCAGGGGCTGAGCGACGGCAGCGCGAAGTTCAAGGGCAATCCCGAGTTCGAGAATTGGGTGAACCTGCTTGACCTGACGGTGAAGTACGGCAACAAAAACCCGCTGACGACCGACTATAATACGCAGGTGACGCTGTTCGCCAAGGGCGAAGCCGCCATGATGCAGCAGGGCAACTGGACCCAAGTGCAGATCGACGGAATCGATCCGAGCTTGAATCTCGGCGTCCTTCCGATGCCGATAGACAATGACGCCGCCAAAAATGACAAGCTGCTCGTCGGCGTGCCGAACAACTGGGTCGTCAACAAGAATTCCAAGGTGAAGGAAGAAGCGAAGACGTTCCTGAACTGGATGGTTACCTCCGATATCGGCAAGCAGTATATTGCCAAGGAGTTCAAGTTCATCCCGGCGATGTCGACGATCGACGCGACGGCGGAGGATCTTGGCGACATCGCGGCCGATGTGATGACGTACAGCCAGGACAACCGCGTCCTCAGCTGGAACTGGTTCAAATACCCGGACGGCGCCACGCAGGAATTCGGGAACTCGATCCAGGCCTATGTCGCGGGCAAATCCGACAAGGATAAAATGTTCGATGAATTCCAAAAGGCTTGGGACAATCTGAAAAAGTAGCCTGCACCGCCAACCGGATATACCGCATCAGGGCTGTTCCCGTGAAGGGAGCGGCCCTTTGTTCATGGTACGTGGAGGCCTTGGCTGCTTAAGCGGCTTGCCCCGCTCCATTGCGTCGCGTCAATCGATAGGTAGCTCTAATGTAGCTCTAATACGCTCTAATGTAGCTCTAATGCGCTCTGAGGTAGCTCTAATGTAGCTCTAATGTGCTCTAAGATGTCTCTAAGGTGCTCTAAGGTAGCTCTTTAGATTTCTCTAAGGTTGCTCTAAGGTATCTCTAATGTGGCCCTATGTGCTCTGATGTAGCTCTAAGGTGCTCTAAAGGTAGCTCTAGGGTGTCTCTGATCCGCTACTGAAGCGGCTCTCCGGAAAATTGATGCAAAAATACAGTTTTTCTTTGAGTAAGAAGCACATTTCCACCAAATTCCTGCAAAAGAGCAGCATTTTCCCTTTTAACTCGAAATTAGAGGCCGAATTGCTCCAAATTGATGCATATTTGCAGCATTCCACTTATCGCCAATCGGCTTGAGCTAGAAACATGCACTTTTGCAGCATTTTGGAAAGCGGTCGCCATTAACGCCTAAATAGTAAGTGAGCCGGTCATTACGGCCCATCACTGAGAGTGGGGCAGCCGCAAGATTAAGGACGAGGTCGCCACATATGATGGGGAAAAGCGCATCCCGTTCGACGCGGCTTCCGTTAGCTGGCAAAGGAAGATTTCCGTAATGCCGGACAAGGCTCCGGGCAAAAAACAATTGACGATCACCCTTCCTATTCTTATAATACCCATTAAACACGTTGGAATTATGAGTTATCAGGAGGACGGATTATGAACGAACAACAATCTTGGCTTACATTGCGGGACTGGAATGTCTACGCAAGCTGGGGCGTTGCCCTGCTGCTCGTCATTCTGCTGTGGTGGCTGGCGAAGAACAAGGTCGGCTTCGGCTTGCGCGTCCTGTTGGCGATGGCGCTCGGGCTGACATTGGGGGGGCTGTTCGGTCCGGCGGCTTCAGATATCAGCATTCTGGGCTCGCTGTATGTCAGCCTCATCAAAATGGTGGTCATGCCGCTCGTCTTCGCCGCGATCATTACAAGCATCACGTCCGTTAAAGATCCGGCCGTCTTGAAAAAGCTCGGGACGAAGACCATTGCGCTCTTTCTGGCTACGACCGCGATCGCGGCGGTTATCGGCCTGGGGACGGCGCTCGTCATCGATCCCGGTTCCGGCATCGCCCAGAACGGCGATGCGGCGCAAGATTTCCAGGCGCGCGAGATTCCGGGCTTCCGCCAGGTGGTGCTTGACCTCGTCCCGTCGAACCCGATTAACGAGATGGCTGAAGGCAAAGTGGTGCCGGTCATTATATTCGCGGCCTTTATCGCTGTCGCGATCATATACGAAGGGACGCGGAACCCGGAGCGGGTGCAGCCGGTCCGTTCGTTCTTCCAATCATTCTCTCATATTATGTTCCGCGTCACCAAATTCGTTATCCGGCTGACGCCTTACGGCGTGCTGGGACTGATGACATCGATGTCCGCGAAATACGGGCTGTCCACCCTGAAGGAATTGGCCTGGTTCATTATTGCTGTCTATGCGGCGTGCCTCATCCATATGATCATTACGTTCGGATCGCTTGTCGCATTCGGCGCCCGCGTCAATCCGATCCGGTTTTTCAAGAAGGCGTACCCGACGATGGCGGTCGCCTTCACGACGCGCAGCAGCTACGCGACGCTGCCCGTCAACCTGGAAGTGATAACGAAGCGAATGAAGGTCTCGGATCGGATTGCCAGCTTCGTGGCGCCGCTCGGGGCGACAATCAACATGAACGGCTGCGGCGGGATTTACCCGGCCATCGTCGCCGTGTTCATCGCCCGGGTCTACGGCATTGATCTCAATATCGCCGATTATCTCCTCATCATCGGGGCTGCGACATTGGCTTCCGTCGGCGTCGCCGGCGTGCCAGGCCCGGCCTCGATCTCGACGACGGTCGTGCTGGTGCAGGCCGGTCTGCCGCTCGAAGGCTTCGCGCTGGTGCTCGGCGTCGATGCGATCGTCGATATGGCCCGCACCGCGGTGAACGCGACAGGAACGACGGTCGCTTCCCTGTTAGTCGCAAGCAGCGAGGGCGAATTCGATCGTGAAGCGTTCCATCAGGAGCCTGACGGGGAGATTGACTTCAATACGGAATCGGCGCCAAGCCAAGGTACCGTATCCGTGTAACCTCGGACTACAGAAGATCACGACAACAGTGCTTTTATTTATGGTTAGCCTATGCGAATTGCAGGGGATCAGGTCCCGACGAAGAACCCGCCAAGCCGATCGGCCTGGCGGGTTCTTATGCTGAATCAGGAGGCTGGGTCATCGGCAGAACGGTGCGTGAATGGGCGAGTCTCTTCACGTTCCGAATTCGGGCTGTGCCCGTGGACCTGGACAAGGCGCTCCTGTTCTTCCTCATGCTTCAGCGCCGGCTCTTGCTCCTGTACCGGTTCCGGCTGTTGTTGTTCTTGTTGCAGGTGTTGCTCTTCTTGCGCCGATTGCGGTTCGTCTTGTTGCGCTTTTCTTTCTCCTTGTGCTTCTTGTATTTGTTCTGTCTGTTGAGCTACTTGAACTTCTTGTATCCGTTCCACCTGTTGAATTTCTTGTACTTTTAGTATCTCCTGTACCTGTCGCGCATCTTGTACCGTTTGTTGCTCATGTTGCATTTGTTCTGCATGTTGCACATATTGGAATGGTTGCACTTGCTGAACTTGTTCCACTTGTTGCGCTTCCTGAACTAGCTGTACTTGCTGCACTTCCTGTAATTCTAGGATTTGTTGTATTGGCTGAACTTGTTGTACTTGCTGCACTTCCTGTGATTCTTGTAGTTGCTGAACTTGTTGTACTTGCTGTCCTTGTTTTTCTTCCTGCTCCAGGACGGCTTTCTCTTCTTTGTGCTGATCATGAATTTTGACGATCTTGTGCTCTGCTTTCTCATATCGCTGCCGCGCCAGATACATCGCATAGGCGATCGGGTACGTTAATGCATTTTGATACGCTTCCTTATCGCCAATCTTGCGGAACAGATCCCGGCTCGGCTTCGGATTGACCTCCAGCACCCATATCTTGCCGGCCTTATCTACAGCCAGATCGATCCCGATCTCGAACAGGGAGCCGATCTTGTCTTCGATCACTTCGGTCAGGCGCTGCGCCAGACAACGGCATTCCTCTTCGATGGCCTTCGCCTGCTCGGTCCCGAAGTGCTTCTCCATGAACGGGAGGAACGGCAGCGCTGCACTGCCCCGTTGGCCCGCCAGATTGGAATTCGGGCTGCGCGGCGTGCCGACGCGGATTGCCATCCCTGTCGTCACCCATTCGCCTTCTCCGTTTTTTTGATGAAGGACGCGGGCATCGGCTGTTCTTTCGGGGAGAAGCTCCGTATCAATGCCCTGCTGAAGGACGAATGAGCCGTTGCGAATGCGCTGCGATCGGGTCCAATGCGCGAGCCAGCGAATGACCTCGCCCCGATGGCGCAGCCGGACATTGCGCAATCCGAAGTTTCGCTCCCGTCCCCAGACTTCATACCTGCCCTGCTTCGCCTGGATGCGGACGACGCCCATTCCGCCCGTTCCATTGCCGGGCTTCGCATAGATAAGCGGATAATGGGCCAGCATGCTTCTCAGGTTGCGTTCGGAATAAGGCAATGTTTTCGGAAGCCAGCGGGCCGTTCTTTCATCTTTGGAGAACATTTCAAGCGCCCTGGACTTGAGCACGAATTTATCGTTGGCATAGGGGAAAAGCGAACGGTTCCGCATGATGCGGAAGGCCGCATTCCAATTGCTGCGTCTCCGGTCGATGACGATATCGGGCCAAGGCTCCACTGCGGCGGTCCAGCCGGAACGGGTGAACTTGAACCCGCGAATCTTCTTTTGGCGGAGGCGGATGTCTGATTCATTGAATACGTACACATTGGCTCCCAGCTTCCTGCCGATCTCCACCCATTGGCGGAATACGAAGGATTCGGTGAACCGGGTGCCCTTGCGGTATGTGAAAATTCCGATTACCGGATGTCTCTGCTTCATCTGATATCACCTCCTTGGCCGAGTAAGCGGCGGCCGGGATTGTGAATGCGGTTCAATGCGGCACAACTGATTCCGCTGCAGGTACAGCCCATGGGCGGGCTGTCCAAGTTGATGGCACGGCGGTTCCTTCCGTAAGCGATCGTACTATAGCATATCGCCTGAACCGGAGAAGTGTGACTGTCTAGCGGCAAATCTCTTACTATTCGAAATCGCTGATAGAATGCGATATAATAGACTCTCAATCTAGCAGCAAGCTGCGAGTCGAGATTGAGAGAGGGGATACTCGAATGAACCAGAACCGTATGGCCGTCCGGTGTCTAATCGCAGCATTGGGTGCAGCCCTCTTGCTAAGCGGTTGCCAGGCATCGAGCAGCAGTCAGGCGGGAACGCCGCAATCGGGCCAGACCGAGGTTGATCCGGCCCTGACGCCATCCCCCGATCCCGAACATTCGGCGGATCCCGGGAGCGATACGGACAATGAAGGGGCCGTCGACGCCATGGCACGAATGAAGTCGGAATTCGCTTTGGCGAACACCGTGCAGGAAGCGGACGGACGAGCCGTCGTAACGAATGAAGAATCAATTATGGTTGTCGTCAATAAGGAGCGGTATTTGCCGGATGGATATGAGCCTCCGGATTTGGTAGAGCCGAATGTCAAGTTCTCGTTCGATGAGCCGCATGAAAAACGCCATATGCGCAAGGAAGCGGCGGAAGCGCTTGAAGCGCTGTTCGCCGGCGCGGAACAGGATGGCATCACGCTGAACGCCGTCTCGGGCTACCGCTCGTATCAGCGCCAGCAATCGCTGTTCAATCATTATGTCGAGACGCAAGGGCAAGAGTACGCTTCCCGCGTCAGCGCCGTCCCGGGAACGAGCGAGCACCAGACCGGGTTGGCGATTGACGTATCCAGCCCCAGCGTTGGCAACGTGCTGGAAGAAGTATTCGGCGATTCGGAAGAAGGCAAATGGCTGGCGGAGCACGCCCATGAATATGGCTTCATCATCCGATACCCGAAGGATGGCGAATCCATTACCGGCTATGTGTACGAGCCATGGCATATCCGCTATGTCGGCAAGGAAGCCGCCGGCGCGATATATAGCGAAGGAACGACACTGGAGCAATTTTTGCAATAGACTTCTTAATCATGATTCGGCAAAGCAAGCCGGAGACGGGATGGCCGTCTCCGGCTTGCGCTGTCTCCCGGGCGGGTCCGGTCCATCCGTTGGGGTGTCTGCCGCTCCGCACGGCGGCATCGGCCGGCGGAGAAAAAGAGCAAGGATAATCGAAGGAAATAGTTGTAAAGTTTATGTATATGAGCGTATGGGATAATCGATCATGCGGCCCAAAACAGGACCAGACGAGCGGTTGCCGGAACGGCGCAAGCTTATGAGCGAATGGGATAATGGAGTAAAGGAAGCGAAAACGACGGTATGGGCGGTATAAAAACCTCGCCGGAACGTCGGCGGACATGACGAGCGCATAGGAGCGCCAAGAAGGGGATAATGGGGCAAAGCCAACAGATATGACTGTCAGGAAGGATGATCATAAGAACCGGAGGAAGCTCCCCTTCCCCCGGTTCTCTATGCATGCGGATTACTCTTTGGCGTACGGCTGCTCGTCACGGCGCTCGTCCGCCAGCGATTCGATGCTGTCGCGCCGGCGTTCGTTCTTCGCCTTCAGCTGCGCTTGCTCGCCTTCGCTAATTTCATCGGCATGCGCCGACAAATACTGTTCGCTCTCCCGCAGGTTCTCTACGGTATTGTCGATTGCATTCTGAATATGCGCTGCATTGTCCGCGCGGTTGTCCGGCTTTGGCATATGCAAGGCCTCCTTTGCCTTCCCGAGTATAGTGGACGCGGCGCGACAAGACAGGCGGCCCCGAAGGTCCGCCTGATCATGTCCGCGTTCGTGGCGTCATTTGATAAGGTGCATCAGCCGCCCGCTTTTTATGCCGGGTGGCTGCCGCGTCTCGGAGAAGCACCAGGCTGGCCAAGCTTCCGGACTGCCCGGCGGGAGAACAGGAACGCGCGATTGGCCGGATTCTATGGCGCGGACGCAATGTCGCGAAGAGACAGGCCATTCTGGATTCCTTTGAGCCAGTCCTCCTGATTGTAAGACAGTATCTCTTTGCGCAAATCAAGCATTTTCCGATCCAGCTCGTCTACGGCTTTGGCCGCTTCCGTCAATTCCTTAATGACGTGGGAAGGCACCTGCTGCTCGAATTTATAATAGATAATGTGCTCCAGGCTCGCCCAGAAATCCATGGCCAGCGTCCGCAGCTGAATCTCTACATAAATCCAGCGCGTATCCTCGAACAGGACCAGCGGCACCTGGACAATAATATGAAGGCTCTGATAGCCGTTCGCCTTCGGATTGGCGATATAGTCTTTGATTTCGGTAATGCGAATATCGTCGCGGGTCTTCAAATGATCGAGTATCAGGTAGATGTCTTTGACGAACGCGCATACGATCCGCATCCCGGCCACGTCATAGATCTTGTTCACAATCGACTCGAGGGTGAGCGGAAGGCCCTTGCGCTGCAGCTTATTGAAAATGCTGCTTGGCTCCTTGAGACGTGTCTTGATATGCTCGATGGGCTCATAGCCGTTGCGAAGCTTCCACTCCGCTTGGATGACCTTGATCTTGGTCTCCAGCTCTTCGAGAGCCAACTGATACAATGTCGGCAGCTGCTTCACTTCTTCGTACTGCTTCATAATGATATCGGTCTGTGACATACGAATCTCCTCGTGTAATTGCGTAGTATGCAAGAGACATCGGCAAATGGATTACCGGATTGCCCGTATGCTTCTTCTATTGTAACGGATTCGAGGGCAGAATATCAAAGCACGCTTATCCGTCGGTTCATGCCCGGCCGCTGCGGAATACAGAGCTGCGGAGGCCGCATGCTGGGACAAAAAAGGCATCTCCTTTCCCATAGTAATCGCGGGTTCCTTCGTAGTATAATAAATCACCCCCGATACATCATGGCTGAGCGGGCTTGAGGGGCGCCCGATTTGTGAAGCAGTTGTTGTACATGTTCTGTATCAGTTGCGCATACGTTGAACAAGAGGCTTGGTTCTGGAACCGGCTCTGCACGGCAACGGATGGCATGCCCGCCATGGAAGAACGGAGGGAGCATTACCCCGATTGTGTGAAGGGTCTGTTTCGATCCGCGCCGTCCTGTGTATAGGGATATGGGGCCATGTTCAACGGTGGGCATGGAAAGGGAGGATTGCTTATGAACCGAATATTGCAAAAGTTAAAGGAAGGCGCCAGCAAAGCATCGGAGAAGGCGCAAAATGTCATTGAAATCAATCGTTTGCAATCACAGATTGCGGCCCGGCGCAAAGAGATCGAGCAGAATGTGTATTTGATCGGCGAACGGGTCTATGATGCCTATAAAAAGAAGGATTTGACGCTGGCGGAAGATGAGGTCATGGCGCTTGGAGACGCCAACCTGCTGCTGGAAGAGGAGATCAAGCAGCTGGAGTGGAAGGTGAGCGAGCTTCGCCATGAGAAGCGGTGCGAATGCGGAGAAGTGGCGCCGATAACTTCGAATTATTGCGCTTCCTGCGGCCGCAAGCTGCCGGAGGCGCCGGAGGAGCTGTTCGAAGAGGACGAGGATTGGGGCAAAGAGGAAGAGGAGACCAGAGTCTATACGCATCAGCCGTCCTCTGTATCCGAATCGGCTCCTATGGCGGAAGATGGCGGCCGATGGGAGCCTCCGCAGCCGGAGGATAACGAGGATCGAGAGGCGGAGGCGCGTTACACGTACCATCCGGACCGTCTCTCGTCTCACGACGGCCTGACAAGGCAGAAGGAGGAATTCTCCATCCCGCCGCTGGAGTCCAGCCGATCCGGTCGGGAGATGAATATTACCGTCGGCGGCAGACCGGTCGCGAGGAAGCGGGAGGAGCCTTCCGTTCGCCGCTGCCCGAACTGCAACTCCGCCGCAGAGCCGGAGGCGAAGTGGTGCGAGCGCTGCGGCACGCCATTTATATGAACGGTGAAGAGCCGCGGAACGATTTGGAGAGAACCTGACGGTTCTCTTTTTTATGCGGACTGTCGACAAATAGCGACGTTCTTCGATGAAAAAAACTCCGGATTGAGTTACAATGACAACATAGAACGCCAGGTGAACAGCCTTGGTATGTGACAGATGTATTCGTAGAGTGGGAGGCTGGCCTGATGGAAGGACTCGTATCGCATTTGCGAGCGCTCGGGTTCACGGAAATGGAAGCAAAGATTGTTGTCAGTTTGTCGGAGCAGGGCGCAATGACCGGATATGAAATCGCCAAAAAGCTGGGGGTATCCCGTTCCAACGTCTATGCCGCGCTGCAGCGCCTTGTCGTTCAGGGCGTCATCCTTCACCGCAAGGGAGATCCGTCTCATTATGCGGCTCTGCCGGCGGAGGAACTGACGAAGCTTCTCGCGGCCCGTCTGGAGACATCGCTGCGTTATGTGGAGGAGCATATGCCAACGGCGGAAGCGGACGGCAGCTCCTTCTACAGTGTCGAAGGGGAACGGGCCGTATCGGATACGATCAAGCGCACACTTCATGAGGCCGAACGGGAGATTATCGTCGATGTATGGCCCGATGAAGCGGCCGAGCTGCGAGAGGAGCTGCTCCTGGCGGAAGCGCGGGGAGTGAAGGTGCTGTGGTCGATCGCCGGGCATGAAGGCCGGATGACCGAACGGATTTGGCCGATGTCGGGGACGGTGGAGAGCGAGCCGCGGCATTTCGCTTTTGTGGTCGACCGGCGGGAGACGCTGATTGGGGCCCGGGGCCACGGCCAGGCGACCAAAGCGCTGTTGACGGAGCACCCGGCCGTGACGCGTCTCGTTCTAAGCCATTTCCTCCAAGAGGCGGTGCTCTATGAACTGGAGCGGGAGATGGACCCGCACGGCCAGCGGCGCTTCAGCGAACGGATTGAGGAGATTATGGCCAAATATTTTGACTAAATTTCGAACTTTGTGAAAAATGAAACAAATTCCTGAAACGTGAATCAACTCATTGCGTATTGATCAATATAGGAAGAAATGTGATGCGTCGCTCTGCCAGGCCAAGCAATTCAAGCGAGCGTGATGCGCGGTGCATCGGGCGTGGCGCGACGGGCAGTCTACCATCTGGATGGAACCAAGCCGGGCGACAGCATAGAGGAGGAAGTCAGATGGAGTGCATAGTTCATTTTGAAGCTGTACATCGTGGAGCGGGAGAGATTGCGAAGCTGCGCGGACTGATCATGACGGAGGAAGGGAAGAAGCCGACGCCGCCGGAACTGGAGGAGATGTTCGGGATGATGGGATATAACGTGCGCTGCACGGATAAAGACAGTCTGATTTTCGCGCCGAATACGAGCGAGGGCGATATTGAAGAGATTCGCGTCAAGAAGCTGGATATCGGGGAGGAGTCTTACACCCCGGACATGCAGCTGCGCGCTATTGCCGAACAATTGATGAACAAGCCGAACCGGCCGATGTAGCGGGGGCAGAAGAGGATTTGTCCGGCGGTGCATTCGAATAATAGAAGCAAGGCCTTCTTCCCCGACATGCGGTGACACGCATGCGGAGAAGAAGGCCTTGCTTCATTCCGGCCGGCTAGGCGCGTGCGCCGGACTCGTCCAGCATGGACGTGCAATGTGCGCAGCGTACGGCCTCCTTCGGAATGTCCGAGAGGCAGTACGGGCATTCCTTCGTTGTCGGCTCCGCCGGCGTCTCCTCTGCCTTCTTCCGGCGGTGCAGCATATTGGCGCCCTTCACGATCAGGAAGACGCAGAAAGCGACAATGAGGAAATCGATGATGACATTGATGAATTGGCCGTAGGCAATGACGGCGACCCCGGCTTCTTGCGCTTGGGCCAGCGACAAGGAAGAGACGGGTTGTCCATTCACGACCAGATCCGGATCAAGCGGAATGAACAGATCCTTGAAGTTCATTCCGCCCAACAGCTTGCCGATTGGCGGCATGACGAGATCGTTGACGATGGAGGTGACGATTTTGTTGAAGGCGCCTCCGATAATCACCCCGACGGCGAGATCGATAACGTTGCCCCGAACGGCGAATTGTTTGAACTCTTCAAAAAAAGAGCCTACTTTTGATTTGGCCATCCGTAATTATTCTCCTTTCCGATATGAACTGGCTGTCCCTAATGATGCTATACGGCCAGCCGGGCGCAGCAGCGCCCCGGTCAGCGTGAGCGCTGCGGAATCATCAACTGCAGCTTGCCCGGAGCGGCAGCGGCGTGCAGCGGGGTCGCCGAGACGCGCTCTCCGTCCCCGTATGTCCAGCGGCGGACCGCGGAGCGGACGCCTATCTGCCGGCCGCGCAGCATGGTAACATACGGAAGCATGCGATGGCGTCCCGAATAGACGGTCGGGAAGAGCCGGAGCAGTTCCCAGCGGGTGCAGCCGTGTACGACGCAGACATCCAATAGTCCGTCTCCGGCTTCCGCATCAGGACAGATGGGGATGCCGCCCCCGTAATAGGGGACGTTGGTAATGGCGGCGAGCCAGACGTCCTTGAAGGAGCGGGCCGCGCCATCCACGATGATGTCGGCGTCTGCAGGCCGGAAGCGGAACAAGGTTCGCAGCATGCCGTATACATACGCGAGCGATCCGATGCCAAGCCGGTTGAACCACCTTTTGTAGGGACTCGCATTGACATATTGCGCCACGTCCGCATCGAATCCGGTCGCGAGCGCGGTCAGCGTCCATTGGCCGTTCGCATAAATCAGATCGACGATGGACCGCTCTCCATGGAGAATCGTATGCAGCGCCTCCAGCGGATCCCTCGGGAGGGAAAAGCCGCGCGCCGTATCGTTGCCTGAACCTGCGGGGATAATGCCCAGGGTCGCTTCCGTGCCGACCAGCAGCGGAAGCAGGCGGTGAATGGTCCCGTCTCCCCCGATCACGACAATGAGAGCGCCGGGATTGCGCTCTACATAGTTCCGAACCGCCTCCTCCGCTTCTTCTGACGTCCGCGTAAGACTGGAGTCGTAAGGGATGTCGAATCGCCGCAGGCAATCCTCTACGCTGCGCCAGATCCCTATTCCTCTTCCGTTCCCCGCATTGCGGTTCACCACAAACAGCATCATGCTCTCTCCTATGTCGTATCGAGTCCAACGCGATGGCTGGACCAGGGTCATCTATGATTCTATTATCATAGCAAAACAGCGGTGGTTTGCGTGAACTTTTTGCAAGGAAGATCCCGGCAACGGGCAGGAAAAATAAGGGATCCGTCGAATGGATCGAATGGGCCATCGTTCGAATGGACCGGTATCGCCAATAAGGATTTCAGGGAGGCTGCTGCCGCATGTCCATGTTCAATCGTTTCTTGGCAAGCGCGATGTACGGAGGAAGCCAGATTGATACCTTGCTGGAACGGGGGCGCTATGCGCCGGGCGAGCAGATGCGCGGCGTCGTGAAGCTTCGCGGCGGCCCCTTGTCCCGAAGAATCGAAGGGATTTACCTGATTTTGCAGACCGATTATGCCGTGCCGGACCTTCCTCAAGGCATGCCGAGGGGCTGCACGCTGATGCGTTATCCTATCTGTTCCTATGTAAGCGTGGAGCCGCTGGAGACGAAGGAGATCCCTTTTTGTTTCCGGCTTCCGGCCCATTTGCCCTTGACTATCGGCGAGACCTCCGTCTGGCTGCAGACGGTAATGGAGACCGGGGAGGCGAGGGAGCCTTCGGATGAGGATCGGATTGAAGTGATCCCGAGCGTGGAGCAGAGCATCGTCATCGATGCGGTGAACCGGCTGGGCTTTCGGCTGCGAAGCGTTCACTGCCTCCCCTGGGATGGAAGCGGTTTCGTTTCGTTTATGCAGCCCTTCGAATTCGTCGCGGCGTCTTCCTTCCAAGAATTGATCTCCGGTCTGCGGCTTGTCTTTTGGCGAGGGCCGGAAGGAATGGAACTGTACGTGTATACGGAGCAGGCATGGGAGGAAATGAGACTGAAGCCGCTCGCCGCTCCGCTCGAAGACGATCATAGAATAAAGCATTACAGTCTGTCGGATATGGAATGGCGGCTGCTTGGCGCGGAGGAACTGGCAGAGGAGCTGGCCGAATGGATTCGAACACAATATAGATATGTGACCTGAAAATAAGAGAGGGGCCCGCAGGCCCCGGATACGTTCCTCTTATTTATCGCCCCGATCGGTATGCTTGCGCGGATGCGTCTGCTTCGGCGGTTCTTCCTCCGCCTTGGGCACGAGCCGGGAATCGGTCCGGCCTTCATGGTGATTGTCGAACATGAACTCCTTCAGCTCCCACTCGGACGCGCCCAATTGCGGATCCGAGGGAAAATGCTGGCCGCGGTGAAGCACTTCTTCCCGTCCCCATTCATTCGCGTATATGCCGTCCACCTCGACCCGATCGCGGGACATGGGATTCATCTTATATTCATTATGCTCCTGTTCTTTTGTCATCGGTGCGCCGCTCCTTTTCTTCAGCATCCGTCTGACGCGAGGGCGGTGCCGTCGCGCAGGCTCTCTATTATAGATGCCCCCGGCCAACGAATTGTATCCGGGTCCGGCCGCTGTCCGGCCGCGGACGTTACCTTTCCGCGAACCAGCGGGACGGGAACAGCAAATAAATAATGGAAATCGCGGCGAACAGGCCGGCGCTGATCCAGATGACCGTGCCGGCGGACGATGCGCTCGCGATGACGCCGCCGATCACGGGGCCGAGCAGCACCCCGATCCCTTCCACGGTGGAGAGCAGGCTCCAGCCCAGACCTTTATTCCCCGGCGGGACATACAGCGCCAGCAGCGCGTTCCAGGCCGGGAGCACCGCGGAATAGGATATTCCGAGCAGCACGGCCAATCCGTAAGCGAAGATGACGGACGGGTAGAGAGACAGCGAAGCGAGCGCCAGGCCGAAGATTCCGAAGCCGATAATCAGGAACGGCTTGCGCCCGACACGGTCCGACCATTTGCCCATCGGAACAAGCCCGAGCACAGTGAAGCCGCCGCCAAGAACGAGCAGCACCGAGTACTGCTGGCTCGAGAAGGAGAGCGCCTCCGCGGCGAAGGTCGGCAGAATCGGGACGAGCATGCTTGCGCCTAGCGTCTGCAGAATCATGCCCGGGAGAAGCGGCTTCATCGCCTTCATCTTCACCAGCAGGGCATCCCACTGCTGCCTGAACGGAACGGGAGCGGCCTCGGCCAAGCGCTGTCTGCCGCCGCCGATGAAGAAGCTGAGGGCCCATGCGATCCCCGACAGGGCGAACAGCAGCAGAAAGGCGGTCTGCGGATGCTTGTCCACGATCAGGTTGAGCACGACCGGGCCCGCCCCCATCCCGACAAGCCAGATCATATAGAGGAAGCCCATCTGCGCGGCCCGGTTCTCTTCCTTCACCTTGGTGAGGCATACGATCCACACCGGGGAGATGCCGACGCCATACAGGGCCGCTGCCGCGATGAACAGCCAGTCGCTTGACCCGTAATAGAACAGTCCGATGCCCGCGAATGAAATCAATAAGCCTGCATTGATGATGAGCCGGGGGGAGAGCCGGTCAAGCAAATAGCCAATCCCCATTTTCAAAATCGTATCCGTTAAATAATGAGCCGTAATCGCGGTTCCGATAATGGCCAGACTGATCTGCAATGTATTTTTTCCGTAAATCGGAATAAACGAAATCAGGGCCGCTCCCCGAACGAACTCCACCAAAAATAAAATAAGAGCCAGCAACGCGATGTCTTTCCCTAATCCAAGTCCCCGTAATCCCTTCAAGCAAGTAACGCCCCTTTCCTAATTATCCCATTATAACGTGTTCGCCAACGGCTTGCCAGCAAGCGGCACAAGGCGGCGGGAGCTGCTTCGCATGCGGGCCCGGGGGAACCGGGAGCCCATTCCCGAAAGAGCGGAACCGCGATTCATTTCCTAGAACGCCCGATTCATTGGCCGGCGAACAAGAGCGGTGTGTTTTTGCTGCGCTTTCGAATATGTTATAATAGAGAAACGGTTGCGAATTTCCAGAAAGAGAAGCGATACGTCCAGGCTATACTCCAATGCGGAGCATGTTCTACAACGCTTTTGGGAGGGAATTTTCATGGCAACGAAAGGTCACAACGAGGTGAAAGAAAGTCTGTTGGAGATGACTCGCATTTTCCGTCCGAAGAATCCGCGGAAGTTTGTGAGGGAGTATATCCGGAAGTACCGGATTATGGGAGGCTATGAAGACGAACTAACTCATCTTGTAGAGCTTGAGCTTGGCAAGATCGACAGCAGCGTGTCCTAATTCACGCGGTCAAAGCCGTCATTTCTTAGATATAGAGATATAAGCGCTCCGAACAGGTCGGAGCGCTTTTTTTGCGCCCTGCGGCGAGGCACGGGGCTCACCGCATGTAGCGGCGCAGGTCTTCCCTTATAATGTCCTGGACCGATTCCAGCGACTCCCCCGGATAGGCTCTCAGCGCGTGAATCGATACCGAATTGAACAGATCCTTATTGGCGCTCGTGTATACTTTGGCGATGCTCGGATCATGGCGCCGAATGGCCGTATTTACCGTATGAAGGAATTCATCCGACAGATCGTTCATCCGCTCCAGGGTGCGCATCGGGCTGTGCTTCGTTACCGCCTGGGGATTCTTGCTGTCGAACTTCCAGCTGGTCTCGATCCGTCCCATCCCGTATTGCTCGCGGGTATCGTTCCCGCCCCGGCCCTTCACGCCGTTGGCTGTGCCTTCGAACGTCAGAGCGACATAGGCGGTGTCGTTCCATCTCAGAACATATCCGGCCGCCACGCCTTCAATGTTGCTGACCAGCGCGCTCAGCGGACGATCCACATACAGTGTATTGGGGCGGTGCAATTCCGGGCGGTCGAACCGTTTTCGCTCCAGGCTGTTGCCTTTGGCGCTATAATCGGGCGTGGCGATATCGGAATCGGTCGGGGTCGACGGCCTTTTTTCCAGGGGCTGCACCGTCTTCCGGTTCGCGTAATTGGCGGTTGTATTTCCGTCATAGGATCTTGTTTTCTCGGAGCGATAGCCGATGCAGCCGGTCAAGCCGACGGCAATGCTGAGCACACAGGCGGTATAAGTGACAATTGAGTGAACATTCCGTTTGTGATTGTGACCATTTTTTGACGACATAAGCATCCCTCCTTCAAGAGTTACTTTATTTTTCTGAAAAACGGGTATAAGTATGCAGGGAGCACCTCCGTCAATGTTTGAGAGTCGGAAATTTTGACAACATATTCTTGTTTTCGACACATTTCGAGGGGGGTGAATTCATTTTGTAAGCGTTTGCATTTGTTGATATAACGGGCCAAAATGACTTTCTGAACACTTTGTGAACTCCCTCCGAAACATTGACAAATAAAATATTGGTAATTATATTTAGGTAAGTGATTGTATTAATTGACAGGATTACGACATCCGTGCTAGATCCGGTGACTCCATGGGGACCGGTTGGATAGCTATGTGCATGCGTAAGCGCATGCAACATGCCGCTGCCTGACACGGTCGAAGCCTTTCTTCCGTAGCGAGACGAAGCGTGTGAGAGGATTGGAAATCCGCGCGTGGAGCATAATGTATACGTTCGCATGAATGTATGCTGAAGCTTTCGGACAGGAAGGCAAGTGAAGGGGCATGAGATGCGGTAATCAGCGAAAACGTACAAAGTGGGGTTGATCAATGATGAAACGGTGGCATGCAGTGAAGCGACTCCTTCCTCTGTTAGCCGGGCTCGTCTTGCTGCTCAGCGCTTGTGGCCGCGCGGATTTGTCCGCTCTCAATCCACAGGGTCCGATAGCAGAGGGTCAGTTCGGTCTGATGAAGATTGCGATTTCGATTATGACGCTCGTAGTCGTTGCCGTATTCGCGCTTTCCATTTATGCCGTCATCCGCTTCCGCAGACGGCCGGGTGACCAATCGATTCCGAAGCAAGTAGAGGGCAATCACAAGATGGAGGTTATTTGGACGGTTATTCCGATTCTCCTCTTGATTATTCTGGCCGTGCCGACCGTGAAGTACGTCTTCGCCTTCGCTGAAGATTACAGCAAGGATCCGGACGCGATCAAGGTCAAGGTAACCGCGCACCAATTCTGGTGGGAATTTGAATACCCGGAGCTGGGCGTACATACAGCACAGGATCTAGTCATCCCGACAGGGAAAAATGTGGCGGTCGAGTTGCGGACGGCCGACGTTCTCCACTCGTTCTGGGTGCCTGCTCTCGCAGGGAAGATGGACACCAACCCGTCGGGCAACGTGAATAAAATGTACTTCAGCGCGAACGAGGTTGGGGTATACCGGGGCAAGTGCGCCGAGTTGTGCGGACAGTCCCATGCCTTGATGGAGTTCAAGGTCAAATCGGTAAGCGAAGAGACATTTAACGCTTGGGTTAACGAGATGAAGGCAGAGCCGAAGCCGTTCGAAGGCGATGCGCAAGTCGCCGAGAGCTTCAAGCAGAACTGCCTGACCTGCCACGCCATCGATAATGCGCCTTCCCTCGGCCCGAATTTGAAGGGAACGGGAAGCCGCGAAGCTGTCGCCGGCATCATGCTCAACCGGGATACGATCGACGAGCCGCTTGAGCAGCAAGTGATTGAAGATCATTTGCGCCAGTGGATTCTGAATCCGCAGAAGGTGAAGCCAGGGAATACGATGCCTAAATTCGAGGGCGTATTGTCAGAGAAAGAACTGGACGGCATTGTGAAATATCTGGCGGAATACAAACTTGATTCTCTGAAGGAAATCAATAAGCAATAGAAAAGCATCTTCTAGGGGAGGTAACGACCTTGGCTCACACGGTGAAGCGTCATCGCGGCTTAATGGATTGGCTGACGACGGTCGACCATAAGAAGATAGGTATTCTTTACCTTATTGCCGGAGGCTTCTTCTTCGGTATCGGCGGTATTGAGGCCATCTTGATACGTATACAGTTGATCAAACCGAATTTCGAATTCGTGGATGCGCAGACATTCAACGAATTGATTACGATGCATGGAACGACCATGATCTTCCTTGGCGCCATGCCACTGATATTCGCCCTAATGAATGCGATCGTGCCGCTGCAAATCGGGGCGCGCGACGTGGCGTTCCCGTTCCTGAACGCGCTCGGCTTCTGGACATTCTTCTTCGGAGGAGTGCTTCTGAATCTGAGCTGGCTGCTGGGCGGAGTGCCTGATGCAGGCTGGACTTCCTACGTCCCATTGTCCAGCACCGACTACAGCCCTCACCACGGGGTCGACTTTTATGTTCTCGGGCTTCAGATTTCCGGTCTCGGGACGCTGATCGGCGGGATTAACTTTCTGGCTACGATTATTAACATGCGTGCGCCGGGCATGTCATTTATGCGGATGCCGATGTTTACCTGGACGGCGTTCATTACGTCCGCGCTCATTTTGTTCGCTTTCCCTGCCGTTACGGTAGGTCTCGTATTGCTCATGTTCGACCGTCTCTTCGGAGGGAACTTTTTCTATACGCCGAACGGCGGCAACGTCGTTCTATGGCAGCATATTTTCTGGTTGTTCGGCCACCCTGAAGTATATATTTTGATTCTTCCGGCGTTCGGTATTATCTCGGATGTCGTGAGCACATTCTCGCGGAAGCGTCTGTTCGGGTACAGCTCGATGGTTTTCGCCACCGTGCTTATCGGATTCCTGGGCTTCATGGTCTGGGCGCACCATATGTTCACGGTTGGTCTGGGACCGGTTGCGAACGCGCTCTTCTCGGTAGCGACGATGCTGATTGCCGTTCCGACGGGGATCAAAATATTTAACTGGGTATTTACGTTATGGGGCGGGTCAATTAAGTTCACCACCGCCAATCTATTTGCGGTAGGCTTTATCCCTACGTTCGTTATGGGGGGCGTAACCGGGGTCATGCTGGCCGCGGCGCCGGCAGACTTCCAGTTCCATGACACCTATTTCGTCGTAGCCCACTTCCACTATACGATTGTAGGCGGGCTGATTCTTGGTCTGTTCGCGGGCTTCCATTACTGGTGGCCGAAGATGTTCGGCCGGATGCTGAACGAGAAAATAGGGAAGGCCACGTTCTGGATGTTCTGGATCGGCTTCCAACTGACGTTCTTCGTTCAACACTTCCTCGGTTTGATCGGGATGCAGCGGCGCATCTTTACGTATTTGCCGAACCAGGGCTTCGATACGATGAACCTCATCAGTACAATCGGGGCGCTGATGATGGGGGTTGGGGTATTGCTTTTCCTGACCAACGTCATTGTCTCGCACCGTCAGAAGCAGGTTGTGGGCAACGATCCTTGGGAAGACGGACGCACGCTGGAGTGGACGATTCCTTCTCCGCCGCCGGAGTATAACTTCAAGCAGACTCCGCTTGTGCGCGGATATGACGCTTGGTGGAAAGAAAAGATGGAAGGCCGTACGGAGATGACGCCGGCCGAACCGGTTGGAGCGATCCATATGCCTTCACCTTCCATCTTGCCGTTCATGATGTCCGTCGGCCTGTTCATCGCCGGCTTCGGCTTCATGTTCGCCAAGGACGATTTTAATAACGGAGCCTTGAATTTCCTGTTCAACAACCATCTCGTTGCGATTCTTGGATTGGTGATTACGTTCGCCTGCATGGTCATTCGTTCCGTCAAGGACGATCACGGCTATCATATTGAACCGGAAGAGTTGGAGCAAAAGGGGGTAAAAGCATGAGCGCACCTGCACACCACGCTGACGGCCAATGGCCTCACGAACCGGAAAAAGCGACGTTAGACGGCCGCAATAAAGTGATTGGCTTCTGGCTTTTCCTTGGCGGCGAAGCGGTGTTGTTCGGCACGCTGTTCGCGACGTTCCTTGCGCTCCGCGATCAGATAGGCGACGGGCCGGCGGCCAGCGAGCTGTTCCAGCTTCCGATGATTGCGGCGGCCACGGCCATCCTCCTGGTGAGTTCCTTGACGAGCGTGTTCGCGGTTCAAGCGTTGCACCGCAAGGATATCAAGTCTTTGATTACGTGGCTCATCGTTACTGTTGTTCTCGGCTTCTGCTTCCTCGGATTGGAGATATACGAGTTCGTCGAGTACGTCCACGAAGGCCATACGTTCACGACAAGCGCCTTTAGTACGTCGTTCTATACGCTGGTCGGGTTCCACGGCGCGCACGTTGCCTTCGGCGTCGTCTGGATTGCCATCCTGATTGGCCAGCTCTTCAAGAAAGGGCTCAACCTGGTCACGGCGCCGAAAGTGTATGTGTCGGCGATTTACTGGCACTTCATTGACGTCGTATGGGTCTTCATCTTTACGGTTGTCTACTTGATGGGAAAGGTGGGGTAAGCGATGGCAGCTCAAAACGTGGCATCCAACTCGTCGAATCGCCGTCATAAGCATGAAGGAAAGCAAAAGCATATTATTGCTTTTATCTTCTCCATCGTACTGACGCTTATCGCCTTTGTAATGGTAGCTTCCGCCGGTATCGTGAACAAAACGTTCACCTATATTCTGCTTCTTGTCATGGCGGTTCTGCAGGTGATCATTCAAATGGCCTACTGGATGCATATGAAGGACAAAGGCCATATGCTGCCCATTGTCTTTATGATAGGTGGAGCTTTCGTCGCATTCCTGGCGATAATTATGGCCGTATATTGGGTCTGGTGGTAAGCCGAATCGGATATTTAGAAAGAGGGGACGCACAGGCGTCGCCTCTTTTTCCGTAATAGAGCAAAATGTGGCGAAATGATGGCATCCGCAAGAGAAGGAGATGAACGAGATTGTTTGAATTAACGAAATACTTTAGCCCGTATGATGTATGGAGTCCGTTGTTTCTTGTCTCTTCGGTGCTTGTTATCATTCTCTATCTGGGAATTACGGGCCCGTATAGACGAGTGTTCGCCCAGGTTGAGCCGGTGCCTGCATCCAAGAAGTCGATGTTCATCATCGGCGTGCTGCTGTTATATCTGGCCCAAGGGGGGCCGCTGAACATCATGAGCCATATGATGCTGACGTTCCATATGCTGATGATGGCCATCACCTACATTATTGTCCCGCCATTGATACTATTAGGCATCCCGGCCTGGCTATGGAAGTACTTGCTCGATCGCAAACCGCTGCGGCGGCTGAAAGGATTCATGCACCCGATCCTCATGGCCCTGCTGTTCAATGCCTTGTTCTCGTTCTACCATGTGCCTGCGATTCATGATTATGTGATGACGCATTATGCGGTTCATATCGTGTATTATATTGTCCTGTTCGCAGCAGCGATGATCATGTGGTGGCCGATTGTCGTGCCGGTCCCGGAGTGGGTTATGCTGGCGGACGTCAAGAAGATGGGCTATATCTTCTTGAACGGCGTCCTGATTACGCCGGCGTGCGCGCTTATTATTTTTGCGGGCGAGCCGTTGTACGCGACTTATGTGGACAAGGAAACGTGGATTCAAGCGATGGGCTACTGTCTAACCGGCGATCCGAGCAAGCTGCTGGCCGCTTTTGACGGTCCTGAATTCTTCAACTGGTTCTCGCCGCAGGAGGATCAGCAGTTGGGCGGAATCGTGATGAAGCTGGTGCAAGAGATTATGTTCGGCTGCATTCTCTATTATGTCTTCATTCATTGGTACCGCAGAGAAAGCAAAGAGGATGACGATATTGTGGACACTCTTCCGGAAGGGCAGCTCCATTGATAGAATTGGTTTATAATGAAAGGCAAGTCTGAGTTGAGGTAGAGGAGGCATACCATTCGTGGATTTGTATAATATTATGCCTACGGTAAGCACGACATTTATCGTCATAAGCGCGATTCTGGTCGCGATCGGCTGGGCGCTTATCATCAAGGGCAAGCGCGAGGCGCACAAGAAGACGATGATCGCGGCAGCCGTAGCCGCCCTTCTGTTCTTTATCATTTACGTGTCACGGACCATATTTGTCGGCAATACATCCTGGGGCGGCCCTGAAGGATTGAAGACGATCTATCTCATTTTCCTGCTGTTCCATATTGTGCTCGCTACCGTGGCGGCGGTATTCGGCATTACGACACTGATTAGCGGATTCCGGTCCAAATTTAAGCTTCATCGCAAAATCGGAAAAATCACCTCGATCATCTGGTTCATTACAGCGATCACGGGCGTGACCGTATATGTACTTCTTTATATACTGTACCCTGGCGGCCACACGAAGCCGGTCATCGAAGCCATCTTCGGCTAGCTGCGCCTTCCATTCAAGGCCCTTATGCTTGCTTCCGTTAAGGGAGCCTGGCATAAGGGCCTTTTCCTCGTGCCGTCTTCCATCATGATCAAGCATTCCGGACGAAGGACGATTCCTTGCCCGAATGCTTTTTTTATGGATGTCAACCGGAAAACGCATACCGCCAGAAATGAGTATTGACATTAAAATGACGAAGTGAGTATACTGTGTATAAAGATATACACAGTGAGCACAGTGATCATGGAGCCTGCGCCTTCATGATGCAGGACACGGGTGATGCTGAGTCTCCATCGATGGATTCGAGAAGTGAGGGGATACCGGTGAATAAGCAGTGGAAGGATGCGTGGATGCTGGTCAAGACGGACCTGATTCGCTTTAAATGGGGGGTCTTGTTCACGCTGTTGTTCAGTGGTTATATGGGGGCTATTTCGACGCTGATGCTGAATGGCTTGTTGAAACCGAATCAGGAGGGCGATACTTTAGTTCTGCGGGTCGTTTTTGATCTTGTCTACCTTATCGCCTTGCCGAATTTAGGCTTCTTTTTCTCCCGGCGCAGCACGCGCTATTTGCAGGAGGATTCTTATACGAAATGGATCAGGAAGCTGCGCATACTCCCGATTGATGCGGGTACGATCGCCTTATCACGCTATATGATGCTGGCGGTTGCCTTCGTTCTGAATATGACGGTGTTCTTCACCTTCCAGCTGATGCTCAGCGACAGTCTGCGATCGGCCTTCTCCCCGCTGTCGCTCATCGCCTATGTGCTCGTTCTGACCGCGTACTCCATCGTGGTTCAGACGATTTACATCCAGTTTGAACTGGGCAGGCATGCCGGGGGCTACCTCCGACTCGTCTTTATTGTAATATTCGTCATACTTGCCCTCTCTGTTATCGTGGCTTTGTCCGGGGGAAGCATGATGCTGGCCGTCCTCTATATCGCCAAGCACTATCCGTGGATAAGCGGCTTGATCGCCGCGGGCGTCACTGTCCAGACATTCGTTATCGGCATAGCCGTCACCCGGAATACGATTCGCAATCGGGATCTCGGCTAGACGTTCATAGCCTCTGCACGGGGAGAATGTGATGATATCAATATGAAGAGTCAGGGGGTGGGCAGGCGGTGTTCATACCGATTGACATTAATGAGAACAGCTCGGAACCGTTATATGCGCAGATTACGAATCAGCTGCGCGGGTTGATTTTGAGCGGTTATCTCGATGAAGGGATGCTGCTGCCGTCCATCCGTGAATTATCCCACCAGTTGCGGTGCAGTGTGATTACCGTTCGGAGAGTATATCAGGATTTGGAAGCGGAAGGGCTGCTGCGGACGAAGCAGGGAACGGGGACGTTCGTTGCGCCGGTCGGTAGCGGCGAACGGGAGAGCTACCGCAAGCGGGCCGTGGAAGAAGCGCTCATGACAGCGGTCGAGGCCGCCATGCGGGTAGAAATGCCCGCGGCCGAGCTATCGCATATGCTGGAGGATCTGATCCGGCAGAAGAAGATGAAGTAATCCGGAATAAGGAGAGAATGCGATGAATACCGAACCGGTCATAGTATTGAAGGACGTGGTGAAGGGCAGGGAACAGCTGCAAATTGGACCGTTGAACATACAGATTCCCCAGGGCTGCGTCACCGCGATTGTGGGGACGAACGGGGCCGGGAAGTCGACGCTGATGGGGATGTTCATGGGCTTCATTAAGCCGGACAGCGGCACCGTTGCGCTCTTTCAGCAGGTTAATCAACCGGAGCCGGACACGTCTGTCAAGGCCCGCATCGGTTATGTGGCAGACAGCCCCAATTCCGAAGATGACGATCTTACCGCGGAAGCGGCGGCCGCCTTCTCCGCCTACTGGCATGAGCGATGGGATTGGAAGTTGTATCATCATCTGATGGCCCGGTATGACATCCCCCCGAAGACGAAGCTCAAGAAGCTGTCCAAAGGGATGCGCCGCAAGCTCGATCTCATCCTGGCTATCTGCCCGCGGCCGGATCTTCTGCTGCTGGATGAGCCGTCTTCCGGCTTCGATCCGCTATCCTGGCGGTTGATGATCGACGATTTGAATTCGTTTTTGGAAGAAGGCCGACGTTCCATTGTCATTGCGACGCATATTATCGAGGAAGTAAAGCGGCTGGCCGACTATGTTCTGTTCCTGCATAAGGGGCAGGTGCTGCTCGCCATTGAGAAGGATGCGCTGTTCGATGCCTGGAAGGAATTCTGGGTGGAAGGGGAGGCCGAGGAGTATGCCGGCGTTCCGGGCGTAATCAAGGTATTTCAGGAGCGGCATGGGGTGCGGCTGATTGCCAGCCAGGCGGATCGGGCCGATGCGTTCCTGGCGGAGAACGGCATTATACCGATGCAGACGGCCGGCATCGAGCTGGATGACATTTTGTCGTATATAATCGAGTTGAATCAGGGGGTTGGATGCGAATGAAGCCATTGGAGTTGAAGCAAGTCGTGAAGCAATATGCGGACAAGACAGCCGTCAACGGCTTGAGTCTGAACGTGGAAGAGGGGGAAATTTACGGTCTTCTCGGGGCGAACGGCGCGGGGAAAACAACGACGATGCGCATGGTGCTTGGCCTTATTTACCCGGATGGAGGAGAGATTCGCTATCAAGGCCGGCCGTTCCATACGGAGCTGCAGCGGACGCTGGGGTACTTGCCGGAAGAGCGGGGCATGTATCCGAAGATTCGGGTAAGCGATCAGGTGACCTATTTGGCGCAATTGCGCGGAATGCCGCGCAAGGAAGCGGACCGGAACCTTAAATATTGGCTGGAACGCTTCAATGTGCCGGAGAACTATAACAAGAAGATTGAGGAGCTGTCCAAAGGGAATCAGCAAAAAATCGGGTTCATCGCGGCCATCGTGCATAAGCCGAAGCTGCTCATTCTCGATGAGGCGTTCAGCGGGCTGGATCCGGTCAATGTCGAGCTGCTGAAGGAGACCGTCAAGGAGCTTCGCGACCAAGGGACGAGCATTCTGTTCTCGACCCACCGGATGGAGCATGTCGAGGAGCTGTGCCGCAATGTGACGATTTTGCAGAAGGGCAATGCGGTCGTCCAAGGATCGCTGCGGGAGCTGAAGTCCCGTTACCCGCGGGAGCAGGTGATCCTTCGGACCGCCGGGGAAGTGGAAGGGCTGGCCTCGATTCCGGGGGTGGCCGACGTGAACCGGACGGAGGAGGGATACCGCATCCGGATCAGCGACGAGGCTGCGGCGCAGGAAATTTTGCAGAAGGCGCTCGCCCAAGGTCCGATTCAGCACTTCGAAGTGAAGGAGCCGACCTTGAACGAAATCTTTATCAAGGCGGTAGGAGGTGGTTCGAATGAATAATGTATGGACGGTCATCGGATTTACGCTGCGGACCAAGCTTATGACCAAATCGTTTCTTATCTCGACGTTGATTCTCGCGCTGCTGCTTAGCATAGGGGCCAACGTCCCGTACTTTATCTCTTTGTTCTCGAATAACGAACCGACGACGATCGGCGTCGTCTCCGGGCCGCATCCGGACATCGCGAAGTCGCTCACCGATCATTACGCCAAGCAGGAGAAGGCGGATTTCCGCTTCGTTCCGTATACGGATGCGACGGATGGGCAGTTGAAGAAGGATGTGCAGGCGGGCAAAATCGATGGGTATATTACGTTCGAGGACAAGGCGCAGGGAGTATTTCCGCTTGTCGTCTATTCCGGGAAAGATGAGCTCGGCATGGAAAAGGAATCGAAGCTGACGGGCACGCTCACCTTGATTAAGACGGAGTGGCTGGTCAAGGATTCGCTGACTCCGGAACAGATCGCCCAATTGAACGAGCCGGTTCAAGTCGAGAACAAGACGATCCTGAAGGAAGGCGGTCAGGCCGGCGAAGAGAAGAACCCTGCCAAGAAGGGGGTCTCGGTTGCGGTCGTCACTGTGCTCATCATCTTGTTCTTCATGACAAATACGATGACGGGGAATATGATCGCGTCCGAGGTTACGCAGGAGAAAAGCTCGCGCATTATGGAAATTCTCATTACGAGCGTCTCGCCGCTCGCCCAGATGTTCGGGAAGATTATCGGCATGTTCATCCTCGGGTTGATGCAGATTGTGCTCTTCTTCCTCGTCATGATCGGGAATCTGATGCTGCCGCATAACAATGCGCCGCTGAAGGCCATTAACTTCGATATCTCGATGATCGATTGGGGTGTCGTAGGCGGCGGCTTGCTGCTCTATGTGCTGGGCTACTTCCTGTACGCGACCTTGTTCGCGGCGGTCGGCTCGATCGTGAGCCGGACAGAAGATCTCGGCCAAGCGATTATGCCGATTACGATGCTGACGTTGGCGGCGTTCTATATTGCCATCTTCAGCATCTCGACGCCAAATTCGCTGCTGGTCCGAATATCATCGTATATTCCATTCTTCACGCCAACCTCGATGCTGCTGCGCCTCGGCGCAGGCGAGGTGGCCTGGTGGGAATTCGGGATATCAATTGTCATCCTCCTCGCCTCGGTCTTCGTGTTCGGCTGGCTGGCGGCGAAGATCTACCGCACCGGCGTGCTGATGTACGGCAAGCGCCCGTCGTGGAAAGAGATCCGCAAGGCGATGAAGGCTTACAAGATTTAAGGTGCCGCTGACACACCTTGTGGGGACGCGTTATCGGCCAGGCAAATCATAATCATCGTTGAAATTCCCTGATGAACTGCGCTTTGGTTTATCGGGGATTTTCTGCGTCACGAAGATATTATCTTCCGTCCCAAATGGAAGCCGGCTATGCTATGGTAAGGTGATACCTTTCGTTCTATATGTTGGAGGTATCGTCAACATCCCCATTTCTCAACACGAGGAGGATTACACGCGGTTCGAGTTGATGATGATGAAACGATAGATCTCGAAAAGATGATGAAGGATTTCTATCGAAGAATCGCATTTGAGAGTATGCCGCAAATCCGCGAATTGATCATGCTGCATTATATGCTGTCCAATTCATTGACGGAAACCCGTATGAAGAGAGCGGCGGCTTTTCTGCGGTATACAAGTCTTTTCCGGCTCACGCACGATCGGTTGAAGGCTTTGCTTCAAGTTCGCCGCGATTATTTGGAAGAAGTGCTGGATGAGCTCCTCGGCCAATATGGATCGGTAGAGGCTTATTTAAACGAAGGCTGCGGCATCAGCGAATTCATAAAATGAAAGACCGTTTGCTTCATTCATAACCTGTCGCAGAGAGAGATTTTTTTATTTTGTAAAATGAGAAGCAGGATATTGCTAAATTCGTGAACAAAGGTTACAGTAATAAAGCAAGTCGTTCATGATGTGACTCTAATCTATCGTATTTCGTAAGGAGGGAAGAGATAGAGTATTGTTTTACATAGGTGAAGCGGCATTGTTATGAAATATTGTAAAGGCGCTCGTATCATTTGATTGCCGGAATGGGATTAAATACAACGGGAGAGGGTTGCTGGAATGAAGAAATTGAAAGCGTTAACATGTTTTCTTGCCGTCATGCTGCTGAGCAGCGCATTCTCCATGGCGGCCTCGGCGGATTCGCAGGGGGCGAGGCTGAAGCTGCGGTTGATGGAGACGACCGACATTCATACGCATATTGTGAATCATGATTACTACCAGGATAAGGAAACCGACGAGTTTGGCTTGGCGAAGACGGCTTCGCTCATCGCGAAGGCGCGTCAAGAGGCCGCGAACAGCATGCTGTTCGACAATGGCGACCTGATTCAGGGCAATCCGCTGGGAGACTACGCGGCCAAAATCAAGCCGCTTCAGGATGGCCAGGTCCATCCGGTATTCAAAGCAATGAATCTGCTGAAATACGATGCGGCCGGAATCGGGAATCATGAGTTCAACTATGGTCTGGAGTTCCTCGATCGCAGCTTGAAGGGCTCCGCGTTCCCTTATGTGAATGCGAATGTCTACATCGATGATGGCGACAACAATCCGGATAACGATAAAAACTATTTCAAACCATATGAAATCTTGACGAGAACATTCAAGGATGAAGCCGGCCAAGACGTTACGCTGAAAATCGGGGTCATCGGATTGGTGCCGCCGAAGGTGATGGAGTGGGACAAGGCGAACCTGGACGGCAAGGTCGTCGTCAAGGACATTATCGAGACCGCGGAGAAGTTCGTTCCGAAGATGAAGCAGGAAGGCGCCGATCTCATCGTCGCGATTCCTCACTCCGGCTTCGACAGCAGCCCGCGGAAGGGCAATGACGACAACACGGTCTACTATTTGACCCAGGTCAAAGGAATCGACGCGGTCATGTTCGGGCATGACCATAATGTCTTCCCGAGTCCGGACTTCGAGAACATCGATGGGGTCGATGTGAAGAAAGGAACCATTCACGGGACTCCTGCAGTCATGCCGGGATTCTGGGGTGATCATCTCGGCATCATCGATCTGACCTTGGAGAAGACCGGCGGGAAATGGACGGTCGTCGACAGCCAGTCCGAAGCCCGGCCGATCTACGACAAAGCGAATAAGAAGCCGCTTGTCGATGCCGATCAGCGCATCGTGGATGCCGTGAAGGCGGATCACCAAGGCACGATCGAATATGTTCGCCAGCCGATTGGGGAGACGACGGCGCCGATCAACAGCTTCTTCTCCGTCGTGCGCGACGATCCATCCGTTCAGATCGTCTCCAACGCCCAGAAATGGTATACGGAAAAATATATTCAAGGCACTTCGTATGAAGGAATTCCGGTTCTCTCAGCCGCTGCTCCGTTCAAGGCAGGCGGACGCTGGGGCCCGAGCTATTTCACCGATATCCCGGCAGGGACGCTGGCCGTGAAGAGCGCTGCCGATCTGTACGTGTATCCGAATACGGTGAATGTCGTCCTGCTTAATGGGGATGAAGTAAAAGAATGGCTGGAGCATGCGGCAGGGCAATTCAACCAGATTGTGCCGGGCAAGGCGGGAGAGCAGCCGCTTATCAATGATGAGTTCCCGACCTATCTGTTCGATGTCATTGACGGCGTGACGTATCAGATCGACGTGACGCAGCCTGTCCGCTACAATCGGCAGGGCCAATTGGCGGCTCCGGATTCGCACCGGATCGTCAATCTGCAATATAACGGGAAGCCGGTCACGAAGGAACAGAAATTCCTGGTGGCGACGAACAATTACCGTGCGAGCGGCGGAGGCAACTTCCCGAATCTGGACGGGTCCAATATCGTGATCTCTTCGCCGGATGAGACGCGCCAGATCTTGATCGATTACATCGCGAAGAACAAAAAAATCAATCCGACCGCGGATAACAACTGGACCTTCGTGCCGGTTGAAGGGGAGGCCAACGTTACGTTCCGTACGTCTCCGAAGGCTCAAGAAGCGGCGGCTCAGGCCGGAGGCATGCGATTCATCGGGCTGGAGAGCGACGGCTTCGCCAAGTTCTCGCTGGACCTGTCGGCGGGCGAGGGGCAGCAGACGGCGCCGGAGAAGCCATCCGCTTCGGATGCTCTTGTTCCGGTGCGGACGAAGGCGGAGGAGGCAGGCATCGACATCGTCTATAACAACAAGACGAAGACGGTAACCTTGACCAAAGGCGATGCCACCGTGATTTATATCTTGAATTCGCGCGAGATTCAGGTGAATGGCCAGAAGCAGCCGGTGCAATCGAAGCTGACGGACAACCGGCTGTGGCTGCCGGAATCGATCCTGCAATCATTAAGCGCGTCCGCTCCGGCGGCAAGCTAAGGCGGACACCGGAAGCGGAACAGACCCTGTCTTGTCTGACAGGGTCTTTCCCTTTTCGGAAGATTATTTTGGATTGACGAACTTGTAGGCGCCGCTATGGCGAATGTCCGCATTGATTTCGATGGAGGCGATGGACTCGGGGGTAAGGCGGATCTCTTTTCCGTTGCCGAGCGCTTTCCACAGCTTCAGCTTCTTGCGGTAGACTTCGTTTTTCAAGTTGTAAATATCAAGGCCATACTCTAACCCCTTCTCGAACGTCTGGCGGATATCCTTCTCGATTTTTTCGTTGAGCAGGCGGCGAAGTTCGGCCACCTTCACATTTTCCAGCATTTCATCCAGGTGTCCGGACACTTTCAGCTTGATGCGAAAGACGGGCTGGTTGTTCTTCATGGTGACTTGAACCGAACTCACCGGGTAATACATGGACAGGATGGCCACCGGCTTTTTTTCCGGGCCGATGACGACGGGCGCCCGCGCCGTTTTCCGTGTCAGCCAGCGCAGGCCCATCAGATCTCGCCATGACATCCACTTTTTATTTTCCCCGTTCACGATAATATAAGCTCCGTTGATGAGGTACTGTCCGCTCGGCTTTCCATTCTGAACCCATTGCGTATCCTGCGTGACCAGTGACGGAAGGAGAATGGACGAAGTCGGCTCTCCCAGCTCCGACGTCACTTTCTGCAGCGGAACCGGGGCGATGAAGGAACTCTGCTGATACACCTCCTCCGGGTGATGAAGCAGAGATGTGATTGGCGATATATTGAACACATTCGTGACTGAGAGCAGCTTGTCCAAGGGCTCCTTCGTGCCGAACACCCATGGCGTATAACGAACCTCACGGTATCTGCGAAGCGCGTCCATCATATGATTGATATTATGCTTCATCGCTCTCTCCGTAATGATAAGAGCGGATGTATGCTCGAACAGTACGCGCAGCGGGGAAATGTTATAGATATCGTTAATCGCCATGTCCAGCGTAAAGCCTGTGCCCCGTCCGACCCAGATTGGAGCAGGCTTGTTGGCTTTGGTCTCCTGCTTGGCGACGTTCGTGAAGTCGAGGGATTGCGTGTAGATGACGTATTTGCCGCCCTCGTAATCGATGCCGAGAGCCGCAATATAGTTAATGTCCTGAATATTTTTGGAGTCCCAGCAGCCGGACAGAACGAGAAGCAGCATAGCCGCGAGCGGAAGAATAATCAACCGATTCCATACGGCATTCATCTCAAGAATCCTCCCCCTTTCTCGAATTGTCCTGGCCTCGGGTCAAGTCATAGGAACGGTATTTGTCGATATTGAGCGGCACGCGAAGCAGCGCCTTCCACATATCTCTCCAATTGGGCGGCGAGACGGGAGAGAGGTACGGAATGCCGTAAGACATAATCGATGACAAATAGAGTAAAATGGCCATCACCGACAAGAAGAAGCCGAACATCCCCAGCAGCGAGCTGGCCAGCAGCACGCCAAGCCGCAGCACGCTAACCGTTCCGCTCAGAGATTGATTGATCAGGGTGAAGGTAGCGACGGCCGTGACGGCGGCGACCACCAGCGTAGTCGGAGAAGCGAGCCCCGCACGGATCGAGGCGTCTCCCACAATCAAGCCGCCGACGACGGCCAGCGTCTGCCCTACGGCCTTAGGCAGCCGAATGCCGGCCTCCCGGAACAGTTCGAACATCCCCAGCATGAACAGCAATTCCATTGTGGCAGACATCGGCAGGCCCATTCGGGCCGTCGACACAGTGGCCAGGAGCGGGAACGGGATCTGCTCCACATTGTAGGCGATAAGAGCGAGCCAGAAGCCAGGCATGAAGATGGAGATAACAAGCCCGAACAAGCGGATGATGCGCTGGAAGCCGACGAAAAAAGTCGGAAAATGAACATCCTCCGGCGACTTCAGGAGCAGCCACAGGCTGGAAGGCCCGATGAGCGCCATAGGCGAGCCGTCGACGAGGATGACGAATCTTCCGCGGCTCAGCGACTCCACCACATAATCGGGGCGTCCAATGTAATCCATCAGCGGGAACATGGAATAATTGGAGTTCAGCATCAATTCGCCCAGTTGGGAGCTGCCGACGATTATATCGGTATCAATCGCATGAAGCTGCTTCCTTACGATATCGACCAGATCCGGCCGAATGACATCCTGCATGTAGAGCAGGCCGACCTCGGTCTGCGAGCGCCTCC
Organism: Paenibacillus dendritiformis; assembly: GCF_021654795.1. Classification (NCBI taxonomy): domain Bacteria; kingdom Bacillati; phylum Bacillota; class Bacilli; order Caryophanales; family Paenibacillaceae; genus Paenibacillus; species Paenibacillus dendritiformis. Next base: position 343,530 of record NZ_AP025344.1, read on the forward strand.
CGATAATAAACGTCTCATAGTTCACGGACTGGGTGCGAAGACGCTTGCGGACGAGCGCCACATTCGTTGCCAGATTTTCCGTAAATCCATCCTTCGGGCCTTTGATGGAGACTTCTGTATTGGATTCTTCCGGCTGCCGTTCCGGCCGCTCGGAAATATCGATAAAGTAGACTTCATTGTCGCCATGCACATAGACGAGCAGCTCCCCGGTGAACAGCTTCCGTTCCATCTCTGTCAGGCTCGCTCCCGGGGGCATGGGAAGCAGGGGGATGAACCGGTTGCGCGCGATCGCCCGAGATACGGACGAGGCCTCCTGCAGCATGCGCTGCAACGCCGGCACGACAGCCTGATTCAACTGCTTCATATCGGTCATTCCGGAGCAGTAGAATAAGGTGAGTTTGAACGGCTTTGCAGCCGGACCGAATTCGTAATTCTCTGACTTGATATCGGAGCATTCCGCGAAATAATCGCGAATGACTTTGAGCGTAAGCGGAGAAGAAGGTGACGAATTGGCGCTCATGTCTGCAGCCTCCTTGCTTATAAGTCTTTGGGGCGCGGCTTCGTGCCGCGCCGGGAACGGAACCAGTTCAGCAGTGCCAGGAACAGGGATAACAGGGTGAAGCCTGCGGTTGTTCCGGGCAACACGAATAATTCAAGAGCTTTGAAAAACAACATATCGCTTAGATGCAAATTGACGGCAATCAGCAAGGTCACTCCCGAAAATACGCACATCAGCAGCCGATGGTAAAGCGAATGGAGCGGAAGCAGTTCCACGATCAAAAAGAGCATGAATGAAATGCGTATAAACGCGCCCGACATCCATTGATAAATGGACAAGAAATCGACATGCTCAATATATTTGGTGACGGTAACCAATCTCCACTGCTCGAATGCCGGGTATCGGATATTGACAGCTTCTTTGATGCCGAAGTTCGTAATCGATCCGATCAGCGGCCCGATCGTCAATCCGCCTAAAATCAAAGCGAGCGCGGCGATACCCCAGAAGCGTGGCGTCTTGGAAATCCGGTGCTGGATAAGCACCAGGAGGAACAGTTCAGCCAGGCCCGCTCCGATGTACAGCGTTCCGCGTACCGCCGGCATATATCCGTGCTCGAACAGCGGGAACATTAAGGTGTAGTCTTTATATTTAGCGTTGGCGAACATGATGAAGTAGCCGAACAGGAGGACGAACGGAAGAAGGATCCCCGAACAAACGGCAATGGATCGCAGGCCGGCCAGCGCCCCGAAAATACAGAGAAGCAGAAGCGCCAGCGTCACCACGAATAACGGGGTTTGCGGCAAATACGATGTTTTGGTCCAGTTCACGGTATCCTTCACCGTAACGAACGCGCTGATCCACAAGTACAGCCCGAGAACGGCCGTAACGGACCAGGCAACTGCAGGGCCGAACCTCTCCTTCATCCAAGGGAACAACGCTTGCTGCCCCTTGGCCTTCAGCAGCCTCTGGAGCAACGGTATCCAGCTCAGAACGATAAGCATCAGCATAATAACGCTCAACCATCCGTCACGGCCCGCTTGCTGAAGCAGGATCGGAATAATGATGACATGATTGAGGAGCCCGGTTGACAGCATCATGATGAAGCATAATTGAAGATAGGTGATAAACTCCGAGCCGCGGTTCATGAAGATCATCCTTTTTTGGGTCTGATTGACATCCTTAGAATGAGCCGGCCAGGAAAAAATTAATCATAAAACGGTAAAAGATATAGCCAAAAGAGACGGTTCCGGCTATAATACAGCTAAATAACTTAAAGGCAATGCTACCGGACAGGTACAACCTCGTGATTTTTTCGCGCTGGCTGTGCCTTTTTTTGTTGTCTGGGCCATGCCTTCGGTTATGGCAGATTGAGATGAATGCACAAGGGAGTGGGCACATGCAGAAGGAAGCGGTCTATCATCGATCCAAGCTGAATTGGTCGTATGCCTACGATCGCGAGACGATCCATCTCCGGCTCCGCACGAAGCGGGATGATGTGGTGAAGGCGGAAGCGATCGTGGTGGACAAATATGCGTTCAAAGATTCGACCGAGTTTATACCGATGCATATTTTTGCGTCGGATGCGTTGTTCGACTATTGGGAGGCGGCATACCGTCCGCCGTACCGGCGGTTGCGCTACGCGTTCCGGATTCAGGGGAAAGACGAGCAGGCGTATTTGACGGAACGCGGTTTTTTCGACGACTTGCCTTGGGACTACTTCGAATCGTTCGAGTATCCGTTTCTCCATCCGAATGATATGTTCGAGGCCCCCGCCTGGGTGAAGGAGGCCGTATTCTATCAGATCTTCCCGGAGCGGTTCGCGAACGGCGATCCCGCCAACGATCCGGAGAAGACCGAAGCATGGGGCGGCGAACCGAAGCCCGGCAATTTCTTCGGCGGCGATCTGCAAGGGGTTCTGAACCATCTCGATTATTTAACGGAGTTAGGAATTAATGCCATTTACTTTACGCCTATCTTCGAAGCGACCACGAACCATAAGTACGACACACGGGATTATTTGAAGGTGGACAGGCACTTCGGCACGAATGACAAGCTGAAGGAATTGGTCGAAGCGTGCCATAAGCGGGGAATCCGGGTGCTGCTGGACGCCGTGTTCAACCATGCCGGCCGCACGTTCCCTCCGTTCGTCGACGTGATGGAGAAGGGGAGCGACTCCCCGTATGCGGACTGGTTCTATGTCAAAGACTACCCGCTGCGCGTCGTCGACGGCAAGCCGACCTATGAGACGTTCGCCTTCGAGCCGTTGATGCCGAAGCTCAATACGAGCCATCCGGAGGTAAAGCGGTATTTGCTGGAGGTGGCGAGATATTGGGTAGAGGAGATCGGCATTGACGGCTGGCGGCTCGATGTGGCCAATGAGGTCGATCATCAATTCTGGCGCGAATTCCGGCAAGTCGTCAAGCAGGCGAATCCGGACGCGTATATTTTGGGGGAAATATGGCATGATTCGATGATGTGGCTGCAGGGGGATCAGTTCGATGCCGTCATGAATTACCCGTTCACGGATGCGGTGCTGAACTTCTTCGCCCGGCAGACGACGGACGCCCGCGAGTTCGCGGATTCCATCGGATCGATTCTGGCCAGCTACCCGCAGCCGGTGACGGAAGTGTCATTCAATCTGCTCGGCAGTCATGATACGCCGCGCCTGCTGACGCTCTGCGAGGGAGATGTCCGCCCGATGAAGCTGGCGGCGCTGTTCCAGTTCACTTATCCGGGTACGCCTTGCATCTACTATGGAGACGAGATCGGCCTCGCTGGAGGAGCGGATCCGGGCTGCCGCCGCTGCATGGCATGGGATGAAGCGGAGCAAGACCGCGATCTGTTCGCTTTCTACCAGCGCATTATCGCGCTCCGCCGCCAGCATGAGGCCTTGCGATCCGCGCGCATTCGCTTCCGGCATGCCGAAGCGGAAGGAAGAACGTTGATGTATGAATTAACGGGCTCCGATGCTGCCTTCCTGATCGCGATGAATGCAGGAGAGGCTCCGGCCGGGCTTCGGCTGGAGACGGGAACGGGAGCAGAGGGATCATGGTCGCTGGAATACGGAGAAGGCTGCCGCATCGCCGCCAAGCCGGACACGCCGGAGTTGGCCTTGGATGGCTACGGTTTTGCGGTCCTTCGCATGAAAAGCAATATTGACAATGGCCAATGAAAACGTATACAATGCAACTAAGACAGACGACAATTTAAGGGCAATGCTTTCGGCGGCTTAGCCGAACAACCCCGGTATTCTCTTTGAGCTTGAGTGAAGAGATGCCGGGGTTATTTTGTTTAACGATGTCCCAGGGGAGGCAGTGCCGGTTAAGGGGATGATGTGAACGGGAAGGGGTCCTTCGTCCATTTGTGCAATCGTTTGAATGAATCGGGCAATGAGGCAGGCCGATGCGGCTCGCTGTCTTAACTAACAACGAAGCGGATGATGTGCACAAGATATAAAATCGGTTGTTTTCACAAGGTAATTTTTATGATTGCAAAGCGGGTTTTGTCATTTTCATCATTTGTGCAAATGTTCATCTCTACAGATCTTTCATTTTTTTCTTAAAATGGATCTTATATGGAATTTTAAGCATGAAAACAAAAAAGAAGAGATGATGCGTCGAAAAAAACAAACGTTTGCACGAAAGCACGACTTCATCGGAACCAATTACGGAGAGGGGTATGGACATGAAGGGGAAAAAGCTTGGCAGCTTGTTCATCGTAATGCTCATGATGTTGTTGATGATTTCGGCGTGCGGACCGCGGCCGGATAGCGGGACGCCAGCGGCAGAGGAGCCGGCTGCACAGGGCGAGGCCAATGATACCGGTCCTGGCGGCGGTGCGGCTGGCGAGGAGGAACTTGTTCCCGAGCCCGGAGCGAAGCTGGTCATCTGGGAAGGGCCGGAGCAGAAGGAGTTCCTGGAGACGATGGCCAAGGAGTTCACGGAGAAGTATGACATTCCGGTCGAGATCCAGGAGATTGGATCCGGCGATCAGATGGCAAAGGCGAAAACAGACGGTCCAGCCGGACTCGGAGCCGATATTATGGTGCTGCCGCATGATCATCTGGGAGAAGCGGTAGCTGCGGGGCTCGTCATGCCGAATGATTTCTACGCGGAAGACACGATGAAGAATTTCGCGCCGGCCGCGGTGGAAGCGGTCTCATTGGACGGCATCATCTACGGCTATCCGCGCAATATGGAGACCTATTTGCTCTACTATAACAAAGATTTGGTGAAGGAAGAAGATCTGGCCTCGTGGGACAGCATTATCGAGTTCGCGAAAAACTACAACGATGTGAAGGCCAATAAGTTCGGATTCTTATATGAAGTCAACAACTTCTACTACAACTACGCCTTTATGGCCGGCAACGGCGCTTATGTCTTCGGCAAGAACGGCACCGATCCCGCCGATATCGGTCTGGATACGCCGGCTGCGGTGGAAGCGTTCCAGTTCTTCCAGAGCTTGCGCGAAGCGATTCCGATTAAGGCGGCAGACGCGAGCGGAGACGTCAAGACAAGTCTGTTCCAGACCGGCAAGCTGCCGATCAATATGGACGGCATCTGGCAGTTGGGCAACTTCACGAAGGAGAAGCTCGGCTTCGAGGTCGGCGCGGCGCCGCTGCCTCCGATGCCGAACGGGAAGGCGCCGAAGCCGTTCCTCGGGGTCAAAGCCTACTTCGTAAGCACCTTCTCCCCGTATCCGAATGCGGCGAAACTGTTCATCCATCATGTGACCTCGCAGGAAGCGATGGTGAAGAACTACGAGCTCTCAGGCATCATCCCGGCGCGCAACGGCATGGAGAACGAACCGGTCATCCAGGCGAATCCGAATGCGCTGGCGTTCCTGGAGCAGTTCAAAAACGTCGAGGCCATGCCATACATTATTGAAATGCGCTCGGTATGGGGACCGTTGACCGCTACGCTGGAGCCGATCTGGGATGGCGGCAATGTCGAGGCCATTCTGAAAAAAGCGGTGGAGGATGTCAAGACCGCGATTGCCCAACAGGGCTGATAAGATCGATCATCACTTCGAGCGCCGTCACCTCCCGCTTGCGGGCGGGTGACGGTCTCATTCATCGGGGGGATTGACTCATGAACAGACACCGCGGCCTTGCCGCCGTGCTATCCGCCCTTATCATGGGCGCTGGTCAGATCTACAATCGGCAGTTGGGCAAGGGCCTCGTTCTGTTGGCTATGTACGCCGGGGGACTATATTTTGCTTTCCGGAATCTAGGGCATGCGTTATGGGGCCTGGCTACGCTCGGGGAACGGAAGCAGGAGTTGAAGCTGGTCGGCAAGGTATATCAGCGGGTTGCCGGGGATCATTCCATCTTTCTGCTCATTGAGGGGCTCATTGTCGTATTTGTCGTCATCGTCTTCATCATGCTCTACATCTACAATATTCGGGACGCGTACCGGAACGGAGCGCTGCGGGAAGCCGGCGGACGGCCGCATACGTTCGCGCAATCATTGAAGCATGTATTCGAGAAAAATTTCGCCCAGCTTATTCTGTTTCCGCCGCTCTTATTCGTGTTTTTCTTCAGCGTGCTGCCGCTCATATTCAATATCTTGATTGCATTCACGAACTACTCTTCGCCGAAAAATCTTCCGCCCGCGAATCTGGTGGATTGGGTCGGGTTGTCCACCTTCAAAGACTTGTTCGCGCTGAGCGCCTGGGCCAAAACGTTTTATGGCGTGTTCTCCTGGACCGTGGTATGGGCCATCCTGTCCACCGTGACGACCTTCTTCGGCGGCTTCGCGGTCGCCTTGCTCGTGCAGCAGCCGATTACGCGCTTCAAGGCGATGTGGCGCACGCTGTATATGCTGCCGTTCGCGATTCCGGGCTTCGTCTCCCTGCTCATCATGCGCAATATGTTCAATGCGCAGTTCGGGCCGGTGAACCAGTATTTGCGCTGGCTCGGACTGGAGGGGCCGAATTGGCTCTCCGATCCGGTCTGGGCGAAGGTGACGATTCTGCTCGTCAATCTCTGGCTTGGCTTCCCGGTGTCGATGCTGCTCATTATCGGGATATTGACGACGATTCCGCGCGATCTTTACGAGGCCGCAGAAGTCGACGGGGCATCGCCGTTCCAGAAGTTCCGGAAGATTACGTTCCCGAGCGTCATGTTCTCGCTTGCGCCGATTCTGATCGGCCAGTTCGCCGGGAATTTCAACAACTTTAACGTCATCTATTTGATGACGAACGGGCGGCCGGCCAATAGCGACTACCAATTTGCCGGCGAGACCGATATTTTGATTACGTGGCTGTACAATCTGTCGATTAACAACGGCAAATATAATTTCGCCGCGGTCGTCAGCATTATCATCTTCGTCATTCTCGCTTCGATCTCGTTATGGAATTTCCGGCGCACGCGCTCGTTCCGAGAGGAGGATGTTTACCGATGAACCGATGGAAAAAAAAGACCTGGTCCGTCATCACTCATATCCTGCTTGTTCTTATCGCTCTGTTCGCCCTATATCCGGTGATCTGGGTAATTCTGTCCTCCTTCCGGCCGGGGACATCCCTGTTCAGCGAATCGCTGATCCCGGATCGGCTCACGTTCGAGCACTACCGCCAGCTGTTCATTAAGTTCCCGTTCGCCGACTGGTATGTGAACACGATCAAAATCGCGGTCGTCTCGATGGTATTCAGCACCTTGTTCGTCCTGCTGACCGGTTATGCTTTCTCGCGCTTCCGCTTCTATGGACGCAAAGGAATCATGAGCTTCCTGTTCATACTCGGCATGTTCCCTTCTTTTATGAGCATGATTGCCGTGTACATTTTGTTGTTGAACATGAACCTGCTGAACAAGCACTCGGCCTTGATGCTCGTCTATTCTGCGGGCGCAGCGATGGGGTATCTGCTGGTCAAGGGCTACTTCGATACCATTCCGAAAAGCTTGGAAGAAGCGGCGCGGATCGATGGCGCCAACCATCTTACCGTGTTCTTCCGCATTTTCCTTCCGCTGTCGCGCCCGCTGATCGTTTTCCTCAGCGTGACCTCGTTCGCCGGCGCCTTCAATGACTTCATCTTCGCGCAGATGGTGCTGCGCACGAAGGAGAAGCAGACGCTGGCCGTCGGGCTCTACAGCATGGTCAGCGATCAGTTCGCGACGCAGTTCACCGTCTTTGCCGCGGGCTGCGTGCTCGTGGCGCTGCCAATCACGATCCTGTTCATGTCGATGCAGCGCTTCCTGGTCGAAGGTCTGACGGCGGGAGCGGATAAGGGATGAGGCCGGGGAGCAGACCATGCGGGCATCGCCGGGACACGGCCGGCTTCCTCCGGCGGACGCTGGGCGCTTTGGTTGGGATCTGTCTGGCTGCGGCGCTGGCTGCGGGCTGCGCGTCCACGGAGCCGGAACCGGAACGCGATCCGCCGGTTGACAGAGCGGCGGTCCAGCCTGGGGATAGCGCAGGAGGCACATCCGTCTTCGTCCTGGACCGCGCCCAGCCGGCGATGGGAAAGAGCCGGGGCGTCTTTTACGAGATCTTCGTCCGATCCTTCCATGATTCCGATGGCGACGGCATCGGCGATTTGCGCGGCGTCATTGAACGGCTCGATTATCTGCAAGAACTCGGCATTAAGGGCATCTGGCTGATGCCGATCCATCCGTCGCCGAGCTATCACGGATATGATGTCACGGACTACTATGAAGTGAATCCGGAGTACGGAACGCTGGACGATTTCCGGACGCTGACGGAAGCGGCGCATGAGCGCGGCATTGAAGTGATTATCGATCTGGTCGTCAATCATTCGAGCAGCGAGCACCCGTGGTTCAAGTCCGCACGGGAGGACAAGAACAGCCCCTACCGGGAATGGTATACTTTTGCAGACGGCTCCCGCCCGGGGGAGTCCCAATTGGGGGCCTGGGGGCAGCAGGCGTGGCATGGAACGGGGGAGAACAAATATTTGGGGATTTTCTGGGAAGGGATGCCGGATCTGAACCTGGATCATCCCGATGTGCGCGCCGAGATGATCAAGATCGGACAATTCTGGCTGAAGCAGGGCGCGGACGGATTCCGTCTCGATGCGGCGAAGCATATCTACGAAGACTTCCAATCGTCGGTCAACAATCCCGATGTGGTGAAGAAGAATCAGGCGTGGTGGCAGGAATTCCGCCGCGGTCTCGACGAGGCCGATCCCGAGGCGTATCTGATCGGGGAGATATGGGATGCCGCCAGCGTTGTCGGGCCGTATCTGGATCACGCGCTCGATTCGGGCTTCAACTTCGATCTGGCGAAGATGCTGGTCAACGCCGCCAAGCTGGAGCGCGCCTCCACGATTCCGTCCGTGCTAAGCAAGACGTATTCCTTCTATAGCAAGCAATCGGACGGCGTTTTCGTCGATGCCCCGTTCCTGACCAATCACGATCAGAACCGGGTCATGAGCGAGCTGGACGGCCATGCGGAGCGGGCGAAGATGGAGGCCTCGCTCTTGTTGACGATGCCAGGGAATCCGTTCATCTACTATGGAGAAGAGATCGGGATGCGCGGGGTGAAGCCGGATGAGCAGATTCGCGAGCCGCTGCTATGGTCCTCCGACAGCAAGGCGCAGGGACAGACCCGCTGGCAGCCGTCGAAGCATGCGAACGGCGTCGTGCCAGTCGAGGAGCAGCGGAAGGATCCATCCTCGCTGCTGCGGCATTACCAGACGATGATCGCGTGGCGCAACGAGGAGCCGCTGCTGGCCGATGGCGCGATCCTGCCGTATGCGGGCGTGCCGAATGAAGTGCTGGCCTTCATTCGCCTCAATGAGGATGATCAAGTGCTCGTCCTTCATAACTTGTCCGCCCGCGAGCAGACCGTCGACCTCGGTGCCCGCCCGGATCTGCCGTTCCGGGAGATCGTCCGCTCGACGAAGGAGGAGGCAGCGCTGCGCGGCGGCGTCTTGACGCTGCCCCCGTACAGCTCCGTATTGTTGAAATAAAGCGGACATTTTGAAGAACCCCGATATTATTAAAGAAGGGAATGGAAGGATTGTGGATGCAAGACGAAGGAGGAAGCTGTTATGTCCGTAACGATCATCGATGTCGCCAAGCGAGCGGGAGTCTCTCCTTCGACGGTATCGCGAGTCTTATCCAACCACCCTCGGATCAGTGCCAAGACCGCGCAGCGGGTCCGCGAAGTGATGGCCGATCTCGGCTATCATCCGAACGTGATGGCGAAGAGCCTGGTCTCCAAAGTAAGCAATACGATTGCCGTGCTGCTTCACCGCCCGGCGGAGGAATTATTTCTGAACCTGTTCTTCTCCGAAGTGATGCGCGGCTTGGTCACGCAAGCGAGCCGCGCGGGCTTCGATCTGCTGATGACGACGGGCTCGACGGAGCAGGAGGAGCTTGAGGCTGTCACCCGGCTGGTCAAGGGCAAGCGGGTTGACGGGGTCATCCTGCTCTATTCCCGGCGCAACGACCCGATCGTAGCGTTCCTGAAGGAGCAGCAATTTCCGTTCGTGCTTATTGGCCGCAGCGAGGAGCATCCGGATATTTTATCCGTCAATAATGATAATCGGCAGGCCGCCTATGACGCGACCTGCCATCTAATCGATCAGGGGCACCGCCGCATCGGCTTCGTAAGCGGTCCTTCGAATCTCACGATCTCGAAGGATCGAATGGAGGGATATCAGTCCGCGCTCAGGGAGGCGGGCATTGAAGGCCGGCCGGAATGGATTGTGGAAGGCGAGTTCCTGCAGGAGAGCGGCTACCGGGCCATGTCGTTCTTCATGAGCCTGCCGGAGCGCCCGACCGCGCTGGTCGCTATCGACGATGCGGTCGCTTTCGGCGTGCTGCGGGGCTTGGTCGAGCTCGGCTACCGGGTGCCTCATGATCTGAGCCTCGTCAGCTTCAACAACGTTCCGCTGTCTGAGCTGGCGACGCCGCCGATTAGCTCGGTCGATATTGGCATCTATCAACTGGGCTATACCGCATCCCAGACCTTGATCCGGTCGATCAAAGGCGAGCCGATGCAGAATCGGCTCATCATCCCTCATCGGCTGATTGTGCGCGAATCCTCTTTGCGAATGATCAAGGAATGAGATCCGTTGAAAAGACCCGAGCTCGGCTTGGCGATGACCAAATGAAAACACGCATGGAAGGCTGACCCCGGCGTATTGCCGGAGTCGGCTTTTTTATATGGAAGACATGCGGACTCATGCCGGGCAGATGAATAGGATGATTGGCAACGATGCATAGTACTTACAGGTGATCACAAATGTGGAATGCGATAATATCCTATTTTCCAGGCTGGGAAATATGGCTCCAGGCGGCGATCGGGCTGTGCGTGCCCTATGGAATCTCCCTGGCCCTAAGCAAGACCAAGCATCCGGAACAGGAGGGATCAGAGCAGGAGGGCGGAGCAGAAGACAATCCGGATTTGAATTTTGCGGGTGATCTGCATGCCGACAGTGCCCGGATCCAAACTTATTTTCAACACCAAAGCGACTTTGATTTGCGCATGTTTTGCCTGGGGAAGTCGGATCAGCAGGCAGCAATCTTTTTCATCAAGTGCATCTCGGATAAGGAATTGATTGAGACGCATGTCTTGAAATCACTCATGACCGATTTGGCGCTGACGGAGGGCCGTCCGGAAGCCCCCAAGCCTCCGTATTCCAAGCAATTCATCGTGCGGCATGCGTTAACGGTCAGCGGGGTGGAGGAAGTGAACACGTTGGACAAGGCCGTATCGGAGATGCAGCGGGGCAACACCGTGCTGTTACTTGATCAGTGTCCTGGGGCGCTTGTTCTCTCGACGCGAAAAGTATATGGGCGAAGTGTGGAGGAACCGCCGTCGGAATTATTGGTACGAGGGCCGCGTCTCGGCTTCAATGAGAGCCTCGAGCAGAATCTTGCCTTGCTGCGGCAGCATGGCAACAACGATAACCTGGTTCTTGACTGTGTGCCCGTCGGCAGGCGGGTCAAAAGGGAACTGCTGATTACCTATGTTGCCGATATCGCCGATCCCAATCTTGTCCGGGAGGTCATGGCAAGAATCAAGCGCCTCGATCTGGACGACGTTCAGGATACCGGGTATATCGAGCAAATCGTGGAGGATAACTTCCTGTCTCCGTTCCCGCAGGTGCAGAGCACGGAGCGGGTCGACCGCGTCCTCGCCGCCTTGCTGGAAGGGCGAGTGGCGCTCATCTTGGACGGAACCCCGTTCGCCCTGATTGTTCCGGTCACCTTTAATATGCTGCTGCAGACCCCGGAGGATTATTATGAACGCTGGATGCCCGTCACGCTGCTTCGCATCCTTCGTTATTTTGCGGCATTTATTTCGATGTTCGGCCCATCGTTATATATTTCTTTCATTTCCTTCCACCAAGGATTGATTCCGACGAAGCTGGCGCTGTCGATCGCCGAGACGCGGGCGGGGGTGCCGTTCCCGTCGCTGATCGAAGTGTTGATTATGGAAGTGGCCCTCGAAATATTGCGGGAAGCCGGTCTCCGCCTGCCGAAGCCAATCGGTCAGACGATCGGCATTGTCGGCGGCCTGGTCATAGGCGAAGCGGCGGTCCAAGCCGGGATCGTGAGCCCGATCATGATTATCGTCGTGGCCGTGACCGCGATATCTTCCTTCGCGATTCCGCAGTACAACGCCGGCATCTCATTGAGGATGCTCCGCTTTGGCGCCATGTTCTTTGCCGCCGTACTCGGCCTGTATGGCGTCGTGCTGTTCTTCCTGGCGCTCTGCAGCCATCTGGTGAAGCTGAAGAGCTTCGGCCTCCCTTACGTGAGCCCGGCGGCCCCTTACCGTCTCCGGGATTGGAAAGATTACTTCGTGCGGGCGCCGCTGCGCTGGATGACCCGCCGGCCGAAGATGCTGCATGTCCAGGATCCGGTACGCAAAAAGGAGCAGGAGGAATGAAAAGCGTGAAGATGGGCGGAGAACAGGGGATCACGACGCAGCAAGCGGCCGTATTCGTCGGCAACTTCATCCTGGGGGTCGGCATCCTGACGCTGCCCCGGCAAGCGGCCGAGAAGGTGCAGACGCCGGATATTTGGCTTTCCGTCATTCTCGGCGGGCTGCTGGCGATGCTGGCCGGCATCATTCTCGTCAAGCTCGGAGAGTATTTTCCGGGGCGAACCTTCTATGAATACAGCGAATCGATTGTGGGCAAATGGCTCTCCCCAATCCTCAACCTCGCCGTGATTGCTTATTTTATCGCCACGTCCGGACATGTGGTACGCTCGCTGGCTGAAGTGACGGTCTTGTTCCTGCTGGAAGGGACCCCGCGGTGGGCCATCATTCTGTCCTTTATGTGGGTCGGGCTTTACCTGATACTGGGGGGGCTTTCCGCTATCGGCCGATTGTTCGCGATCATTTTTCCCATTACGGTGATTATCTTTGTCGTCATTGCCGCGATGAGCTTCAAAATCTTCGATCTGGGCAACCTGCGCCCAGTGCTTGGACTGGGTATCATGCCTGTATTGAAGGGCGTCAGAACGACAGGACTGTCGTTCACCGGATATGAGATCATGCTCATTTTGCAGGCGTATATGCTTCGCCCCCGGCAAGCGGCCCATGCGGTGGTGTTCGGGGTATCGATTCCGCTTCTCTTCTATGTCACGACGGTCGTCATGGTGATCGGAGCGCTATCGGTGGAAGGCGTGATTAGCCGCGCTTGGCCCATGATCACCTTAATCCGGAGCTTTGAATTTCCGGGCATTTTTTTCGAACGGTATGAGTCGCTGATGCTTGTCATCTGGATTATGCAAATTTTTGCAACGTACGTCATCACGCATTACGCGGCAGCTCAGGGGTTGGCCATCATGTTCAACACAGAGCTTCGCCCGTTTCAGTACGCGATGATTCCGATCGTGTTCATTGTCGCGATGCTTCCGAAAAATATTAATGATCTTTTCCAGTTCGCCAATACTATCGGGAATACCGGAATCGTGCTGTTCGGCGCGCTGCCTGTCGTACTGCTCGGGATTGTGAAGCTGCGGGGTGTAAGAAATGGGCAAAAGACATAAATGGAGGCGGGCGCTGTCATGTGCAATGGTTGCGCTGCTCTTCCTGACCGCAGGGTGCTGGAGCGCCAGGGAGATCGAGGATCTGGGAATCGCGATCGGGACCGCGGTCGATATCGGCAAGGAGACGAAACTCCAGCAAAGTCTGGAGGAAGAGGGCGGCGATTATTCGAAAAAAAACATGCTGACGATGACCTACCAAGTCGTCGAGCCCGGGGGCGGCGCAGGGGCGGGAAAAGGACAGCCGGGCACTCAGAAAAAATACCGCAATATTTCGGTAACGGGGGATTCACTCCATGAACTGACGCGGGAAATCGCCTTGAGCCGCGCCCGCCCTATTTTCGGCCAGCATCATAAAGTCATCGTCCTCAGCGACAAGCTGGCTCGGACGCACAGTTTGCGCCAGCTGCTTGATTTATTCATGCGGGAGCAGGAATTTCGGCCGAGCTGCCGCCTGTTCATCAGCAAGGGAGAGGCACGCAAGACATTGGAGCTCAAGGACCAAACCGTGTTCCCCGCCATGCGGCTGACCGGGATCAGCGACAACCAGTACCGGAACAGCCGGCTGCTGCCGCCGATGCCGTTAACGAAGGTGCTTCACGAGATCAATGCATCGTCCAGCTTCCTGCTTCAGAACCTCATTACGGCGGAGGGAGAAGTGAAGCTGGCCGGGGCTTCGGTCATCTATGGCAAGACCGGGAAGCTAATCGGATTTCTCGATGAGGAGCAGTTGGAGGCCGTCAACTGGATCACCGGAGACATCAAAGGCGGTGTTGTCAAGTCCCATGACAAGAGGACCGGGGACATCTTCGTCTATGAGATAACTTCCCTCAAGAGCGATATTCGCTCACGTATCGAGAGGGGCAGGATTGCGTTCGATATCCGGATCGAGTCGGAGGGCAGGCTTGCCGAGCAGTGGTCGAGCGAGCGGGACGATTTCGACTCCCGGTATCTCCAGCAGGTCGAGGCGGACGCGGCGAAGCAGATGGAAGCCCGCATCGCCGACATGCTGCATAAGGTGCAGAAGGAGTACCGGGCGGATGTCCTTCGCCTGGGCGATCATGTCCGCATTCATTATCCCCGCTTGTGGACGAAGTGGAAGAAGGATTGGGATGAAATCTTCGCGGATGCCGAGATCCGGTGCAATGTGAGGCTGAAGGTGAAGGAGTTCGGCACGACGAGCATCAAGGCCAAATAAGAGGATAGGCCGGCATGGCGCATGAGGGCGGATCGGAAAAGTTTCCACGCCCTCTTTTTGGCGCGTCCTTCGGCTGTTCCCGCCGATTCGGAGCGAACTTTGCTGCGCTGCATGGGCCATTTTTTGTTCGCTTTTCTTCTATCTTTCGTTGATTTTGTGTAAACTGAAAGGATACAGAATGCGGCCTTCTCCTTGAGAAGCCGTGAAAGTGGAGGTACGTGCGCTTGTCACAACTGGGATTATCCGTTAAGACATTCAACCGTGTAACCGAGCAGATGAAGCGCCGTTTTCGCTACGCGACTTTGGAACAGGGCTGGCGCTATTACCGCAAGCGGGCCGTGTTGGGTATGGCGGCCGAGGAACAGGCCGGCGGCGGGGAAGAGCCGGATCAGTGGATAGCGGCCGAAGTGTATGAGACGAAGCGTTACCGCGTCCGGTTCAACTGCACCGCCGTCAAGCGTAGCCAGTGCACCTGTCCGGAGGAGGGCGGCTGCAAGCATATGGCCGCCGTCTATTTTCAGCTGTGTGACGAGCTGGGGAAGAAGCCGGAATTGTATCTGGCTGAATTCCGCCAGGTTTATATCGAAGAGGAACGCCAACGCATGGTGCTGCGCAAGCGGGCCGAGCATAAGGCGGAGCTCGAACGGCGCAAGAAGGCTTGGCAGATGAGTCTGTCTCCGTCGGCTCCGGCTCAGGAATGGCATGATTTTTTCCATCGAAAATATAGCAAGCCCTTCACCGATTACCATTCTCCGGTGACCGATATCGCGGCCTGGGCTCAAAATGAATTATACCGCGAGGGAGAACGCTTTCCCGGTCAGGTTGTTCCGTTATACCGCATGCATGTCCTGCTCTTCTTGCTGCGGCAGCTGTCCATCCGATACGGCCAAGGCAGCTCCCGGGGCTATCCGGGCCGGGACGCTCCGGCTGCGGAGACGGTCCGGCCCTATATGGAGGAGCTGCGGCGGCTGGCGGAGTCTTACGATCCCTGCGCTACCCCTGCCGCTTATGAGCCTCATGTCGCCGCCCTGGGCGAGATCGCGGAAGCGGTGGCCTTATCCGAGGAGGAATCTGCGGTCGACGGACTGGACGTGCTCGCCCTGCTCTGGTCGACCGTGTTGAACCGGCCGGACTGGATGGAGGAGGGGCACCGCAGGCTGGAACGGATGCTCGTTCCCGTCTCGTCGCTCCGTCCGCGGCGCCGGGACGCGATCCGGGTGGCGCTGGTTCATTTGGAGGTGCTGCTTGGTCGCGAAGCCGAGGCGGTGAAGCGGCTGAGCGAACTGACCTACCACAACGATCCCGGACGGTACTGGGGTTATTTGCGCGAGCATGAGCGTTCCGGACGCTACGATCGGATTGTCTGTTGGCTCGGCGCCCTCGCTCCGTTGATCCGCCAGTCCGGCCAGGGCTCCGATTTGGAGCAATACTGGGAATTTTGGAAGCGGGTCTATGAACGGATGCCGGACAAGGACGGTCTGGAAGCGCTCGTCCTTTCTTTGCTGCCCGGCATTTCTCCGCACTTGTCTTCCTTTTTGCTGGAACAGGGGCGGTACCGCGATTGGGCGGAAATTCAATTGCTTCAGCGGGTCTCGCCCGCAGATATCGCGTCCGGCGAACTGGAAGCGGTGGAACGGGCCGCTCCGGAGCTGCTGCTGCCGTTGTTCCACCAGGCGATTGAGCGCCATATCGAGGAACGGACGAAGGAGCATTACCGCGAGGCGGCCCGCTTGCTTCAACGGTTGAAGCCGCTCTATGAAGCCTGCGGCTCGGCCGGGACATGGGAGCTGTTCATGGTGCGGTTCGCGGCCCGCTACGCCCGCTTGCGGGCGCTGCACAAAGAGTTACGAGAAGGAGCGCTCTTGACATGAAGGAACAGGGAGCTTGGAAGGTGGAATGCCTCTCTCGCCGCCAGGGCGGATTTCTGCTTCATCACGGGGAGTTCAGACGGACTCTGCGGACGTTCAAGCATACGCTGTTCGGCTGGCACCGGCCTTCCTTTTACGGCACGATGCTGGACGAGGCGGAGGAAGGCCGCGTCCTGGGCATTGCCGTCTCTCCCGTCATGCTCCTGGAGCTGGCGGAAGAGCCGATCTCCGTCCGCTGGGCGGGGATTGCATGGGGAGACAGCTTCCGCATCGCGGCGTCGGCCGCCCATATCTATGCGGAAGTGCTGCGGGACGGCCGCTACCGGCCGTCATTCGACTTGTGGAAGCAGGGCAAGCGCGGCTGGGATCTGCAGCTGACGATGGAAGAGCGTCTGGCTCTGGAATCGTTGGAGCAAGAGGCGGTCTCTCTCGGGGATCCGGGCTTGTCCGGCTGGTTCGACGTCCTGATGGCGGACGCTCAGGCTCGCCGTGACGATCATCCGGACGTATGGCGGATGATCGCGTCGGTTCGGCCGGGCATCGAGACGCTGCGCCTTCCCGAACGGGCTGCGGCCTGGTGGGAGGAGGCCGACTGGCTGGAGGCGATCGGCTGGGTAAGGGACGAGACGCCGTTCCGCCTTATGCTGCGGCTGGACGAGCCGGAGGAGGATCGCGGCCCGTGGAGGCTCCGCGTGCTGCTCCAAGACAAGGAGCAGCCGGCCGTCCAGTTGGCCTGCGCGTATATGCCCGAAGGCCGGGGTTACCGGGCTGACGCCGCGGAAGGCGCGTTCCCGGAGGCGTGGCAGCCTTATGTCGACAGCCGGGTACACCATGAGACGGACAAAATCGTCCGTCTCCTCCCCTGGCTCGCTCCGGAGGAGGGCGGCGGGCTGAAGACCCTGCTCACCGAGGCGGAGGCATGGCAGTTCCTGGCGGAGGGCAGTCTTATTCTGACCGATGCGGGCATTCTGGTCGCCGTGCCGGCCTGGTGGCAGCGCGCGCGCCGCTTGCAGACGCGGCTGAAGGCGAAGCTCACCGGGAACGGCTTCGCCGGGACGTCCTATATCGGACTGGAGCAGATGATGCAGTTCGATTGGAAGCTCGCTATCGGCGACTCCCAGTTCACGGAGGAGCAGTTCCGCGCCCTGCTTGAAGAGGACCGGCGGTTAATTTATCAGAATGGACAATGGGTGGCGCTGAATCCGGAGGAAGCGGCGCGGATACGGCGCATTATGATGAAGGCCGAGCGGGAAGGCTTGTCGCTGGGCGAAGTGCTGGAGCTGCAGCTCACCGCCGACAAGGAGACGCTGGAAGACGAGGATCCGCTGCAGCGGAAGGATGCGCTTCGGCTTGAGCTGGAACTGAACAGCTATCTTCAGACGTTCATCGATAAGCTGAAGCATCACGATTCCATTCCGCTGTGCGAACCGCCTGCGGGCCTGCGCGGCCAGCTGCGCAGCTATCAGCTCCAGGGGTTCTCCTGGCTTGCCTTCATGCGGCGGTTCGGGCTGGGCGCCTGTCTTGCCGACGACATGGGGCTGGGGAAGACGATTCAATGGATTGCTTATATGCTCCGCATTCAAGAGGAGGAGCCGGAGAAGGCTCCGTCCCTTCTCATCTGCCCCACCTCGCTGATGGGGAATTGGCAGAAGGAGCTGGAGCGCTTTGCGCCGAGCTTGAAGGTGCATTTGCACTATGGGCTTGATCGGGCCAAGGGAAAAGGCTTTGCCGCTGCGGCCCGTCAGGCGGATGTCGTGATTACGACGTATACACTCGCGCTCAAGGATCGGGAGGAACTGCGGCAGATCGTCTGGAGCTCGCTCTGTCTCGACGAAGCGCAAAATATCAAGAACCCCTATGCGAAGCAATCGGTGGCCATTCGCAAGCTGCAGGCCAGACACCGGATCGCCTTGACGGGGACGCCGATCGAGAATCATTTGACCGAGCTGTGGTCCATCTTCGATTTCTTGAACCCGGGCTATCTGGGGTCGCTCTCCCATTTCCGCCAGACCTACATCCTGCCAATCGAGCGCACCCGCGACAAGGAATGGATGCAGCTGGTGCAGCGGCTGGTGCAGCCGTTCCTGCTGCGGCGCATGAAGAGCGACCCGGACATCCAGCTCAATCTGCCGGAGAAGCATGAGGCGAAGGTGTATGTTCCGTTGACGGCGGAGCAGGCGTCCTTGTACGAGCAGACGCTGCAGGATCTGTTCGCGCCGATCGAGCGGATGGAGATGTTGGAGCGGCGCGCTCATATTCTCGCCGCCCTCACGAAGCTGAAGCAGGTGTGCAATCATCCCGCGATGCTGCGCAAGGAAGGGCCGGCCGGATGGAGGCCGGAACGCTCGGGCAAGCTGGTCCGCCTGCTCGAGATGCTGGAGGAGCTTCGCTCGGAAGGCGAACGCTGCCTCATCTTCACTCAGTATGCGGAGACGGGGCGCCTCCTGCAGGCGGTGCTGGAGCGGGAGACCGGCGAACGGGTGCCATTCCTTCACGGCGGCGTGCCGAAGAAGGAGAGGGACCGGATGGTGGAGCAGTTCCAGGGGGAGAGCCCCGTAGACGCCGGGCGCGCATCGGCCTTCATCCTCTCGCTGAAGGCCGGGGGAACCGGCTTGAATCTGACGGCGGCGAATCATGTGTTCCACTATGATCGCTGGTGGAATCCGGCGGTCGAGAATCAGGCGTCCGACCGGGCATACCGCATCGGCCAGACCCGCAACGTTCAGGTGCACAAGCTCATTGCGCTTGGCACGCTGGAGGAGCGGATCGATGATATGATCGAGCAGAAGCTCCAGCTGAGCGAGCAGGTGATGAGCAGCGGCGATAAATGGATTACGGAAATGTCCACGACGGAGCTGCGCGAGCTGTTCGCCCTGCGGAGTCATTGGATGGAATAAAGGAGGCGTCCCCGCTTTAGGATGGGGGGCGCCTTTTTGGCATGCTTGCTGCGGATGGCCTTGCTCTCCATACTTCCTATAGTGGAGTGGCCATCGGTGCCAATCCTGCAAATTTACAGTATTTTATGTCCACGTCGGGCCTTTTCACGGAAATTCCTGCTGGATTGCAGGATTTCGCCTATTTTAGCGTGGCCGGAGGTGAAGCGGGCTGAAATTGATGTAGTTTTGCAGGATTTCCTTTCGGGGATTTTGGTCGCTGATAAATTGCTGCACTTGTGCAGCATTGGCGGGGGCGGAACGGAAAGGGGCGTTCTCCAAGTCCGAAGGCAAGGGACAAACGCGGATGTTTTTGTATACGGACCGTTCATGATGATGGCTGCCTGACTTAGCGGTATAGAGCAAAGTGTTGTTATCCGGTGTTGGTCTGCATAACTTTCCTTTTTTTACAAAACCTAAGCAGAGTTCTTGTTCACGATCCCGGAGCACCCGATGCCGGACTGCTGGCGATGCTAGGGCCGCCGGAGCCGCCAGGGTTGCCGATGCCGGACCCGCCAGGGTTGCCGATGCCGAAGGCCCCAGGGGTGCCGAGCCCGGCCCCGGTAGGGCCGGCAATGCCGGCAGCGCCAGGGCCGTCGATGCGGCCCTGCTATGGCCGCGGATGCCGGAGGCCCCAAGGGTTGCCGATGCCGATACCGGCGCCCCAAGGGAAACGGCTTGTGAACGCCCCTAGGGGATAAGCATCAAGGGGGCAGGTAGGAGAGGGACAAGCAAAAGGAGGATGCAGGATGTGCAGAAGGTTCTCGCTCACGGCCGATTTGCCGGATATCATTCAGCATTTTGAGGTCGACAAGGTCATGATTCATTATCGTCACCGCTATAACATTAGCCCCACCCAGACCATTCCCGTCGTGCTGCAGCGCAATGGAATTCGGTTGCTGGACGAATACCGCTGGGGAATGGTTCCGTTCTGGGGCAAAGACGCCCTGAATGCGGATATTTATTCCGTGCAAGGCAATCCGGCCTATTGGAAGGTTGTCGAACGCCAACGCTGTATTATCCCGTGCAGCGGTTTCTATTATTGGCGACGCCAAGGGAAGAAAACCCACCCTGTCCGGATGGTGGTCGGGGGAAGGGACATTTTCGGCGTCGCCGGGCTGTATGAGCAATGGAAGGACGCACAGGGCCGGGCCCATTCCACCTGTACGCTCGTCATGACCCGGGCGAACGATCTGGTGGCGGAGTTCGACGGGCGGATGCCGGCGATTCTGGAGCGGGAGGCGATCAATGCGTGGCTCGATCCGGCGATAACCGAGGTCGAGGCGCTGGCCCGGCTCCTCGTGCCGCATGATCCCGCGCGTATGAGAGCTTATCCGGTCACCGCCCTCGTCAATAACGATGAGTATGATACATCGGATTGCATTAAGGAAGCGACTGATTTGAGATACGCCTACGTCAAGCCGTAGCTTCAGAGCCGGAGCAGCTAAGCGTGAGGAGTTGCGCTGACGATACAGAGCCGGAACCGCTCGGCCGCTCGCCGTCCGCTTCCCCGCCGTTGCACAATGGAAGCGCGCTTCCGGGTGACTGACTCCCTGCCCGGCGGGAAGAAATATGCTATCATCATAGCGTCAGGAAAAGAGCAGGAGAGGAGCGGCAGGATGAAGAGGGAAAAGGACATCAAAAGTCAGGACGAGGCGGGCAAGAGCGGGTCAGCGATATTACGCCCGCTCGAGCCGGGGGAACGGCTGCCTCGGCCCCTCTATAGGATGGGCGCCGTGTCGCTGGCGCAGTCCTTGCTCGGCATGGTGCTCGTCCGGCGCACGGCGTCGGGCATCATCCGCAGCCGGATCGTGGAGACGGAGGCCTACGTGGGCCCCGAGGACAAGGGCTGCCATGCTTACGGCGGGCTGCGCACGGCCCGGACGGAGCCGATGTTCGCGGATGGCGGAACTTCGTATGTCTATTTTATTTATGGCATGTATCACTGCCTGAATGTGGTCGCAGAGCAGAAGGACAAGCCGGAGGCCGTCCTCATTCGGGCCGTGGCCCCCTGCACGCCCGAAGATGAAGCGAGGATGCGCTCGTTCCGCGCAATCCGCTCCCGCAAGCCGGCCGACCTGTGCAACGGCCCCGGGAAGCTCTGTCTGGCTCTGGATATCGACAAGCGGTGCAATGCCCTGGATTTGACGGTCAGCGAGGAGCTGTGGCTGGAAGCGGGAGCAGATCCGGGCCCGGATCGGATCGTCGCCGCCCCGCGCATCAATATTCCGTATGCGGAAGAGTTCGTAGACAAGCTGTGGCGTTATTACATACAAGGCGATCCCTATGTCTCCGTCGATGACAAGGAGGCCGTGCCGCTGTGGAAGGCGATGCGGGCGGAGCGGCAGGGCCTGCGGGAATAAGCCGCTCGCCGGGCAGGCGACCGGGATCGGAGGTTCCTTCCCCCGGACGAAGGCGCTGGGGGCGTCAGGAACATAGGGAAGAGAACCGTCAGGAGGGCGTCCCTCGTACCTGGCGGTTTTGTGCTGTATAACAAGATAAACGGGAAACTGGGAGATAATGAAGACATGCCCGGCTTGGTGCGGATGTACAGCAGCCCGCATACAAATAAAATTATAGTCAAACAATCGCTTGAATATTAGAGGGAGATCGGATATAGTACAGATAAGGACATATTCAATCATTCGTTTGATTGTTTGAAGAGTGCTCCATTTTACTTATCCTTTTACGATTTCATGTTCTATATTGGGTGCCCGCATAACGAAATGGAATGGAGTGATGACCTTGTTGGAAGAGAAACGGCAGCAGGCCGCTATGAATGGCTCCAGTACAAGCAAAGACGACGTGTGCGATATTGTATGCTATGACGCGGAGAAGATTCGGAAGCTGCAAGGACGCGTGGAGGAAGAAGAGGTTCAAGGGATGGCGCAGATGTTCAAGGCGCTGTCCGATCCGACCCGAATGAAGATGGCATGGCTGCTGGACGAGGGAGGCGAGCTGTGCGTATGCGACATGTCCATTCTGACGAAGCAGTCGATTGCGACGACGTCGCATCATTTGCGGTTGATGAAATCGCTGGGGATCGCGACCTCGCGCAAGGAAGGGAAGAATGTCTTCTATTCCCTGGCCGACCACCATATTCGGACCTTGATTCGCATGACATTGGAGCATATGAGGGAGGAGCATTGCCATGAAGACACAGGAGCGGGAGAGAACAGAAGTTGACGAACGCGTTGTCTATAAAGTGCAAGGACTGTCCTGCGCCAATTGCGCGGCCGGGCTTCAGGAGGAAATCCGCAAGCTGGAGTTCGGGGAGGATACCGTGCTCAGCTACAACAGTTCAACCTTGAAAATGCACCGCCAAATCGATATGGATAAGGTGCGGCGCATACTCCGCTCAGACGGGGCGCGATTGGTGGAAGCATCGCACGGAGGCGGAGCGGCGGCCGCAGGCGGCCATGCCCACGGCCATTCGCATGGAAGCGGCTGCTGCTCCGAGGGAGCGGACAGCCATGATCACGGGCATCACGATGCGGAAGGACATGGCCATGGACATGATCACAGCCATGGCAATATGAACCGGATGAAATGGTTTCTCGGCATTTCCGGCGTCTTGTACTTATCGACCTTTGTACTGGACGGCCGGCTGCCGGACCCCGTCCTCATTGTCATCTATCTGGCTGCGATGGCGCTCAGCGGCTATGTTACGTTTTTGAAGGGCGCCCGCAATCTGCTGCGGTTGCGCTTTACGATGGATACGCTGATGACGGTCGCGCTGACCGGGGCGGTGCTCATCGGAGAATGGAAGGAAGCGACGCTGGTCGCGATTCTGTTCGGTCTAAATGAGATGCTGGAAGGCTACGGCATGGAACGGGCCCGCCGTTCCATGGAGTCGCTGCTTGCCGTCGCTCCGAAGGAAGCCACCGTCATCCGGAATGGGCAGACGGTATCGATTCCGATTGAGCAGTTGACCGTTGGCGATATCGTCCTCGTCCGCCCGGGCGAGAAGATTCCGTCCGACGGGACGGTTATGGAAGGGCGCAGCGCTGTCGATGAAGCGGCGATTACGGGGGAGTCGCTTCCGGTCGCCAAGGAAGTCCAGGACGCCGTCTTCGGGGGCAGCGTGAATACGGACGGGGTACTGAAGGTGCGGATCGACAAGGCATACGAGGATTCGTCGCTCGCCAAAATTTTGCACCTCGTGCAGGAGGCGCAGGACACGAAGACGCCGACGGAGCTGTTCATCGATCGCTTCGCCAAGGTGTATACCCCGATTATTATGGCGGTCGCGGCGCTTGTCATCGTCATCCCGCCCCTGTTTTTCGACGGGGATTGGTATAAATGGCTCTATCAAGGCTTGGCGGTGCTGATTGTCGGCTGTCCGTGCGCCCTGGTGCTGTCGTCGCCGATCGCCATTGTCAGCGGCATCACCCGGAACGCCCGCAACGGGATTCTTGTCAAAGGCGGCGTTCATCTGGAGCAGCTCGGCAAAATCGAGGCGTTGGCCTTCGACAAGACCGGTACGCTGACCAAAGGCGAACCGGCGGTTCACGAGGAAGCTGTCTATGATGCCGTCCGCTTCTACCGGATTGCCGGTGCGGTCGAACAGGCTTCGCTTCACCCGCTGGCGAAGGCGATTATTCGCCATCTCGAAGGGAAGCGAGAGACGGAGTTCGAAGAGCCGTCGGAGAGCGAGACCGTGCCCGGGGAAGGCATCCGGGCGGTCGTTGGCGGTTCCGCGTACTGGGTAGGCAGCGAGCGCGTGCTGGACCTTGTCCAGGCGAGCGGATCGGCTGCCGATCGCATCCGGCAGGCCCGGGACGAAGCGGAACGGATGAAGGCGAAGGGCTTGACCCTGGTCGCCGTCGTCTCCGAGCAGGACGGGGAGCCGTTGGGCTTGTTCGGGCTCGCGGACGAGATTCGTCCGGAGAGCCGCGCTACCGTGGCCGCGCTGCATGAAGCCGGCGTGAAGCATACGGTGATGCTTACGGGCGACCACGCCCAATCGGCGAAGCAGGTCGCGGATGCGGTCGGCGTGACCGACTGGTTCGCGCAGCTGCTGCCGCAGCAGAAGGTCGGCAAGATTAAGGAGCTGGCCGCGAAGTACAAGGTCGCCATGGTCGGCGACGGCATCAACGATGCGCCTGCGCTTGCCTCGGCCCAACTCGGCATAGCCATGGGCAAAGGGACGGACAGCGCCGTCGAGACCGCCGATATCGTGCTGATGCAGGATCACCTCGGCAAGCTGCCGAACGCGATCCGGATCTCGAAGCACGTCAACCGGATTATCCGCTGGAATATCGGCATCGCGCTTGGCTTGAAGATTGCCGCGCTGCTGCTCACCATTCCAGGGCTGCTCACGCTGTGGATTGCGATATTATCGGATATGGGAGCAACCATCCTTGTCACGCTGTTGGGCTTGACCATTTTGCTCGGCAAAGATAAAGACGCGGCCGGCGCCAAATAAAACCGGGCTCGCTTTTCGCATATCAGACCTTCCCTTGATGTCTCCGGAGGAGACGCGAGGGGAGGTCTTTTTTGCCGTTAGGGCGCACGTGGTTGGAATTGCGGAGCGCCAGGGTAAGGAAGGACAGGCGGATTGCGAGCGAACAAGCAGGCGGAGGCGGGTCGTGTAAATGGCAACAAGTATGGAAATAACTTTACAGAATGAATGATGGAAGGAGTGGCTTTGGAATGAAGACAATCGAACAAGGCGATCGCTCGAGCCGCCGCAGGGCCCGGGGATCGGCATGGAGCCGGATGCTTCTGGCGATGCGGGGACAGGGGCAGCCCTTCAGGCAGCCTGTCCGCCTCCTGCGGGCCGGCGTCCTAGTCGCCGGCGTCCTGCTGCTTGCTCCCGGCTGCGAGAAGAGCGAGCCAGTATCGGGAGAGGCCGCGTTTCATGCCGGGGAGCCTCTGGCGGAGGAGCGGGCGCATGATGCGCCTTGGATTGCCATGAAAAATATGGTTCGCATCAATACAAACGATCCGGTGAAGGCCGCGGTCTACGTATCGCGTACGGTGTGGCCGGCCGGCACGGATGATCAGCGGCCGAACGCCGTCGTGCTGGCCCCGAAGGAGGACTGGGCCGTTGCGATGGCGGCAGCGGATTTAATCCACTTCCCCAATAACGGGCCCTTGCTCTATCTCGATGCCGAAGGCATTCCCGAGGACACGCTGGCCGAGCTCAAGCGGCTGAAGCCTGTCGGCTCACCTGATAACAATGGCATTCAGGTCATTGTCGTCGGCAAGGTGAGTGATGATATCCTGAAGGAGCTTCGGGGGCTGGGCCTGAAGGTCGATGCGATTCCGGGCGACGATCCGGCCCGTGTGGCCTCGGCTATCGACGCCTACTACACGCGCGTAAGCAAGGAGCAGCCGTCTTCGGTCATTATCGCTTCCAGCGAGGAGTCAGCCTACGCGATGCCGGCGGTCAACTGGATTGCCCATATGCCGGAGCCGGTGCTCTATGTGTCCAAGCGAGGCATTCCGCAGGCGACCGCCGACGCCCTCGCCAAGCGGCGGCAGCGGGCCGTCATGTATGTGCTCGGCCCGAAGGAGGTCGTTCCGGAGGAAGTCGTGGAGCAATTGAAAGCATTCGGCAGAGTGGAGCGGATCGAAGCCGACCATCCGATCGATCTGGCGATCGCGTTCGCCAAGTACCATGATCCGAAGACTGGCTTCGGATGGGGAATGACGGCGCCCGGGCACAATTTCTCCTTCGTGCGTGAAGGAGATAAGGAACTGGCGGTCATTCAGGCTCCGTTCGCCCATCTGGGCAAGCACGCTCCGCTGCTCTGGACGAGCGGAGGCAAGGTCCCGCCGCAGGTAGAGGAGTATCTCGAAGCCGTTCGTCCCCGCTATAAGCAGACCCCTGTGGAAGGTCCGTTCAATGCGGCCTGGCTTACCGGAGCGGCGGAGACAGTGATGCCAAGCGTGCAGAGCGCCCTGGACGCGCTTCTGGAAATCGAGGCCCAGTCCGGCGCGGGACATGGCAGCCACGGCCATTAAGCCTCGGCTCGTTGCCGCTCCAAGCTGCACGCCAGGATAAGAGCGCGGCGCGGACAATCCGCTCGCGCTCTTATCCTTCACCCGCGCTGCGGCTTATGCGCCGCGAACCGCAGCCTGACGTAGTCCAGGGTCCATCTGCCGTCCCTGTACAACGAAGGCCGGCACCGTTCCTTAACGAGGCGGAACAGGCGGCCCGACTCCTTCTCCCCCACGGCATGGGCGAAGGGCTTGGCGAAGCTCTCCAGCCAGTAATCCATTCCGGCATCGCCATCCGGAAGCGCGGTGGGCCGCTGGAAATGAACGGCCGCATCGGCGTGGAAGCCAGCCGCCTCCAACCGCGCGGCGTATTCCCCCAAAGAATAGAAATACCACGGATGGAAGGCGGAAGCCTCGATTTCGTATTCGGCCAGCAGCACCTCCTCGATAGCTGCCTCTACCGTCCGGATATTTCCACGGCCGCCGAACTCCCCGACGAAGCGCCCTTCCGGCCTCAAGCATCGCCATACCTCGGCGAGTACCTGATCCGCCGCCTTCATCCAATGCAGCGCCGCGTTCGAGAAGACCGCATCGAACGCTTCAACCATCGCTTCAGGCAGCGGACTTTCGGCATCCGCGACAATGAACCGCAGCTCCGGGTACTTGCTGCGCGCCCGGGCAACCATCGCCTCCGACTTGCCGATGCCGACCGCATGAGCGCCGCTCTCCCGGATGCGAGCCGTAAGCTCGCCGGTGCCGCAGCCGAGATCCAGCACCGCTTCCCCTGCTTGTGGCTGGAGCAGCCCAATCACATGTTCTCCATGGCCGGACACGAACCCCAACTTGCTGTCATATAGTTCAGGACGCCACTCGTCTGCCATTACTCGCACACTCCTTTTCGGTTTCGGTATGCTTGATTATGGCACAGACCTTTTTTATTGATAAAATATATAAAACCTATTATCTTTATAACTGAATATGATAACTTAAATTATTATGTTAACAAACAGTGACATACCTCACAGATTTAAAGAGAAATTTTTTAAAACAAATGGAAAATTGCCCGTATATCTATTACAGTTAAGAAAGGAAGAAACAAGTAGAAAAGGGTGAATCCATTGGCAAAAACTACGAAACCACGCACGGCTTCAAGCTCGCGCAAAGGAAAAAAAGGGAATGATCGCGCCTTTTTGTTAATGATCCCCATTGCGATTGTCGTCTTGGGCGTTCTTATTTATGTCTTGAATCAGCAAGGGGAGAAAATGAAGCGGGAAGAGATGGCGAACCAGCCTCCGGTTGAGTTCAATCTTGAGGGACAGCCTACGCTTGGAAATGCCGATGCTCCCGTAACGATTGTGGAATTCGGCGATTACAAATGCCCGGCCTGCAAAATTTGGAATGATACCATATACCCTCAAGTGAAAGCGGACTATATCGATACCGGCAAAGTGAAATTCACGTTTTTGAATAAGCTCGTGATTCCACGCTCCGAATTGGCGGCCGAGGCGGCCGAAGAGGTCTATCGCCAGCAGCCGGAAGCATTCTGGTCTTTCCATCACGAGCTGTACCGCGCGCAGCAGGACGAGAGGAAGGACTGGGCGACCGCGCCGTTCCTGGTCGATTTCGCCCAGCGCACGGTGCCGGATCTCGATTCGGCCCAGCTGGAAAAGGCGCTTCAGGATCGCACGATGCGGGATGAAGTGATGAAGGACGAGCAGCAAGCGGCTCAAGCCCAGGTCCACGGCACGCCGACGGTGTTCGTGGACGGCGTGGAGTTCAACGGCGATTATCTTGACTATGAAGGCCTCAAAGCAATGATCGATAAAGCTTTGGAGAAGGCGAAATAAGCGGAACTGGGGGAACCGTTATGTCGAGCATTCGACGATATGCTGTGCATCTTGCTTGGCTCGTCGCCGTCATCGCGACGGGCGGCAGCTTATATATGAGTGAAGTCCTGCTCTGGGAACCATGCAAGCTGTGCTGGGTACAGCGTATCTTCATGTATCCGCTTGTTCTGCTGCTGGGGATTGCCGCTTACCGCGGCGATCGGGGGATTTTCCGCTACGCCTTGCCGCTGTCGATCATCGGAGGCTCGGTGTCCATTTATCATTACATGGTGCAGAAAGTTCCTGGCATGGAGGAGATCTCGCCTTGCCGGACCGGCGTGCCTTGCGGCTCCGATTACCTTGATCTATTTGGCTGGGTTACCATTCCGTTGCTGGCTCTCGTTGCTTTTGTCTTGATTACGATCCTGTTGTTCACCGCGAGTAAGGACGAATCCGAAGAGTAGAGACAAACCATACCGTTCATCAATCATGGGGAGATGACAAGATGAAATTCGGATTTCAGACGAAAATGGTGTTGGGGTTGCTGATCGTATCGGCGGTCACGTATGCGACCAGCGGTTTTTTCATCTTTATTTTGAAGCCGGTCTTGGCGCCGGATATGAACGCCGTTGTCTATGATGCCATTATTTTTGCGCTTGGCATCTTCTGGACATGCTTTCTCGGGTGGCTGGCCGCCCGCTACGTCGTCAACCCGCTGACCCAGTTGGCGAAGGCGGCTGACGAAGCGGCGCAGGGCAATCTGAACGTCGACATTCCGGACTATCGCTTCCATGATGAGATTCGCGTTCTCGCCGAATCGTTCGGAACGATGATCCGCAACCTGCGGAGCATGATTGCGGAGATTAAGCAGAGCGTGGAGATTACGACGCGGAATACGGAAATGCTCGGGGATGCGATGGCGTCGGCAGCCGCGCAGATTGAGCATATTTCAAGAACGGCGGAGGAAATGAACCGTGGGGCCGAGCAGCAGGCCGAATGGACGGCCGAATCGGCGGCGACGGTGGAACGGATCCACGAGTCCGCGCTGGACGTGCAGCGCCAGGCAGGCAATACCGAGCGGATGACCTCTGATATGCTGGGAGCGCTGGCCGCCAGCGAGGAGATGCTCAAGTCGATCATCGACGGCATGCTTCATGCCGCCGAATCCGGCCAAGCCTCCATTCAGACCGTGGAGCGACTGAATGATCAGGCTGCCCAGATTGGGGATATTTCCATTGCCGTACGCGAGATCGCGGATCAGACGCATCTTCTGGCCTTGAATGCGTCAATCGAAGCGGCCCGTGCCGGGGAGCAGGGCGCCGGCTTCGCGGTTATCGCCTCCCAGGTTCGCAAGCTGGCCGAACAGAGCGCCGAAGCCGTCGGCAGCATTAACGAGCGCATCGTACATATGCAGGCCCAGGTTGAAGAAGCGGTTCGGCTCATTACCGCCCAAGTGGAGATGGTCAGCGTCGAAGCGGGTAAAAAAGACGATGCCGCGGAAGCGCTTCACACGATTGCGGAAGTGACGCGGCGGGCATCCTCTTCGATGCGCGATATCGCATCGGCGGTCGGACGGCAGACCGAGCAATTTGCCGCTACCCTGGGACAGACGAAGCAGATGGCCGTCGTCGTGGGAGAGATGGCGTCAGGCACAAGGCAGGTGGCGAGCGCCACGCAGGAGCAGACCGCGATGATGCAGGAGATCGCCGCATCCTCGGAGGTGCTGCGGGAGCAGGCAGCGCGCTTGAAGAAGCAGACCGAAGTGTTCCGGGGCTGAGCCGCAAGCCGCATGGAAGAACATGAAGATCGAACGAGACTTGCATCCGCCGTGAGCGGGGCAAGTCTTTTTTTGCAACATTTGTGCATGCAGATGGTAAAAAAACTGCATGTTCATTTGCTCGAAAACCGCTATCATCAAGGTAAGATCTGCTGGAGATCGAAGGAGCAGGCAGGATACAGGATGATATCGGCGAAGGAGAGAAGCCAATGACAACGCTTTCTTATAACAAAGGGCAATTTACGATGGGAGACCGTCCCATTCAGCTTATTTCCGGCGCGATACATTATTTTCGCGTAGTGCCGGCCTATTGGGAGGATCGTCTGCGTAAAATCAAGGCGATGGGCTGCAACTGCATCGAAACGTACGTAGCCTGGAATGTGCATGAGCCGCGCGAGGGCGAGTTTCATTTCGAAGGCATGGCGGATGTGGCGAACTTCATCCGCCTCGCGGGCGAGCTTGGATTGTATGTGATTGTCCGCCCAAGCCCGTACATTTGCGCCGAGTGGGAATTCGGCGGCCTCCCGGCCTGGCTGTTGAAGGATGACATAAGATTGCGCTGCAGCGATCCGCGGTTTTTGAAGAAGGTGGCCGCTTATTATGATGCGCTGCTTCCTCAATTGACGCCGCTGTTGGCCACCAAGGGAGGTCCGATTATTGCCGTTCAGATCGAGAACGAATATGGAAGCTACGGCAACGACCAGGCATATCTGCAAGCGCAGCGCACGATGCTGATAGAGCGCGGAATCGACGTGCTGCTGTTCACCTCGGACGGCCCACAGGACGATATGCTGCAGGGAGGCATGGCGGAAGGGGTGCTCGCGACCGTCAACTTCGGTTCCCGCCCGAAGGAAGCGTTCGACAAGCTGCGGGAGTACCAGCCCGATGGGCCGCTCATGTGCATGGAGTATTGGAACGGCTGGTTCGACCATTGGTTCGAACAGCACCATACCCGCGATGCGGAGGATGCCGTCCGGGTGCTTGACGACATGCTCGGCATGGGCGCCTCCGTCAATTTCTATATGGCGCACGGGGGGACGAACTTCGGGTTCGGCAGCGGCGCCAACCACGGCGAGAAATATGAGCCGACCGTTACAAGCTATGATTATGACGCCGCGATTAGCGAGTCCGGGGATTTGACGCCGAAGTTCCATGCCTTCCGAGAAGTTATCGGCAAATATGCCTCCCTTCCAGAGGAGGAACTGCCCGCGAATACGCCGAAGGCGGACTATGGCTCGGCCCCGATCACTCGCCGCGTAAGACTGTTCGATACCCTGGAACCGATGACGGAGGCCCGGGACAGCATCTGCCCGGAACCGATGGAGAAGTATGGGCAGAACAACGGCTTCATCGTCTATTCGACTCGCGTCAGCGGTCCGCGTCCGGAGAGCCGGTTGACGATTCAGGATGTGCGGGATCGGGCGCTCGTCTTTCTTGATCGCAAGCTGGCCGGCGTCGTGGAGCGATGGAATCCGCAATCGATTCCGGTCACGATTCCGGAAGGCGGAGCCCAGTTGGACATCCTGGTCGAAAATATGGGCCGGGTCAATTACGGGCCTCAACTGTACGATCGCAAAGGCATTACGCACGGCGTGCGCCTGAACGGACAGTTCCTGTTCCACTGGCAGGTACGCTCGTTGGAGCTCGAGACGCTTGCCGGATTGAGCTTCGATGCAGGCACTGCGGCATGGGAAGAGGAACAGCCCGGATTCTATGAAGCGAAGCTCGTTATTGAGGAAGAACCGAAGGATACATTTCTCCGTCTGGACGGTTGGACGAAGGGCGTTGTCTTCGTGAACGGCTTCAATCTGGGACGATATTGGGTTGCAGGCCCGCAGCAAACTCTGTATGTTCCGGGGCCGCTGCTACGCCAGGGCGAGAATAAAATCATCGTCTTCGAGCTCCATCGGGAAGGGGAGCCGCTGCGGTTTGAAGCAGCCCCTTCTTTATCGAAATAACTTCGTTTTCGTTCATCTGGATAACGAAAATAGTGGATATTCATTTCCACCAGAATCGCTATGACGGGATTCGCGCAGATGTTCGCCTGCAATTCCAGTTCCAGCAGCATCGGTTCGCCAGCGCCGTGAACCATGCGAGCGGCAGAGGAGTGAGATCTCGATGTATATTGGCTTGACAAATATGTTTCATAGGGAAACGCGCACTTGGAAGGAATGGGCCCATTATACCCAACATGCGGCGGAAGGCAGTGCCCCTTGTGAGATAATCAGCTGCCGGCGGGACAGCGCCGCGTTCCAGGTGCTTGTGGCGGACGATCAGCCTTTCCTGCTGACGACACGGCCGGATGCGCTGTTCTGGAAGGGGGGCCCGCTTCGCATCGCCCGCATCGAAGTGTCGGCCGAGGGCGTACGCGTGCGGCCGGAGATCAAGCTTGTCGGCTTCATCGAAGATGACGACGGCACGCCGAAGGCTGATCTGCTGCTTGAGGATGCCCATTTTCATGTGCAAGCCCGGCAGGTGCAGCCGGTATGGGTGGAATGGCATGCGGACGAGAAGATGGAGCCGGGAACATACGAAGGGAAGGTGCGCATCTACACGCATACGTTGTTCGAGGATGAACAACTGGCAGGAGAATGCAGCTTCCGCTGGACCGTATTGCCGCAGACGCTGCCCGAGCCGCGAGCTTATCGATTCTATCTCGATTTGTGGCAGCATAGCTCCAATATTGCGCGCAAATATCATACCGGCTACTGGACGGAAGAGCATTTCTCCGTACTGGACGCCTACCTGGAGAGCATGGCCCGGCTGGGGCAAAAGGCATTGACCGTCATCGCATCCGAGATTCCGTGGTCCGGACAATTCTCCCATAACGACCGCGAGCCGTCCGATCTGTTCGAGTACAGCATCGTCGGCGTCCGCAGAAGCGCGGACGGCGCCTTCCACTATGATTTTTCCGCGCTGGACCGATACATTGCGTTGGGAGAGAAGCATGGCATTTGCGAGGAGATCGAGGTCTTCGGGCTGTTGAACATTTGGCAGGAAGCCGATGCGGGGTACGGGGCGATTGTCGAGGGTGCTCCCGACGGGATGCGTATCCGATACTACGACGAAGCTAGCGGAACGTACCGCTTTATGCGGGGAGAGGGGGACTTGAAGGCGTATGTTCAGGCGTTGGAGAAGCATTTTGTGGCCGCCGGCCGGATCGATCGCGTTCGGATTCTGGCAGACGAGCCGGCTGAATATGATCTGTTCCATCGCCGCCTGACCTGGCTGCGCAGCACGGCTCCTTCCTTCCGTTACAAGGTTGCGATCAACCACGTAGAGTTTGTGGAAAAAGGCTTGGGGGGCGTATCCGATTATGTGCCCTTGTTCAATTGCGTCGTGAAGGAGCATCAGCGGCTGATGGACCAGCGTCCGTCGATCGAGGGCAAGCTGCTCTATTACGTCTGCTGCAACCCGGCCCGCCCGAATACGTTCCTGGCTTCCCCGCCGCTGGAGAGCCGGCTCATCGCTTGGTTCGCGGAGCGCCTCGGCACGGATGGCTTCTTGCGCTGGAACTATACCGTCTGGCCCGATAAGCCGCTGAAGCGGATCGCCTACCGCTCTGAAATATGGAAGGCCGGCGATACGAACTTCGTCTATCCGGGCCCGCTGGGCAAGCCGCTATTGTCCCTGCGTTACAAATGGCTGCAGCGCGGCATCCGCGACTATGAACTGATGCAGCTTTTGAAGGAGGAAGGCAAATACGCCCAGGTGCAGGCTTCCCTCGATCGCGTCTTCCGGTTTGGAGACATAAGGGAATGCGATCCGGAGCGCGGAGCTGCTCCCGAAGCCCTGTACAGCCTCAAGGCCGAAGATTACGACAGCCTGCTGTTCCAGCTTGGATCAGGCCTGGCTCAGGCGTAACCGATTCAATATGCAGCGGCACCCGGACTTGCGGGTGCCGCTTTTGATTTGGGGGAGGAGGGGCGAATAGAGCAGGTGCGTCCGATGCTTTTGGTCAATCTCCCATGGCTCATAAAGAGAACAGGTATGGGAAAATTATGGTCAATCTCCCTGTGGGTCAGGAAAGAAGCTGGGTCGTGCGACACTTACGGACATTATCCCTATGGTTCAGAAAGAGAGGGCGGTAGTGGGCGCGACACTTATGGACATTATCCCCTTGGCTCATAAGAGAAGCGGGTGTGCCGCGCTTACGAGCAATCTCCCTATGGCTCAGCAATGACTTGTCCGGCACAGATGCAATTGCAGCCTATTCTTAATCGCCTCGTTTTCGTGAAGCCGGGCCTTCGAACGAATGTTGTTAAGGACGTGTGGCGGCGATAGATGAGTTATTTGGAAAGAACCAAACAGCCATGGAGATATAATGTTGGATGTAACGGCTTCGCCAAATTATGAGTTAATGGGATATTGACCCAAAGGACTCGGGAGGGTATGACTGAGAAGGTCCGTGGAAGCGTAGACCGTTGATAGAGAAGTAAACGTAGAGAAGGTGCTTATGAGCGACTTGCTGGCGGTTGAGGAACAAATAGCCCGTTTGAAGCGCAGGCCCGGGTCGTCTACTTGGTTAGGGGATCCCCGAGGCTACCGCTTCCGGGGACGAGTGCATGTCGAGCATGCACTCGCCGGCTTGCTTGGCCGTGCCATGTCACGTAGTACGGTGTATGGACGCATGGGATTCATGGTGCGCCTGGCAGGCGGTACGGCTGCTCGACCGGGGCCGAGTCTTTGTGCTTGCCCGGATGGATCTCCTCCATTTCGCGGGCGGTTGGAAGGCCGGTATGTTCGATGACGAATTGGATCACTGTGTCGGCATACCGTTCTTTGTCGTAGCAATAGGCAACCCCATGGGTAGCTTCGTCTACCAGCAGCAGTTCCTTGGGCTCGGGCTTGGCTTCGTACATATCGATGCTCATTTGGGTCGGAACGAATATATCCGCCGCCCCGTGGATGAACAGGATCGGAAGCTTGCAGGTCCGCATCACCCTGATTGGGCTGACATCGTTCAACCGGAAGCCGGCTTTGCTTTCCAGCAGGATATCGATCAATTTCATGAAGGGCCAGGCCGGAAGGCGATTCAGTACGGCGACCTGATGGTGTATGAGCTCGGTCAGATCGGAATAAGGACAATCGGCGACGATGAATTTCACGCGCGGATGAGGATTCGCCGCGTACTCCAGCACGGTGCCCCCGCCAAAAGACTGGCCATGCAGCCCAATGGTGCAGTCCGTTCCTTTCTTTTCGATAATCCAGTCTACCCAGTCTTCAATGTCGCCCTTTTCCTTGAATCCGAAGGTGGTGCGGATTCCCTCGCTCTGTCCGTGCCGCCGCTGATCGATCAGAAGGGCATTGTACCCGAGCTTGAAGAACATGTTCATGAATTGGGCCGACCAGGGAAGGGCGGATGTGTATCCGTGCACGATAATGACAATGCGATCGGAATAGGGATGCTTTTCAATGTAGGTGCCGTGAAGCTTCAATCCGTCGCGGCTGCGAATAAAAATTTCTTCTTTGTCGCAATCGTCGAATTCCTTTTTGCTGAAGACGCGATATTGCTCCAACAGCTCGAAGCAATTGTCGTAGGTGGCCGGTTTTTTGCGGGTCATCTGGTAGACGGCATATCTCGGAACAATCCATGCGATTAGAACGAAGAGAATGATAAGCGTGCAGGCCAGGAAGATGTAGATCATATCCGCGAGTTCCCCTTGTCGGTTAATGTCGATACGATACGATTAGGTTGTGCAGGGAAATGGCAATTTACACATCCCTCCGGTCAGGATGCTGCCGTTCGTCTACGCGGTCTGATTGGCGTTCGCGGCAGAGGTTCTGTACAATGGGGAAAAAGAGACGCGAAAGGATAAGACACCATGTCCGAACTTCACTCAACTCAATCGACATTTATCGATCGTAATCCAAAAAAGGGGCCGCGCCGGCTGCTTATCGCCGGAACCGGAAGCGGGACCGGAAAGACGACTGTCACCCTTGGATTAATGCGGGCGCTTACCCGTCAAGGCTGGAGGGTCCAACCGTTCAAATGCGGCCCGGACTATATCGACCCGACTTATCATACCGCCGTGTGCGGAGCAAGCTCCCGCAATCTGGACGAATGGATGTGCGGAACGGAAGCGATGCGGGCGACCTTCCTTCGCCATTCCGCCGCGGCGGATATCGCGCTTATCGAGGGCGTGATGGGGATGTACGACGGGCGCCGCGCCGACAGCGATGAGGGGAGCGCGGCTTCGATTGCGAAACATCTCGACTGCCCGGTGCTTCTCGTCATTGATGCGTCAGGCATGGGGCGGAGCGCCGCGGCGATCGTGCTTGGCTTCCAGCAGCTTGATCCCGAGGTTCGCCTGGCGGGCGTCATCGCGAACCGGGTCGGCAGCGAAGGCCACGGCAAGCTGATTCGCGAAGCGGTAGAGCAGGTGTGCGGCGTCCCGCTGGTGGGCTATGTGCTGCGGGAAGACGGATTGCAGGTGCCGGAGCGGCATCTCGGCCTCGTCCCGGCCGTGGAGCGGAGCGGGCTGGAGACGCTGTTCGACCGGATGGCCGACGCCGTCGCAGCGCATACGGATATGGAGACGCTGCTTCGGATCGCGACGGCCGGGGCGGCCAATAGGGTGGACACGGCCATCTGCGGCGGCGCCATGGAGCAGGCGAGCGGGATGCCCCAGCCCGCGGGTGAAGGGGACGAGGCGGGAGGCGCCGGAACGGGGGCGCCGGGCGGCGGAACGGAGCGACGGCTCCGGCTGGCGCTCGCTTATGATGCCGCCTTTCATTTCTATTACGCGGATAATCTCGAGATGCTCGAAGAGGCAGGCTTCGAGCTGGTGCGGTTCTCGCCGCTGCTGGACGAGCCGGTGCCCGAGGATGCCGACGGGCTCTATATCGGGGGAGGCTTCCCGGAGGCCTTTGCCGAGCAGTTGGCGCGATGCGGCCGGACGCTTGGTTCCATCCGGGAAGCCGTAGAGGCGGGCATGCCGACGTTCGCGGAATGCGGCGGGTACATGCTGCTGATGGAACGGCTTGTCACCGTCGATGGCGAAGTCCGGTCGCTGGCCGGTCTGCTTCCGGGCGAGACGCGGATGGGCACGAAGCTGGCGGCGCTTGGCTACCGGGAGGTAACCGGGACGGATGCCAACTTCCTGCTGCGGGGCGGCACGGCGAGAGGACATGAGTTCCATTATTCGACGATCGAGGAGCCTGAGGACGGGCCGAAGCAAGCTTATCCTCCGGCCTATCTGTCCCGGGGGAGAGCCGGGGAGAAGCCGGAAGGAGCGGTTCATCCGGCAGGACTTCCGCTCGTTGCCGGGTATACGCATCTTCATTTCGCGTCCAATCCGGAGATTGTGGCGAATTGGCGCGAGGCCTGTGTCGCATTTCGTCAAAAACGTATATAATGAATCAGTACGGGTCTAAAAATGTCAAGGCCGGTATACGATATCCAGCTAGCTATGCCGCGATTGCGGCAAGTGCCGACTAGCGCCAACTATATGTTGACATACTTCATGCATGTACGTATGCAATGAGCGAAAGGATTTGGAACCGATGTGTGGCATTGCCGGAATCTATCATTTTCATGATCAACAACCATCCGAACATCTCATTCGCAGCATGATGGATTTGATCCATCATCGGGGACCCGACGATGCGAAGCTGTGGATCGGCGACAGGGTCGGCCTGGGCTTCCGCCGGCTGTCCATCATTGACGTGGCGGAAGGCGCGCAGCCGCTGAGCAACGAGGATGATTCGGTATGGATTATTTTTAATGGCGAGATTTATAATTATTTGGAGCTGCGCGAGGATCTGCTCGGCCGCGGCCATCAGTTCAAAACCAATACAGATACGGAATGTATTCTGCACCTGTATGAAGAATACGGAACGAAGTGCGTCAACCATCTCCGGGGGATGTTCGGCTTCGCGATCTGGGATCGGAACAAGCAGGAGCTGTTCCTGGCCCGCGATCATTTCGGCATCAAGCCGCTGTATTATTACATGAACGACGAGATGCTCGTCTTCGGATCGGAGATCAAGAGCATTTTGGCCGTTCCGGGCGTGGCCCGTCAGGTCAATATGAATGGTTTTTACAACTATTTGACCTTCCAATACGTTCCCGATCCGGAGACGATGTACGCCGGAATCTACAAGCTGCCGCCGGCTCATTCGATGACGATTTCGCTGGGCGGGCAGCCGGTGATCGAGAAATACTGGGATCCGATGTTCGAACCGGTCGATCGACCGCTTGCTCAGGTTATCGACGAGATTCGCCATGTCATGCGCGATTCGGTAGAGCATCATCTGCACAGCGAGGTGCAGCGGGGCTGCTTCCTCTCGAGCGGCATCGACTCGACGATTACGTCCACGCTCATGCGTTCCATCGAACCGATCAAGACGTTCAGCGTCGGCTTCGAGGGGCCGAACAATGAGACGATTATCGCCCGCGATACGGCTCGGCAGATCGGTACCGAGCACTATGATCGGATCATTACGCAGGAGATGTATTTCGACGCCGTGCCGCGCGCGATCTGGCATCTGGACGAGCCTGTAGCCGATCCGTCCGCGATCGCGCTGTACGAGGTCGCGCGGCTGGCGAAGGAGCATGTTACGGTCGTGTTGTCCGGGGAAGGCGCGGACGAGCTGTTCGGCGGCTATCGCATCTACCGCGAGCCGCATTCCTTGCGCTATCTGTCCTGGATGCCGGAAGGAATGCAGCGCGTCGTGAACAAGATGGTGCGCGCCGTACCATTCTCTTTCTACGGGAAAAATTACTTGCTGCGGGGAACGACTCCGCTGGAGGAGCGCTTCCTGGGCAATGCCAATATCATGACCGACGATGCGAAGGCGGAACTGCTGCGCGTCGGCGCCGAAGAGATAGCGGCCTACCAGAAGCCGTTCGATATCGCTCGCCGCTATTATGATCGCACCCGCCATCTCGATCCGGTATCGCGGATGCAATATATCGATATGAATCTGTGGATGCCGGGCGACATTTTGATGAAGGCGGACAAGCTGACGATGGCGCATTCGCTGGAGCTGCGCGTCCCGTTCCTGGATCGCAAAGTATTTGACGTCGCCCGCACGATCCCTGCTTCCTACCGGATTGCCGAGAAGACGACGAAGTATGCGCTGCGCAAAGCGATGGAGGGCATTATTCCGGATTCGGTGCTTCACCGGCCGAAGCTCGGCTTCCCTGTCCCGATGCGCGATTGGCTGCGCACGGAGCGGGCCGGCATCATGTGGGAGGAACTGGCCGCCAGCGGCATCGATCCGCTCGTCAATCTGAGCGCGGTGGAAGAAATGTTCCGCCGCCACCGGAACGGCCAAGGCGACTATTCCCGCAAAATTTGGGTGCTGTACGTGTTCGGACTCTGGTATCGGACGTATATGCGCAAGCAATAGTCCGGACTGGCGTAAAGAATATGATGAATTGAAAAGGGCGTTTCTCCTTGGAGAGGCGCCCTTTCTTGGTGAGCCGCCGTATGCGTCAGGGCTCCATGTTTCTGGCATTGAAGCCGTATGGTGCGCAATGGACGGCTTTCAGCTTGCCGTTGTCGAAGTTGACCCGAAGTCACGAGCACACAAGATGCATGGCATGAAGCCAGTGCATCGTCGTATAAAAAATGCAAGCTGCAGGCCGGTCTTTCCTCGGAGATATGGCTTGCAGCTTGTTGTCTCTAGGCGGGCTGAGCGGAATTTCGGTCCGCCCCTTCCTGGGCAGGGTCCGGTTGGCGTCTCCGGCCTGGGCCTGGGCCGTCGCGGGAGATGCGGCCGTTGCCGATGAGCAAGGAGATCACGATGCCGGCGATAATGAACCCGAGTCCCGTCAAAAAGACGGACGAAAAGGAAGCCGACCACGCTTCCTTGAGCGTGTCGAGCACGGCGGCTTTGGCTTCGCCTTCGAGCGGCAGCATCGCCGGGTTGATCAGAAGCTGATAGAGCGTGTTCGAATCCGTCCCGATCCGCTCAAGGACCGCCTGCGTTGTCGGATCGGCGGTCTGCATGGCTGCGGTCATATTTCTTGCGATATCAGCGTTCATGATGACGTTGAAGAGCGTGGTGCCGATGGTGCTCCCGATGGAACGGAAGAAGGTCGTCGCCGAGGTGACGGTTCCGAGCTTCTCCCGGGGGAACGCGTTCTGGACGACGATGGTAATGAGCGGCATGACCAGGCCCATGCCGAAGCCGAGCACCATCATGAACCCGTAGGCCGTAAACGGAGTCGTATGAATGCCCATGGTGGACATGAGCAGGAAGCCCAGGGCGCTGATCACCATCCCGGAAGCCATGACGGCGCGGTAAGGGAGCTTGAGCACAAGCCGGCCGCCGAGCACGCTGGCGATGATGAGGGCAATCATCATCGGCGTCATGGTGGAGCCCGCCTGAGTCGGCGTCACCCCGAGGACGCCCTGCATGAACATGGGCACGAACATAATCGCGCCGAACATTCCGAGTCCGACCAGGAAGCCGAGCCCGACCGCGACATTGAAGACGCGGCTGCGGAACAGCGACATGTCGATAATCGGATCGGCCGCGCGGTGCTCGATCGGAATGAAGACGAGGAAGAGCCCCAGGGCCGTGCCGAAAATAAACAGGCTGTAAGGGGAGGTCCAGGCATATTTCGCGTGATCGAGCGACAGGCCGTACAGCAGCAGCACGATTCCCGGAATGAGCGTGAAGATGCCGAGCCAGTCGATATGCACCTTTTTGTTTTTGTCGCGCGGGCTGCTCATCGATTTCATCCCGATGAAAATGAGCGCGGTCGAGACGAGGCCGAAGGGGACGTTGATGAGAAAGATCCAGTGCCAGCTGATATGATCGACGATCAAGCCGCCGAGAAAGGGTCCGACGATGGAGCTGAGCCCGAAAATGGCCCCGAATACCCCCTGCCATTTCGCCCGCTGGGCGGGGGTGAACATCATCCCGATAATCGTCTGGGACATCGGCATCAGCAGCCCGCCCCCGATCCCTTGAATAGCGCGGTAACCAATCAGCTGTCCCATGTTGACCGCCGTAGCGCACAGAAATGAACCGATGACGAAAATAATCCATCCGGCCAAATAAATAAACCGGCTTCCGAACAGATCCGCCAGCTTGCCGGAGAGCGGGATGACGGTGGTCGAACAGATCATGTACGCCGTCGTCACCCAGGCGAAGATGGCGAAGCCGCTAAGTTCCTTAATAAT
Source organism: Paenibacillus dendritiformis (assembly GCF_021654795.1). Taxonomy (NCBI): domain Bacteria; kingdom Bacillati; phylum Bacillota; class Bacilli; order Caryophanales; family Paenibacillaceae; genus Paenibacillus; species Paenibacillus dendritiformis. The sequence goes on from NZ_AP025344.1 coordinate 384,684, forward strand.
GGTCGGCATGGCCGTGCCGACGACGGTCTGTTCGAGCGAGCTGAAAAACATACCCATAATGAGACCGATGAGAACCATGCTGCGCCGGGATTTCCCTATATCTTCTACCGCCATGACTGGGCTCCTTTCCATGACGCGGCGGCGTCTTTGAAGAGGGCTGCGCCGCGCTTGCTCCGTCTTTACTTTCTTCGGGTTAAGCGGTATGATGCTTATTGAATTTTTCGATGTGCGGGCAACGAAAGCCCCGCTGCTCTTCCCGATCTGTATTAAGTTGGTTTGGGCCTTGAGAATTTATGCGTCCGTTGCCGGTTCGAAAGCCGGGAAGCTTGTTCGGCGGGCGCTGGCAAGAGAAAGGGGGAGGACTTATGAGCTGGCTGCTTCGCATCGACCCCTTGACGAAGGGTGTCTGGCTGCTTAGCACCGGATTGGCCGTGATGATCAGCATGAAAGTGGAGTGGCAGGCCGTGTGGTTCCTTGCCGTTCTGGTTATCGCCCTGACCGGAAGCGGGTGGACGGCCCAGCGTTGGAAGCTGGTCCTGTTAGCGATCGGCGGATTCGCCCTGCCGCTTCTGCTGTTCCAGTGGCTGGTCCTCCCGGGCGACACGCCGTGGGTCACCGTTGGGAAGCTGGCCTTGACGAGGGAGGCCGGCCTCCAGTCGGCCGCGCTGACGCTCAGGGCGATGACGTTGTTCCTGTCATCGCTCGTCTATGCGGGGACGACGGCGCCGCGCGATGTCGTCCTCGCCATGTCCCGCTACTTGCGGCTGCCGGACCGCTTCGCGTACGCGGCCGCGATTGCGCTGCGCTTCGTGCCGATTCTGCTGGCCGAGACGGCCCGCATCCGGCACGCCGAGCGCCTGCGCCGCCTCGTTCCGCCGCATAGCCCGGAGGAACGTCTTGAGCGGCTGCAGCGCGTTATCGCGGGAGCGGCGGCGCACACGCTCCGCCGCGTGCAGGACATTGCCACGGCGATGGAGGCGAAGCGGTTCGGCGCCGCTCCGCGCACGTATCGGCGCCGTCTCGTCTTCCCGGTCCCGGGTATCGGACTGGCCTTGGCCTCGGCGCTGGGAGCCTCCGCCACATGGTGGTTCGGCTAAGCGGGCCGCCATCCTTGCGGCCCAGGGGCTGCACACCGGGCGCCGGCAGGGCCGCTTTTTTACTTGCATTTCCAGCGCATGGCTTGTAACGTGTATAGAGGAAAAGGATGCCGCACCATCCGCCCTTCCGCAAAAGGGAGAACGTAAGGGAGAGTTGATCACAGATGACATCATCCAACACGCGAATTTGGCATTCGTTGACCTTGAGCGAATGGGTGCTCATGGCGCTGCTGGCCGCGGCGAACGGGGTGCTGACGAGCGGCTTGTCCTGGCTGAACAAGCTGCTGCACTCGTTGGGCGGACCGATGCTGACGTCATCCATCGTCGGGTTATATATGATTTACGGCCTGCTGGCCGCCTATATTATTCGCAAGCCGGGCGCGGCGATCTTCACCTACGCGCTTGGCGCCGTCGTGCAGATTCTTGTTGGCACCGCCTACGGAGCTTGGGCGGCGATTGCGGCCGCGCTCTGCTACGGCATCGCCATCGAGCCGCTGCTGTATCTGTTCCGGTACCGGCGCTACGACTGGGGAGCCATGAGCTTTATCGGTTTGGCGGCGGTTCCGATTTGGTTCGTCGTCTCGGCCTTCATGTTCGGGTACATTTATTATGAGACGTGGGTATTGATCGCGACGCTTGCGGTCCGCTGCCTCAGCGGCCTTCTGCTCTGCGGGGCATTGACGAAGCTGATCGGCGATCGGCTGGCGTCCGCGCGGGCGCTTCGCCCGTTCGCTCTGGGGAAGGCCAGCCGCGAGCCGCGGGAATAGGAGGCTTTCACGATGGGATTTCTGCGTGAAGAGGTCATGCGCATCGAGCGCGTGACCTTTACCTATTTGGGCGCGGACGAGCCGGCCCTTCGCCATTGCAGCTTCACGCTGCGCCGGGGCGATATCGTCTATATCGCCGGAGCGAATGGGAGCGGCAAGACTACGCTGTGCAAGCTGCTGGCCGGCGTCATGCAGCCCCATGAAGGCGCGCTTCAAGGGAAGACGGCGACGCCGGAGGGCCAGCCGCCCGCCTCGGCCGGCTTGGCCTTGCAGGATGCCGATTCCCAGCTTATCCTCGGCACGGTAGAGGACGAGCTTGCCTTCTCCCCGGAAAATATGGGGCTGCCTGCAGATGAGGTCATGCGCCGGGTCGAGGAGCAGCTGGAAGCGTTCGGGCTTGAACCGCTCCGGGAGGCGCCGATCACGGAGCTGTCTGGGGGAGAGAAGCAGCGGACGGCTATGGCGGCGGTGATGGCGATGGAGCCGGAGGTGCTCATCCTGGATCAGGCATGGAGCCATCTGGATGCGGCTTCCCGGGAGCGGCTCCTGCAGACGCTTCGCGCAGGGCGGCACGCCGGGCGAACGGCGGTGCTCGCCGGAGCCCGGGTGGAGGATTGGATTAGGAAGTTGCCCGGTGTGCGGCTGCTTCTGCTCGAGGAAGGACGCATCATCTATGATGGCGGACTCGAGGAACCGGAAGCGGCGGCGGCTCTGGACAAGTTGGAGACGCCCAACGCGGCCCTCCCGTCCGCGCCGCCATTCCCCGCCCTGCCGAATGCGCCGAATGAAAGAGCGGATGAAGTAAACAGGGCGGAGCCTCTGTCTGGAGAGCATCGAGAGGAGCCGCCTGTGCTGGAAGTGAAGAACCTGTCGTTCCGGTATGGGAAAAGACGGAAGGACAACGCCGGCTCGAACGGCCGGGAACGAGCGCTTGACGACGTATCGTTCGCGCTGTATCCGGGCCAGTGCCTGCTTCTCCGCGGACCGAACGGAGCAGGCAAGTCCACCTTGTTCAAGCTGCTGACGAAGGGCATGCCGCGGCCAACGGGACGCATGTCCGGAGAGATTCGGCTGGCCGGGCAGCCGCTGCCGCGCTTCTCCGTCTATGAACTGGCCCGCTTGATCGGGTATGTGCCGCAGCAGCCGGAAGCCGGGCTGCTCGCCCGCACCGTGGAAGAGGAAGCGCTCGAAGCGGCCGCTATGGCTTGGCGGAGCGGCCGCTTGACCGTTCCGGTCCCGCCGGCGCAGGCCAAGCGGGAGGATGCGGTTGCGGCGATGGCAGAGGATCTGCTTCGTGCCACGGGCCTGTCCCGTTACCGCCGCCGTCATCCTCACGATCTGCCTGCCGGCGCTATGCGGCTGCTCTGCGTGGCGCTGGCCGGCCTGCACCGGCCCGCCGTGCTGCTGTTGGATGAGCCGACAGCGGGGCTTGATGCCCGGAGCGCCGCCTTGATACGCGACTGGTGCTTTGGGCAGGCAGGGCGGGGCTGCGGCTTGATGGTTATCACCCATGATGAGATATGGGAGGGGGCCGCCCATCCGCGGTTGGTCGTGGCTTCTCTGGAGGCGGGACGCTGGCTTGGCGCGGACGTGCGGCGGATCGCAGGAGCGGACCAACATTAAGGAGCCGCGCGGTTCGCAGCCCGGACAGGGCATGATAAGATAGACAATAGCGGCAGCATGCGCTGCAATATACAGCACCAATTTCATTGGAAGCGGAGAGCAAGCGACAGAGAAGGGGAATGAAGCAATGGGAAGCACTGCAACGATGCAGGCCGGGCGCGAACGGAAGCTCGTGACCCTGGCCTTGTTATTGTCTACGTTTTTGGCGGCGATTGAGGTTACGGTCGTCAGCACCGCGATGCCGCAGATCGTCTCCGATCTGGGCGGACTCAAGCTCATCAGCTGGGTCTATTCCGCCTATTTGCTGACGACGGCCATCTCGACGCCCTTGTTCGGGAAGCTGGCCGATCTGTTCGGCCGCAAAAAGATCTTTATTTTCGGCTCTATTTTATTTGTCGGCGGCTCCATGCTGTGCGGCTTATCCTCCAATATGACGCAAATGATTCTGTTCCGGGCTATTCAGGGGATCGGTGCCGGCGCGGTTATGCCCGCCACCTTCACCATCGTGGCGGACATCTTCACTCTGGAGGAACGCGCCAAAATCCAGGGGCTCTTCAGCTCCATCTGGGGCATAGCCGGTCTGGTCGGCCCGTTGGTCGGCGGATTTTTTGTCGATTCCCTGTCCTGGCACTGGATCTTTTTCTTCAACGTCCCCTTCGGCATTGTCTCCGTATGGATGATCGCCAAGCTGTTCCATGAGAAGGTGGAGAAGAAGGACAAGCCGATTGATTACGCCGGAGCGGCGACCTTCTCGATCGGGATGACGGCCTTATTGTTCGCCATCATCACAGGCGGGCAGAACATTGCCTGGACCTCCCCTTGGATGTTCGCTCTGCTCGGCTTGTCTGCGGTGTTCCTCATCTGGTTCTACCGTATCGAAAAAACGGCGCAGGAACCGATGGTTCCGTTCCAGCTGTTCCGCATTAGGGACATCGCCATCTCCAATCTCGTCGGTTTCCTGGTCAGCAGCGTGCTGATTGGCATCAATTCGTACATGCCGCTCTGGATTCAGGGCGTCATGGGACATAGCGCAACCAGCTCCGGCATGGCGCTGACGCCGATGTCCATCGGCTGGCTTATCGGCTCGATTATCGGAGGCCGCATGCTGATCAAGAGCGGCCCGCGGCTGACCTCCTCTATCGGCATGACGCTCATTGCCGCCGGATCGATATGGCTGGCTTTCATTACGGGCGCCACGTCGATGTGGGTCATCGTCGCGCTGATGACGGTATCGGGGCTCGGCTTCGGGTTCTCGATTACCGTGTTCACGATTATCGTCCAGTCCTCGGTCGATTGGAATATGCGCGGAGCTTCCACGGCGCTGAACACGTTCGTGCGCACGCTCGGACAGACCATCGGAATCGCGGCGCTCGGCACCTTCCTCAATGAACGCATTGCGTCGATGGTCAGACAAGCCGGACCGGATGTCGCTTCGCGCATTTCGGACGATGATCTGAACAAGCTGTTGAACCCGGAGAGCGCCAGCCAACTGGCTCCGGATGTCATGAACAGCCTGCGCACGTTCCTGGAGACGGGGCTCGAGAACGTCTTCCTCGCGATGGCCGCGGTCTCCATCATCTGCCTCGGTTGCACCTTGCTGATGCCGAAGGGCAAGCTGAACAACAAATAGAACAGATTGGACCGTCCCTTAAAGGGGCGGTTTTTTTTGTGCCTAAATAGCGGATTTATGGGTACAGGTCTAGCCCAGATACTGGGCTAGAGTCTAATAATAGACTGGCCTGGCGGTCATTACTTGGAATAATATAGCTCCCTATAATGAGGAAAAGAGGAGGTTACGGAATGAACAAATCGTCGGCTAAATAAATGCAACGGAGACATAGCCGGCCGATAAAAACAGTGGATAAGGAGAATGGAAAGTGAAAAAGGCAAGCCTTATCGTTTTAACCGCAATCCTATTTCTTATGTCAGCGGTACCCGCTTTTGCAAAGGAAACGGAGAAAGCCGCTAATCAAGAGCTGGAGAACGTTCGGGCGTTTGCCAAGCTATATGGATATGTCAGATTCTTCCACCCGAGCGATGAAAATGAGATGATCGACTGGAATCGTTTTGCCATTCATGGAGTAATCCAAGTAAGGGCTGCCAAAACAAAAGATGAATTAACAACAACATTGCAGGAGCTTTTCTATCCGATCGCTCCGACGATGAAACTTACGAAGCAAGACAACGCAAGTCGGCTCAGCCCGCCTGCACAAGCCCAAAATTTGACTGCTTGGCTACACATTGGCGTCGGATTGAACAATCCTGTATACAAGAGTTTACGGCTGCAATCTGACGATTCTAGCAAGCTTGCTTTCATCATCGGTGAATTGAAGCTTACGGATCAGGTTCTGCAGGCAGGGGAAACGGTTGCCAAGCAGATTACTCCGGATGTATATGCACACATTCCTCTGGTGTTATACCGGGACGATAAGGGAACGATCGGCGCCACACCGAAATCGGCACACGCTATGAAGCAGCTTCAACAGCAACTGGCGAGCATCGATCTATCCAAAGCTTCAATAGATGATAAAAATGTCCGCTTGGCAAACATCGTTATCACTTGGAATGTTCTTCAGCATTTTTATCCTTATTTCGATGTAGTCAAGGTCGATTGGGAGCAAGCGTTAACAAAGACGCTGGAGCAAAGCTTGATAGACAGCACAGCAGATCAGTTTTTTCAAACCATCAGAAAAATGTTAGAGAAAACCCAAGATGGGCATAGCTTGGTTCAACAAATAAATCAGACCCGTGAGCAGGCTTACCTTCCTTTAAGCGTTCAATGGATTGAAGAGCAAGTGGTCATATCGAACGTGAGAGAAGGCATCGATCTGAAACCGGGAGATATCATCGTAAATATTGACGGGAAAAGCGCCACAACCTATTTTAAGCAACTGGAAAAATATATTTCCGGCACAACGCAGTTGAAACGGTGGAGAGCGGCCGAACAATTTGTGGCCGGGAAGATCGGAAAGAAAGCAACACTGACGGTTCAACGCGAAGAAAATAGATTTAACATCTCTATTCCTTTCTCGGGCAAAGATAAAGTGGTCGATGAATTTATTCGTCCTGTCTCTATTGAAAAAGTCGGAGACGAAATATATTACGTTAATACAGCACAGGTAACGCCTGACCTATTTAAGGAGAAGCTGAATGAGCTGGCCAATGCAAAAGGAGTTATCTTCGATTTAAGAGGATATCCCGCTCAGAGCGAAATTATTCACCTTCAAATGTTGTCCTATTTAAGCGATCGGCAGATGACATCGCCAAAATTCGATATACCTATATTTGTATACCCGGACCACGACCAAAGAAACGACTCTTACCTCAACCTGCAATCGACAATTGAACCTTTGCAACCAACATTCAAAGGGAAGATCGTATTTCTTGCCTATGGCGCCTCCCTTAGCGCAGTAGAAGCGACAATGGGTGTCGTTGAACATTATCGATTAGGAGAAATCGTCGGAGAAACGACGGCAGGCGTAAACGGGAACATTAACAATATGAATTTGCCGGGCGGCATTGATGTTCGATGGACAGGAATGAGAGTATTGAAACATGACGGAAGCCAGCATCATCTCGTCGGCATTCAGCCTACCGTACCGGTGAAGCGAACCATTAAAGAGCTTCGTGAAGGGCGCGACATCTATATGGAGAAAGCAATCGAAGTCATTAATGCTGCCCAGAGTTGTCCTCGACGATAACGGATGCGATCGCATCCGTTTTACTCCGGTCCGAACCATATCCTATGTACAAGAAATTTTAATAGGGTGGCATTCGAAAACCTCGGCCAACGATCATCGCAAAACTGGATGTGCCGGTTTATTTTCATAATGGGAAAATACGACTATAATCCATTCGCCAAAATAAAAAAACGGGCGTATTTCACTGCTCCCTGCGTGCGGGGCGGTTTTTTTATGCATAAAGTAGGAAAATATGGATTTGTGTCGAATGGTAATAGGGGAATTGTCGAACTACCTTCAGCCAAAGGAGTCGTCCTCTATGCCGTATACCTCGGTACTGCCGAACTCAAGCCGTACGGGGCTTGCTTACATCTCGCTTATTCTGCTGGGGGTCATCGGCTCCCAAATCGAAATCAAGTTCCCGTTCGGTGTGGAATTTGCACTGAGTGGGGCTTTCTTCCTTGTGGCTTTGGTCCTGTTCGGTGCCGTCCGAACGATGGCGTTCGCCATCCTGGCCGCATTGGTGTTCTATCTCGCCGGATATCCTATCGATATGCTGGCGTTTATTGGATTGGAGCTCGCCGTCGTCGGCTTCCTCTACCGCCGGAGACGGAGGCTGTTGTTGTGGGACAGCTTGTTCTGGCTTGCGGTCGGAGCTCCGGCCTTCGCCCTGCTGTTTTTGGCGCGAACCGGCGTGTTCGGGACAGAGGCCATGCTCCAATATTTCACGTTCGCTGTCAATGGGATCGCCAACGCGCTTCTCGCCGATATGCTGCTTGCCTATGTGCCATGGCAGCGGCTTCTCGCACGCAGCGCGGACCGGCCGCTCTCTCTCCATCGCGTTATCGTTCATCTGGCGCTGGGCGTCGTCTTGTTCTCCTTCCTCGCGCAGATGAGGCTGGGCAGTGCCAGCGTATTGATGGAAGTGGAGCGCGAGGCGTATGCCCATTTGGAGGAGCAGTCGATCCGCGCCGAGGAAGCGCTGCGTGCTCTGGAAGGATCGAGCCGGCGGTTCCTGGAGAACGGGCCCGGCGTATGGGCGAACGTACCGCTGGCGGAGAGTGTGCTGAAGGAGGAGTCGCTGGACGGCGTGCTTAAGTTCGCGTTGACGGACGAGCGCGGCGATAGGATCGCGTGGAGCGACCGGATGTGGGCGGAATCCCGGCAGAAGTTGCTCGCAGGAGCGGGTGCGGTGCGAACCGACCTCCCTCTGCCCAAAACGTTAATCTCGGGAGATGGAGTAGAGCGGAGCCGGGTGGCCGGCTTCTACCGCGTGCTGCCAGGGGCGGCACACTACCCTTATGGAACCTGCCGCTGGAAAGACGGCTACTATGTGCTGGAACGCTATGGCGAGGCCGGAAGAGCGGGGGCGGTTACCGCCTTTCTCCCGAATGATGCGTTCCTGCCGACGATCTTTCATTTTTATGTGGGGGAGCTTGCTCTGATGCTGGCCGTGTGGGGCATCGTAGCGGGGATCGCGGTTGTGGTCAGCCGTTCTCTCGTTCGTTCCCTTGACGGGTTGAACCGGATGACGAGCGTTGATCCGATGGCAGCGGATTGGGAGAGGCAGGCATGCCCGCATAGCCGGATCAGAGAAATTCGCTCCCTGATGTTGAATTTCCGCGCCATGGCCGGGAGGCTTGCCGCGCAATTCCGCGAGCTTAACCGCATGAACGAGCATCTCGTGCAGCAGACGAAGCTGCTGGAAAAATCGGAAGAGCACCTGCAGCGGCTGGCCTATTATGATCCGCTTACCAAGCTGCCGAACCGCCATTATTTTACGATTGAGATGGACAAGTCGCTGGAGCGGGCTGAGGTAGACACCTCGTCACTGGCGCTGCTGTTCATCGATCTCGATCGATTCAAATACATTAATGATTCGCTCGGCCATAAGATCGGCGACATGCTGCTCGTTCGAGCCGGGCAGCGCCTGCTCCATTGTCTGTCGAAGCAGGAGGGAGCGCATCTGTGCGCCAGGCTGGGCGGCGATGAATTCGTCATATTGCTGGAAAAGGGAACACGCGAGGAGGCCAAAAAATTGGCGCAGCGGATCCTTCAGCATTTCCGAGAGCGCTTCTGCATTCAAGCGCATGAACTCTTCGTCTCGGCATCGATCGGGATCGCGCTCTATCCCGATGACGGGAGTACGCTGACCGCCCTGTTCAAGCAGGCCGATACGGCGATGTATGCGGCGAAGGAGCGGGGCGGGCAGTCCTATATGTTCTTCGATCAGATTCATCCGGATCTGGCTTCCGGCCGCATGCTGCTGGAAAGCTTGCTGTACAAGGCCATGGAGCGGGAGGAGCTGACGCTTCATTATCAGCCGATTGTCGATCGGGCGGGGAAGGTCGTCGCCGCCGAGGTGCTGCTGCGCTGGCGGCACCCGCAGCAGGGTTATATATCGCCTTCGCAGTTCATTCCGGTCGCTGAAGAAACCGGTTTAATCATCCCGATTGGCGAATGGGTGCTGCGCAGCGCCTGTATGCAGCATCGCCAATGGAGGGAGCAGGGCATGCCGCCGCTTCGCCTGTCGGTGAACGTGTCGCTGAGACAGTTTTTGAATCAAGATTTCGTGGCGATGGTGGAGCGTATCGTGCAGGAGGCCCAGTTCGAACCGGAGCAATTGGTGCTGGAGATTACGGAAGGTTATGTGCACAAGCATGTCGGACAAGCCAACCATGTCCTGCGGCAGCTGAAGCGGCGCGGGATGAATATCGCCATCGACGATTTCGGGACCGGCTATTCCTCGCTGGAGCGATTGAAGACATTGCCGGTTCATACGCTAAAGATCGATCGTTCCTTCGTCCGGCATCTCTCCGCGGATCCGGTCAACGCCTCGATCGTGCAGGCCGTCATTCAGCTCGGCCACAGCTTGAATCTCACCGTCATAGCGGAAGGAGTGGAGACGGCGGAGGAGTTCCATTACTTGGAGTCGTTGGGCTGCCATCATTTCCAAGGCTACTATATCAGCCATCCGCTGCCTGCGGAGGAATTCGCGGCGCGCTTCCGTCAATTCTCCCACTATGCGGACGGGAGAGCCATCGCGGAAGCGGCGGGAGGACAGGCGTAATATACGGGTCAAAAAGCAAAGAAACGGCATTCGCAACCGCGGCCGTTTCTTTCTCGTGTTACCCCTCTTTTTTTGTGACAAGGCTGAGCTTTTCCGCCTGGATGCCCAGCTTTTTGAGCAGAATGATCGCTTGCGCCTTCTCTTCCAAGCTCAGTCCGCTTAATGCCCGGCGCAGGGTCTGAGCCTGCTTCGGCAAAATATTGTGCATCTCTGTCCGGCCCTGTTCCGTCAATTCGGCGAAAATGACGCGCCGATCCTTGGAGCAAGGGTGGCGCTGCACCAGGCCGTTGCGCACGAGCTTGTCGATGACATAGGTTACGTTGCCGCTCTGCAGCAGCAGCTTCGCCCCAATTTGTTGTATCGGCTGTGGTCCTTTATGATAGAGCATTTCGAGTACGGCAAAGTCGGTCGGGTTGTAGCCTTGTTTTTTGCAGCCTGCAGCGGCATGATCGGAGACGCTCTTGAAAGCTTTGGAGAATACGCGGAACAAATGCAGGGCTTCGTCGGTGTCGCGTTGCGCCCGTTCAGACATAGTCCTTTCCACCTCGCTTTACTGGTTACATCTTCATCGTATAAGCTTAAGATGATGTCCAACATGTCATAGATCACACTTTCGGCGAAAAAGTGCAGAAAATTTTGAATATTAAATTTGATCGCGATCTTTCCGCTCCATTCGTCAATAATGGAGAGAGATCGTAAGGAGGCGGAATAAGAATGACCTATGCGAAAAACATGCTGGCTTGTCATGTGGAACCGGATCTTCAATTGACCTGGAAAGAGGTGGAGGTGCCGCATTGGGGCGAGGGGGTATTGCTTGTCCGGGTGCATGCCACGGCGCTGAACCGGGCCGATCTGCTGCAGAAGCGCGGCAAATATCCGGTGCCGGAAGGAGCGTCTCCCGTCCTTGGCCTCGAAATGGCGGGGACAGTGGAGGCCGTAGGCCCGGGAGTGACAGGATGGAAGGAGGGAGACCGGGTGGCGGCGCTCCTTCCGGGAGGAGGCTATGCCCAGTATGCGGTTATCCCGGCCGATATGGCGATGCCCGTCCCCGCGGGTCTCACTTTGGAGCAGGCGGCGGCCCTGCCGGAGGCTTATTTGACCGCCTATTTGAACCTGTTCCAACTTGGGACGCTGGGAGCCGGGGAATCGGTCCTCATCCATGCCGGGGCAAGCGGCGTGGGGACGGCCGCGATTCAGCTCGCGCGGGCTCGGGGGCGAGAGTCGCCGCCACGGCCGGCACGAAGGAGAAATGCGAGCGGCTGAAGGCGTTGGGAGCAGAGCTCGTCTTGAACTATAAGACCGAGCCTTTGGCCGAGACAGTGCTGTCCTGGACGGAGGGAGCGGGCGTGAATGTCGTATTGGATCCGGTATGCGCCACGTATTGGAATGATCATATGCGCTGCATGGCGATGGACGGCAGGCTGATCTTGATCGGAACGCTGGGCGGCTCGAAGGCGGAGGTGGACTTCATGTCCGTCATGCTGCGCCGCTTGCATGTCATCGGGAGCACGCTGCGCGGCTTGCCTCCAAAGCGCAAGAGCGAACTGACGAAGGCGTTCCGGAGCTTCGCCGGGGAATGGCTGGAGCGCGGCGAGTGTCTGCCCGTCATCGATTCGGTATGGCGGCCCGAACAAATAAATGAAGCGCATCAGCGGATGGAACGTAATGAAAATGTAGGAAAAATCGTTCTCTTGGTGCCTTAAGCCATAAGGGAGAGCAAGCTAGAAGAAGGTGTCGGTATGATCGTATTGGATACACGAATCGAAGAGGCGGGCTATGACAAAGGCGAGCCAACGATTCGCAACATTTCCTTTCAAGTGAACGCTGGGGAGCTTGTCGGACTTATCGGGCCGAACGGGGCCGGCAAGAGCACGACCATCAAGTCCATCCTCGGCATTATGCGCGAGGTCAAGGGGGCCATTCGCATCGGGGACGGAACGGGGACATATGCCTATGTGCCGGAGCAGCCCGTCCTGTATGACTCGATGACGCTGTGGGAGCATCTGGAGCTGGCCGCCGCCGCCCATGAGCTCCCGGAAGCCGAGTTCCGGGAGCGGGCGGAGGAGCTGCTGGGCATCTTTCAATTAACCGAAGTGAAGCATCATTTGCCGGCCAGCTTCTCCAAAGGCATGCAGCAGAAGCTGATGTTAATTATCGCCTTCCTGCTCAAGCCTTCCTTATATATCGTGGACGAGCCGTTCGTCGGCCTTGATCCGCGGGCCACCCGGCGCTTCCTCCGGATGCTGGAGGAGGAGCGGAAGCGGGGAGCCGGCGTCCTCATGAGCACGCATGTGCTGGATACGGCGGAGCGGGTATGCGACTCGTTCGTGCTGATCCATGAAGGGCGCATCGTCGCTTCCGGAACCTTGGATCAAGTACGCGCAGCGAGCGGGCTCCCGGAAGGGACGCTGTTCGACTGCTTCGAGGTGCTGACGTGAAGCGGCCGTATTCCGGGCCGTGGAGTCTCGCTCTGTACCGATGGTCGACGAATGCCGCCTATCAATGGAAGGCGCTGCGGTCTGCGCTGGATTGGACCGTATGGCTCTATATCGCCATTCCGGCGCTGCTGCTCGGGATTAAATTCTACTATGATTCGTGGACGCTGCCGTTACCGGCGGCCTGGATTGCGGTACCGAGAGAAATATGGCTGCTGCCCTTCCTCCTCCCGGTGCTGTCCGGCACGCTTCATACGTGGAGCGAAGCGGGCGACGTTCTGTTCCTCAGGCAGAAGAAAGCGTGGTGGAGCCGGCTGGCCGCCTTCGGAGTGCTCACGTATACGGTGCGCAGCATCTTGATGACGGGACTTATCGCCGTTGTGGCAGCCCCCTGGCTGATCAAGGGATACGGCCTGACTGCAGGGGAGCTGGCCGCTTTGGGCGCCGGGATCGCCTCCTTGGCCGTATTAACGGCCTGCGTTCGCAACCGCGTGCAGACGGAATGGCATGGCTGGCGGCGCGGCGGTCTCGGCATATTGACCGGCCTTGCGGCGATTGCCGCTTTCCGCGGCCTGACCTGTCTCTTGTCCATTTATCCTGCGCTGCCGTTGGCCGGGACGCTGCTGCTGTGTGCCGTTGCCGTGCCCTCTGTGCGGTATCGCCTGCGTGTCCCCCATGCCTTCGAGCGCGATGTCGAGCTGGAGAGCCAGGCACGGATGAGACTGACCGCGCTGCTGCTGTCGCAGAGCATGGACAAGCCCGTGCGGCGCAAGCGGAAGCGGGGCTTGCTATTCCCGCGGTCAGGCTATTTTATGAAGCGGAAGAACGGCGGGCAGATCATCGGCTCTTTGGCCGTCAAGTCGCTCCTCCGCAGCCGCAATCATGTTATGTTTTATCTTCAGTTCATTGGGGTTGGCTTGTCCGGGGTCGTTGCCTCCGTCATGTCCCTGTCAACCTTGTACTATTTAATCGTTCCTGTCCTGTGCGGCGTGCTAAGTTTCTGGCTAAGCTCATATTGGAGGGAATTCATTGAGGGAGACGTGCCTTCGATGTTCTCGTTCCGATCCTCTCACCTCCAGAATGCGGCGGCGCATATGGTTCAGGTGCTGGCGGCTGTTCCCGGCTTCCTGTGGGCGCTGGCAGGCGGACTGTTCATTGCGCCGCCGCTGTTGGCAGTCGGCATGGGGCTTGCAGGCGGACTGGCGGCCGGCGCGATTGGAACCGTCATCGTGCAGATCAAGGGCTGGAAGCAGAAGACGAAGGAAGAGCAGGAAGGAAAGGGGAGTCAATTCGGCGCGTGAAACGATGAACGGATGAGATTCCGGTCTTGCGGGCATATTATGTCCAAAGCGGAGAAAGAGGAGGGCAAGACATGGAAGCAGCCGCTATCCGGTTCCGGTTCCCGGAAGCCGCGAGTGCCCGATTGGCCTTCGACACCTTGGAAGAGCTCGGCTATGAGCCGGTGTATGACGGCGATCACCGCACGGAGCTTCATATTCATGTGGAGAAGCGAGATCTGACCTCAGCGATGGAGATTGCCGAGGCTCACGGCGGCACGCTTGTGGAAGAGGGAGATATGACCGAATCCGCGATCGTGAATGATGCCTATAATATCGATCTCATTCCGATTCCGGCGCATGTGATCAATGAGGATTGGGCAGACGACGACCGGTATGCACTGGCCGCATCGAGTCATGACGATCTCGCGGCGCGGGAAGAGGACGCGATGGGCTGGAATGACGATACGAACCAGTTCCCTGGAGGAATTCATATCTAGGGCAACGCAAGAAGCGGCTTCACTCCCTGGCGGCCACAGGGTGGGAAGCCGCTTTGCTGCTTATTGGAGGGCGGCGGCATGCATCCCGGCCGTATATCCGGTAGCGAATGCGGCCGTAATGTTATAGCCGCCCGTATACCCGTGCACATCAAGAATTTCCCCGCAGAAAAAGAGCCCCCGCATCAGCTTCGACTCCATCGTGCGCGGGTCGATCTCCTTCAAATTGACGCCGCCTCCCGTGACGAACGCGTCCTCCAGAGACAAGGTTCCGTTCACCTTGACGGGGAAGGACGTGATCAGCCGGCACAGCTCTTGGAGCGGCTGCTTGCGAATATGATCGCGGGTCACGCTCTCCTCGATGCCGGCCTGCCCGAGCAGGATGGGAACCATCCGATCGGGGACGAGATGTCTAAGCACATTTTTGATCGCCTTCTTCGGTTCCTGGCTCCACCGTTCCATTAGCTGCCGCTCGAGCTCCTCCAGACTGAGCCCCGGCTTCATGTTGATAGTCAGCAGCACCGTCTCTTGCCCGGTTCGCTTTCGCTCCTTGACGACGAACTGGCTGCAGCGAAGCGCGGCTGGCCCGGACAGTCCGAAATGCGTAAAGAGGAGATCTCCCTCATGCTCAATGATCTTTTTGCCCCTGGCGTTCCACACGGTAAGACGGATATCTTGAAGCGATAAGCCCTGCAGCAGCTTTTCGCGGATAAAATAGGCCTGCGAGGTCAGCGGGACCTCCGTCGGATACAGCTCGGTTATCGTATGCCCGGCAGCCTCGGCCCAAGGATAGCCATCGCCGGTAGAGCCTGTGCGGGGAACGGACTTGCCTCCCGTCGCGACGATAACCGCTTTTGCGCGGATGATCGTGCCATCCGGCAGGCGGACGCCTTCCACGGCGCCATCAGCGTAGAGCACCTCGGACACGGGCCGGTTGGTCATGATCGTGACGCCCCGCTGGCGGACTTCCCCGATAAGCGCTTCGACCACGGTTTTTGCCTTGTCCGACACGGGGAACATCCGGCCGTTGTCCTCCTCCTTCAGCGCGATGCCAAGTCCCTCGAAGAAGCGGATAATATCCCGATTATTGAAATGTGACAACGCGCTGTATAAAAATCTCCCGTTTCCCGGAATATGACGAATCAGTTCATCCAACTCTTTATTATTCGTTACGTTGCAGCGCCCGCCGCCCGAAATGCCGAGCTTGCGGCCCAGTTTGTCCCCTTTGTCGATCAGCAGCACGTTCGCGCCTTCCCCCGCAGCAGCAATACAGGCCATCAATCCTGACGGTCCGCCGCCGATAACTATAATATCGGTCTCTTTCATGTCATATGCTCCTTCACCGTCGTTTCGTCCCTTATTGTATCGCATTATGTAGAAAAATGCCTAAAAGGTTGGTTTGCTCCATTGTCAAACTTGGGCATTTATGTTTTAATCAATGCATTCCACAACATGCCAGAGGAGAGAAATCATGTACATCGCTTTGAAGGAAACCCTTCTGCAAGTCCTGATTGCTTGTATACCGGCGTTCTCCTGCCAGCTATGTTCCATTCGGTCGGCCCGGCCGCTGCTGACTCGGCTTGCTGTTGGAGCGGCTTCCGTGATTTCCGTGTTTCTGTGCATCCTGTTCTCCTTTCATCATGCGGAGGCTTCGCAGCCATTTGATTTCCGGCTGATCCCTTTTATGCTGGGCGTGCTGTACGGCGGATACCGCATCGGATTGGTTATGGTGGCCCTCTATACCGTTTTTATTATCGCTTTCCCACTATATCAACCGGCGGGGAACCAATGGGGAGATGCCCTGATTTATTTAACCCCGCTATTGTTTATTAGCATTAACAAGTTCCGTCAGTCCGGCTTGCGAATGCGGCTAGTCATCATTATTTCCTTCTCGCTACTCGGCATGCTCGTCTACAGCATTGTCTATGCCGCGTATCTTTGGACGGCTCCGGTGGAGACCGCTGTCGGCGCCCTTGGCTCTCCCTTTATCGTCTTGTTCGTCCTCGTGTTCCTGCTTACCGCATGCTTGGTGCTGTATATGATGGAAGGCACGAGGGAGAAGACGTTTCTCCAGCAGGGCTACCGGATTGTCTCCCGCCAATACCGGGAGGAGGTCGAGAAGCTCAAGCAGATTCTCAACACGGCTCCGCTCTGCGTCATTGCCATCGATGCCGAGACTCGCATTACCGCCCTCAACGATATGATGATCGAAGGGATTCAAATGCAGGTTCCCGGCGTGACGAGGGCGCAATTAATGGGGCGTCCTCTGCGGGATCTGCTGCAGAAGATGGGAGATGAGCCGAATAAGTTCATCATCCTGCAATGGGCTCTTCAAAAAGGGGCTGTCGAAGGCGAAGTGGCCCGTCTCGGCGAACGGGATTATTACATTCTGGCGAAGTCTATCTACAGCCAAGAGACCGGGGAGATTGTCGGCGCGGTCGGCATGGCGCATGATGTGACCGAGCTGTCCAAGCTGCGCGCCGAGATCGGCAACATGGAGCGGCTCCATCTGGTCGGCCAGATGGCGGCCAGCATTACGCACGAGATACGCAACCCGATGGCGGTCATTCGCGGGTTCATGCAATTGATCCAGGAGAAGAGTCCCGACAATATGAAGGACTATTACCGGATTGTAATGGACGAGATCGACCGTGCCAACGGAATTATCAACGATTTCCTGGCGCTGGCGCAGAACCGCATCGTAGAGAAGGAAATGGTCCATCTTCACGATATAATGAAACAGCTGTCGCCGCTGCTGTGGGCGGATGCGAATCTGCGCGGCCAGGAGATCATCTATCAGTTGGGCGAGAATATTCCGGAGCTGTGCCTGGATACGAAGGAAATGAAGCAGCTTATTCTGAACCTGTCGCGCAATGCGCTGGAATCGATGGAGTCGATGGAGAAGCGGGGGACATTGACGCTCACTACGCGTGCCGTGCCGCAAGGCGTTCAGCTCCTTGTAAGCGATACCGGGTCAGGTATACCGAACGCTGTCATGGAAAAGCTGTTCGAGCCGTTCTATACGACCAAGTCCAAAGGGACAGGACTTGGATTGCCGCTCTGCTTGAGCATCGTCGAACGGCATGAAGGAACGATCGAGATCGAGACATCGGAGCGGGGGACCACGTTCATCGTCACCTTCCATATCGATCCGAAGCGGCGGGGGGAACCGCATCAGGGGCAGGAACATAATCCGCTCGAAGCGTTGAATGCGCTCTAGACGTCCGCTATCATAGATGAGGGAGGTGAGCGTGTGAACGTCATCCAGATTGGCAGTTTGACCATCAACGGCGATTTACTGGCAAGCTTCGCGTCCTTCCTGATCGCGGCGCTCATCATCTCGCTTCGGGCCCGCATGGACAAGGGATTGAATCGCCGCTATGCCGACTGGGCCTACGGGGTTGCCTTCCTCTGCATGCTGAATGCGAAGTTCGGCTTCCTGTGGGACGCGCCGTCGATTTTGTGGGAACAGCCGCGCACGCTCTTGTTTTTGAGCGGGACGTCCATGGACGGCAATGTGCTGCTCGTACTCGCCCTCATCGTGTGGACATCCGTATACATGAGGCGACACAGCCTGTCATATCCGGTGCTGTCCGACTTGCTCGCCTACGGGCTGCTGGCATTCCTCGCCGCTTATGGGTGGCTGTACGCGGTACAGGATAGCGCGGCGCCGGGATATACGGCGCTGCCGATGCCCAGCGGCATCTCCCCAAGAGGCCTGCCGCCTGTCGAGTCGATGCTCGCTCTGCTATGGCTGGCGGGAATCTGGATGAGACGGCGTCCATTGGGGAAGCTGTCGGATGCGCAGTGGACCTTCGTTCCCGTAGGGGCCTTCGGCATGCTTGCCAGCTTCCTGAAGTCCCATGAGACCGTATGGATGGGACTCGCCCCGGAGCAATGGATGTGCGTTGTGCTGCTGGCTGCGGGATATATGGTTGTCCGGCACCGGGAAAAGACGGAGACACGGACGGATTCCCCATCGGAACGCTCCCCGGACATAGGGGAAGGATAGCCGCTTCTGCAGGTGCGCATACTAGACGCGAGACTGCATGAAGGAGGCCTATGGAGATGCAAGAAAGCCATTCCAAGGAGCAAAAGCAGCAGGAAGAAGCCAACCGAACAGCCGACACGCGCGGCAAAATACCGGTTGACAAAAAACTGGAAGGACCAAACCGTCCTTCCACATAAGCGCCTTACGGCGCAAGATAAGGGAAAGCCGCTTCCGGAAGGAACGGCTTTCCCTTGCTTTACTCCTGTGCAAATGGTTAAAATATTAACGATAGCACTATCTGGTGACGTCTATCGGGGTAATTATTTAACGGGTTAGGAGTGAAGTGAAGAATGTCTATGTCTTTTGAGCAATATATGCGCGATATGGTCCAGCCGATGCGCAATGAATTGACATCGATCGGATTCGAAGAATTGCGGACGCCGGAAGAGGTGGAAGCGAAGCTGCCAACCGCGAAGGGAACCGCGCTCGTGGTCGTGAACTCCGTCTGCGGCTGTGCGGCGGGGCAATGCCGTCCAGGCGTGCGCAAAGCGCTGGAGCATGAAGTGACGCCGGATCATTTATTCACCGTCTTTGCAGGCCAGGACAAAGAAGCAACGGCACAAGCGCGCGAATACTTCGCGCCGTATCCGCCGTCTTCCCCGTCCATCGCCTTGATGAAGGATGGCAAATTGGTGCATTTTATTGAACGCCATAGCGTAGAAGACCGCTCTGCCGAGCAGATTGCGGCGGATCTGACAGCAGCGTTTGATCGCTACTGCCGCTAAGGAGAAGCTCATCCCCGCGTTTGTCCGATGCGGGGATGTTTGCATAAATACGACCAGATCGTGAACAGGATGGATCGAAGGGAGATATCCAGATGAGCCTACAAGAGGAAATCATCAGTCGGTTCGGAGTCAAGCCCCAAATCGATGTAGATGCCGAAATCCGCAAACGTGTTGATTTTTTGAAGCAGTATGTGACCAACGCAGGCGCGAAAGGGCTGCTGATCGCCATTAGCGGGGGGATCGACAGCGCTGTCGCCGCCGGCTTATGCAAGCAGGCCACCGACGAGCTAGCTGCGGAATCCGGCCAGGAATACATGACGCTCGGCGTGTTCCAGCCCTATGGGGAGCAGGTTGATATTGCCGACAGCTATGCCGTCGCCGAAGCGTTCAAGTTGAAGCATACCGTCGAGACCAACATCGAAGAGGCGGTGAATGAGGTGGCGCTTGAAGTCGAGCAAGGCTTCAAAAGGCTTGGTCAACCGCGCCATTTAAGCGTTCCCGGAAAAGGGAACATCAAAGCGCGAATCCGGATGGTCGCTCAATATGCGCTGGCGTTCGACCTCAACCTAATCGTGGTCGGCACGGACCATGCATCCGAAGCGTTGACCGGCTTCTACACGAAATGGGGCGACGGAGCCGTTGACGTTACTCCGCTGTCCTCCCTGAACAAGCGCCAGATTCGCCAGCTTGCCGAACGGCTTGGCGTGCCGCGCAGCGTCATCGACAAAGTGCCGACCGCCGGCCTGTGGGAGGGGCAGACCGACGAGAAAGAACTGGGTGTCTCCTACGAGCACAACAGCGATTACCTGGAGGGCAAGCCGGTTCCCGCCGACGTTCAGGCGAAGCTCGAACAGCACTACCGCAAAACCGAGCACAAGCGCGCCCCGATTCCCGGCATCTGAGCGGTATGCGAAACAGGGGAGGCCTGCGCCGGCGCTATTCTCTTTCTTCGAGGAAGACAAGCACATGAACCGTGCTTGTCTTTTTTGATGCCTAACAACCATGCTTATCCCAGTTATGGTGAGCGCATGCCTTGCCCTTGATGAAGGACATCTGCATTCATCTGCAATTGGCGGCTCCGTTCAGTGCGCAACTATTCCAACAACTCGGCAGCAGATGTGAAACTTATCCGGCACGGGGGAGAGAAATGCAGCGTTTTTTCGACAGGTGTTGGTTCAAGACTCTTGAGTTAATTCCCTGTTGGAACTGACGATTTTCGCGTCAACTGGCGAACCTCATGTTAGTTGAATGAATCTGGTGCTGATCGACGAATTCTGCCTTATTTGACGGATTGCGTGCTTCTGTATGCTATGAACGGGATTACCTCTCTTTCGCGCCGCGAGGAAAGTATCTATCCAAGGCCTTTTGATCAATATCCCCTTGACTCATAAACCAGAAGTGAGAGGCGACACGGCTTGCTTATATCTTCCAACGGCAAGTCACAGAAGTGGCTAAATCGAACCGGGGAACCTCACAATCTTGGGGAAGAGTCCTTGCTTTTATGAGCTATGGGGATAGTGACAGAAAGGCGCAAAAGGAGATGCCGTCCAATGCCTTCGAGGAGATCGCCTGAGAGTACTGCGGGATAATAGGTTCGGGAGAATACTTTCGGAAGAAGACCTCGGAAGATTACGTCGGGAGAATACCCCCGAACATATCCCCCGGAAAGCTGGCGAACCGGCAAACAGGCATAAAATATGAGCATAGGGGATAGCGGCAAAAAGGAGTTTGGGGTAAGCCGTGACAGGAAGGGGATGAACCGAACGGCCGAAACCAGAGCAGCCCGACCATAAAAAGGATTCGGTCTCTATAGGTAGGGGCATGCTCTGGCGGCAGTCAAGCCGTGATGTCCCGTCGCAGCCATTTTTCCTCATTCAGCCTGATAATGTATTGCTGTACTTCCCGGCACTTTGCTTCCGCCCGACTAGGAAGGAGATGAGCCATGTGCACAGCGGGAGTACCCATAGAAATACGGCGAAGGGCGCGTATTGATGCACGGGCACATTTAGAATGGCGGCGCAGAGGACGGCCAGCATATTCCACGGGATCAGGGCAGCGAAGACAAGCGCCGTGTCGGCGACGACGCGGGATAGCTGCTCCGGCGGGAAGCGGGTAGTCCACAGCGGCAGCACGCTCCGCCCGGACATCATGATGGGCAGGGTCTGCGTGCAGGAGACCAGCGCCAGGATGAAGCCGAATAAGCCGATGCGCGCGGTGGCTCCGGGCAGGGACGGCTTCGCGCCCAAAAAGGAGGCCATATACGGCTCCAGGGTGCGCGTCGACTCCAGTATGCCGTTGAAGGCGCCGGCCATCGCTATCAGCAGGACGAGGTCGACCATATTCATCACGCCCTTTGTATGCAGCGAGGGCAGCGAGGCATGGTCATAGCCCCACAACAGGCCATTCCACCATGTTATCGTGCCGGCGCCTTGGAGCCAGGTTCCGAGAATGATTGACGTTACGATGGAGAGCAGGAAGGCGTAACGCGTTTTGACCCGGAACAGGATCGCCGCGACCAGAACGAGAGCGGGCAGGATCAGCAGCGGGTGAAATGCAAAGGCGTCGCGATAGGCTTCCATCTGCAATGCCTTGGCCGGAACGACCCAAGCCCCCGCCCAGTCGAATAAGGCAAAGACGGCCGTAGCCGCGCCGAGGCCGAGCAGAGTTGTGGGCCGCATCGCCCGGGCTTGAAGTCTGACGGAGGTTCCCGTGGAATCGGCGACCAAGCGGTGGGCGCTTGAAAAGGGTGAGGTGCGATCGCCGACGAACGCGCCGGATACGAGGGCGCCTGCCATGAGAGGCAGCGGCACGCCGGCCATCGCCGCGACACCCATCATCGGGATGCCTACCGCGCTCAATGTTCCCGTCGAGGTGCCCAGCAGCATGGAAAATAGAGCGGACAACCAGAAGGTGAGCGTGGTCATCCATGCCGGATGGATCCAGGACAGCCCCTGCTCGATTAAGTAAGGGATCGTTCCGCTGAGCGTCCAGGCAGGAATCATCAGGCCGACCAAGAGCAGAATCCAGACGACTTCCATCGTGTGGAGGGCCCCCGCTCGCATATAACGAAGCAGGTCGGGCCAGGGATGGCCCTGCTTGCGCGAGAAGAGGGCAAGCACAAGGAAGCCGGCAGCAAAGCCGGCAATATGCGGCAGACCGAGCAGATAGGCGGCGGTAAGGCCGCCTATCGTCGTCAGAACCGATACAGCGAGCTGGCGCGGGGTCAACATTCGTACACTGCAACTCCTGTCTATGCGTAAAAATTAGCGGGCCTGCAGCCACTGAACGGTTGCTTCAATGGCGGCCTCCAGCTCCGGTGTCGTGCCTTGGAACGGGTGAACCGTGTTGAACGTATGGCCGCCCCCTTCGATCGTAATCCACTCCGCTTCGGGATAGTTGGCCACCAGACGGGCCGAACCGTCGCGAAAACCCGGCAGATCGTCCGAGCCTTGAATTAGCGCGAGAGGGAAGCGGGCATCGCGGACGCGGTGAATCAGGTCATATTTCTCGCGATTGGCTTCCAGATCGTCCAGCAGCAGACGGGACAACGGTAGCGCTTCGCCCGTCCGGGCATTGATCACCTTGGATTGGCCCTTGTCCCGCATTTCCTGCTTCTGTTCCTCGGAGAATAAATCCATATTCGTCACGCCATTCCACGTAAGCACGCCAGCGATGCGCTCCGGAAGTTCCAGCGCATACAGCAGGCAGCTTGCCCCGCCCCGGCTGTGGCCGAGCAGGTACAGGGGCATCTCCTCCGACCAAGGGAAGCTTCCTCCCTGGGCAGCCAGCCATTGCGGGAATTCGGAGGAGCGCAACCAATCGAGCAGCGTGGCAAGGTCAGTCTGCTCCTCTCCGTACGTATTGATTGCGAATCGCTCCGGCTGATCGAAGCGGTCAAGCGAGGGGCCGACGCCATTATGCGAAAAATTAAACGTCATTGTAAGCAGTCCGCCGCGGTGTGCGATTTGCTCCGCCGCATAAGGGAACATTCCCCAATCCTTGAACCCTTTGTACCCGTGCGCAATGAGGAGCACCGCCGGGCGCAGCGGCTTGGCAGGCAGACACACGTCCCCGCGCAGGATGCGGCCATCCCGCCCTGAATAGGTGAATGCATATTTCAATCTAAGCCAACCTCCTTGCCTTCCAGCTTATTTTCACTCATTGTACCACACCCCTGAAGCAGAATGTCTCCTTTCATCTTGACAGGATTGTCTATTCTTATGTACCATGTGTACTAGTTCTAATAATACACTATTTGGTTCGATCAGCAGAAAGGAGGGTTTCCATGTTTCGTCTGCAAGAGCAGAGCGCTTCGCCGATATATGAGCAGATCGTGGACCAGATGAAAGCGCTCGTCGCCACGGGAGCGCTGGAAGCGGGAGAGAAGGTACCCTCGGTGCGCGAGCTGTCCGCGATGCTGCTGGTTAACCCGAATACGGTCAGCAAGGCTTATCAGGAGCTCGAACGGCAAGGGGTGATTGTGACGATGCGGGGCAAAGGCACGTTTGTCGCGGAAGCAGCGTCTCCCGGCATGGCGGAGGAACGGATGAAGAAGCTGAGAGAGGACATCAAGCGCGTCGCCCTGGAAGCGAAGCATCTCGGACTGGAACCGTCCGGTCTGCTGGACATGGTCGAGCAGGCATGTCATGAATGGTGGAGGGAAGAATCATGATGCAAGTGGAGGCTGTACATAAATCGATTGACGGCAAGCCCGTCCTGCAAGGCGTCACTTTCGGCATCGAGCCGGGGCGGATCGTCGG
This sequence comes from Paenibacillus dendritiformis, assembly GCF_021654795.1. Taxonomy (NCBI): domain Bacteria; kingdom Bacillati; phylum Bacillota; class Bacilli; order Caryophanales; family Paenibacillaceae; genus Paenibacillus; species Paenibacillus dendritiformis. The sequence continues at coordinate 408,666 of NZ_AP025344.1, forward strand.
GCTCGTGGGCCGGAACGGCACCGGCAAGACGACGCTGATGCGGACGATGGTCGGCATTTATAGCCCGGATCAGGGCAGCGTCGCTTTTGACGGCATTAGCGTGCACCGCTATCCGGAGCTGAAGCGGGATATTGTCTTTGTCCCGGATGCGCCGACGGCGCTGGAAGCGTATACGATTCGGGAATGCGCCAGCTGGTACGCGCAAATTTACCCGAATTTTGATCTTTTTTATTTTACGGAGGCCATGGAAAACTTCAAGCTTCCGCTTCACAAGCGGGTGCGGTCGCTGTCGAAGGGGATGAAGATGCTGTTCAGTGCGGCCCTCGGGCTGGCTACGAGAGCGCGGCTGATTCTGTTCGATGAACCGACGAACGGGATAGACGCGATAGCGAAGAAGCAGCTGTTAAGCCTGATCGTCGGATCGCTCGATGAAGAGTCTTCCATCCTCATCTCATCGCATATGCTGCACGAGTTGGACCGCATCGCGGATACGGTCGTCCTGCTGCGGGAAGGACGGACCGAGGAAGTGTGGGAGCTGGAGCAGCTCCGGCAGCAGATCAAGAAGCTGCAGATCGTGTTCGGCAAGCCGGAGCCGCCAGCCTGGCTCTACGAGCCGGGGGTGTTCGTCCTTCAGCAGGTTGGCCGCGTGTATACGGTGATTGTGGAATCGGAAGCGGCCTTGCATGCGTTGGAGAGGGAGGAACCGATGCTGGTCGACGAGATCCCGCTCTCGCTGGAAGATTGGTTCACATGGAAGTCGGGAGGTGACGGGGGTGCTGCATAATTGGTTTATCCGGCCGCTATGGCGGAAGGAGATTCGCCAGACATGGGGATTATTCGCGTTGATGCCGCTGGTCGGTTTTTTGGCCGTCTTGTTTATGCATATGCAGCAATGGTGGTTCCCGTCGCCGGAATATATCGGGCATAACGCCTCGATATTCGACCGCGACCCGAATAATGCGGTGAACTGGGCGTTTTCCGAGAAATACGCTATTTTTCAGTTCGGGCTTGCGCTGATCTGTTTTTTGCTGGCTCTGTGGCAAATGGGCTATGAACGGCGGAACCACGTCAGCGAGCTGGGGTTCGCCTTGCCGTATCCGCGCTGGCTGATTTATGGCACGAAATGGATGGTTGGCGCGGCCTACATCATCTCGTCCGTCCTTGTCATCACGGCGATGTACGCCGCCATGCTGTGGGCTTCTCCGATCGGCTCGCATTTTACCGTCATGGTTTTTATCAAGTATGCGTTTCATGTTATTTTCGCCGTCCTGTCGGCGTATACGCTGATGCTGTTCATGGGCTCCTTCACAGGCAGCTGGACGGCCCAGGCGGTGCTGACCTTCATTCTTTTCTGCATTTATGAATTTATAACTTCGATGGTTCGGAAGCTTATCTCTGTTTTCTTTCCGGCTCCAGTCTACCAGCACATGGAATTGCGCGGGACCGTATGGGAAAACTTGAACATCCTGAGCTGGATTACGGAAAGCATCAATCGGTATCCGTACGGATTCGTCGGCGCGTCCGCTTTGCTGCTCTTTGTCGCGGGTCTTGTCCTTTATAATCGGAACCCGCTGGAGAACAACGGGAAGCTGATCCTGTTTCCCGCGGGAGAGAAGGTGCTGATCGGTATCGGCGTGTTCTGCGCGGCTCTGTTCGGGGGCGACATCTGTTATACTCTCGTTTACCCGGGCGGGTTGGGGTATTTGATTGGAGCCGGGTTCTGTATTATAGCCGGGTATCTGAGTATCCGCAAGCTGGCGCGGATCAGGCTGTAGCGAGGCGGATGATAAAGCGGGCGGGAGCGGATGTATAAGCTCCCGCCCGCCGTGCGTTTAGCCGAGGACGCGGCGGAGCGCCCGCTCGGTGCGGGCGGCGATGTCGCGGACATCGTCCGGCGTGGCGGACAATGGAAGCCAATAGTAGAGGGTGTCCCCGAGCGGGCGGAGGATCAGTCCTTCCTCGAAGCCCGCCTCGTACATGGCCGCCCCGATGCGACGTTCGGGCGGGAAGGGCTGGCGGCGTTCGGCATCCAGGTACAGGTCGAACGCCGCCACGAGCCCAAGCTGCCGCGCATGGGCGACATGCGGCAGGCGGGCCAGGCCGCGCAGGGCGTCCGCCAGCGCGGCAATGGTGTCCTGCGCCCGTTCGAGGACGCGTTCCTCCTCGAACAGGCGCAGTGAAGCCAACGCCACGGCGCACGCCACCGGATTGCCGGTGAAGCTGTGGCCGTGGAAAAAGGTCTTCGCCGCGTCCTCGTCATAGAACGCGGCGTACAGCTCTTCGCGGCACAGCGTCGCCGCGAGGGGCATGATGCCGGCGGTCAGTCCTTTGCTGAGGCACAGGATATCCGGGCTGACCCCGGCATGCTCGCAGGCGAACATGACGCCCGTTCGCCCGAAGCCCGTCGCCACCTCGTCGGCGATGAGGTGGACGCCGTAACGGCTGCAGAGCTCGCGCACGCCCTGCAAATAGGCGGCCGGCGTCATAATCATGCCGCCGGCTCCCTGCAGCATCGGCTCCACGATTAAGCCCGCGATCGTGTCGCCCTTCCGCTCGAACAGCTCGCGCACCGCGGCGAGCGCCTGATCCGCCGTCTCGCGTTCGCCCTCGGCTCCCGCGGTGCGCGCCTGCCGCAGATCGGGCGCCGGCAGGCGGTGGCCGTGGAACAGCAGCGGCCGGAACAGCGCGTGGTAGCGATCGACCCCGCCCACGCTCACCGCGCCCAACGTGTCGCCATGATAGCTCCCATCCAGGTAAGCGAACGTCGTCTTCTCCGTTCGCCCGCGATGCTGCCAATATTGGAACGACATTTTAAGCGCCACCTCGACGGCCGTCGAACCGTTGTCGGAATAGAACACCCGCGTCAACCCTTCGGGGGTTAATCGCACGAGCTGCTCGGCCAGCTCGATGCCCGGCGCATGCGTCAGCCCGCTGAACATGACGTGGTCGAACGCGTCAAGCTGATCGCGAATCGCCGCCTTGATGCGCGGATGGCCATGTCCATGCAGATTGCACCACCAAGAGGACACCGTATCATAATACCGCCGTCCGTCCGCGTCATAGAGGAAGAGGCCGTCGGCCTGTTCAATCAGCACATGATCCCGATTGGCGTAATCCTTCATTTGCGTAAACGGATGCCACACATAAGCCCGATCCTTTTCAAGCAATTCCCGCTTCCGGTTCACTTCCATGGAACTCCATCTCCTTCGTGTTCGGTAATGCGTAAACTTCTCCGCATTAAAATGTAAACCAAGTTATCTAAATATAAGGTTAACAAATGATAAAGGCGGAGACAATACCTATCGTCCATTGGGCTGGGGGCAGCTCCCGCGGCGGATTGGTTTAGGCACCGTGGAACCGGGCCTTCTTGGCCGGCTCCGCTCCTCGGTCTCCAGACCGAGATATAAATTCTTCTTCAGCATGAATCCGATTTCAGGCGGCGGACGCTTCAGGGGGAGAGGAGCGCCATGTATGCTCATAAGTAGAAGAAGGAGGAGGGAGAAGCGGGTGAATCGGATCGTATATGAGGTCGAACAAGTGAGCCAGCTCTATAAGAAGGGAAAGGTCAAGGCGAATATCGACATTTCGCTCCAGGTGCAGGAGGGCGAGATTTTGGGCGTCCTCGGCCCGAATGGCGCAGGCAAATCGACCTTGATTAAGCAAATGATCGGGCATTTGAAGCCGACATCCGGCTGCGTGCGGTACGAAGGAATCGACGTCAGCCAGCAGTCGAAGCGGGTTGCGCAGCAGGTTGCCTATTATTCGCAGGAGCCGCATGCGCTGTCCTCGCTCCGGGCGCGTGAAGCGCTCGTATTTACCGGGCGGCTGCGAGGGATGGCCAAAGCGGAAGCCGAGCGGCAGGCCGAGGAACTGCTGGAGCTGATGGGGCTGGCCGATAAGGGACGGAAGCTGCTGCGGCATTTATCGGGCGGCCAGCGGCGGCTGGTCGGCATCGGGACGGTGATGATCGGCCGGCTGCCGGTGCTCATATTGGATGAACCGACGAATGAACTCGACCCGGCCAATCGGCGCCTGGTCTGGAATCTGATCAAGGAGCGCAATAAGCAGGGCGCTACCGTCATTCTTGTCACGCATAATGTGCTGGAGGCGGAGCAGGTTGTCGATCGGGTGGCGGTGATCAATCACGGCCGGCTGCTGGCGAATGATACGGTCGCGAAGCTGAAGCAGAAGGTCGATCAGCGCCTTAAGTTCGAGCTGACGACAGAATTCGGACACCGCGAGGATACGGTGCGGGCGATGGAGCGCTGGGGGCAGCTTCACGCTAACGGAGAGAACCGGCTCATTTTGCTGGTGAACAAGGAGGACGCCAGTGAGGTGCTCGATTTTATCGTCCATTCTCCGGAACTGCCGATTGAGGAGTACGCCGTGAAGCCGCCAAGCCTGGAAGATGTCTATTTTCATATTGATCAAGAGGTAGAAAAGGAGGTGGCGGGAGCATGAATCAGGCGATCGCTCCACATCCGAATCCGGAAGCGTCATCCGCTCCGCTGCAAGGTCCGGGACGCGCGATGACCGAGCTGTCCATTCTGTTCCGCATCCAATTCGCCATCATCCGGGACAGTTGGGCGTGGGTGCTGCTGATGGCGACGATGTTTCCGTTGACGACGATGATGTTCATGACCTTCTTCACGGAGAATCCGAGCGAAGAGATGATTACCCGCATCATTGCGGGCAACCTGATTTTCGGGGTCATCGTGATGGGGATGAACAGCATGGGCCAGGAGATTTCATGGCAAAAGCACCAAGGACACTTTACGTACTACGCCTCGCTCCCGATCTCCAAAATGAGCTTTGTCATCGCCAATCTGCTGCGCGGCTTGATGAGCACGCTGCCGTCTACGGTCATTTTGACCGTGATTGGAAGCGTTGGCTACGGGATCGCCTTCCAGGTGTCTTGGGGACTGCCGGTCGTCATTATTTTGTCGCTGGCCAGCGTCGTCGGCATCGGGGTGTGCATCGGCTTCTGGTCGCCGAATCACCAGCTGACGAACATGATCTGCCAGGTGCTCATGATGTTCATTACCTTCTTGTCCCCGGTCATGATGGACATTCAACAGCTTCCGCAGCCTCTGCAGTGGGTCTCGTATCTGTTCCCGACCACCTATGCGGCGGATGCGATGCGCACCGTCCTGCTGATTGGCTGGACCGACGGCGTCATGTGGAACTGTGTCGTCCTGCTCGCCTACAGCATCGTCACCTTGTTCGTCATTAACAAGCTGGTGAAATGGCGGGTGAGCGAGTAAGACGGCAGCACGCGGGGAGGCTGCCTCGCAGGGAAGCGATTTGACGTGAACCCTACCCTCACGGGAGGCGAACAGGCCATGCGGAATCGCATGCAACACCGCCGGTCCGCTATGCTGGAGACAAGCTTGCTTGTTATGGCTTCTCAGTTGTATTCTCTATATATATAATTCAAGCGTCACCGTAAAGAAGGGAAAGAGGTTCGTGATCTACGGTATCGGGCATGACATATTGGAGATGGAGCGGGTTGCCCGCTTGTTGAATGGTTCAAGCGGAGAGCGTTTCCTGCAGCGGATCTTGACTGCCAGCGAGAGGGAGGCGCTTGCGCAGCGGGAAGCGCGCCGGACGGAATGGGTCGCCGGGCGATTCGCGGCCAAGGAAGCCGTGGTGAAGGCGTTCGGCACCGGATTCGGGCCGATAATTGGCTTCCACGATATCGAAGTGCTGTCCGATGCGCTTGGCAAGCCGCATGCCCGTCTCAGCGAGGCAGCCTGGAGCCGGCTCGGCCTGTCCGGCGCTTCCTGCCGCATTCACGTCAGCATCTCGCATCAGCCAAGCCTTGCTTCGGCGCAGGCGATCGTGGAGCGCCTGCCGGAATAAGGGCCGCTGAACCGCCTTGGGCGGCCTGTCCGATTGTGGTATAACTTATGATCCGCCCAATAAAGCCCTGTTCCCCGATTCTGGGGGCGGGGCTGCTTTGATGTAAACAGGCGTATATTGCAATCTCGGGGGGCTTCCTACATAATGGGGGTAAATTCCAATGCGTGGCGACGGATATCACCGTGGGAGGAAATGAATACAAATACCGATGACAAAACAAAAACGGACTTGGAGCCTCGCGAAAAAGGTGTACTGGACGACGGCGGTCGGTTTTTTCTTATTCACGGCATTGTTCATGATCATGCAATTGATATTCTTCGAGCCGTATTCGTTGAAGGTACGGGCACATGAACTGGAGAAGGAATTCCGCAGCATGTACGAAGAGCTGGGGGATGACAAGGTCGATGCCGCGTGGATGAAGCGCATCGCATCGTTCGACATGGAGCATTATTCCCTAACCGGAGTTGTCGTGAAGGATGGGCGAACGGTCAATGTGTTCCTGGGCAGCCGGCCCCAAGCTGCCGCTCCGATGCGTGACGACAGCGATTATCGTATTATGCTGTATCCTACCTTGCCGGGCTCCGAGATTACGCCTCCGGCGCCGGCGAGGCCGTCCTCCTTTGCCGGCAATGCGCTGGGCGGGAAGGTGCCGGATGGGAAGATTCCAGGCAAGAAGCCGGACGGGAAGGTGCCGCATGCAGGCGATGGAACGCTTCCGGCTATGCCGGTCCAGCCTGCGAGGTGGTTCGGTCCGGAGACGCTGCGGCTGAAATCGGTGCTGCACGAGAAGCTGGAGGACATGCTGCGCAAGCCGCTGCGCCAGGGGATTGCCGTCGAGCTCTACGATCGGGGGATCGACGGAAACCGGAATGAACGGGTGTGGGCCGCCATGGCGCCCATGCCCGACGACGAAGGCAAGCAGCAATATATGATAACGGTATCTACGCTGCAGCCCGTCTCGGACGCGTCCTCGCTGCTCAGCGGGTTCTACCGTTACTTCTTCCTGGCTGCGATCGTGCTGCTGCTTGGCTTCGCTTTTCTGTTCACGCGCCTGATCTCCCACCCCCTTGTCAAGCTGAACGAGATGGCGAAGCGGCTGGCCCGGCATGATTTCTCCGTGCGGACCGAGATGAGGCGCCAGGATGAGATTGGAGAATTGGCCGCGACCTTCGACTATTTGGCGAACGAACTGAACGGCATGATGGGAGAGCTGCAGGCGGCCAATGAGCAGCTGCAGCGGGATATCGAGAAGGAGAAGCAGCTGGAACTGCTGCGGAAGCGGTTCGTCGCCAACGTATCTCACGAGCTGAAGACGCCGGTCAGTCTGATCCAAGGCTACGCGGAAGCGCTCCGCGACAATGTGGGCCAAGGGGCGAAGCGGCACAAGTACGCCTCGGTCATCGTGAACGAAGCGGAGCGGATGTCCCGCCTTGTGAAGGATCTGCTGGATCTGTCCCAACTGGAGAGCGGTCACTTCGATCTGTGGTGGAGTAATGTACCGCTGCGCTCTACGCTTGCGTACGTGCTGCAATTGGTGGAACCGTTTGCAACAGGGAGGGTGCTGCGGTTGGACTGGCTGCCGGAGGAGGAGGTTATGGTGCGCTCCGATCCGCAGCGGCTGGAGCAGATCGTGACCAATGTGCTGACGAACGCGATTCGCCACACCCCGGAGGGAGGGCGGATCGACATCCGGGTGGAGCGCGGCGCTGAGTCCGGCGTCGTTCGGATTGAAGTTCGGAATGAAGGCCAGCCGATTGCGGAGGAGCATCTTCCCCACGTGTGGGATGCATTCTATCGCGCGGATGCGGCAAGCAGCCGCCAGGGGGGCGGCAACGGCATCGGCCTGTCGATTGTCAAGCATCTGCTTGACCGGCATCAGAGCCGGTATTCCATTGCCAATATCGATGGCGGCGTTATGCTGACCTTTACATTGCCGGTCGCGCCAACCTCGTGACCGCCATCAACACAAAACGCAGACCGGAGCGTACTTCTACGCTTCCGTCTGCGTTCTGCCTGTCCGGCCGGCAGCCGTGCCTCGACCTCGGCTTGAGCCATGCCCGGCTACTTCTTGCCGGCGAGCCACTCGGCGACCTTGTCAATGTCGTCCTGATCGATGTTGCGCTGCGCAGGCATGCGAGTGCCCCCGTTCTTGATCGTATTTACGATGTCTTCCTTCGACAGCCGTTCCCCGACCTTTTGCAGGTTCGATTCCGGCCCCATCAAGCCCTGCAGCTGATCGCCGTGACATTGCATGCAGCGCTGCTTGTAGACGGCGACGGCTTCCTCTGGCCCTTCCAGCGTCGAGGCAGACGATGATCCGCCGCAAGCGGCGAGCAGCATGCTGATTGCGAGCAGCAGCGCTCCGCCTGCCGCGGCGCGCGCTGATAATTTGCGTGTGCGCATGGAACCCTTCCTTTCCCGTGCTTTCCGAATTGTCTATGATCTTGTACTCAGTATAGGAAAGAAATTCCTCGAAAATCAAGCTTTCCGCCGCAATGTTGCAGAAGGTTCACAACTGGCCTACAGCTTCATGCCCATCCGGCTCTTGTAGCGCTTGATCAAAATTTGCGTCTCCACGCTCATAATGCCGGGAAGAGGATACAGCTTTTCCTGCAGAAATTGCTCCATCTCCCGGTTCGAAGCGAACAATCCATGCATATGAAGCTTGCTCGGGCCCGTCATATGATACAGGCTCGTCACGGAGGGCTCATTCGCTAATTGTTCTGCGACCTTCATCAAATGCTGGGGCTCCACCTCGACATTGAAAAACGCCGATACCCGGATGCCCAATTTTTCCGGATTAATGACGATCGTGAACTTCTCCAGCAGACCGTCTTCCATCATCGCCTGTACCCGGGCTTGGACGGCCACGCGGGACAGATTGACCTTCTTGGCCAGGTCGGTATACGAGAGCCGGCTGTTGCTGTGCAGCGCCGACAAAATCATCTTATCAATCTCATCAAGCGATGAAGCGGGGATATCGTCGAAAGAGAACATGCGAACACCTCCTGAAGTTCGTTAACCAGCTCTGCCCAACGCCAGGCTTATCATCAGAATGACGAAGACGAGCGATGTGATAGCGACGTACAGATAGTCTTTCTCTTTGGCAAAGACGAAAATCGAAATAAAAACCCGCACGACCGGGGTCATAATGAGAAGCAGCAAGCCGCCCATCATAATCGCACAGGCTCTGCCGGCGGCGATACCTTGTATAATCGCCGTGACGGTGGTCGGATATTCGCCCTCCGGATAGCCGCTCACTCCCGTCACAAGGAACATGACAAGTCCGGTGACAATAACAGCCGCGCTCGTCAGGACGCCGATTCGCAAAAACGAGCTGACCGCGGCTTCGACATCAAGCATTTCCTTCTCTTTATCCTTTGGTTCGTTCATCCTTGACCACCTATCCCTTGTATAATCATTTGGATGGCGACGTAGGCCAGTATCGGTACGAACAGCTTGCGAATCGTTTTGTTTTTCAAACGCTGCATAATGCGCGTGCCCAGGGTGGCTCCGATCAAGACGCCGAGTGCGACCGGTGCGGAGATGACCGGATCGATGTCGCCGCGGAACAGGTAGACGCCGGCACTGGCCGCCGCCGTTACACCCATCATCAGATTGCTCGTCGCGCTGGATACTTTCAGCGGCAGCTTCATGAACAGATCCATGGCCATCACCTTGAAGCTCCCGCTGCCGATGCCAAGCAGGCCCGAGATGACGCCTGCGCCGTACATGACGCCGAAGCCGCCGTAAGGGTTGGCCACGGTATAGTGGACTTCCTGCTGAATCGCCTTGTCGTAATAATGGCTGTGCAGATTCAGCCTCGTCGCCAACGGATGGGGTTCGACTTCAGTCGGAAGGTCGGATTTGGCCTTTTTCAGCATGGCCAGGGCAGAGTACAGCAGCAGCAAGCCGAAGATAACATAGAGCCAGTCAGGAGCAATAATCGCTCCCAGAAAAGCTCCGGTAATAGCGCCTACCGTTGTCGCAATTTCAAGGAACATGCCGACGCGGAGGTTCGTAATCCGGTCCCTGATATAAGCGATGGCAGAGCCGCTGGACGTCGCGATGACGGAAATAATGCTGGCTCCGATGGCATGATTGATGTCGACGCCGAAGAGCAGCGTCAATGCGGGAGTGACGATAATGCCGCCGCCGAGCCCAAGCACGGATCCGACGATGCCGGCCAGGACGGAAATCAGCAGCATTTCAAAAGCAAAGAGAGTCACGAACGCATCTCCTTTCTAAAATAGTAGAAACGGAGGCCAAGGAGAATTATTTTGTTTAATAACTAGAATTATTTCATCATTTCGAAATAATAACCCCTTGGATAGGTTTCGATGTGTACAAATATATCATATAATGGCTTCGATTTGTTGGTAATATCGAAAAACAACTTTCTATTTTGGCAGAGTCTTGTTCGCGGTTCCAGCCGGAAGCGGCAAAAAAGCGGGGGAAGGGATTGAACAAATACGTAAGGTTGTTTATCGTTAAGATCGTTAAAAAGTAATCTCCTTAATTTTAAAGAACGAGAACGGGAGGCCGTCATGAACGAACAAAAGCGTTATTTCAGCCGGGAGCTGCTGAATTGGTACCGGGCGAACCGGCGGGATTTGCCTTGGCGGCGCCATTCGAATCCGTATTATACATGGGTATCGGAAATTATGCTCCAGCAGACTCGCGTCGAGACCGTCAAGCCTTACTTCGAGCGCTTCATTGCTCTTTTCCCGACAGTCGAGGCGCTGGCCGAGGCACCGGAAGAAGAGGTGCTCAAGGCGTGGGAAGGGCTCGGTTACTACTCGCGAGCCCGCAATCTCCAAGCTGCCGCGCGTGAAGTCAAAGAGCAATACGGCGGCAGCATCCCGGACGACAAGGCCAAGGTCTCGGCCTTGAAAGGCATCGGGCCGTATACGGCGGGCGCGATTATGAGCATCGCGTTCAACCGGCCCGAGCCGGCCGTCGATGGCAATGTCATGCGAGTGCTGTCGCGCTACTTCCGCCTGCATGACGACATCGCCAAGGCCGGCACCCGCGCGCATATGGAGCATCTGGCGCAGGAATTGATTCCGGAGGGCTGTGCCTCGGAATTCAACCAGGCCCTGATGGAGCTCGGCGCGCTCGTATGCACGCCGAAATCCCCGGCGTGCCTGCCATGCCCGGTCATGGAGCATTGTGCCGGGCGGATTGCCGGCGAGGAGCTGATGCTGCCGGTGAAGACGAAAGCGAAGCCGCCGAAGCCGGAGCTCCGCTATGCGGCTCTCGTGGAAGGCGCAGGGGAGCATGCGGGCAAGGTGCTGGCCCGCCAGCGCCCGGATGCCGGATTATTGGCGCGCATGTGGGAACTGCCCCATTTGCTGGCGCCAAAGACCGGAGGACTGCTTGACCTGCGCGAGGAAGAAGCGATGGAGGCGCTTCGGCAAGGGATGCAGTCGGAGGGTGTACGGTTGAAGCCGCTCCAGCATTGGACCGATGCCGAGCATACGTTCAGCCATATCCACTGGCAGATGCGCGTGTACCGCTGCGGAATAGAGGATGCCTCCCCGGCGATTGCCGGCGGCAAATATGCCTGGATCGGGCCGGAAGAGATGGAGCGGCTGGCATTTCCGAACTTATTTTTACGGCTATTGCATGCTTATTTCGCCGAGCAAAGACAGCACGGATAACACTTCTGCGGCGTACCTATGATATAATAGACACCATTATGAAAAGGCAGGCCGACGGCAGACGTCATCCTGCCTTTTCGATTTGAAATGAGGGAAGTGTATTCATGGCTCAACGAGAAATCCTTCCTTTTGGGGATCCGATACTGCGAAAAAGATGCCGTCCTGTTACTGAAGTGAATAATCGGATTTTGGCCTTGCTCGATGATTTGAAAGATACCCTCTATGCACGCCCCGGCAGAGCCGGACTGGCCGCGCCGCAAATCGGCGTGCTGCGGCGCGTACTCGTCATGGATTGCGGCGAAGGCCTGATAGAATTAATTAACCCCCACCTGCTGGAGGCCGAGGGGGAAGCAGACGGAATGGAAGCGTGCCTATCCTATCCGGGATATTACGGCCGCGTCAAGCGCTACCAATACGTGAAAATCAGCAGCATGGATCGCAACGGAGATACATTCACGCTGGAAGGAGAAAACCTCCTTGCCCGCTGCATTCAGCATGAGATGGACCATCTGGACGGCAAGCTGTTCATCGACCGCGTGACCGACAGCCATCTTGTCCATGAAGCTACCCGCCAATATGTCCCGCTGCTCGACGTGATTCGCCTCTCGAACGGCCAATAATAACTGCACGGAGGGCACTATGGACTAACAGCAAGTGTAGAAATAGTAACCTTACCAGTATGATAATGTAGCGGATAGTGGAGTTAAAGGTTGGGGATAGTGGTAGAACCTGAATGGAAGGACGCCGTACAGGGGCCAAGGGGTTCAAGTCCTTTTGGTCATTATCCCATTCGCTCATAAAAAAGGGCACAACAGCGACACCGCAGTTCCTACTCCCTCACAACTACGCCAGTCACAACGATGCAACCAGTCACGTTAACCGCGTGCCACTTGATGCAACCAGTCACGTTAACCGCGTGCCACTTGATGCAACCAGTCACGTTAACCGCGTGCCACTTGATGCAACCAGTCACATTAACCGCGTGCCACTTGATGCAACTAGACACGTTAACCGCGTGCCACCCGATGGAACCAGTCACGTTATCCGTGTGCGACCCGATGGAACCAGTCACCGCCATACGAGCGCCGCACGGTGCTTGCAGGCACCGTCAAATCGGGCTACACAAGATGCATGCAGTCGCCGCGATGCACAATTTCGTAACGCCCGAAAAAATAGGTCCACCCTAAATAACAGATAGTTTTTAAAAGAAAACACGCCATTATTCACACCGAAGATTCAACACCGACAACCGATCTCCCTTAGCACGTCAAGCGACCAGACCAGAGGTGACGGTAGAGTCGAGTGTTGATTAGACTCGAAAAGTAGTCCGGCCAGGTCAACACAGTGAGTATTAGTCATGGAAGAACTCCCCGCTGCGCAGAGACGCAAAATATATCAGGCAAGGGGCGCGTGAGGCTGTCCGATAGTTGAAGATGTTCATCCCTGTAAAAGGTCTTATTCTGAGTGAATAATAGACGGGCGTTACACTCATGTGCCTAGTTTCATTACGTCGTCATCTGTCTATGCAGCAGAAATTACATAAGAAGTATTCGAAGCGCTCGCGTCCCGGAACGACAAACATGAGCGCAATAAATAGACCCACGGCGATGATCCGCAAGCTGCGGCATTATGGCGGAAACAGAACTCATCCAGATACAATTGAAGGTATGAAGACCCGATTCCGTGATACGTACGATTCATCCACTGCCAGGCACGCTTGAAGGTCTGGCACAGATATCTGTTCCGCTTGGCTTGAAAGTAATAGCGAATAATCGAGACGGAAGAATCGCTTTGAGTATGAACCTTAGCGAATTCGTCAGAAGCTATGCGCAAAAGTGACTTGCCAGAGCAATGCGATCGGTCAACGATCTTCATCTTGAGCCTCCGGTTCAAGGCGCTCTCTTCTTCCATTTCGGTACCAGAAGCCGGATTGGTGTAGGCATCTGAACCGGCGGGCCCCGTCCGGCTAGATTCAGCGACAATGATCGGGCACTCTCGTTCATGGAGAAGAATAGGGGAAGAATAGGGACGGCCATAGAAAGCCACGATGCCATGAACCTCTCCTGACAACGGCTCGGCGGTATCGGCACGGTTAATGGCTTTTCGAATCTTATGGAGCATGGACCAAGCCGTCTTATATGTCACTTGAATGAGCGCACGGAGTTCAACCGCATTGAAAGTTAAGTCGGTACGGGAGACGAGCCAGATTGCCGTCAGCCACTTCCACAGCGGCGTACGGCTTCCCTCAATTATCGTTCCTGCTATAAGCGAGGTTTGATGACGACAGGCCCGACAGTCATACAATGGCAGCCGCCGCGTCTTGATAACATAAGCCTCGCCATGATGGCAGCGGGGGCAAGTATAGCCATTAGGCCATTTCATACGAAACAAAAAAGAGTGGCACTCGGCTTCATTATGTAACAGCTGCAGCAGTTCTTCCACGTTCTCGATCGACTCCCAGGCCCTCATACCGCTTCCCTCCTCCAAAAGAAATATAGGAACGTATATTCTGCTTTTAGTATATCGAACTAATGTTCTTATTTCAAGTGTTTATTTGAAAATTAATCCAATAACTTTTCTTTGCCCGCTCATACTATATCCTCAGAATTTTGCGAAGGATTTAAAACAGTAAATAAAAGTCTTTCTCAGATCAAAAGGTGTACGGTACTTTTTTGGACAACAAACCTGCTTTTTTGAAGCAATGGCTTTCTATTACCTTTGGGCCAATATCCCATTGAGTCAGCTTGAGCGGATGGGATAATGATGAAAAGGACCTAATCATAGTGGCTGCTTGCTTCGACAAGAGATGACTCTGTCAATAATGGGCACAAGGAGAAGACCCGGAAGTGAGCAAGCTTGAGAATGGTAGCGAGCAAGAGTGAGGATAGCGAAGTGAGTACTAGACAGGATAGTGGAAGCGGGGAATCATCTGGGCAGCAGGGATGGGCACTAGACAGGAGAGCGAAGGTGCGTATTAGTCTTGCTAGCCGAGGTGAGAACAGGACAGTAGTGGAAAATGAGCAATGGCAGGATGACGGGAGCAAGCGGTCCCGAGGAAAGAAGGCTCCCGAGAAAGCGGCGTAAAAAACCGGAGGTAATGAGGCCTCCGGGTCTTGGCTATTGGGTATTGGGTCTGGTCTGCCTCTCCGTGATGGCAAGATCTCTTGGGCGGAAAGGCATTGGGTAGCGTTGGCTAGTTGGCGTCGGCTGCGCAGCGGAAGCCGAGGTTGCCGGTGGAGCTGTCGGGAGTGTTTTTGCTCCGTGCGCCGACGCGGTAGCGGTTGCAGTATGATTTGTGGCATAGGTAGGAACCGCCTTTCATCACGCGTTCCGTACCTGTCTGCGGTCCGCGGGGCTGAACGGCCGGGCCGCGCTCGTCCGGGTTGGCGGTGAACCAATCCGCGCACCATTCCCATACGTTGCCGGCGACGTTGTACAGTCCGTAGCCGTTCGGCTCGAAGGCGTCGACGGGAGCGGTGCCGATGTATCCGTCGCTGGCGTTGTTTTTGACGGGGAATTTGCCCTGCCATATGTTACAGCGATGCTTTCCGTCCGGCTTCAGCAGGTCGCCCCAAGGGTAGCGTCTGCGCTCCAGTCCGCCGCGGGCGGCGAACTCCCACTCGCTCTCGGTGGGGAGGCGTGTGCCAGCCCATTCGCAGTAGGCCTGGGCATCATGCCATGACACGTGGATGACGGGGTGGTCCATCCGTTCGGCGACGCTGCTGCCGGGGCCTTCCGGGCGGTGCCAGCAGGCCTGTCGGACGCCAAGCCACCAGGGCGTTCCCTGCGGGCGGCCGATAATGTGGTCCTCTTCCAGATCGGGAGCAAGCAGATGGAAGACGTAGGACCAGCCGAAGCGCTCCGCTTCGGTTATATAACCCGTCGCCGCGACGAAGCGGGCGAATTCTTCATTGGTGACGGCGTAAGGAGCAATCCGGAAGGGGCCAACCGTGACTTCCCGGATCGGCCCTTCTCCGTCTGCCGGAAATGCTTCGGCATCCTCCGAGCCCATGGCGAAAGTCCCGCCTTCCAGGAGGATGAAGCTGTCAAGGGACGGGCGAGACGGAGCGCCTCCGTCTAGGTTGGCCAGCAGCTGCCGTGCGGCCTGGGCTTGGATAGACTCGTCCGGCGGGACGGGAGCCGCAGTATTGTCCAGGCCCTTCGAAGAAGTGGATGCCTGGAGTCCGGAGCCATCGGGGCCGGCTGGCCCGCTTAGGCGATCTTCGGCTGCCGGTTCTGCCGAGAGGGAGGTGCCGCGCGCTGCGGCGCAGCAAGGCCGCGGCGGATCGTCCGGTTGTTGGTTGATGTAAGTCATCGTGATCGCCTCCTTGGCTCAGATAGAATCGCTCGGACAATACGATTGTAGATGATATTAAACGCACATCTATCGTGTTCAGAATTGTACGCTGCTGCGGGCTTCGTGTATGCGATGTTGCGCTCAAGGCTTAAAGGTTGTTGTGCTTAAGTGCTTTAATTTAACGTTCTGTGGCGGTATGATGTATCGTCTGCGGCCGTGAGCTATCTCGTCTGTAGCGGCATGCTTTTTTCGTTTGCGGCCATGGGCTCTATCGTTCTGTGGCTGTCCCGATATCGTGCTGCAGCGGCCTCTCTGCCGAGTCTCGGCAGGCAGTGTTTCTTGTGCTTAAGGGTATTGCACTACATGTGCATCGCCGGGGAAGGCGGGACAGGGGCCGTCAGCTGATCCAGCACCATGAGCGCTCCGCCGACCGCCAGGGCGTCTTCGCCGTAGCTGCCCTTGCTGAAGACGACCTGATATTGCGGGTAATGATAGGTTTTGCGAATCGCTGTCTGCGTCGCGGTATAGAAATAGAGATCGTTAATGTTCATGAACGGTCCGCCCAGCACGACGCGCTCCGGATGGAGCACATTAAGCAGGTTGGCAAGTCCGACGCCAAAGTAGGTTGCCGCTTGGGTGACCAGCTCGGTGACGAGCGGATCGTGCTTCTTCAGCGCCTCGATAATATGCGGGAATGCGGCAGGCTCCCCGCGCGGCACGATATGCTCCAGCAGGCTGCGCCGGCCAATGCGCAGCATCGCGTTCGCTTCGCGCTCCAGCGCGTAGATGGTCGCATAGGAGTCAAGGCAGCCGTAGTTGCCGTTCGCGGAGCGGTTAGGGATGCCGTCGGCCTGAATGATCATTTGGCCGAGCGCGCCTTCCATGTCGACGGCTCCGTAGATAAGCTTGCCATCGGACATCATCGCCGAGCGAAGACCGATCCCGACATGAACGTACAGCATGTGGCGCACGTCCATGGAGCGGTTCGCCCAAGCCTCGGCCCGGATGGCGGTATTCGCGCCGTTGTCCAGCAGAACGGGAAGCCGCAGCCGCCGCTCCAGTTCGGCGACGATAGGCACGTTCTCCCACCCGGGAGCAGGGAAATATTCCGGCTGTAAAATAACGCCGTCAAACCGGTCCAGCGGTCCGACAGCGCCAATGCCAAGACCGAGTGCCGTGTCCGAATTCAGCCGGTACTCGTCCATCCATGTATGAATATGGTCCGTTACGCGTTCCATGAGCCGTTCCGGCGTCATCTGGCCGTTCATCTCGATGACGTGGGCCGCCTTCATCTGTCCTGCCGTGTCCAGCAGGACGAGCCGGGATGAAGTTCGGGAGATATCAAGCCCGAAGGCATGGCCGTATTCCGCGCGGACACGGTACAGAATCGGACGCCGTCCGCCCGTGGAGGCGCCGAAGCCGCTCTCTGCGATAAGGCCGAGCGCCGTCAATTCCTCGAGTACACGGGTCAGCGTGCTTACGGTAAGCCCGCTCTCGCTGACCAGATCAGTTTTCGATATTTCCGGCGCGCGGCGGATTCGTTGAAACAGTTCTTTTCCCTTTTTGGAAGGGATGCGTTGCTCCAATGTATTACCCATAGATTACCATCCCCGCTATTCCAGACAATATGATGACCGTGATTGGATGCAATCGAAGCCCAATCAGTGCGAACAAGGCGGCGATAAACAAAAGGGCCGGCCAGGCCGAGCTGATCGTCCAGCCGTCCAGATAGCCTGCGTGGCGCGTCATGTTGACCGCCGCCAAGGCAATCAGCGCCACGACGGCAGGCTTCATTCCGTCCAATGCGGACTGCACCCAATGATTATCATACACGCGATAGAAAAATGTGGCAACGGCGAACATGATGATGGCCGACGGCAGCGCGATGCCGAACGCGGCCATGAGGCTGCCCGGCCAGCCCGCCGCGGTATAGCCGACGTATACGGCGCTGTTCATCGCGATAGGTCCGGGAGCCATGCCGGCCAGTGCGACGGCTTCGGGATATTGCGAGGCGGTCAGCCATTGATGTCTCAACGCTTCATGCTCAATGACCGGCAGCATGGCATAGCCGCCGCCGAACGAGACGAAGCCCAGTTTGAAAAACGTCCAAAATAAGTCCCAAAGCATGCTGCATCCTTCTTTCTGGGCGATTCGGGATTCATCGTCTAGCCTTGTTCCTTCTTTATCTGACGGGAGGAGGAAGGAGGGTGGAGCGAAGAGGCGGCATAGGCGCCCTCATGGCGACGCAATCTGCGGTGCCGGAACCATTCCGCCACAAGGCCGGCCGCCGCTCCGATGGCAAGCACGGCAATTGGATTGAACGGGGTCCACAGCAGCAAGGCTACGGACAATAAGGATACGGTCCAGCCGAAAACGTGACGCAAGGCATCTCTACCCATGCGGAAGGCGGCGTATACGATCAGGGCGATGACCGTCGGCTTCATGCCCGCAAGCGCTCCCTGCACGTAAGAATTGCTGCGGAACCAGCCGGCTGCGATCCCGAGCGCAAGCATGATGAGGACGGTGGGCAAGGCAATCCCCGTAATGGCCGCGATCAGGCCGGGAAGGCCTGCAATCCGGTAGCCGACAAGAGCGGCAACATTGAGGCCGATCCCTCCCGGGGCGGCGCCGGACAAGGCGGTGATTTCCGCCATTTCCTGTTCGCCGAGCCATTGGCGCTTCTGCGTCACTTCCCGGTCGATGATTGGCAGAATCGCATACCCGCCGCCGAAGGTCGTCGGGCCGATCTTGAGGAACGTAAGAAATAATTGCAAAAGAATAGCGGGATAACCCGGTAATTTTCTGGCGTTCGGAGTGTCGCTCATCGCTTCATCCCCATTCTTGTGACTGATATGCTTTGCGGTGCCTCTTCTGCTAGTATAACTGACTTTCAACCAAAATGGAAGAAAGTTAAAAGGGGAAGGCGTTTGTTTTCTGAAAAAAGCTTGTATTCCCGTGGAATGTGAGTGGGGTTTGGAGAAAACCAACCAATCTTTCGTTCGTTATGATAAAATGGTTGCAGAATGATAGGGCTTTCAATTGAACTTATCTTTTAGAAGCAAAGGAGATGGAACGATGACAGCCAACGAGACGGCGCGTCCCAACGTTCTTCTAATCACGGTGGATCAAATGCGCTTCGATTGCCTGAGCATCGCCGGTCATCCGCTGGTTGAGACCCCGAACCTGGATGAGTTGGCCCGAACAGGGGTTCGGTTCGATCGCGCCTATACGGCGACTCCGTCGTGCGTTCCGGCGCGGGCGGCGATTTTTACAGGGCAGTCCCAGACCTCCCATGGGCGAGTTGGCTACCGGGATTGTGTACCCTGGAATTATGAGACGACGCTTCCGGGCGAATTGGCGGGCGCAGGATACCATACCCAGTGTGTCGGAAAAATGCATGTCTATCCGGCACGGAATCTGCTCGGATTCCATAACGTCGTGCTGCATGACGGCTATTTGCATCATAACCGGAACCGCAATACGCCATCGCAGGCTCATTTTGATGAAGCAGATGATTATGTGATCTGGCTTAGAGAACGCGTCCCCGGCGCAGATCTAACCGACCTTGGCCTGGATTGCAACGCGTCGACGGTGGCCCGTCCATGGCATCTGCCAGAGATGCTGCATCCGACGAATTGGACAGTTACGCAGTCCATTGATTTTTTGCGGCGCCGAGATCCGGGCAAACCGTTCTTCCTCTGGATGTCGTTCGTGCGCCCGCATCCGCCCTTCGATCCGCCGCAAGCGTATCTCGATATGTATAAGGACGAGGAGATCCCGGATCCGCCGGTCGGAGATTGGGCGGACACGGAGGATGAAGCACGGGAAGGGCTCAGCCCGGTTACGTCCCGCAGCATTGTGCCGAAGCGGAGGCTGAAGCAGGCGAGGGCCGCCTACTATGCGCTGATTACGCATCTCGATCATCAGATCGGCCGCTTCCTGCAAATGCTGGACGAATACGGAGAGCTGCGGAATACGGTCATCCTGTTCACGTCGGATCACGGGGAACTGCTGGGCGACCACAATCTGTTCCGCAAATCGCTGCCGTATGAAGGAAGCGCCCGCGTGCCGTTCATCGTGAACGATCCGGGCAACCGGCTCGGCTTGAAGCGGGGCAGCGTCGTCGAGGATCTCGTCGAGATGCGGGATATTATGCCGACGCTGCTCGATGCCGCGGGCGTGCCGATCCCGGCGGGCGTGGACGGGAAGAGCGTGCTTGCGGCGGCGCGCGGCCGGGAACGGGAATGGCGCGACTATTTGCACGGGGAGCACGCACAGGGAATGGCTTCGACGCATTGGGTGACGAACGGCAAGGAGAAGTTTATCTGGTATTCTCAGACCGGCGTGGAGCAATATTTTGATCTCGTTCATGATCCGCAGGAGCTTCACAATGCGATCGGCGATGCCGCCGTCCAGGAGCGGGTGGCATATTGGCGGCAGGTGCTCGTGCGGGAGCTGAAGGACAGGGAAGAAGGTTACAGCGACGGGGAAAAGCTGATTACCGGATGTACGCCGGTCGCGTGTCTGTCTCATATTTTATAAGGAACAAGGCCAGCCTCAAGGAAATCGGGCTGGCCTTGCGGCTTAATAGCGCTGCAAAATAAGCTGGGTCTTCAATTGGTCGACCGGGAGCAGCCAGCCCGCTTGGGTCAGGTCGGCTTCCAGCTCCGCTTTTTTGGCGGCGGCCGCCGCTCCGTCCGCCTCCTTGAAGGAGGCCTCGACGATGTACTCAAAGCCGGTGCCGGCTTCATTTTTGATCTCCCATACTTCAATGTCGATTTTGCCCCCGTCCCACAGCCCGCTGGAGCGGGTGGCGTTCACGGGGCCGTACAGCTTCTGAACGGCTTGAAGCTGGTTCACGCCCCATTGCGGCGCGCTCCAATTGACGAATTTGCCGGGCGCTTCGTCGATCGCCCAGGTGCGGGAGGCCGCCAGATCAGGCAGGGCCATGCCGCTGAAGCCGTCTTTTTTCACTTTTTTCTTGCGTGAGATGCTCAGCGTCTGCTTGGCGTACCCCCAATCGACCTGGGCTTCGTAATTCGTGTCGTTCGCGGTAAAGCCGTCCCGGGCCGCCTTGGCGAGCGCCGCATTCAGATTGCCATTCTCGACAGGATAACGCTTCTTGTACACAATCTCGAATTTATTGCTGGCGTCGTTCTCTTTTTTGCGGAGCCGGACATACCAGCCTTCCTGATTGATACGCTGATCATTCGTGTCCAGGAACTGGACCCGGATCTTCTCGGCGGCCCCTGTCTGGAAATAGGTCCGGACAGCGGGAGCCAGCCCGTGATTGGCATCGAGCACAAGGCTCGGATCCAGGAACAGTTTGACTTCGTAATCGGGCGTCATCGGCTGCGGCGCCGCTGACGAGGAAGCGGGGGCCGCGGATGCTGCGAAGGAAGCCAACGCGATGAGGAGCGCGAAGATTCCGATCCAAGTGCGGTAATGAAGGGAAATTCGGTTGGACATCGGTATTCCACCTTTCCGTTCCATGTTATATCCGGATGGAGCATCCGGGACGCAAGGAATGCAGCCCCTGGTAACCGAGCTGGCGAAGCTTCTGCTGCAGCCGGTCGGTCATCTCCTTGGGCGCATGCGCCAATATCGTCGCGGCAGACGGCATGGCGTCCATCATCTGCTGCACATCGGGCAGGCCTTGATGGATTTTGTAGCGGAACCGGCGCACCTCGCAGGTGGAGCTGGCCGCGACGGCCGCTCCGAAGCTGTCTCGGCCGA
The DNA here is from genome assembly GCF_021654795.1 of Paenibacillus dendritiformis. Lineage (NCBI taxonomy): Bacteria > Bacillati > Bacillota > Bacilli > Caryophanales > Paenibacillaceae > Paenibacillus > Paenibacillus dendritiformis. The sequence goes on from NZ_AP025344.1 coordinate 430,224, forward strand.
GGTGTCCGGTGAACAGCACGGCGTTGCGCTTCCGGGTATTGAGCTGCTCGTAATAGAAACGGGCTGCGGGTGTATGCATCATGCCGTCGGTGACGAGGATGACCCGCGGCGGTCCCTCCAGCACCCGCATCCGCTCGCCATCGCTGCCGACGAGGGAGAGCCGCGGAGAGAGCAAGCAGCGCTGCAGGCGTTCCACGGCGTCGGCCTGGAACCATTGCGGCCATTGCCGGTACATAGCGGCCGCGTCCGCGATGGCGGACTCGGCGGCCAGCGGCTGCCCGGGGAAGCGCTCGTGCAGCCAGAGCAGCAGCTCCTGGCTGCGGCCGAACAGCGGAACGGGCAGCAGCACGTGTCCGCCCCGCCGGAGCACTTCTTCGATCTTGGCGCCCAGCCGGGACAGCAACTCCTGCTGCCGCCTCGCATCTTCGCCGTAGGCGGCGTCGATAATCGAGACGTCCACCTTCTCGGCCCCAGGCGGCGCGCCGACGCAGCGGGAATACCCCGGCGGTTCCGCCTTCAGCAGCAGCGATTCGGCGCAATAATCGCCGGAATAAAATACCCGCTGGCCCCGGATGTCGAGCAGGAGCCAGATGGCCCCGAGCGCGTGGCCGCTAGGGCCCCAGCAGGCCCGCACCTGGGGCGAAGCGGCGAACCATCGTCCCGGCGGGGCTTCCTCTTCCACGTAGCGGAAGCGGATGAGCCGCACATCGTCTTCCCCGTACGGGACGATCGAGCCGGCGCCCTGCGCATAGCTGCGCCAGGCCTGGAAATAGGCGGGCAGCTGCGACGCGGTCGCCCGGGACGTCCATACTTCCCCGGCATAGCCGGATCGGTACAGCAGGGGGAGGGCCATCGAGTGATCCTCATGGGCATGCGACAGGAACACGGCCTCGATGGCGCGAATCCGATCCGGGTCAAGCAGGGGATAGACACCTCCTTCCTCCTTTTTGCCGCCGCAGTCGAGCAGCACGGCGCATTCGTCATGTTGTATGTAATAGCAGGAACGGCCATGTTCGCCCGCTCCTCCCCATACTGTCACATTCAACATCGGTCCATCACTTCCTGTCCGCCCCGAAGTAGTTCACAACAAGCAGCAGAATCGTCGTCAGCCCGACCGAGACGACGGCCATCGCCATGCCCAGCGAGACTTCGCCCTGCTCGAATTGGGCGAAAATATAGGTCGCCGACACCTGCATCGAAGGCGGCAGAATCAGGAGCGAAGCGACCAGCTCCCGGATGGAGATGGTGAAGCTCATCATCCAGCCGGCCAGCATGCCCGGCACGAGCAGGGGCAGCAGAATGCGCCGGAAGGCGTACGCTCCCGTGCCGCCGAATACCCGGCCGGCCTGAAGGAGCGAGCGGTCGATCTGTCCGAGGCCGGACTTGATATATTGCACCGAATAGGGCAGGAACAGCACCGAGTAGGTGAGGACGACCATGCCGTAGGTGTTGTACAGCGGCAATGGCATCCAGGGCGAATTCCAGAACAGAATGAGCCCGACGACGAGGACGATGCCGGGAACCATGTTCGGCAGCAGGCTGAAGGCATCGGTCACGCGCTGCGCGGCCGTCTTGGCCGAGCCGATGATCAAGGCCAGGAACAGGCCGAGAAGCGTGCCGATGGAGGCGGAGAGCAGCGCCAGGCCGACGCTGTTCTCCAGCGCCTGCATGCCGGGGGAGCCGGGGCGCAGCAGCTCCGCATAGTGGGCCGGGGTAAAATTGTCCCAGGCCAGCCCGTGGCCGCGCAGCTTCTGCAGCGATGCGGCAATGATAGAAAAATAGGGCACGCCGATGGACGCGGCGAGCAAGGCGGCCACAAAGCCCCAGGCGGCTCCCTTCCTCCAGCCGGTCAAGCGGCGCTCCGTCTCGCGTCCGCCTCGGCCGCCGATGACCGGGTAATGGAAGCGGCGGGTAATGACGCTCTGGGCGTACCAGAACAGGAGACAGCCGCCGAGCAGCAGCGAAGCCAGGGATGCCGCCTTGCCGAAATCGATCGGCCAACTGGAGATGTAGTTGTGAATTTCGCTCGTCATGACATAGAAGCCGATCCTGCGGCCGAAGGTGGCCGGCGTTCCGAATTCGGCTATCGTCTTGACGAAGACGAGCAGCGCTCCCATGGCGTAGCTGGACAGCAGCAGCGGCAGGACGACGCGCCGCAGCCGATAGCCGCAGCCTGCGCCATGCAGCGCCGCGGCTTCCTCGCAGCCGGTGCCGATGCGCTGCAGCGCGTTCCGCAGAATCAAGTACAGGAACGGGAACAGATGCAGGCTCATGACGGCGACCATGCCGAACAGGCTGAAGAATAGCGGGGTGACCGCTTCGGCGGACGGGAGCAGCTGCTCGAGGAAGCCCCGGCGCTGCATGAATAAAATCCACCCCATCGACCCGATGTAGGGCGGGGTCATGAACGGGATAATAAGCACGACATCGAGCCAGCCGTGGCGCCCGATCGAGGTTTTGGCCGACAGGATCGCCATCGGCAGGGCCAGCAGGGTAGCGCCGAGCACGACCCATGCGCCGAGCTGGATCGTATTCCACATCACCTGCGCCAGCTGCGGGTTAGCCAGGATACGGAACGGCGCCCCGAGATCGAGGGCCGTTCCGTTCCGGACGCCCGTCAGCAGGATCATCCAGAGCGGAGCGGCGATGAGCGCCGCCAGCAAGACAAGGGCGAGGACCGCTCCGAGCGTTTTATAGTTCCATCGTGTCGTTGCCATCTCGGCGTCTCCGTTTCCTTATGGTTTGTACAAGTCGAGGAAGCGCGCGCTGATCGCGTCGCTGTTCGCATTCATCCAGTCCCAATCGATATTCAGCACCGGAATATCGGCCACGCCTGCGCGATCCTTGGCCGGAATGTCCTGGCGGCCGGGCAGGAGGTAGGCGTCGGCGACCAGGTTCTGGGCTTCATTGGACAGCAAGTAATCGATGAACCGCTTCGCGTTGTCCGCATGCGGCGCATCCTTCAAAATCAAGGCCGGGCGAACATTGATGACGGTTCCGCTCGCGGGATAGACCATCTCGACCGGCTCGCCCTTGGCCTTGGCGCTGTAGGCCATATAATCGACCCCGGCGAGCACGGCGCTTTTGGCCCCGGTAATAACCGGATCAAGCGCTTCCTTGTTCGCGCCCGCCATCTCGACCCCGTTGGCCTGCAGCTGCTCGAACAGGGACCAGCTGTCTTCGCCCTTGTCATTCAGGTAGCCGGCAATGAAGTCGAGTGCCGAGCCGGACAGCGAAGGATCCGGGATCGTGACGGCTCCCTTCCATTCGGGGGCCGTGAAGTCGGACCAGTCCTTCGGCGGCTCCTGTACGAGCTTCGTGTTATACGTAATGCCAAGGGCGGACGCGCTGTAGCCGAAGAAATGATAATCCGGGTCCATCCAATCTTTATACAGCTTGTCGGCGCCGTCGGCCTCCTTGTAGCTCTGCGTCCACCCGGCCGACTTCATTCCCATCGCCGACGGCCAGGATGCGAGGATGACGATATCGGCAACTGGATTCCTCTTTTCCGCTTCCAGCCGCGCCAGCACCTTGCCGGTCGTGCCTTCGAACTGCTCGATCGCGATGCCGGTCTTCGCTTCGAAGCCCTGCTTGATCGCTTCGGATAAATTTTTGGGCCCGGCGGTGTAAATGACCAGCTTGCCGCTGTCGCCGGAATCTGTCTTCGCCGCCTGCGGCGCGGCGGGCGCGGCTTCGCCGGATTGACCGGACGGCGCGGCCGAGCCGCAGGCGGCGGTCAGCCAGGCCAGCATCAGCACGGTCAACAACGACATCATGCGCAGGGAGAAACGTTCGTTCTTTTTCATACTGCAATGTCCTCCTTCATGTTCATGCCATGGATATGCTGCGGGGAGACGTATACGGTGACAGGGGTTCCGACAGGCAGCCGTTCGTGATGATAGGCCGTCCACACGCCGTGGGCTTCCACTTCAATCTGAAGCTCGTACCGTTCTCCCATATAGCCGGTGTGAATCACTCTGCCCTTCCAGGAGCGATCGTGCGCGGTCCCCGTCCAGCGGATATGCTCCGGACGGAACATCTCCAGCTCTCCGTCAATCCAGTTCGAACGGCCGACGAAGCGGGCGACGAACGGATTGGCGGGAGCGCGGTAAATATGCTCAGGCGCGGCCGCCTGCAGGATCTTCCCGCCCTGCATGACGATAATCCGCTCGGACATCGACATCGCCTCGGACTGGTCATGCGTCACATACAGGGCGGTCATGCCGAGAGCGCGGACCAGAGCCATCAGCTCCGCCTTCATCTCTTCCCGCAGCACGGCGTCGAGCGCGCTGAGCGGCTCGTCGAACAGAATGAGCTGCGGCTCGGTCACGATCGCGCGGGCAAAGGCGACCCGCTGCTGCTGCCCGCCGGACAACTGGGACGGGCGACGCTGCTCGAAGCCGGCGAGGCGGACCGAGCGAATCGCCTCCTGCACCTTTTCCTTCAAGCCGGCGGCGCGTCCGGCCGCCCGCAGCCCGAAGGCGACATTTTCGAATACGGTCATATGCGGCCACAGGGCGAAATCTTGAAACACCATGCCGAGCCCCCGCTTGTGAACCGGCTTGTGAATCCGCTTCGCTGCCGAGAAGATCGTCTCCTCCCCGAAGCGGATCTCCCCGCTGTCCGGGGTCTCGAGGCCGGCGATCAGGCGGAGCAGCGTCGTCTTGCCGCAGCCGGACGGGCCGAGGAGCGTCGTGAACTCGCCGGACCGGATCGTGAGCGATACGTTCCGGAGGGCCGGCGCGTTGCCGAATGATTTGGTCAAGCTCTCGATATGAACATCCATGAGATGGTGCCTCCTTGCGTTCTCTTGCCTTCGATTAGCCACATTGTACGGGCGGAAGTTCATGCTAATGTTTTCGTGATGTAAAGGTATGGTTAAAGTTTTTGTTAATCTCTATCGCTTTGTATAGATTTTCTCTATGATGGGGGCATGGCGTTGACTTGACTGAGGGAGGAGCGGTTCCGTGAACATAATGAAGCTGCAGATCGTGGCCCTGCTGGCCAAATATCAAAAGATTACGGCGGTAGCCGATATATTGGGCGTCAAGCAGCCGACGGTCACGTTCCATCTGAAAAGCCTGGAGGACGAATTCGGGATGCCCCTGTTCGAGCCGCGGAGCGGAAAGCTGGTGCTGACGGAAGCGGGCGAGGCGTTGCATCATTATGCGCGCCGCATCCATGCCTTGATGGAGGAGACCTATCATGTCATGGGAGAGTTCACGGAGGGCGGCCGGGGCACGGTGCGGATCGGCGCCAGCCATGTGCCGGGGGCGTATTTGCTGCCGGATGTGCTCCACGCCTTCGCTACGCGGTACCCCGACGTTACGGTGCATCTCGAGATTCAGACGGCCCCGGCGATCGAGGAGCGGCTGCGCCAGCATGAGCTGGATATCGGCATTATCTCGTCGCAGCCGTTCGAGGCCGACGATTTTCATCAGCAGGTCTGGCTGGAGGACGAGCTGGTGCTCGTCGTGCCGCCCGGGCATCCGCTGGCGGGGGAAGAAGTGCCGACGGCTGAACGGATCGGACAGGAGCCGTTTATTTTCCACGATACCCAATCGGCGACGCGGCGTATCATGCTCGAATGGGCGGACGCTCACCGGATCAAGCTGACCTCGCGGCTGCACATGAACTCGAACGAGGCGATTAAGCGGGCCGTTATCCACGGACAGGGCGTGACGCTGCTGTCGGAACGGGCCGTGAGCCAGGAGGCGGCGAACGGAACGCTGATCGCAATCCGCCTCCCGGAGGAGAGGCTGAAGCGGTTCATTTACCGCTGTCATCACAAGGAACGGTGGATGTCTCCCCCGGTGAAGGCGATGTGGGACCTGCTGCAGCAATACGGGACGCTGGGCAAGCCGGAGAGGCAGGCGTAGCGGGCAGACGCAATGTGCAAGACCGCAAGCGAATGAGGGCGGAGGAGCGAAGGGGATAGCGGCTGTAAGAGGGTGAACGGGGCATGAGACAGCGACTAGGGATTTCCGTCATAAGTTATTCATGCTGCGGGTAATCAGAAAGGCTGGGAGAAATAGATTGTGCGGAGATTTTGCAATAGAATGAACAAAGGCTTGTACCGTTCGAGGAAAACGAGGTGAAGGCATGGGGAAATGGGTCACCGCAGCCATCTATATGCTGGCTATGGCCGGGGTCTGGTTCGGCCGGGAGGAGATTCTTCATTGGATAGAGAGCTTGAAGTCCTCCCGCGATGCGGCCACCGCCGCGCAAATGTTCATCCTGGCGGCGCTCGCTTCCCTCTTTCCCGTCATCCCGTTCGGGGTCGTCGGGGGCGTACTGGGAGCCGCGTATGGATTATGGCTGGGCGGGTTGATGAATACAGCCGCTTCCACGCTGGGGGCGGCCGTCATGTTCCTGGCGATCCGGCACGGATGGCAGGAGCAGGGCAGACGATACCTGGAGCGGGTCGCCCTGCTGCACAAGCTGAACGCCGCGATGGAACGTCATCCGGTTACATCGATCTTCATCGCCCGAACGATTCCGGTGCTTCCCGCTATCGCGATCAATGTGTATGCGGCGCTCGTGTCGGTGCCGTTCGTTTCTTTTGTGCTCGCTACGGCGGCAGGCAAGCTCCCGGTGATGCTAGTCTTTGCCTTCATCGGGGAGCAGCTGCTGGAGGACGGCCTGAAGATTCCGGCCGTGCTGGTTCTCTATGCGGCGCTGACGGGCGGCTTCTATGCGGTATACCGTTATCGATCGGGCCGGCGCTGGAAGGAGCATGCGGAACGCGGCTGACGGGAGCATGCGAAAAGGGACCGTCTCCAAGTCTGGAAAGACCCGGGGAACAGTCCCTTTTTTCATTCCTTATTTTGCAGCTTCTTCGTATTTCTTTTCAACCGCTGGCCAGTTGACGACGTTCCAGAACGCAGCGATGTAGTCTGGGCGCTTGTTCTGATATTTCAGGTAGTAGGCATGCTCCCATACGTCCAGGCCGAGAATCGGAGTCTTGCCTTCCATCAGCGGGCTGTCTTGGTTCGGCGTGCTGGATACGGACAGCTTGCCGTCTTTGTCGACTGCCAGCCAAGCCCAGCCGGAGCCGAAGCGAGTCGCAGCCGCTTTGGCGAAATCTTCCTTGAACTTGTCGAATCCGCCAAGCTCCTTGTCGATTGCTTCCGCCAGCTTGCCGGACGGTTGTCCGCCGCCGTTCGGTCCGATGGTCTCCCAGAACAGGGAGTGGTTCGCATGGCCGCCGCCGTTGTTGCGGACTGCCGTGCGGATGCTCTCGGGAACGCTGTTCAGATCGGAGATGAGGTCCTCTACGGATTTGGACTGCAATTCAGGGGCAGATTCCAACGCCGCATTCAGGTTCGTCACATATGTGTTGTGGTGACGGTCATGGTGAATCATCATCGTCGTCTCGTCGATGTGAGGCTCCAATGCGTTGTTCGCGTACGGAAGAGCTGGTAATTGATGTGCCATCGTTCATTCCTCCCAAAAAATATGTAAGTGATGTATATACTCATTTAACCATGAGTCGGGCTAATAAATCAACATAAATGTTTCAAAAGTCAGAGCTTTGTCATAGGGCCTGACTTTATATGATTACCCATTATAGAATGCTTTCAAACGTAGCGCCGCATTCGCAGGGTTCGTCACAAAATTGGCACAAGTGCCAATTATTTATACCTATGGACCCGAAAGTAATGTAAACGCTTTATTTAAAACGCTTACACGAGAAAAACCGTGTTTTTTCGGCGTTTTTACGCGAATCTGAATGATAAAGAAGGAATTTCGCGATTTTTGTCGTATTTGTAAATACTATATATAATGGAATGAGAGCTTAATGGATGTCCGTTGGCGTAGACTGTTTGTTCACAGATAGAGAAGAGAACCGAATTTTACACCAAGCTCAGGATGAGGGAGAGTAAGACATGAACGTTCGATCCTTTCGTTTGGCGGATTATTTGCCGGCTACTCAGTTATTGAAGGAATCGCTGTCCGAGGAATGTTGCGAGAAGACGCTGGATGCCTTCGCGCGCCAGTTGTCCTTGGACGGAGAGCTTGTGCTCATCGCGGAACAGGAGAACCCGGACGGGGAGACGATCATGGTCGGATTGGCTATCGGCACCATCGATCGCAACAACGGGTACTACTATCGTCTGGCCGTGCACCCGGAATTCCGCAACCAAGGCGTAGGCAAGGCGCTTGTCGCCGGAATGGAACAGAAATTCCAGCAGCGCAAGGTCCGCAACATTATGATTGCTGCGGATGAGCATACGGAATTCGTGCTGCCTTGGTTCGAGGCATTGGGATACGGGGCCCAGCATGTCTTGCGTTCATTGAAGCAGCTTCGGATTGTTACCGGCTAGCTGTCTCTGAATTGAACATTTGTCGCCGAATGGGAAGGCATATCTTTACAACCGTTGCAATCGGGGTGAAGATATGCTTTTCTATTAATAATAAGTGAAGAGAAATGAAGTAAAGCCGAGGAAAACGCATGGAACGTTATGAGAAAGCCCTTGTGAAAAGTTTCAAACACGATGGCCATTTGCACCGGATGTGGCTGGAGAACTGGATCGTGCCCTCCTCGCTCGTGCATCCCGAGCATGCCGCTGAAGGAATGTTCGTGCTGATTAACAGCCAGACTCCGATCAGGGAAGCGGACGGGAAGCAATGGAACAGCAAAATTCCCGCCGTTACGTTCCTCATTCCGAAGCAGTGGTTCAATGTGGTGGCGCTAATCGAGGATCATGGCATACGCTACTACTGCAATATTGCCTCGCCGCCGTACCGTACGGACAACATTTTCACCTATATCGATTACGATCTGGACGTCATTCAGATGCCTGGCGGCCAGGTGAATGTGGTGGATCAGGACGAGTACGAGCAGAACCGGCATGTATACCATTATCCTGATCTGGTGGAGCGCAAGATTACCGCCGGCCTCGACGCGGTGTTGGAACGGATTGGGCATCGCCGGCCTCCGTTCTGGGACGATGAGGTGCGCCGGTATTACGACGACTGGAAGCAGTCGGTCCAGCCGGAATGAGAGCCTTCCGGTGCGGGCCGGAGGCCGGGGAGCAAGGAATGTCGGGGGATCAATGGAAAAGCAGGGAAGTCAGACCGTAACAGGAGCGGCGCCTGCTCTGGGGAATCCGATACCCGGAGCTAGGGGGCCGTTCTGCATTTAGAGCGCGGCGATCCGCAGGAGCGACATCAAAGAAGGAGGTGAACGGGATGGCGGAACAGAAGCACATGACACGATGGACCCCATACGGAACCAATCAAGCGGCCGGGGCCGAGGCGAGCCGGGAAGCGGAACGGTGGCAGCGGCTCAAGCAGGAGATTATTGACGCGGCGCCTTCCCTGGGCATCGACCAGGTCGGCTTCACGACGGCAGACCCGTTCACCGAATTGAAGGCGCGCCTGCAGCATTCCATCGATCAAGGGTATGCGTCCGGGTTCGAGGAGCCGGACCTGGACAAGCGGACGCAGCCTGCGCTGCTGCTGGACGGGGCGCGTTCCATTATCGCGATTGCGGTTGCTTATCCGTCCAAGCTGGAGGGCGGTCCGAAGTCGGAGCCGGGCGCGTACCGCGGAATGTTCGCCCGGACCGCCTGGGGATTGGACTACCACCAGGTGCTGAGGGACCGGCTGCAGCGGCTGGAGCAGTTCCTGCGCGAGCGGGTGCCGGAGGTACGGGTGAAGAGCATGGTAGACACGGGCGAGCTGTGCGACCGGGCGGTCGCCGAGCGATCCGGCATCGGCTTCAGCGGCAAGAACTGCTCGATTATTTCTCCGAAGTGGGGATCGTGGATCTACTTGGGGGAAATGATTACGAATCTGCCGCTGCCGCCGGATCACCCGCTGACCGAGGATTGCGGGGAATGCACGCGCTGCCTCGATGCCTGTCCGACGGGAGCCTTCGCCGGTCCCGGGCAGCTCAATGCGCAGCGCTGCATCTCGTTCCAGACGCAGTCGAAGGAGATGCTTCCGCATGAGATGATGGTCAAGATAGGCAATCGGCTGTATGGCTGCGATACTTGCCAGATCGTATGCCCGAAGAACCGCGGGCTGAATTGGACCCATCATGCCGAGATGCAGCCCGATCCGGAGCAGGCGAAGCCGCTGCTCGTGCCGCTGCTGTCGCTGTCGAACCGGGAATTCAAGTCCCAGTTCGGCAGCAGCGCGGCGGCGTGGCGCGGGAAGAAGCCGATCCAGCGCAACGCGATCGCGGCGCTCGGCAATTTCCGCGACCGCCAGGCCGTCCCGGCCCTGGAAGGACTGCTGCGCACGGATGAGCGGCCGGATATCCGCGCCGCCGCGGCCTGGGCGCTCGGCCAGATCGGGGGGCCGGACGCCAAGCGCATATTAGAAGCGGCGCTAAGCCGCGAGGAGGAACCGAAGGTGAAGGAAGCTGTGATGCAAGCGCGGGAGCGCGCCGAAGCTCAGCAAGAGCCGTTGTATGTGCAGGAGATGGAGAGCCCGCTCGGTCCGCTGACGTTGGCTGCGACCGCGACCGGATTGTTCGCGATCGAGTTCGGAGACGCGTTGTCGGCGGCGGAAGGGCTCCAGCGGCGGGCGGCCCGCAGCTACGGCCGCGTCGCGCTGCAGCGCCATCCGGAGCGGCTGCAGGAGGCCAAGCGGCAGCTGGAGGAGTATTTTGCGGGAACGCGCCGCGAGTTCGATCTGACGCTCGATATCCAAGGGACGCCGTTCCAGCGGCGGGTATGGCAAGCATTGACCGGCATCCCTTACGGGGAGACCCGGTCCTACAAGCAGATCGCGGAAGCGATCGGCAATCCGGGGGCGGTGCGGGCTGTCGGGGGAGCGAATAATCGCAATCCGCTCTCCATTATCGTGCCCTGCCACCGCGTCATCGGAGCCGACGGCAAGCTGGTCGGTTATGGCGGCGGCATGGACAAGAAAATCACCCTGCTCCGTCTCGAGGGCAATCCTTGCGGGCAATGAGCCGCAGGACGAATCCAGGACAGATTCCATTCGTTTGTCATATTGGAAGGGACATGCTATCATAATGGCGGACGAGTTCCGCGAAGCCATGCCTTCTCACGGATAGATCGAAGTGAGTGTTCAAAAGCCGGGATTCCTCGAAAAGACGGCGTTTTGAATAACCTCATCTAACTAATTTTTTGTTGGGGTGACCATAAGCAGATGATTTGGGTTGTAGGGATTATCGCACTCATCGTGGGTGTCATTATCGGCTTTGCCGGCGGGGTGTTCTACCTGCGCAAGCAGATGGAGAAGATGCAATCGGATCCGCAAATGCTGCAAAAAATGGCCAAACAAATGGGCTATAATTTGAATGCCAAGCAGATGCAGCAAGCTCAGAAAATGATGCAAAAAAACAAGAGAAAATGAAATAACGGAACGGCCCGCGTCCATGGGCACGTTAGGCGGGAGGAGGCACAATTATGGCTGGCTTGAAAGACTATGTCAATTCCAAAGTCGGTGAGAACCGCGAGAAGATCGAACATCACGTAAAAGAAATTTTAAGGCTGATCGGCGAGGACGTCGATCGGGAAGGCCTGAAGGAGACGCCGGCGCGTGTCACCCGCATGTACGAAGAGATCTTCGGCGGGTATGAGGTCGACCCGCGCGACGTGCTCGGGGTCACCTTCGACGAAGCCCATGAGGAGCTCGTCATCGTGAAGGACATTACGTACTACAGCTTGTGCGAGCATCATATGGCGCCTTTCTTCGGCAAGGTGCATATCGGCTATATTCCAAGCGGACAGGTTGCCGGCCTGAGCAAGCTGGCGCGGCTGGTCGAAGCGGTCACGCGCCGTCTGCAGGTGCAGGAACGGGTCACGTCGGAAATCGCGGATATTATGGAAGAAGCGTTGAAGCCGCACGGCGTGATGGTGGTCGTGGAGGGCGAGCATTTATGCATGTGTTCCCGCGGCGTCAAGAAGCCCGGCAGCAAGACGGTTACAATGTCGACGCGGGGCAGCTTCAAGGACGATGCGGCGCAGCGCGCGGAATTTTTGTCACTGATTAAGCAGTAAATTGGTGCTTTAGGGTTTGAGCAGAACCAATGGAACCCGTTCCGGGCAAAGGGGCGGGTTTTTTGCTTGGCTTGCCGGCAATGGGTTGAGAGAGGCGCGGCGTTGTGGGGATTGATGCGCGCTTGCGGCAGAGCGCAGCAAGGAAGAGGAGGACGAAGGAAATTCTATGGCAAAAACGGATGTAGAACAGACGGAACGCAATGAAGAAGCGGTGGAGTTAACCGAAGAGCAGGCGGAATGGCATCGCCTCTATGAAGCGGCGGCAGCCTTCAAAAAACAAGGAAGCTGGAAGTGGGTGTCCGACTCCGAGATCTTCGGCGTATGCAACCCGGAGGATGGAGAGGTCGGCTACTGCACCATTATGGGATCGAACGAAGAGCTGTTCGGCCTGGCCGTTTTCCGCGGCGCCGAGGGGCTGGAGAGCCTGCAGGACATGATGCTGGAGCAGGATGATCAATATGCTTGGCTGAACCGGCAAAAGTGCATGATGGTGACATTCGAGGATCGGACCGATCTGGACAAGCAGGATTTGGCGCAAATCAAAGAGCTTGGCTTCCGCTTTCGCGGCCGCAACGCTTGGCCGCTGTTCCGGGCCTATGACCCGGGGCTTGTACCATGGACGCTTGACCGGAAGCAGGTCCGCTTCCTGACGAACGCCTTGGAGCAAGCGGTGGACCTGGCCGCCCGATGCAAGAAGGACGATCGGCTGCTCGTGCCGCCGGTCTCCGGCCAACTGTTGGTCCGCGCGCAGGAGAACGGGGAATGGAGCGAAGGCTGGCGCGATCCCGAATTCGTCCTGAAGCGTCCGGCCAAGTATGAATACAGCGACGACGCGAAGCTGACGGACCTTGTGCGCCGCATTCCGGAGAAGCGGGGGCAGTGGGAGACCGATTATTTCTTCGCTCCCGTCGCGGTGCAGGGCGAGGCCGAGCGGCCGTATTACCCGCGGCTCTGCCTGTGGGTGGATCGGCAGACCCGCAGCGCGGTCGGCTTCCATGTCGCTTATGAAGGAAATTTCGAGCAGGAATTCATTGATCATATGATTAAATTAATCGAGGAGAAGGGGGCGCGCCCGCAAAAGCTCATTATCCGGTCGAACGAAGGCCTCGATCTGTTCGAGAAGACGGCGCAGCGCCTGAAAATCAAAATTGAACGCGAGCCGCGCCTCGTCTATCTGGAGGAGGCGCAGGCGGATCTGTTCGACTATTTCGCGCAACACGAAGCTTGATTCCAAGCGGGAGCTTGCAGGACGCGCATGAGCCACCGGGCCGGTTAAGGAACCTCTTTAACTGGCCCTTTTTTCGAGGAAGGCGGGTTTTTGGGGCAGGCATTCGTTTGCTTCCTATGCATCCATTGACGGAAACAGGGCCGGCCGATACAATGTAGGGAATTGAATAGGATAGTCTTCGTATAATTTTGGAAATATGGTCCATTCGTTTCTACCAAACTACCGTAAATAGTTTGACTACGAGGAAGAGAATGCCTGCCGCGGAGGATGGCTCCCCGCTGGGACAGGCTGTCTTGCTCCTTGCCGTCAAACTCTAGTTGCTGGACTAGAGTTTTTTTGTTGTACCCGGAACTCTGCAATTATCCTACCAAAAGCAAAGGAATGTGAAAATCGCATGAATTGGAACAAGCAACATTGGAGCAAACGGATTGCCGCAGCCGCCGGAACGGCGCCTGCCGACCTCGTCATTACGAATGGAAAAATCGTCGATGTCTTCAATCTCGAGATTATCGAAGGGGATGTCGCGATTGTGGACGGCATGATCATAGGCATCGGCGGCAGCTATGAAGGCGCCCGCGTCATTGATGCAGAGGGACGCTACATCGCCCCGTCCTTCATCGACACGCATGTTCATATTGAATCCGCCATGGTCACGCCGGCCGAATTCGCTCGCGTCGTCTTGCCTCACGGCGTCACGTCCGTCATAGCCGATCCGCATGAAATCGCGAATGTGGCCGGGACGGACGGCATTCAATATATGCTGGACGCTTCCGAGAATCTGCCGCTCGATGTATATATCATGCTGCCGTCCTGCGTTCCTTGCACGCCGTTCGAGCATGCCGGAGCCGTTCTCGATGCAGCCAGCCTGGATCCATTCTACGCCCACCCTCGGGTATTGGGATTGGCCGAGGTGATGGATTATCCCTCTGTGAGGCGCGGCGATGACGGCATGCTGGACAAATTGGTGTCCTCGCATCGGCATGGCGGGCGGATTGACGGTCACGGCGCCGGACTGGATGAAGAGGCCATCAACGTGTACCGGGCAGTCGGCATTCGCAACGATCATGAGTGCGTCACGGCTGAGGAAGCCAAGGCGCGCCTGCGGCGCGGCATGTATGTCATGATTCGCGAAGGCTCGGTGGCCAAGGACGTCGAAGCGCTCATCCCGGCCGTGACCGCCAGCAACGCGCGCCGCTGCGTGTTCTGCACCGACGACAAGCATTTGGACGAGCTGGTGCGGGAGGGCAGCGTCGATCATAATGCGCGTCTTGCCATCCGCTGCGGGCTTGATCCGCTGCAGGCGATCCAGATCGCTTCCCTGAATGCGGCCGAATGCTACGGACTACAGACCAAAGGCGCGATCGCCCCCGGGTACGAGGCCGACTTCTTGCTGCTCGACGATCTGGAGCGCCTGGCGATTGCCCAGGTGTACAAAGCGGGCAAGCTGGTGGGGGAGCAAGGTCAATATGCCGGACCGCAGCCGCAAACGGCCGTTATCCCGGACAGGCTGTTGAAGACGGTCAACCTGCCCCAGATAACGGAGCGGGAGCTGCAAATCCGTCTGCAGGGGGAGCCCCGCTGCCATATTATCGGCATCAATCCGAACAGCCTCATCACGACGCGTCTCGTGGAGGAGGTCGATGTGGAGGATGGCTGCTTCCGCCCTTCCGTGGAGAAGGATCAATTGAAGATTGCCGTGTTGGAGCGGCATCATCATACCGGATGCATCGGACTGGGCATCGTCAAGGGATTCGGCATTCAGCGCGGAGCGATCGCCTCCACCGTGGCGCATGATTCCCACAACCTCGTCGTGGCCGGCAGCAACGACCGGGATATGCTGACGGCCATCCAAGCGCTGCGCGGCATGGAGGGCGGATTGGCCGTCGCAAGCGGTGGCGAAGTACTCGCGGCGATCGAGCTGCGGGTGGCAGGCTTAATGTCGGCGGGGGATTATGCCGAGGTGCTCCATCATATGGAACGGCTCCACCAGGCTTTGGGGCGGATTGGCGCTTCCAGCGGGTTCAATCCTTTTGTTACGCTGTCGTTCCTATGCTTGCCCGTCATCCCTGAACTGAAGCTGACGGATATGGGCTTGTTCGATTTCGCGGCTTTCAAGCATATTCCGGTCTCGGCGGAGAGCTGCGCCGCGGAATCCGCAGCGCGGTGACAATACGGCAGACGAACCCCTTCTCATCCGATTCGTAAGAAAAACTTCGCACTAAGTTCGGAAGCTCGGAAGGTTGGAAATCGCCGCAATAAAAAAGACCGGGGGAGATTCACTCCTCCGGTCGTTCGTTTCATGGAAACATCGCCAGAAACAGGCTGTCTATGTAATATCAAGCGTGCTTCATATCTTGTCCAACGCTTGCAGCCGCATCCATCCTATGGTACGATATCAGGTGCGGCATAAGGTTGTGATGAACCAATATATATCTATCCAAATATATAATATCATAACGCACGGGGCGTTGTCAACTGGTTCGGCAACCCGGTGCCGCAAATCGGAATCTATATAAAGCGGGTGATTGTATGGACCCGAAACATCGGGAATGGCAGTTGGAGGAAGCGCGGGCTGTCGAGGTAATGGAGAAAATTGAGCGGCGCATCCTTCCGCTGCAGGAAGAGATGGGCGCGGTCAAGCGCGAAGTCGTGGATATTCGCCGCGAATTCTGGGACGACGTCAAGGTCAATCTGGATGACGCGAATGAAGCCATCGAGACGCATGCCAGCTTGAAGCAGCAGGCGGAGGTATTGGCGGAGCGCGAGCGCAGGCATCTTCATGCAGCCCAGCAGCTTGATGTGTGGAGACGAATGGCGAAGTCCCCTTATTTTGCGCGGATTGATTTCCGGGAAGAGGGGGAAGCGGAGGCGGAGCGGGTGTATATCGGGATCGGCTCCTTCCGGGATAAAGACGACAACTTCCTCGTCTATGATTGGCGTGCCCCCGTGTCCAGCCTGTATTATGACTATTCTCCGGGGCCGGCCCACTATGAGACCCCGGTTGGCCGCCTGTCGGGGGAGATGGGGCTCAAGCGCCAATTCATCATCACGGACGGCCGGTTCCGGGGCATGTTCGATACGGGGCTTACCATTGGCGACGAGCTGCTGCGGGAAATCCTCAGCCGGCCGTCCAGCGCCCATCTGAAAAGCATCGTCGCCACGATTCAACGCGAACAGAACCGCATCATCCGCAACGAGCAGAAGCGGCTTATGATCGTCACCGGCCCGGCGGGCAGCGGCAAGACGTCGACCGCTCTGCAGCGGATTGCGTATTTGCTGTACCGGTATCGGGATACGCTGCAGGCCGATGAGATCGTGCTGTTCTCGCCGAATCCGATGTTCAACCGCTATGTCTCGACCGTCCTGCCGGAATTGGGGGAACGGAATATGCGGCAGACGACATATCAGGAGTACGTCGAGCATCGATTGGCCGATTCCTTCCGCCTGGAGCACCCGGCCGAGCAGATGGAATATGCGCTTAGCGCCGGGGAGCAACCGGAATACGCGGCGCGAATGGAAGGGATTCGCTATAAAGCGGGGACGGCTTTCTTCCGGCTGATCGGGCGCTACGTGGAGCGGCTCGGGCAGGAAGGCATGCGGTTCCGCGATCTTCGCTTCCAGGAGCGGACGCTTATATCGGGAGAAGCGATGCTGCGGCAATTTTATGAACTGGATTCGTCCCTGCCGATCCCGAACAGGCTGAGCCAGCTGGCGGAATGGCTCCGGGGCGAGCTGGCCGCCGCCGCCCGCCGGGAACGGAAAGCGGCCTGGGTGGAGGAAGAAATCGAGCTGCTCGACAATGAGGATTATGTGAGGGCGTTCCAGGAACTGCAGCGCCGGGAAAGATATACGGAGGAGACGTTCGATGACTTCGATCGCGAACGCGAATGGCTGGCCCGCCAACTCGTGAATGAGCGCTTCAAGCCGCTGCGCGCGGACATCAAGCGATTCCGCTTCGTCGATATGCGGCCATCTACACGCAATTGTTCGCCAGTCCGGACTTCGCGGCCAGCCTGGCCGGAGAAGAGGGGCTGCCTGAGCGCTGGGCCGGCATCTGCGCCCTGACGGCCGATCGGGTGAGCCGGGGCGAGATGTCCGTGGAGGATGCCACCCCATACTTGTATTTGAATGAATGTCTGGAAGGCTTCCATACGAATACGTCAATCCGGCATGTCTTCGTGGATGAAGGCCAGGACTACGGGGTCTTTCAGCTTCATTTCCTCAAGCGCCTGTTCCCGCGGGCCCGGTTCACGGTGCTTGGGGACGAGGATCAGGCGATTTACCCGCATGCCGAAGGAGCCGCGGCGGTGCCGCTGCCGGCGCTGGCGGAGGTGTTTCCGGCCGAGGAGACGGAAGCCTTCCAATTGACCCGAAGCTATCGTTCGACCCGGCCGATCATGGAACTGGCCCGCCGCATCATTCCTGGCGGGGAGCGAATCGATACATTCGAGCGCGAAGGTCCGGCGCCGACGCTGACGGGATTGCAGGACAGGGAGGAATTGCATGCCCGGGTTGCCGAGCGTATGCGCGAGCTGCTCGCCGCCGGACACCGCAATGTCGCGCTGCTCTGCACGACCGCCCGGGAGAGCCGCGAGGCGTACGAGGCCTTGAAGGATCTTGTGCCGCTGCGGCTCGTTCATCAGGAGACGGTCACCTTCGAAGCCGGCGCGCTCGTCATTCCGTCTTACCTGGCCAAGGGCGTCGAGTTCGATGCCGTCGTGCTGTATAATGCATCTGACGAAGGCTACGGCCGGGAGAGCGAGCGCAAGCTGCTGTATGTGGCCTGCACGCGGGCGATGCATGAGCTCCATATCTACTATACGGGGAAGCCGAGTCCTTGGCTGGAAGCCGCGATTGCGGGAGCAGACGAAGGGCAGGCACAGGCCTGAGTCGGGAGTCGGTTTGATGAATCGAACGGAAGCAAAATATAAGCTGTCTTGCGCTGCATGGGATCGCCGCCATTGGTCCATGCGGCGCGGCCGGCAGGCTTTCTGCATATAGGGGAGGAAGGGGTGAAGGCTAGTGGTGGGGCTGATCATCATCGTGCTGCTGGTGTGCAATCTGCTGCTTCTGCTGCGGATCAACTCGAAGCTGCCACGGAGGGACCGGGTAGAGGAAGCGGTCAAGCGGGCCAAGGAACGGTACAATCTGGATTAAGGGAGAGGGGGACATCGGCTCCTGGGCAGAGAGAACGCCAGGGGGGATAGGGATGCGCCTCCCGGCAGGAATGGGCCATGCCGAGGAGGCGGAGGCGAAGCCCCTGCCTCACCGAAGGGCACAAGGGTCCTCACCCTATCAGACGTGCAAGCCAGCCGTACCAGGCCAGTATTGACTGGGCGCGCCTGCGCTGGGTCGATGGGTTCAATTCGACGCCATGCCGGCGCATCCGGTTCATCGCGTCCGCTTCGGGAATCGCTTCGCCCCGCGCCAGGCAGGCGAGCAGAATGTCGCGGATGGCCGGTCTGGCGAACAGCTTGCGCAGAAGCGCCTCATGGCGCTCCTGCACCGTAAGCTGCATCAGGGCCCGGCCTTCCCCGGTAAGGCGGACGGCCGTTCCTTCGGGCGTGCGGCAGGTCTCCGCCAGATCGAGATAGACGCCGGCATTGGCGTAATAGTCCGATTGTCTCTTATCGAACCGGTACAGCCGTTCGATGTCGGACTTGAGCATATCCTCTTCCGCCAGCAGCTCCAGCAGATTGATGATGCGCTCGAACGAGTTCGCCTGCGGGAACGGGACTCCGGCCGGCTCGGCGCCGGCCGGGGTGGCCTCCGCGATGGCGAGCACTCTGTCCTTCGACAGCCCGCCTTCAATGCGATAGGCGGCTGCGCGCACCAAGACGAGGGAATCATAGCGCATCGGCTCCTGGAAGCGGTATTCGAATAAATAATAGACGCCGTCCGAATACAAGAAATAAATCGGAACGACCGGCTTCGTCAGCTGCGGACGCGAACGCAAGGCGCGGTATGGATAGTACAGCTGGCGCACGCAGAAATCGTGCGGAATGCTGTTCTTCGCCTCGAATATCAGAATCTCGCGGTTCGATTCGAAGCCGGCGTCAATCTCCATCTGCTGGCTGCGTTCTACCTGAAGCGGACGCGGATAGCTCCCCACATGGAACGAGAAGGCGGGGGAACGCATTCGCCCGCTGAAGGTCAGCTCGAGCGGCTCTGCCGGGTCGAGTCCGCGGAAGCGGTGGAGCATGTCGCTCATATGGGCTGTATGCAGTGCATTGGCTTCGCTCGTGGAGCTGCTGCCGTCCGCCTGCACCGTCTCGAAGGACGGGAAGCGCCAGTAGGCCCGGTGAACCGGAAGCTTCTCAATGTCCTCTAGCGGATGGAAGATCGGGAAGCGGGCGATCGTATAGTGTCCGTTCGATACGGGCAGAATGCCGAGCCCGTGACGGGCGAAGCAGGGGGACAGCTCCCCGGAAGTATCGAATTTGCACTGGATTCGTGCCTGCACCCCGGGCTCCAACCCGTTAATCTGCTGGCTCGTAATGTCGAAATACCCGTTGGCGTTCACTTGCTGCAAAATATCGTAGCGGTCAAACAGTTTCTCCCAGATAACATCTTTTTTCCGCAGCCGGCTCGCCGCCATACCTTCATTCCCCCTTGATCCCCCTGACTCCGGAAGCGTCCCCGTTCCGGGCTTATTCTTCGGGCTGATAGTTCATGACCAGCACCTCGTCCACCGCGCCGCGGGCGGTCGCCTTGGAGTTGATATTGCGGCGGGCCTGCACGATATGGAGCGGGAAGCCGTCATACAGTTCGCGTATATAATCTGTCGCATGGTTCGACAGCATCACATAGACGCCGCGCCTGTCCAGCTCCCGGAACAGGTTGGCCAGCCGCAGCTGCTCGTCCCGTCCGAAGCCGTCCTTCGCATAGGAAGTGAAGGCAGCGGTCTTGGTCAAGACGTCGTACGGCGGATCGAAGTAGACGAAGTCTCCCGCCTGCGCCGGTTCCACGGCCTGTTCGAAGTCGCCGACGGTCATGGCGATATCCGCCGATTGGAAATAAGAGGCCAGGGCGCGGATCGTCTCCTCCTGGACGATATCCGGCTGCTTGTAGCGCCCGAAGGGAACGTTATTCTGCCCCTTCGCATTGACCCGGTAGAGGCCGTTATAGCATGTCCGGTTCAAATAGACGAGACGGGCCGCCCGGGTAACGGCGTCCATCTGGGCGTATTCCTCCGGCTTCCGGTCCCAGGAGCGGACTTCATAATAATAGCTCTCTTCGTTCCGGTGGACGCGCAGCGCGTCGATAAGCGCTTCCGGCTCGCGGCGGATCGTCTCGTACAGATTAATCAGCTCGCCGTTCACGTCGTTGATGAAGGCGCGCGGCGGCATCAGATCGAACAGCAGCGCGGCGCCCCCGATGAACGGCTCGTAATAGGCCGCCTGCGTCCAGTCGAGGCGCGGCAGACGGCGGCGGATGTCGGGGAGCAGTTGGCGCTTGCCTCCCGCCCATTTGAGTATCGGTTTCAACATTGCCCTTCACCCCTGTCGGTTATCTGCGTCGTGAGGACTTGCTCGCCCGCAGGCGGGTCAGTCTCTCCTCACGCAAAAAAAAGGCGGCCTGAAGGCCGCACGTAAGTTCGCGTATCCTCTTCTATTGTACTCAACGGGGGGGAGAAGACGCAATATCGAAAATCGGCGGCAGACCGCTTGCCCGCGGAATCGGGCGATCGCAGCGGCCTTAATACGGTTTCCATGCCAGGGTGCGCGCCGCCTGGAACCGTTCGTCGACCTCCGGCCAATTGACGACATGCCACCAATCCTCGATGTATTTGGCCCGTTCGTTCTTGTGCTTCAAGTAGTAGGCGTGCTCCCATACATCGATCGGAAGGAGCGGGATGACGTCCCACTGCGACAGATTCTGATGCTTCTCCGCCTGCAAAATCTCCAAGCGGCGGCTGCGCGGGCTCCAGACCAGAATCGTCCAGCCGCCGCCCTCCACCTTCTCCGCGGCCTTGGAGAAATGCATTTTGAACGCTTTGAAGCTTCCGAAATCCCGCGTAATCTGGTCGAGCAGATCTCCGGTCGGCTGTCCCCCGCCTACCGGATTCATCGTATTCCAGAAAATCGTGTGCAAATAGTGGCCCGCTCCGTGAAAGGCAAGCTCATTTTCCCAGTGCTTCACCAGATCGAAGCGGCCGGTGCGCCGCGCTTCCGCCAAGGCGCGTTCGGCCTGGTTCAAGCCGTCGACATAGCTCTGATGGTGCTTGTCGTGATGCACCCGCATCGTCGTCTCGTCGATATACGGCTCCAACGCGTCGTACGAATACGGCAATGGCGGCAGCGTGTGGCCGCCGATCGGCACGGAGTCCGGCTCCGCCCGCAGATAGTACTCCGGCACCGGCGGCTGGTGCTCAGGGTGGCCGGGCGGCCATCCCCTCGGGGCGTACGGCCACTCGCGGTACGTTATGCTGCCGAAGGAGGCGTCTCGCGGCGCGCTCCGGGCTTCGCCATGCTCCGGCATCGGCTCCGCCTCTTGTGTCGCTTGGGCCGCTTGCGGTGTCTGGGCCGTCTGGGGCGTCTGGGGCGTCTGTGCCGAACCGATGTAAGCCAAAATGCCCGAAGCAGGCGATGGCGCTGCGGTTGGCTCCGGAACAGGGGAGCCCTCCTCATCTTCTCTCTCATCGGCTGTCAATGGATATTCCGCTTCCGACTGCGGCTCGAAGCTGCTGCCGTCCTCGGAATAGGGGGCTTCGTGGATGAACGCCTTCGGCTGCACGGCGTGGCCGGACTGCGCGGCATGCGCCCCCGGAACGTCCGGTGAAGTGAAGGAAGACAGCGGTTTCTCTTTCAAGGCGTGCACGACGTTCAGGAAGTAGACGGATTCATCGGCGATATGATCGAATACGATCGGGGCGAGCGGCACGCTCTTCACCGCGCGGCTGTACTGCTTCATCGTCTCCAGATGCTTCACGAACTGCTCGGATTGATAGACGGACGCCTTGAGCAGCAGCTCGATCTTGTGCATCGTATCGGCAGGAGTGCTTCCTCCTTGCGACAGAATGAACTGGAGCCAGGCCGAGGCCGCTTCCTCGGTCTTGGTGAAGACCGGCTGCCATTCCCGCAACACTTGAACATATTCCGGCTCAAGCTGCGGCACGATGGCGAGAATGACCTCGATGTGCTCGCGCTCTTGTTTTTTCCAAAAAACGATCTCTTCGAGCACGCGGACGGGCATCAGCGACCCATATATGTACTCCAACGAACGTCCCTCCTTTACATATCAATGCAGACTCGAATCCATAACCTCTTGTATCTAATCTATTCCGCCGACAGGTTGGCCTATGCTTCTCCGGCGGCCCGGCGAAGCGCAAAAAACCCGCAAGCCATAAGGCTTACGGGCGGGCGATGATCGATGCGGCATCCGCGCGGTAGGCTGCGCTCAGAAATGCGGCGGCCTTGCCGAGGTAGTCTTTGCGGTGCGTGCGGTAGATCAGCTCATGCTGCACATTCGGCACGATCCAGGATTCGGACAGCTTGTTGCTCTGATGAGCCGCGATCTGCTCGGCAATCTCGTACGGCGCCTTCGTATCCGCGGTTCCGTGAATGATGAGCGTCGGCATCTCGTAGCTGGTGGCCTTGACCTCGTTGTACGGGATCTGCGCCAGGCTGGTGCCGTTCAGCGCCGGGAAGAAGAACCGCAGCAGATCGAGCGACGGATGCTTCGGCAGCGGCACGTACTGCTTCAGATTGTGGTACAGCGTATCCGGCTCCAGCAGGAAGGTGCTGTCCAAAATCATCGCGTCGATGTCCTCGGTCAAGAGCGCGGCCTGGAGGGCGGTGCCGGCTCCCATCGAGAAGCCCCAGACGACGATATGGGAGGCTCCTCGTTCCTTGGCCAGGTTCACGGCCCCGAGCAGCTGCTCCTTCTCCAGCTTGCCCCCGGTGGCGGTGGTCTTGTGCTGCTCCGAGGCGAAGCCGTAATCGAACATGATGACGTTATAGTCAAGCCGATGGGCGAACTGGGCCAGATCGTACATCGGCACCCAATATTCCTCGCGGTTCGCGCCATAGCCGTGGCTGAAAATGATCGTGCGCGTGGAAGCGGAGTCCGAAGGAATATACCAGCCGTCGACGAGCGTATGGCCGTCCGCCGCCGGAAAGGTCACCGTCTCGTACGGCATTCCCTTGGCCTCCATCGGGTTGGAGAAGAGCGGAGGCACCTGAGGATTGGCGAACATCCAGGCGATAAAGCCGTGCAGGGCGAGGAAGATGACCGATGCGGCGAACACTGTCGATAAGGACAGGGCGATCACGATATGCTTCAGGCGAATGCGGCGTGCGGCCGCAGGCGCCAGACCCGAGGACCCGATCCATTCCGGTTGAAGCGCGGGCGATGTGACGACAGGTGTGCTCATGGGCATGACCTCCTTCTGGATGTGCGGGAAAAGGGAGAAAAACTCGCAAAGCGAGGTATCGACATAAACTGACATTAACTAGAACGAAAGTCTTGGATAGGATCAATTGAGAGCTTCATAGTGAAAGCGTTTCATTTCCTCCGAAATGTACTACTATCGTATGCCGCGAGCCGCATAACGTCAATAAAAGTGCGAGACTTGTAAGGTGTTTGTAATCATCCCGTAACATTGCAATCCGGGTGTAAAAAATGTCGAAATCAGGGACGTTGGTCGGGGAGACGATCGGCGGTCCGTCCCTTTACGGCATTGGAAAAGCGGGTTATACTAGATGTAACGCAGTTTCATCCAATGGAACGAAAGAGGGAGATGACGTGGAGGAACGAGGGAAATTAACCGTCCGTGCCGTGGAACGGGCGCTCGATATTTTGATGTGCTTCACGGAGCAGTATGAGATGAGCTTGACCGAGCTGGCCGCGCGGGTCAACTTGAATAAGAGCACCGTGCACCGGCTGCTCACGACGCTTGAGGATCGCGGCTTCGTGCTGCGCAACGGCGACAAGTACCGCCTCGGCTACCGGGTGTGGGAGCTGTCCGCGCATCTGACGCAGGTCGGCGATGCCGCCCAATTGCTGCTTCCCGAGATGGAGGCGCTGCGCGACCGGCTAGGCGAGACGGTCAGTCTGTATGTGCGCGACGGCTCGGATCGGATTCGCATTCAGGCGGTCCAGAGCAATCAGGCGATTCGGCGGGTGGCCCCGGTCGGGGCGCGGCTGCCGTTGTTCGTCGGCGCATCGAGCAAAGTGCTGCTCGCCTTCGCCGATCCGGCCGAGCGCGAAGCGGCGCTTCGGGATGCCTTCTGGCCGCCAAGTGTGGACAGCGAAGCGTGTATGCGGCAGCTCGATGAGGTGCGCCGCAAAGGGTACGCGGTCAGCATCGAGGAGCGCGAGCCGGGCGCGGCCGCGGTCTCGGTGCCGATATTCGACCGCCACGGCAAGCTGGCGGCGGCCTTGTCGGTCTCCGGCCCGGTCAGCCGGATGTCGCTCGAGACGCTGGAGGCGTATGCGCCGCAGCTGACGGAGGCGGCCAGCCGAATGGCGACGATGCTGCGCTCGATCGGATAACCTGCTAAATGATTTCAACAAATGGCGATGTGGCGTTTACTTGCTGCGGCGGCTGCACAAGCGCATGGAGATGTCTCACAGGCACTGCAAGTGATGGAGATAACGAGTTAACATTAGAATGCGGATCCGGGAAAAACAGCGGCGCTTGCAAACCGGGGGAAGATGGATGAAGCAGTGAAATGCTGCATGGATCAGGCTGTTGGAAAACCCCTGTTTTTTGTGAAGGGGTGGAGATGGTCCATTTTCCTCATCCAAACTTTGGCTCTTAGAGCGTTTTAAATCGATTTTCTCTACCGGGAGAAGAGATCAATCACAAGTAAAAAGCCCCATAGACTACTCAATGGCCTGATTTTACGGGATCCAAGCGACCGCGTCGGATGCTGGGGGCATCATCGCATTATCCGGCCTGCTGGAAGCATTATCGGCCTGCTCGAAGCATCGTTGCCTCCCGGGGCTTGGACGTGCGGAGGAAATTGCTGCTATTTTACAGGAATTTCGGCTTAATGAGTCCACATCCCGAGGAATTGCTGCAAATCTACATCATTTTAGGCCCTTTTGCTTCAAGCCGAAGCGAAACGGGGGAAATTCCTGTAATTTTGCAGGATTCCCTTTCTGGAATCGTCGTCCATATCGAATTGCTGTATTTATGCAGGATTTCGCTTACTGAATAGGAGCGTCTGGAGAAATCGTGGAGTTTTGCGGATTTCGACTGCCGGATGGGCGTGTCCAGGGAAATGGTGCAGTTTTCAGAATGGTGGAAATATCCATTTTCCTGCTCAACACTTCTTTCTCAACAGCCTGATGGATGCAATTTGTGCTCTTTAAGCCGCTATTTGTTGAAATTCCTGCAAAAGTACATATGTTCATCGATTTTTTTCTTTTCTCGATTGGATAGTCCGAAGTTGATGCCGTTCTGCAGGATTCCTTGTAACGGAGTATACGTCATAAAGAAAAAGTGCACTTTTGGAGTTTTTCGGAGAGTCGAGCTTTAATAATCGGGGGCTGTCTCACAGTAGTAAAAAACGACTTGTGGGACAGCCCCGTTTTTGTCTATGAATCCGAAGTCAGGCACTGCCCGGCTCCCCGCGCCGGGAACCACGAGTGGGGGCAGCAGCCTCTTCTCCCCGCGGGGATGAGCTTATCCGGCATGCTGCTGCCGGTATTGGCCAGGCGTCATCCCTTCCAGCTTCTTGAACATCCGGTTGAAGTAAGACGGCTGGTAGCCGACCGATTCCGCGATTTCGTTAATTTTCATATCGGTGGTCAGGAGCAGCTCTTTGCATTTGTTCATCTTGAGCGACGTCAAGTAATCGACATAGTTGGAGCCGGTCATCTGCTTGAAGGCCTTGCTGAGCTGGGATGCGCTTACGCCAGCCTCCGCGGCGACGGTGTCGAGGGAGAGGTCGCTCATATAATCTTGGCCGATGCGCTCCAGCATCTCCTCGACCAGCCGCTTCATGGCCGCGCTATAGCTCTTGTTCAGCGAGCCGATGTACGGCTTGATGATGCGGGCATGGAACCAGGCCAGGCAGGCGCGCGTGTCGCGCAGCCCGTTCAGCTCCTCTTGCAGCCCCGCCGCATCGAACACGGCATACGGGTTGTGCCCGGCCTGAAGCATGGCCCGGTGGATGTTGCCGACGAGCCGCATCAAGGCCTGATGGATGAGCCATTCGGCCGCTCCGCCGGCATGGAGAGCGGTGACGAACTGCTCCACCCCTTGCACGGCTTCCTCTTCCAGCCCCAGATTGAGGGCGTGGATGATGTCCTGCTCCAGCTCCAGCGGGAATTCGACGCTGCCTGCCGCCCGGGACAGGACCTGCTCCGCCTCCAGCAGCTGACTGCCGGAATCGAAGGTGCGGTGCCGCAGGGCCCGCCGCGCCTGCTCGACCGAATACGGCACGTCAAGCCAGGACGAAGTCGGCCCGCTGACGACGATCGTCGCCTCCAGACGGAGCACATCGCGCAGGGCGCGGAGACATTGATCGCAGAGCTGCCCGATCCGGCGGCGGGATTCGTCGGTCTCCGTCCCTGGTCCCGGCAGGATAAGCACGGCGCCGAAGGAGCCGTCGAGGAAGTTGATCAGGTGGACATAATCGGCCGCCAGTTCGGACAGCTCCTGCACGATGTTGATGGCCGCGTACGCCATCAGATGCTCATCCCGGCCGGATAACGGCTCCCGGCCTTCCCCGAACGCATGCGGCTGCACGACGACGGCCGCGAAGCGCTTCCCCTCGATATTCACCTTCAGCAGCTTCAGCTTCTCGCGTATCTCCCGCTCGCTCAGGTGCGAAGCCTGGCCGGTCACGAACTGGTTGATGAACGCTTCGCGCACGGAAGGGACGGATTGATCGAGGCGGCTCTGCAGCGTCTCGTTCGCGAACCGGTACTGCTTCCATTCCTTCTCGATATAGTCGAGTTCATTGTGGACCGCCGACTCCGGCGTCCGCCAGCCGCCGAGCATCGTGACGACCCGGCGAATCGGCCGGTACATCCGGCGCGAAGCGAACCAGCTCAGCGCGAGCGCGGCCAGCAGGGCGCAGCCCCACAGGACGAGCACGACATGGGTATAGGGCCGGGTAGGGGCCGTAATGACCGACAGCGGGGTTCCCGCGATATAGGTCCACGTTTCGCCCATTTTCTCGAAGGAGACGGTATTGACGAGCAGCGAGTCCCCGCCTTCGATTGCCATCTGCCATGTTCGCGGCGGAGGGAGGCGTCCCGGCTCGGCCGGGGCGGGCTCCTCCTGCAGGTGCTCAAGAATGAGCGGCAGCGCCTCCGGATGCTCCGCGGTCTTCGCGGAATGGCCGATCACATGCCCCCCGGCGTCCAACACATACGAGAGGTTGTCCGTATTGGCGAAGATGTGCAGCTTCGACGGATTGATGTAGATGACGATCGCGCCGAAGGATGCCGACCCGTTGAACGGGAGCTTGAGCACAATCGCGTGCGGCGTGCCGCCCTTGGCGAACGGGCGCACGAGATCATGCGCCCAGTAGATGCCCTTCTCCTCCTGCAGGAGCCGGCCCCAGCGCTCGGCATCCTGCGGATCCTCCAGCGTGCGAAGACCGAGCGAAGGCTGCAGCACTTTATTTTGCTTTTGGATGTACAGGTACACTTGGTCGATCAGCGGATCGGCATTTTCGATCAAGGTCAGCGTATCAAGCAACTGGAGCGTCTCCTCGAATTGGCGCCCGAAATCCATGTCGGACACGGACGGCTTGAAATGCGGCTTCACGACCATGTTCAGCGCATATTGGACAAGCTGGGAGAATTGCTCGTCAATCTGCTTGGCCGCATCCTGAAGCGCATCCTCGTTCTTCTGTTGGAACTGGTTCACCATATGCTGGTTCCCGATATATAAATAAGCCGCGCTGATGACCGTCAGCGGAAGACAGGTCAGCAGCACAGCCATCGCGATGGTCTTCCAATAAAACACGCCTTTCGAAGACACCAGGCTTATCCATTGCTGTCTCAACGGTTATCCTCCCATCATGCAGCGGATTCGGATCGCGGAAGTCCGGATGCCGTTATTTTCATCATACTGAATGACATTCGTGTTGAAAAGGCTTCCAATTAAAATGGCCGGTTGGAATAGAGGAGGAGAAGGCATCGGCGAGGACCGGAAAAAAAGTGCAACGGCAGGAAACCGCACCGATCCGAAAAGACGCTCCGTCAGGCAGGACGGGGCTTCGCGGCCTTGCCTGTCATACCGGTAAAGGGCTAAAGTCAAGCTGGAAAAAAAGTCAAATTGCACGGAATGATGACAGCGTTTACATTAGCACTACCAAGCCATGAAGCTTCGATTCGAATAGAAAGCGAGGGTGACCGATGAGCTCACAGCCAACGAATATCGCCGCCGAGCGAACAGCAGATCCTCCGCCCCGTGCCGGTGCCCGCACCGGCAAGCGTAAGCTATGGTCCGATCTGAAGCGCGACAAGTATTTATATTTGTTAGCCCTGCCGGGACTGCTGTTTTTCCTGATTTTCAAGTACATTCCGATTACGAATCTGGTCATTGCCTTCCAGGATTACTCTCCGTATTTCGGCGTCACGGGCAGTCCCTGGGTCGGGTTCGAGCACTTCAGCCGCTTTTTCGCCAATGAAGATTTCTATCTGCTGCTGCGAAATACGCTGGCGATCAGCTTCCTGAATCTTCTCTTCTTTTTTCCGGCGCCGATCATACTGTCCCTCATGCTGAACGAGGTGCGGAACTCGATTTTGAAGCGCACGGTGCAGTCGCTGATTTATATTCCGCATTTTCTGTCCTGGGTGCTCATTTACGGCTTGACCTTCCTTATGTTTTCGCAGTCGGAGGGGCTCATGAACAAGCTCCTCCTCTCGATGGGCAAGGAGACGGTCGACATTTTGTCCAACCCGAATTATTTCTGGGGCTTGCTGACCGCGCAATCGATCTGGAAGGAAGTCGGGTGGGGCACGATTATCTTCCTCGCGGCGATCGCCGGCATCGATCCGCAGCTGTATGAAGCGGCCGTCATGGACGGAGCGGGGCGGATGCGCCGCATCTGGCATATTACGCTGCCGGGCATGCGCAACGTCATTCTGATTCTGTTCATTCTTCGCCTGGGCACGATTATGGATACCGGCTTCGAGCAGATTTATCTGATGATGAATTCGGCGGTAACCCATGTCGCCGATGTGTTCGATACGTATGTGTACCGCATCGGGATCAAGCAGGGCGAATTCAGCTACAGCACAGCCATCGGGCTGTTCAAGTCGGTCGTCGGCGTCATTCTAGTCGTGACGGCGAACAAGGTGGCGAAGCGGTTCGGTCAGGACAGTCTGTACTGACTTCTTCGCATCCTCTAGCATCTCTATGAGACAAGCAGGAAAGGGGTCGAATGCCATGAGAGAGCAGTGGCGGGATCGGTTGTTCCAGGCGGCCAACGTGACGGTGCTGATTCTATTCAGTATCGCCGCCGTATTTCCCATTTACTATACGATCGTGCTGTCATTCACGGATCCGACGGAATATTACACGCGGCCGTTGATTCTGTTCCCGCAGCAATGGACGCTGGATGCCTATAAATATTTGCTGGCCAACGGGCTGTTCATGAGCTCGCTCGGAATCAGCGCCTTCCTGGCAACCGTGGGCACGGCTTGCAGCCTCATCGTGTCGGGAGGACTCGCTTATGCGCTGTCCCGCAAGCGGCTGCGCTTCCGCAAAGCCATTATGATGATGATTTTGATTACGTTCCTGTTCCAGCCGGGGCTGGTGCCGCTGTACCTGGTCGTCCGCAATCTCGGCCTGATCGACAGCGTGTGGTCGCTTATTTTGCCAAGCTTGACGAGCGCCTGGTATGTGCTGTTGATGAAGGGATTCTTCGACAGTATCCCGGACAGTCTGGAGGAAGCCGGCCGCATCGACGGCTGCAACGAGATCGGGGTGTTCTGGCGCATTATGCTTCCGCTGTCCCTTCCGGCGCTGGTCGCCTTCGGCCTGTTCTTCGCGGTTGGCTACTGGAACACGTACTTCAACGCGCTCATGTTCATCAACGACCAGAGCAAATGGCCGCTGCAGGTGCTCCTGCAGAACATGCTGGTCGATCCGACCGCGATGGGCGGCGGCACGGGGGGCGGCATGGACTTCCATGTGAATCGCCAGATGCCGACCGAGACGCTCAAAATGGCCGCGGTCGTCATTGCGACACTGCCGATTATGATGGTGTATCCATTCTTGCAGAAGCATTTCGCCAAGGGAGCGATGGTCGGCTCTGTCAAAGAATGACGAGATAAGGATGCACAAAAAAGAAGCATGTTCACGTAAAAAAGGAGGGTCCACGATGATTTACAAGCAACCACGCAAGCTGGCTTCCGCGTTGAAAACATCGATGCTCATTCTGCTCGCCTGCTCGCTGCTGTTGACGGCATGCGGCGGCGGAGGCAAGAGCGCTTCGTCCGAAGGAGACGGTCCGACGAAGATCTCGATTCAGACGCTGAACTATGCGACAGACATGGTCAACAGCAGCAGCCCGATCTGGAAAGAGCTCGAGAAGCGCACCAATACGGAACTGGACATCACTTGGCTGACGCCGACGACGATCGAGGACAAGGTCAATGTCATGCTCGCCTCCGGAGATATGCCGGATGTCGTCTTCGTCGAGACGCTCAACAACGCTCAGCTGCAAAAAATGATCAAGCAGGGGGTCTTCTGGGATTTGACGCCATTCATCAAGGATTATCCGAACCTGACGGACGGGGTCAAGGCGTCGATGTGGGACGAGACGAAGGTGGATGGCAAAAATTACGTCATTCCGCGCTATTATCCCAGCTTCGGAGGCGGCGCCTTCGCGATGCTCCGCAAAGACTGGCTCGATGCGCTGAACCTGGAGGCGCCGACGTCGCTCGACTCCCTGTTCGATGTGCTGAAGGCGTTCAAAGAGAAGGATCCGAACGGCAACGGGCAGGCGGATGAGATTCCGTATGCGGCCTCCCCGAGCTCGATGGGCTTCGTTTACAATATTTTCAACGAGACGCAGGGCAATTGGAAGCTGAAGGACGGCAAGCTCGTGCCGATAATTACGGAAGACGCCTCGCGCGACGCGCTGCTGTGGATTAAGGAAGCATATGATGCGGGCTTGTTCCCGAGAGATTTCGCCATCTTGAAATTTTCGCAAATACTGGATTCGTTCCGCAGCGGCAAGGTCGGCGGCACCGGCCTGTCCATGAACCATGTCTGGGTAACCGGCAAGATGCTGCGCGACATCGACCCGAAGGCGGATCTCTACCCGCTGCCCTATTTGGAAAATCCGAACGGCTATAAATATACGCCATCCGGGGCCTCGTACTACGGCGTATATCTGATTCCGAAGAAGGTGCCGGAAGACAAAATGAAGAAAATCCTCGAGCTGTTCGATTACGGAAATAGTCCGGAAGGGAATATTTTGACCTATTACGGCCTCAAGGACATCCATTATAAGGAAGAGAACGGGAAAATCGTGCCTACGGAGCAGGCGAAAAAGGATTTGACGGGAGACGGCAACATGTCGAGCCTCTTCCATCTGATCAGCGACGATATGGCGATCGGGGCCGTCGGCATGCCGGACGATCTGTACGAGCGCAACGTCGAGATCGTGAACGAGCGGAAGAAACATGTCGTGCCGGAACCGGAGCGCGGCCTCTACTCGGATGCGTATAATCGCTATTTTCCGGAGATCAAGAAAAAAGTTGACGATATGCGTACAAAAGTAATTATTGGCAAAGAGACGATTGAGGAGTATGATAAATTTATCGAAACAATCAAAAAAGATAAAGATTTGCTCAAAGTTATTGACGAAATGAATCAGGCTTACCAAGCCGCCCAAGCAAAATAAGCAGAGTATGCCGGAGGAACGCCGCTTTGTGCTGGCGTTTCTCTGCGTCGTCCAAAGGAGAGATGTCATATGAATCCGATTACAGCCATTGTCATTGGAGCAGGCGACCGGGGCGCGCGCGCTTATTCGCCGTATGCCCTGGATAACCCGCACGAGCTGCAGCTTGTCGGCGTTGCCGATCCGAATGCCGATCGGCGGCAAGCCTTCGCCGAGCAGTTCGGCCTCAGCGAAGCGCAGCAGTTCGAGACATGGGAAGCGATCCTGGAAGGGGGCCGGCGTGCCGATGTGGCCATCATCTGCACGATGGACCGCATGCATTATGAACCGACGCTGCGGGCGCTGGAGCTAGGCTATCATGTGCTGCTTGAGAAGCCGATGTCGCCGGAGCCGCGGGAATGCGTCGAGATGGAACTGGCGGCGAAGAAGCATAACCGGCTGCTGACGATATGCCATGTGCTGCGCTACACGTCGTTCTGGTCGGCGATGAAGCGGGAGATCGATCGCGGGGCGATCGGCGATATCGTATCCATTCAATTGAACGAGAATGTGGGCAATATGCATATGTCGCACAGCTTCGTGCGGGGCAATTGGCGCAACAGCGGCGAATCGAGCCCGATGATTTTGCAGAAATCATGCCACGACATGGATATTTTGGCGTATCTCATGAATGAGCCCTGCATGCGGGTCAGCTCTTTCGGCTCGCTGATGCATTTTCATGAAGGGAATAAGCCGGAAGGGGCGCCGGCCCGCTGCATCGAGGGCTGTCCGGCGGAGCAGACCTGCCAGTACCATGCGCCGCGTTATTATCTTGGCGAGGGCATTGACTGGGCGCGCAAGATTACGGACGACTACACGAAGGAAGGCATCCTCAAGGCGCTCTGGGAAGGCCCGTACGGGCGCTGCGTCTATCAGACGGACAATAACGTCGTCGACCACCAGGTCGTCAATCTTGAATTCGCGAGCGGAGCGACCGCGATGTTCAGCATGTGCGGCTTCACGCACGACAACACGCGCATCGTGCAGGTGATGGGCACGAAGGGCGACATCCGCGGCAATATGGAGGAGGACTCGTTCACGATCACCGACTTCGTGACGAAGGAGAAGCGCGTCGTGCAGCTCGCTCCGTCCATCACGGGCCACGGCGGCGGCGATTCGGGCATCGTGCGCTCGTTCCTGAAGGAAGTGCGCGGCTTCGGCTCCAGCTCCGGCGCGGAGAGCCTGTCCTCCGCCTCGGTATCCGTGCGCAGCCATCTGATGGCCTTCGCGGCCGAGCAGTCCCGCCTCCAGGGCGGCCGGGTCATCGACCTTCAAGCGATGTACGACGAGCTGGCGGGCGCGGTCCCGGCCGGGAAGGCGTAAGGCCGCGCAAGCGGGCAGGCGGATGCACGCCCCGAGCGCGGGGACCTGGCAGGCGCGGTCCCGGCAGGAATCGTGCAGGGCGGCCGCCGGCAGATGCGAGCGCTGCATGGACGGGCTTGCGGGCGCTATGCTGGCCGCCGCGCAAGCGAGCGTGAATTAGAATTAGTACAGCGAGAGCGAGACGAACGCTTGTGAATAGGCGATCACCCTTTGGAGATGGTACGGGGGTGATCGTTTTTTGTTTTTCCCCGCTTGAGCTACCGACACCGACCGCAATCCTGCAAAAATACATCATTTTGTGCCGATAGAGGATATATTTGTTTGAATTCCTGCAAATACGGCTAGGCCCCCTATATCTGGAGTCATGTCCACCAAAAAAGATGCGTTCTTAGAATTGCTTCCTATTTCGCGTGGTTACACGGCCCGATGATATTTTGATCGGTCCTCCAGCGTCATGACCCACTTTGAGTATTCCGATGGTGACATGCTCTTTAGGCTACCATGCATTCTGCGGTTGTTGTAGAAATCCATGTAACGATCAAGTGCTTCATAGGCCTCTTCAAATGTCATAAATTCCGTCAGGCTGAACAGATCACGTTCGAGTAAGCTATGAAATGACTCAATGTAGGCATTCATATTCGGACTGCGTGGCGGGATGCGTTCATGGACGATCTCCAGACTCTCGCACGTATCACCAAACAACTTGCTGACAAACTGAGGCCCGTTGTCGGTGCGGACGGTGGGCAACTCATCGCCGGGATTCAGGCGTTCTTGTAGCGCCCGGCATAGTGTCTGTACGACGTGCTTGGCCTCACACACGGAACCCCGGTATTGTCCGACGACGACGCGGTCAAATACATCGATGATACTGAGCACGAAAAAGAAACGCTGGCGCCCAATCACGTACCCATATTTAATATCAATTTGCCATAGCTGGTTCACCCCGGTTACCGTCCGGTTTCTCGGTACTCTTCGAGGATGTTTGCTTGTTTTCTTCCGTTGTTTCTGAAGAATTCCTAACTCTTTGCAAATGCGGTACGCCTTTTTCTTGTTTAGAATCAATCCACGTTGTCTGCGGAGGCACAGCGCCAAATTCTTATACCCATAAATGTGCTCTTCTCCTTCCAGGAGTTCGAGCATCCATTCTTTAATCTGTTCATCTGAAACTTTCCGGCCCGTATTCGTAGAGGAAAATCCAGGCACAGGACGCCCTTTTAGAGCGCATGAAGCCTGTTCTTCGGTACTGGATGCCTCTCGTTTCTTCCGGCCATAGTACGTCGATTCGCGAACTTTCAGGATACGCAGAACTTTAGCTGCTGCATGCCCCCGCTTAATAAACGGTTCTGCTATTTCAAGTCTTTCAGATAAGCGGGGTTCTTCTTTTTTACGACTTCTCGTAGGATCTCGATCTCAAGCTCTTTTTCACCCAGGAGCTTTTTTGCCTGCTCGAACTTTGCCTCTACCTCTTGAAGTCGACGGAGTTCTTGCAGATGCTCGTCTGCTGCGGGTATCTCCTCTTGGCTAATTTCGTCACGGTGGTCTCTAACCCAAACACGTACCGTCTCCGGATGGACACCGTACATTCGGGCAAGTGTTCCCACCTTAATGCCGGCCATTGCTTCCTTTACAATTTGCAGGCGTTTTTCCTTGCTAAAGTGCTTTCCCATACTAGTTGTCCCCCTCTGATAACAGCTTATAATATTGGAGCCGGAAGCTCCAGTTTAATTAGGGGGCCTAGGAGAATATGCATCTTTTTGCTCAAGTTATCTCTAATTCAGCCTATAATAGATGAAATTCCTGTAATTTTGCAGGATTCCCTTTTTTGCATTTTGGCGTCGATCAAAATACTGCATTTATGCATCTTTTGGGAGCTGCGGCATAGAAAAAGTGTGTTCCCTTCTGCGAGGAGCGGCCCGCAACGGGAGCGAATACAACATATTATCGAAGCGGTCTTCCCGTTCGCCGCGGCTCAATGAATCGATTGCCGGGGCAGAATCGTATAGGAAGAGTAGATATGATGTTACGGAGGGTGCTTTTGATGATGAGACAGAGTATAGATGTGTTCAAATTAAGCAAGGAAATATCTTATGCGCTGAGGCATGCGCCATGGGAGTACGAATTAGAATTGGATGAGGAAGGCTGGGTAAGCCTGGATCAGTTGCTGGCGGCGCTTCGCCTCGACCAACGATGGGAAGCCGTCGCTGAGCAGGATATCCGCAATATGATGCAGGGCGCGGACAAGCAGCGGTTTGAGGTCGCGGACGGGAAAATCAGAGCCTTATACGGGCATTCCGTGCCCCGCAAAATCGTCAAGCAGGCGGAGACTCCTCCTCCCGTCGTGTATCATGGAACGGCGAGGCGCTTTGCGGCGCAAATCTTGAAGGAGGGACTGCGGCCGATGGGAAGGCAATATGTTCATTTATCCGCCGACAAAGAGACGGCCATGCTGGTCGGGAGACGAAGAGACGCTGCCCCGGTGTTGTTGAAGGTGGATGCCGGGATGGCCCGGAACGAAGGGGTTATGTTTTATCCCGGCAATCACACGATATGGCTGGCGGACTTTATTCCGCCCAAGTATATCTCCATAGAATGAGGCGAAGGATGGGATGAGCAGGATGCGGATGGGTGAACGTCGTTCTCTCTGGGGAGACGGATTGCGGCACTGTCCACATATAAGTGGACACAAGGCGAATATTGCTAATGAACAGAGATGCGCCTATATATCGTGTATCAATACAATCCATGCCATAGTCCCATCTATCAGGTTTGAACGGTTGGGAAGCATCTTTCTTTTCCGCAGAAAATTGTCCACTGTGTGAAAGACAATTCTTTGTATTTTCGGCACAAAAAGAGGACGTGCGGCGGGGCTGCAGCAACGTTGACGAGATAAGCTGCTGAATACGGAATCAGCGAGTATGGAGGAGTAAAATGCTGACTTTACAGGCGGTAAGGGGAGAGCGGCAATAAGCGAGAGAAAATAAGAATAGCACCGCATTGCTCGCCTTGATGGACGCCATGTCTTTTCAAGGTTTTTTTGCGGGAAGCCTATATAGAAAGGGGGGGTAAGGCGGTTGCGGCATGAATGGGCCGATCTGATTCATATATTCTTTACAGTCCTCTAACACCAAGGTTATACAGACAAGCTACGATTTGTAATGATAACCCATATTGGGAAGGGAGCGACAAAATGATAAATCGGATGTGGACCAAGTCAATCCGTGTCATTGTGGCGGCCGTATTGCTGTTGTCTTCAATCGTCCCTGCGGGCTGGACCGCGGGTTCGGCCGCTGCGGCGGAGGCGGTGCTCACCGTCGCCGATGCGATCGCGAAGAATAATGACGGCAAGTCCTACACGGTGGAAGGGTATGTTGTCGGCTTTGCTATCAGCAGCACCGCATTTACGAGGGACAGCGGGAAATTCAACTCCGATACGAATCTGGTCATCGCAGACCGCGCCGAGGAGACGGCAGAGGACAGGACGCTGTACGTCCAGATCGCGTCTTCGTTCAGACAAGAGTTCGGATTGCAATCGAATCCGGGACTGATCGGCTCCCGGATTCGGGTCGCCGGAACGCTGGAAGAGTATTTCAAGCCTCATCGCGGCGTCAAATCAACCACCTCCATGGAGAAGGTCAGCGTCACCCCTCCGGACCAAGCGGCTTCCGTAACCGCCGCTCCGCCTTCCGGAGCGGTGCAAGCGGGGACGCGGGTGAGTCTCTCGTCGCCCACGGTGACTGCCTCGGTCTACTACAATCTGAACGGCAGCTCGGACAAGTCCGAGTTCATTCCGTATACGGAGCCGATCGAGATTGCGGGACCGACTATCATCAGGGCCTATGCGAAGCAGGATGAGCTGAAGGACAGCGATATATCCGAATTCGCCTATTCGGTTGTAACGGCCTCCAGCATTGGAGCGGCCAGAGGGCTGAATGCAGGCGAATCCGCATTGGTGCAAGGCATCGTGACCTATAGGGAAGACACGGGCAGCGGCTTCTCCAATCTGTATATTCAGGACGATACGGCGGGCATTGTCGTCCGCGGCCAAAATATAACGGCACAGCAAGGGGATAAGATCGAGGTGCAGGGCAAGCTGGAGCTGTACAACGGTCTGCTGCAATTGAACAAGGAGCCGGGCGGCAGCCTCCGGATCGTGGAGCCGGGCCTGCCTCTGCCGGCGGCGAAGCCGATCGCTTCGGCTGATTTTGCCCAGGATGCCGGGAAGAAATACGAAGGCCAGTTGGTGGAGGTCGCCGGGGCAACGATAGACCGCAGCAGCGGATCTACCTACTATGCCGCTGACAAGCTTGGCGCAGGCATTGTCATTTACGCCAAAAATGTTCCCGCAGCGTTCGCGGTCAACCGCACCTACGAGAGGATTGCCGGCGTCTTGTCCTATCATAGCTCGTACGGGCACCAGCTGATTCCGCGAGCGTACGCGGATGTGGTGGAGACCGAGCTGTCCGTAACGGCAAGCATCCCATCCGGGAATGTCCCCAAGGGAAGCGAGATTGCGCTCGGCACGCCGGCTTCCGGCGGTATCATCTATTATACGCTGGACGGCACGGAGCCGACGCAGGCGAGCTATCGCTACGCAGCGCCGATCGCGATCCAGGAGGATACGACGATTAAGGCCATTGTCGTGAAGGACGGCACGGCCAGCGGGGTGTATGCGTTCACGTACAAGGTGCTGAAGGATACCGGCCATCTCCTGATCCACGATATTCAAGGGGAAGGCCATCGCTCTCCCTACACGGATCAAGCCGTGACCGGCGTGGAGGGCATCGTGACATTCAAGCGGGATAAGAGCAATTTCTATATCCAGGAGAGCGCTCCGGACCGGTACAGCAAGGATGGCCGCGCATCGGACGCCATTCTCGTCTATCACAAGGACAGCCCGGTGAAGGTCGGGGATAAAGTGAAGGTATCCGGCATCGTCAAGGAATATAAGGAAAAGACGTATTCCAGCAACCCGGTCGATCTGACGACGACGGAAATCGCGGCGACGAGCGTGGATATAATTTCGCATGATCAGGATCTGCCTCCTCCCGTGGTGCTGGGGAAGGATCGGATGATTCCGCCGGCGATCATTACGGACGGTTATCAATTGACGGATGCGTATTACGATCCGGAGCGCAACGCGCTCGATCTGTACGAGAGTCTGGAAGGGATGCGCGTCATGATCGAGAACCCGGATATTATCGGTCCTTATAAATATGAGATTCCGGTCAGCGTGCGGCAGGAAGGCAGCCGTCCCGTCGTATCTCCGGCGGGCGGCCTCGTCCTGACCGAGGACAGCCTCAATCCGCAGCGCGTGCTGGTATCCCTTGATTATCTGACTCCGAAGCCGAATCCGGCCGTCAAGACGGGCGATCGCTTTGCCGAACCGCTTACCGGCGTCATCGCTTACTCCTTCAGCAATTATAAGCTGCTGCCGGAACGGCTGCCGGAGACGGAGAGCGGCAAGGGGGAGCCTGCCGTGACGAACATCGCGGCGGACAGCGGGAAGCTGACCATTGCTTCCTTCAATGTCGAAAATTATTGGAACGATCCGAGTGCGAAGGGGAAGGAGAAAACCCGCAAAATCGGAGAAATCATTGTACGCAACCTGAAATCCCCGGATATTATCGGCTTGATGGAAGTGCAGGACAATAACGGGGGCACGGATAATGGCGTCGTCGATGCAAGCCGCAACTATGAAGCGATTACCGGTGCGATTCAAGCGGCCGGCGGGCCGGTCTATCACTATACGGATATCGCTCCGGAGGACAAAAGGGATGGAGGCGCACCGGGAGGCAATATTCGCGTCGGGTTCCTGTACAATCCGGAGCGGGTCTCGCTCGCCGGGAGCCAGCAGAACGCGAAGGGCGACGCGAAGACCGCCGTT
Source organism: Paenibacillus dendritiformis (assembly GCF_021654795.1). NCBI lineage: Bacteria > Bacillati > Bacillota > Bacilli > Caryophanales > Paenibacillaceae > Paenibacillus > Paenibacillus dendritiformis. The sequence goes on from NZ_AP025344.1 coordinate 469,506, forward strand.
CGTTACGGTCCGGACGGATTGTCATTCAATCCGGGACGGATTGAGCCGGCGAACGAAGCGTTCAACAGCTCGCGGAAGCCGTTGGCCGCCGAGTTCCTGTTCCGGGGCGAGCGGGTGCTGGTCATCGCCAACCACTTCAACTCGAAGGGCGGAGATCATGCTCCGTATGGAGGAATTCAGCCGCCGCAGCGCCAGAGCGAAGTGCAGCGGGCGAAGCAAGCGGCGATCGTGCACGGCTTCGTGGGTGAAGCGCTGACCCAGAATCCGCGGACGAACGTCGTGCTGATTGGGGATTTGAACGATTTCCAATTCTCCGACACATTGCGGATTGCCGCGGGGAATGAGCTGGTTAATCTGGTGGACGGCCTGCCGGAAGCCGAACGTTACTCTTATATCTATGAAGGCAATTCGCAGACGCTGGATCATATCCTGGTGGATAAAAAGCTGGCGAAGCGCGCAAAGCTGGACATCGTGCATCTCAATGCCGATTTCATGGAAGCGCATGGACGGGTGAGCGACCACGACCCGCTGCTCGCTCAGCTTCAGTTCGGCAAGCCGGATGACGATCAGTTCCCGTTGAGGCTGCTTCATACGAATGATACGCATGCCCATCTGGACAGCGTGCCGCGCCGCATTACGGCGATCAAGGAAGCGCGCGCAGGCGCGGATCATTCCCTCCTGCTCGATGCGGGCGATGTCTTCTCCGGCACGCTGTATTTCAACAAGTACGAAGGCCTGGCGGATCTGGACTTCATGAACCTGATCGGCTACGATGCGATGACCTTCGGCAACCATGAATTCGATGCCGGGCCGGCGAAGCTGGCGAACTTCATCAAGCAGGCGAAGTTCCCGTTCGTCAGCGCCAATATCGATGTCGATAAGGTGCCGGAATTGCAGGGCCTGTTCCATCATGAGATCGGCCATCCGGGAGCGGAAGCGAGCATTTATCCGGCGATTATCCTGGATGTAGCCGGCGAAAAGGTCGGCGTATTCGGGTTGACTACGGAGGATACGGCATTTCTGGCTTCGCCGGGCGAGCATATCGACTTCCGCAATTACGCGGACAGCGCCCGGGCAACGGTCGCCATGCTGCGCGAAGAAGGAATCGACAAAATTATTGCGCTCACCCATCTCGGGTATGAAGTCGACCGGGCGCTGGCGGAGAGCGTGGAAGGCATCGACATCATCATAGGCGGGCATTCGCATACGATATTGACGGAGCCGGTCGTCGTCGAGCGGGCAGACGGCCAACGGACTCTGATCGTTCAGACCGGGGAATATGGCCGCTACCTCGGCGAGCTGGATGTCACCTTCGACCGCAACGGGACATTGACGGAATGGAGCGGCAAGCTGACCGATATCGATGCGAAGGATGCCTCGGGCCAATATATCTTTGCCGACGATAAGGAGGCCGCGGCGAAGCTGGCCGGGTACGCCGGGCCGCTGGAGGAGTTCAAGAAGCAGGTCATCGGCAAGACGAAGGTATTCCTGGACGGCGAGCGCGGCAGCGTGCGCAAGCAGGAGACCAATCTGGGCAATCTGATTGCCGACAGCATGCGCGCGAAGGTGCAGCGCCTATTGAACGAGACCGACGTCAAGGGCTGCGTAACGATTCAAAACGGCGGCGGCATTCGGGGATCGATCCAGGCAGGCGATATTACGCTGGGCGATCTGCTGACGGTCATGCCGTTCGGCAACAATCTGTCCGCCGTGAAGATGACGGGCGAGGAAATTATCGCTGCTCTGGAGAACGGCGTCAGCGGCGTGGAGACGGGGCAGGGACGCTTCCCGCAGGTGTCGGGCATGCGCTTCTATTACGACTCCGCGAAGAAGGGCGAGACGATCGACGCCGTGACCGGCGAGGTCACGCAGAAGGGCGAGCGGATCGTCAAGGTGCAGGTCAAGAATGACGATGGCACCTATACCGATATCGATCCGCGAGGCTTTTATATCGTGGCTACGAACTCGTTCATGGCGGACGGGGGAGACTTCTACCGTTCGATGAAGCAGGCGAAAAACGACGGCCGATTCTATGAACTGAACATTGTCGATTATGAAGTCTTCATCGAGCATCTTCATCGTATCGGAACCATCGACGCCGGCGTGGAAGGCCGCATTACCGATCTGAAGGGCGGCAAGCTGCCGGAAGAGCCCGGTCCGAATCCCAATCCGAACCCGGGCCCGGGGACAGGGTCAGGCTCCGGATCAAGCTCCAGCCCGGATTCGCGCTCCACTCCAAGTCCGAAGCCAACACTGAAGCCTGCCGAAGATAAGCCGGGAACCGTAACGGCGACCCCGGAAAAGCTGGCCCCTAACGGACGGGGCGCCATCGTCTTCGAGATGCCGGCCGGAACGAGCGAAGTGAAGTTCCCGTCCAATACGTACGGGCTGCTGCTTCAGAACAAGCTGGAAGTGAGAGCGGAGCATATTGCGCTCGAGATCCCTTCCGAATTCATGAAGCAGTGGCTCAATGCCTGGACGGACAGCGAGAAGCAAGGCTCCGCCATCTCCTTGAAGCTGGCCCCGCTCGCGAAGAAGGCGGCGAGCGAGATGATCGCCAAGGCCGAAAGGGTCTCCGGCATGAAGGTGAGGCTGTCCGGCGAGATGTACGAACTTGACCTGCTGATCAGGCTCGCGAACGGGAAGACGGAGAAGCTGACTTCCTTCACACAGCCCGTTCTGCTCCGGCTCGCCGCCGACTCGGATATCTGCCTCAACTTCGCGGGGATATATGCGATCGCCGGCAGCGGAGCGGTGGCGCAGGCGGAAGGAGAGTACGCTCATCGCGAGATGGCTGCGATGATCCGCCAGTCCGGCACCTATGCGGTGCTGGAACTGACGAAGCCGTTCGCCGATCTGCCTTCCGGGCATTGGGCCTATGCCGTCATTCAAGAACTGGCGCTGAAGCGAATCATAAGCGGCACGAGCGCCGCGAAGTTCGAGCCGGCGCGGGCCATTACCCGGGCGGAATTCACCGCGCTGCTGGCGCAGGCCTTGAAGCTGGCCGGCGCGGGCGGCAAGGCATTTGCCGACGTCGACGCGGATGCCTGGTACGCCGGGCCGATAGCGGCGGCTTATGAGGCGGGCATCGTCAGCGGCAAGAGCGCGAACCGCTTCGATCCCGCAGGCTTGGTTACCCGGGAAGAGATGGCGGTTATGCTGGTCAAAGCTTATAAAGCGAAGACAGGCAAGAAGCTTGCCGCCAACACGAAGGGGACGTTCAGCGACGCGGGGCGGATCTCGAGCTGGGCGGCCGATTATGTGAACGCCGCGGCCAGACTTGGCCTGATGAAGGGGCGGGCAGCCGGGCGCTTCGTTCCCGAAGCGGCCGCGACCCGAGCGGAAGCCGCGCAAGCGATTTACAATGTACTGACGGATTAATCATCCGGGACGCAAGGAACAGGGCAGGCAGAGGAATATCTGCTTCTGCCCTGTTTTTTTGTAAATAGGCAAGCAGGCCCTTGGAATCATTATTGCCGCCGAGAGGAACAATTTAACAGTCATTGTTGTATAATCTAGTAAAGGACATAGACTGCAGTAGTATATAATAGAAACAACCGAGGCATGCCCAAGTGAAATGGGGCACATTCCTTCGGGCAAGTTTGATTTCGGGGCGTGTCATAGTTAGATATCGATATCTTTCATGAGCCTGGCTGCCGAACGAAGGGGTATCAACTATATAACCTGCGGAGGGAAGGCCGATGAGAGCCATATTGATTGATGATGAATATTTGGCGCTTGCTTATTTGAATGACCTGTTGGCCGAGACAGGGAAAATTGCAATTGAAGGAACCTATCAGGATCCGAAGCGGGCCCTGAAGGAAATCGAAGATCTCGCGCCGGATGTCGTGTTTTTGGATATCGACATGCCGGAGATGACGGGGATAGAACTGGCGGAGCGAATTCAGTCTTCGCTCCCGGCCGTACAGATCGTGTTCATTACCGCCTATGATCATTATGCCGTCAAGGCGTTTGAACTCAATGCCATCGACTATTTGCTGAAGCCGGTCGAGGTCGAACGGTTGGCAGCGACGCTGGAGCGGCTGGCGGAGCGGGCGTCCATGACGGCGCAAGCCAAGAAGCAGGCGTCCATCCGCATGATCCGTTGCTTCCAGAACCTGCATATCGAGTTCGAGAATCCGTCGCAGAAGCCGATTCGCTGGCGAACGTCCAAGGCCCAGGAACTGTTCGCTTACCTGCTGCATCATAGAGGAAGGCAGGTCCGCAAAGAAATTCTACTCGAGCTGCTGTGGCCGGACATGAATGCCAAAAAAGGGTACGCCCAGCTCTATACCGCCATTTATCAAGTGCGCAAAACGTTGGAGCCTTACCTCGACCAGTTGAAAATTATCAACTGCGAGGACAGTTATATGCTCGTCCTTCAAGACGCGGTCATCGACTGCGTGCAGTGGGAGCAGGAGACCGAGGCGCTGCCCCCTGTCGGACAGGATACGATTCTGGCCTACCGTGAGCTGCTGCAGCAGTACAGCGGCGACTATTTGGCCGATTGCAGCTACTTGTGGGCGGAGGGAGAACGGCAGCGCCTTCGTTCCTTGTGGCTTCATCTCGTGAACGAGGTTGCCGACTATTATGTGGCGGAGAACGATTTTCCGGCTGCGCTCGAGGTGTACCACCGGCAGGTCAATGTATACCCGCGAATTGAATCCGGCTACTATATGCTGATGCGGTTATATGCGGAGCTGGGGGATCGGAATGCGGTGGATGCGACCTACGCCAAGCTGTGCGACATGACGCAGAACGAGTTCGGGATTCCGCCGCAGGCGGCCTATCAATCATGGTATGAGAGATGGAGCGGCAGCTAGAAGAGAGGATAGACAATGTACATAATCGCAGGCAAGGCCGGAACGGCCGCAGTGAGAAAAAGAAAGTTGTAGATCCGATGTCCATACGAAAAATTATGATAACGGCCGGGCTGGTCTTGGTCGTTTTGACGATGATCCGCCTGCTGTGGATAGCAAAGTTTATGGTGTTCGAGTCCCCGCCAGCCGAGCATGGCGTCTTGGATTTGCGCGGCTGGGATATTTCCGCCGGGCGCTCTTTTACGCTAAATGGAGAATGGGAATTCTATCCCGGGGTATTTTTGCGGGAGGGAGATCACCCCCCTGCTGACCAGCCGCATCTAATTCAGGTGCCCGGCAACTGGAAGGGGGATATATTTGAGGAGGGCTATGGATTCGGGACGTACCGGCTCCGTATTTTGATTGATCCGGCCGAAGAAAAGTCGTTGGCCATTCGGGTTCCCAATATTCAGAACTCGTCCGAGTTATACGTGAACGGGCGTCTGCTGGCGCATTCCGGCCGGCCGGCTGCAGATGAGGCGCATAACATAGCCCAGAACATTCCATATTCCGCCTTCTTCGTTCCGGACGGCGGCGAGGTCGAGATTGTCATTCATGCCGCCAACTTCATGAACAAGCGCATCGGCGGCATCGCGCGTCCGCTGTTATTCGGTACGGCGGAAGCCGTAACCAATGCGACTTGGCTGAGCATTGGGTCGCAATTAATGGTCAGCATCGTCCTGCTCATGCATGTTGTGTACGCGATTATTTTGTATTTCATTGGCGGGCGGCAACAAGCGCTCATCTATTTTTCGCTTATGGTGACCAGCGCCACCGTGATGACTCTGGTGGATGATGACAAGCTGCTGTTGGAATGGCTGCAGCTTGACTATGAATGGTACATCAAGCTTATTTTTATATCGATGTTCGGCGTTTCGGGCTTCTTGCTGCAGTTCGCCAAGCATTTATTTCCGGAGTACAGACCAATCCCGGCATTTCGATGGCATGGAGCCGCTTGCTTGGCTGTGTCCTTCTTCATTCTCTGCGCGCCCGCCCGGGTTACGTTAAGCATTGATATTTTGTACAGCGTGATTATTATCTTCTCCTATCTTACTGTTCCCGTTATTATGCTGCGCGCGGCCTTGAAAAGGGAGCGTGACGCCATTTACTTATTGATTTCGGCGATAGCTGTGACAGTAAATATTATATGGGGAAGCATCAAGACGAGAGTTTGGTTTGAATTGACCTATTACCCGATCGATTTGATTATTGCCTTTCTCGCCTTCGCCACGTTCTGGTTCAAACGATTCTTCCGGACTTCGGCCCTGATGGCGGATCTGAACGTTCAATTGATCAAGGCCGACAAGGTGAAGGATGATTTCCTGGCGAACACTTCGCATGAATTGCGGACTCCGCTGCACGGCATCATCAACATGGCCCAGAGCGTGCTGGAGGACGAGCGGCGCTCGCTGACCGAAGCGAACCGCAAAAATTTGGAGTTGATCGTGGCGGTCGGGCGCCGCATGTCGCATTTGCTGAACGATCTGCTCGATTCCTCCCAGTTGAAGCAGGAGAAGCTGCGGCTTCAACTGCAGCGCGTGTCCGTCCCGCCGGTGGCGCTCGGCGTGATCGACATGCTGTCTTTCATGACCGAAGGCAAGCCGGTTCGGCTGGAGATGAACATGGCGGATGACCTTCCTCCCGTCATTGCCGACGAGGAACGGCTGATTCAGATCCTCTTCAACCTGGTTCACAACGCCATTAAATACACGGATGAGGGCATCGTCGTCGTTGATGCCGACGTTCGGAAGGGGTACGCCCATATTCGCGTCTCCGATACCGGCCGCGGGATGGACGAGGCCACGAAGCGAAGAGCCTTCCAGGCGTACGAACAGGGGGAAGCGAGCGCGGGCGTCGGAGGCATCGGCCTCGGCTTAAGCATTACGAAGCAGCTGGTCGAGCTGCATGGCGGAACGCTGAAGGCGGAATCGGAGGAAGGAGCCGGTTCCGTGTTCACCTTCACGCTTCCGCTCGCGCAGTCGGGAAGCCCGGGCTGGAGTCGAGGGAAGACGGAAGCGGCCTTGCTTCGACACCGGAGCAGTGCTCTGCCTGTTCCGGGCGTGCCGAGCGGCTCGCCGGAAATAGCCGCTGCGGCAGACGGCATGAACATCTTGGCTGTCGATGATGACCCGGTCAATCTGAACATCCTGTCCAATCTGCTGTTCGCGGAGGGATATAATGTCGCGACCGCCATGAACGGCAAGGAGGCCGCCTCCATGCTGGATCAGAGGCGCTGGGATCTGGTTATTGCCGATGTCATGATGCCGCATATGTCCGGCTATGAGCTGACCCGCGCCATCCGCGAGCGCTTCTCCATGTCGGAGCTTCCGGTGCTGCTGCTGACGGCCCGCAGCCGGGCGGAAGATATATATTCCGGCTTCCGGGCCGGAGCGAACGATTACGTGACCAAGCCCGTTGAAGCCGTGGAGCTGAAGTCGCGGGTCCGGGCGTTGACCGATCTGAGAAGCTCTGTCGGGGAACTGCTCCGCATGGAAGCCGCCTATTTGCAGGCTCAGATCAAGCCGCACTTCCTGTTCAATACGTTGAATTCCATCGTGGCGTTGAGCAAATTCGACACGGATAAAATGCGTGCGCTGATTGAATCGTTCAGCAAATATTTGCGGCTGAGCTTCGATCTGTGGAATGCGGAGCATCTTGTCCCGCTGGAGCATGAGCTGGATCTCGTGCGCGCTTACTTGACGATCGAGAAGACCCGCTTCGGCGACAGGCTGGATGTGATCTGGACGGTGAATGCCGGGCTGCACACCGAGATCCCGCCGCTAACGATTCAACCGCTCGTAGAGAATGCGCTCCGTCACGGCATTCTGAGCCGTTCCCAAGGAGGACTCATTCATATTCGAATCGAAGCGGAGGCCGGCGGCATCCGGATCGCCGTGACGGATGACGGGACCGGTATGGACGCGCAGACGGTGGAGCGGTTGCTGGATCGCGGCCAGCGCCCGCACGGCGGAATCGGTCTGATCAACACAGACAAGCGGCTGCGGAAGCAGTATGGCCAAGGCTTGAGCATTCAGAGCGCGGAGGGGGAGGGGACCACGGTCTCCTTCCATATTCCGGATAAGCGGTAGCGAGCCGGCACTAGCAGACGGAGACCCGCAGGCCCCTCGTGGAAAGCGGCTTGCGGGTATTCTCGATTCGGATGCGGATCCCGAAGCGGAGGCTTCCGCGTCCATCTTTCCATCCTTCAGGCAGCCGCTCTCCAACGGAGAAGCTGTCTTTTTTAATTTAGTGCAACGCATGCAAGGAAATATACGTAGAGTCTGGTATAGAGCTGCCAGGGAAGAGAGAGGTTTCTCGTATCCCCCGGCATGTCTGGAAAGGAGGGTTCACCTTGAGTTTTGTATGGGAAAATATGATCGTCGCCCTCGTTCTCATGCTGCTAGCTGTCTTGGTTATCATCGGCGTGGTCGTATATGCGCGAAGAAGACGGAGCCGCGTGCATGCTCCGCAGAACGACAGGGAGGGGAACGGCGGCACGCCGGATCGGGGCATCGAGCCTCAGAGAAGGTAACGGCGGCGGGCGAAGAGGAGCCGATGCCAGGCTCCGCTTGCCTCGCCCTGTCGCCGAGAACCTACGGCCGTCGCCGCCTCCTGGTTGCTCCCTTGGGTAGGGGAACGCATCGGGGCTTTTTCATATTGTCTCGGTTAAGACAGCCGTACGGTACGATTCCCGGCGAGGCTCGCGTTCGCCGCTTCCAGGAAGGCGATAAGCTCCAGCGTCTCCGCGAGCGGGACGTCCGGCTCCCGGGTCTGGAAGAAGGCCATGACCCGTTCCAGCAGGCTCGCGTAGAACGGTTTGGCATCGGCCGCCACATCCGCATAGCGCGATTGACGCTCGCCATGAACGAGCGCGCCGAACGATCCGCCTTGGCGGCCGCGGATCGTCGCCATGCGCCCGTCCTCCCAGCGGGCGGCAATGCACTCACCGCCGGGAACCGGTTCTGCCCGGACTTCCCGGCAGCCGGGCCCCATGGCCGCGTAGAGCATCTCCGCGCAGTGGATGCCGTAATAGAACAGTCCCGGCGCGCCATCTCCCCGCGGCGTCGGGCCGAACGCATCCACGCCTTGCGCGTAAGGCGCGCCCTCCGCTTCGGACGTCACTTCCTTCACCGCCGAAGTAAGCGCTTCCGCATAGCGCAGCGCGGAGCTGCTCATGACCGGCGTGCCGTATCGGGCTGCCAGGTCCGCGATGCGGTTGGCTGAGGCGGCGGAGAGCGCCAGCGGCTTATCGATGAAGACGGGCTTGGCGAAGGGCGCCACCGCCGCGAACTGCGCTTCATGCACCCCGCCGTCCACCGATTCCAGCAGCAGGACATCGCATTGCTCCGCCAATGACGGAAGCTCTGGCACGAGGGTGATGCCGTATTGACCGACAAGTTCGTTTGTATACGCTTTCATGCGGGACATGCTTAGCTCCAGCCCGGGCGTTCCGCCTTGATAGGCGGCGACGACCTTCCCGCCCGGCACATGGTAGGGATGAGTGCTGTCATTCAGCAGCGCGGTGAAGGCCGTGACGTGGGATGTATCGAGTCCGATGATTCCGATTCGGAGCATGATGCTACCTCCTAGCTTCTTTTGGATCATTGCTCCTTCTATCGTACTCGCATTATTACGGAGGCGCCAGTCATTTCTCGCCCTGCGGCCGCATGCCTTCGCCCGTCGTTCTCAGTGAAGCGCCAAGAGAAGAATGGCGGCGAGCGTGGTTGCCGCCAGCCCGATGACGACGGGAATCAGATTGCGGCGGGCCAATTCGAACGGGCTGACGCCGCAGATGGCGGCCGCGGGGATAAGCGCCCACGGAATAAGCGTGCCGCCCCCGACCCAGATGCCCGCGATCTGGCCGAGCGCGGTCAAGGTCGCCGTGCCGCCGCCGCTGGCGGTTCCGAACAGGGAGGCGATCGAGCCGGCGAGCGAGATGCCGGAGAAGCCGGAGCCGTCCAGGCCCGTAATGGCTCCGACCACCGCCAGCGTCCCGGCTCCGGCAGCCGGATGGAGCGGCACGCTATGGGCCAGCGCGACGCCCAGATCATTGACGATCCCTTGGGATCCCTTCGGCAGTCCCTGATGGAACAGTTCGAGAAAGGCCGCATCGCCGAGATAGAAAAAGGCGGCGATCGGAATGACCGGGCCGAACACCTTGAAGCCGAACTGGAGGCCTTCGATGAGGTAGGAGGTCGTCGCCTCCAGCGCCTGCTTCCGATGGGTAAGCCCGGCCAGGAGCACGAGAATCGCGATCGCCGTGCCGCCGATAAGGGCGGTCGCCTCACCGCCTTGAAGATCGAGGCGGAACAGGAGAATGACATCGACGGCGAACAGCAGCGGAATAAGCAGCGCTATCGCCGCCTTCGCCCAGCCGGACAGAGGCAGGCGCGTCGGCTCGCTGCCTGCCGCATTCTTCGCCAAGCCGGTCGCCATCGTCAGCCGGCCGAGCCGCATATCGCGGCGCATCATCCAGTAGGAGACGGCGATCGTGACCGCGCCCATGACGAGGACGAGCGGCACGCTGGCCTGCAATACCTGCTGTACAGGCAGACCCGCCGCGTCGGCGGTCAGCTTCGGCGCGCCCTGGATGACGAAGTCGCCGGACAGCGCGATCCCATGGCCGAACAGATTCATGGCCATGGCGACCGCCAGCGGCGGAAGGCCGACGCGGACCGCAGCCGGCAGCAGGACGGCGCCGATAAGAGCGACGGCCGGGGAAGGCCAGAAGAAGAGGCTGATGAGGAACATCAGAAGCCCGACCGTCCAATAGGCCGGCCCTGGCCCCCGCATGAGCCGCGTGAACGGGGAGATCATGGTCTCGTTCACGCCGGACGCGAGCATTACGCGGCTCATCGCGACAATGATGGAGATGATGAGTATCGTCCCCAGCAACTGCTCCAGCGCATAGATGAAGCTTGTGAACATGCCGCTTACCGCCGAGCTGGCCGATGAGGTGGCGAGCAAGCCTAACGCAAAGATGCCGATCAAGCAGACGACCGTGGTGTCCCGCCGCAGGACGAGGCACAGAATGATGAGGGCGACGAACAGCAAATAGACGGCGTGAATGCCGGTTAATGCGACTGTCATACAGAATCGCCTCCGTTGGATATGCCTTGGTCTCACGATAGTTCATCCTATGCGGAAGCCTAGCTGTTGGGAAGCGGTTGGAATCGGGGGCAGGAGGAAAATAATCAGGACAAATCCCGGGGGCCGAGGACGCAAAAAGGGCTGCTCCCGGTCATCGTGGACCTTGGGAACAGCCCTGTTATTCATTAATCATCGTTACGCAGTCAGACGGATCGTTTACGCGTTTGCCTTTTCACTGGCGATCATTTGCCGCAATACGGTTTGGAGAATGCCGCCGTTGCGGTAGTAGTCTACGTCGACCATGCTGTCCAGACGGACCGTAACCGGGAATTCGAACGTCGTCCCGTCCTGGCGGGCCGCTGTGACTTGCAGCGTCTGTCCCGGTTGAATGTCGTTCGACAAGCCGTTGATGCTGAACACTTCGGTCCCGTCGATGCCGAGGGTCTTCCAGCCGTGGCCTTCCTGGAATTGCAGCGGAAGCACGCCCATGCCGACCAGATTGCTGCGGTGGATGCGCTCAAAGCTTTCGGCGATGACCGCTTTGACGCCGAGGAGATACGTTCCCTTCGCCGCCCAGTCGCGGGAGCTGCCTGTGCCGTATTCTTTGCCGGCAATGACAACCAGGTTCGTGTGCTCGTCTTGATACTTCATGGACGCATCGTAGATGGACATCACCTCGTCCTTCGGCAAATACTTCGTCACGCCGCCCTCGGTGCCCGGAGCCACCTGGTTGCGGATGCGGATGTTCGCGAACGTTCCGCGCATCATGACCTCGTGGTTGCCGCGGCGAGAACCGTAAGAGTTGAAGTCTTTGCGCTGAACGCCATTCGCGATCAGGTATTCCCCTGCCGGGCTGTCCACCTTGATGTTGCCCGCCGGCGAGATGTGGTCCGTGGTCACGGAATCGCCAAGCAGCGCCAGGACGCGGGCATTCTCGATATCGGCGATGTCTCCGAGCTGAGTGCCCAGATTCTCGAAGAACGGCGGGTTCTGGATGTAGGTTGACTTCGCATCCCATTCATACAGCTCGCCTTCCGGAACCGGAATCGCATTCCAGCGTTCGTTCTGCGTGAAGACATGCTCATATTTTTCGCGGAACATCGAAGCGTTGATCGCTTGCGCCATCGCCTGCTTGATCTCTTCCGAAGAAGGCCAGATATCTTTCAAATATACAGGCTGGTTGTTCTTGTCGTATCCGATCGGCTCGTTCTCGAGGTCGATATTGACCGTGCCCGCGAGCGCGTAGGCGACGACGAGCGGAGGCGAAGCCAGGTAGTTCGCTTTCACCTGCGCGTGAATGCGGCCTTCGAAGTTCCGGTTCCCGGACAGGACCGCCGCGACCGTCATGTCGTGATCGGCAATCGCCTGGCTCACTTCATCCGGCAGCGGACCGGAGTTCCCGATGCAAGTCGCGCAGCCGTAGCCGGCTACATGGAAGCCGAGCTGCTCCAGCGACGCCATCAGTCCGGATTTTTTCAAATATTCCGTCACGACCAGAGAACCTGGCGTCAAGCTGCTCTTCACGTAAGCCGGCTTGCGCAATCCGCGCTCGACCGCCTTCTTCGCCACGAGGCCCGCACCGAGCATTACGCTTGGGTTGGAGGTGTTCGTGCAGCTCGTAATCGCCGCGATGACGACAGCGCCCGTCGACAATTGGCTTGTCTCGCCGTTCGGATGCACCACCGGCACTTTCTGTTCGATTTTGCTGTCGCTCAAGCCGTATCCGCCTTTGTCGACCGGCGTGCGGACGACATCGAGGAAGGACTGCTTCATATTCGACAGCTCCACGCGGTCTTGCGGGCGTTTCGGTCCGGCCAGGCTCGGCACGACCGAGTTCAGGTCAAGCTCAATGATGTCGGTAAATACAGGGTCCGGCGTATCCGCATGGCGGAACATGCCTTGCGCCTTGTAGTAGGCTTCCACGAGAGCGACTTGCTCCTCGGTGCGGCCGGTAAGGCGAAGATAGTTCAGCGTCTCATGGTCTACCGGGAAAAACCCGATCGTCGCGCCGTATTCCGGAGCCATGTTGGCGACGGTCGCCCGGTCCGCCAGGCTGATCGATTCGAGACCCGGACCGAAGAACTCGACGAATTTGCCGACGACGCCTTTTTTACGCAGCATTTGCGTAACGGTCAGCGCCAGGTCGGTTGCGGTCGCGCCCTCTGCAAGCGTTCCCGTTAGTTTGAAGCCGATGACTTCCGGCGTAATGAAATAGAGCGGCTGACCAAGCATGCCCGCTTCCGCCTCGATCCCGCCAACGCCCCAGCCAACGACGCCGAGACCGTTGATCATCGTCGTGTGAGAATCGGTGCCAACGAGGGAATCAGGGAAGACTTCGGTTACGCCGTCGACTTCCTTGGTTGCGGCCACGGAAGCCAGATATTCCAGGTTCACCTGGTGAACGATGCCGGTAGCCGGCGGCACCGCCCGGAAATTATCGAATGCCGTCTGAGCCCAGCGCAGGAAACGGTAGCGTTCTTCGTTGCGCTCGAACTCCACGTTCATGTTATATTCCAAAGCTTGCTCCGAACCGAAAGCGTCGACCATTACCGAGTGGTCGATAACGAGATCGACCGGAACGAGCGGATTGATGCGCTTCGGGTCGCCGCCCGCTTTTTTCACCGTATCGCGCATAGCCGCCAGGTCGACGACTACCGGAACGCCGGTGAAGTCCTGCAGGACGATGCGGGAGGGAATGAACGGAATTTCCTTGTTCTCATCTTGACCTTCCGCCCATTTTGCAATTTGAGTCACGTGATCCTTCGTAATCGCGCGGCCGTCGAATTGGCGGACGGCAGCCTCAAGCAGGACTTTGATCGAGAACGGAAGGCGATCAATTCCTTCGTAGCCTTGCGCGCCTAATGCTTCCAGGCTGTAGTAGCGGTATGACTTGCCGCCGACCTTCAGTTCGCGGGCCGTAGAGAAAGCATCTGTTCTTGCCATTGAAAATTACCTCCCTCTAGATTCTGTACATCCGAAGCTCCTCAAGGAGCTTCACGCTGTCATGCTTCGTTTGCTTCTCATTGTTCGTTTCATCTAATGGAACTCGATTTCATAATTGCTTCACATCTTTAGTATATCGTGTTCGGGGGACACCGTAAAGAGCTTTTCCCGTACAAACATGCCTAAATCTACCACCTCGACATGCCGAGCGGATTTTCTGCATACAATGGATAGCAAAATACCGGGCCGGCGGAGAAAAAAGAGCGACAGGCTCTATCCGCGGCTTACGCCGCAATACATGAGTAAAGGAGGTGGAGAGGGGAATGCGTCATGATTGGAAGACGACCCTTTATTTGTACGTGGATCAGCATAATCGTTCCGAAATTGACGATCGGCCCCGGGCTATCCAGGCCCCGGTGACCGACATGGAGCATGCGCTTCTCGCGAGCGATCGGGCACAGAGGCTGGCTTCGTGGTATGAGAGCAGGGGGGCAAGCCCGACCAAGTGCGAGACGCAGGCGAAGCTCCTGCGCGCCCACGAGGCCGAGCAGGAGGTAACGGTAGACCTCGAGTTCCATATTCGGAGAGGCTATGAGCAGAAGGGGCTGCCTCTGAAGGATGAGAGAATTGAGAGAGAACGGCTGACCTTGCTCAAGGAAGGAAGCGGTTGGGTCGTGGCCAAAGTGGAAATTCCGGTGCCGGAGCGCCGAGGCATGCAGTTCGACGGGGCTGAGCAGGAGCGGGCATCGCGTTCGTGCCGCTCGCAGCCGCTGTTGAATCGAGATGTGCTGGGACCGTCAGGCTCCCTCCGGGCCATTCCGTACCGCCGCGATAAAGCGGTCGCTTACGCAGACCAATGGTGGAATGAACCGAACCCGCGCTTCCTCAGCTTCGAGGTGGATTGCACCAATTATATCTCGCAATGTCTCTTTGCAGGGGGCGCACCGATGAACTATACTGGTAGAAGAGATTCGGGCTGGTGGTATAAAGGCATGGTTAACGGCCAGGAAGCGTGGAGCTACAGCTGGGCGGTAGCGAACAGCTTGGAGCGGCATTTGACGAACAGCACGCACGGTCTGCGGGCCGAGCTGGTCGATCATCCCGGCGATCTGCAGCTTGGCGACGTGATTGCGTATGATTGGGACGGGAACGGTCATTACCAGCATACGACGATGGTCACCGCATTCGATGCGAACGGCATGCCGCTGGTGAACGCTCACACGGTAAGCAGCCGCCACCGGTACTGGGATTACCAGGACTCGTATGCATGGACGGAAGCGACGAAGTACCGCTTCTTCCATATTGTCGATGCATTTTAGGTTGCCAGGCGGGGAAGGAGACAATCCGTTCCCGCTTATTGCGGCGTGGCCCGATGTGCGAGGCGTGACGGGCATTCTGGGAGAAGACAACAGGCGCATCAGGCGCTAACCGGAGGGGAACATGGAACAAGAACGCAAATTGCGCGTCGGTCTCATCTACGGCGGCAAATCAGGGGAACACGAAGTATCGTTGTCTACGGCTTTTGCGGTGATGGGAGCGATGGATTACGGCAAGTATGAGATCCTTCCTTTTTATATTACGAAAAGGGGAGAGTGGCGGGTCGGAACGTGGCGGGACCGGCCGTTCACGAACCAAGAGGAGCTGACGCTGGAGTCGTTCAGAGGGGGAACCGTAACCGCGATGGAGATGCTGTTCGCCGGCCTGGACAGCGCGGAAGGCATATCGGAGGAAGCCATGAATACGCGCCAGATCGATGTGGCCTTCCCGCTGCTCCACGGCACGAACGGAGAAGACGGCACCATCCAGGGACTTCTCGAGATGGCCGCTATCCCGTATGTCGGTGCGGGGGTGCTCGCCTCTTCCGTCGGAATGGACAAAGCCGTCATGAAGCAAGTCTTTGCTCACGCCGGCTTGCCGCAGTGCAAATATGAGCACTTTCTCCGTTGGGAATGGGATCAGAATCAAGCGGAGATTCTGGATCGGGTGCAGACCGAATTGGGCTATCCTTGCTTCGTCAAGCCGGCGAACCTCGGCTCCTCGGTCGGCATCTCCAAAGCGCGCAATGCAGCGGAATTGAAGCAGGCGATCGAACTCGCGCTGCAATACGATCGGAAGATAATTGTAGAGGAGTTCGTTGACGCGCGGGAAGTGGAAGTAAGCGTTCTGGGCAATGACGAGCCGCAAGCATCCATACCGGGCGAGATAATCTCATCCAACGAATTCTATGATTATAAGGCAAAATATATCGACGGCAAATCACAAATCGCCATCCCCGCGCCATTGGACGAGGAATTGCTGGAGCGTATCCGCGAGATGGCGCTGCAGGCCTACCGTGCCATCGACGGCTCAGGCCTGTCGCGCGTGGATTTCTTCGTCCGCCGTTCCGACATGGCTGTCCTGATTAATGAAGTCAATACGATGCCTGGCTTTACTCCGATCAGCATGTACCCGATCCTGTGGCAGGAGATGGGCATCACGTATCCGGCTCTGCTCGATCGCCTGATTCAGCTCGCTCTGGAGCGCTTCGAGACGAAGCGGAAGCTGCACTATGAGAACGTATAGCATCATCTAGCCTTCACAGCTTGCTTCCCGTGTTCCCTTGGTCGGGGAGGGGATGCTGGCAGGCTAAGGCGGAACGAAAACAATCGTATAGGGCCTGCGGCCTCGGACATGGATATCATGTATCGGGCGGCTTGTCGAGAAACCCGGTCTTTGCTAAGACTTCGGGTTTCTTTTTCTTCTGGGCGTGTTGCAGGAGAACAATGCATATAATAGGAAGAAAAACGGAAAATGACACCCGTCGAGGAGAACACTGGCATGCGGTGAAATCGGTGGAAAGGACATGTCGAATGAGGGATATGCCTTTCGAACCTCTTTCGGGCACTATCCCCTTGCTTCATAAAAGAGAAAAAAGAACGCGCCTGTCGAACAACATGAACGTTATAGGGGACGATACCCGAGACCCTGTTCGGTTGTCGCTCTACGGATGAGCATGTACCTGGCTGCTGCCCGCGAACCCGGACTGTTCAGGCGGCCTGAGTCCTATTCCCCGGGCCTGACTCCGCGACCTATCCCGCGCTGAGCGTAAGGGATAGTGACCGTAAGGCCCTATAGGCCACGACCCATCCCCGCGCTGAGGGGAAGGGATAGTGACCGTAAGGGTCCTGTAGGCCACGACCTATCCCGCGCTGAGGGGAAGGGATAGTGACCGTAAGGGTCCTGTAGCCCACGACCCGTCCCGCGCTGAGGGGAAGGGATAGTGACCGTAAGGCCCTATAGGCCGGGACCTATCCCGCGCTGAGGGGAAGGGATAGTGACCGTAAGGGCCTGTAGCCCGCGACCTATCCCTTGCTGAGGGGAAGGGATAGTGACCGTAAGGGCCCGGCGTCCCGGCCGCTCCCGAACTGTTGCGAGTGGACATCGACGGGGCAAAGAGATCGACGGGGAGCGGGAGTTGTGCCACAATAGATATTAAACAAGAAGAAGGCTGCGAGCGAGCAACCCATTTTAGGAAAAAAAGGAGGAAGGAGACCTATGCGCATCGGAATCGTGTCGGATACCCATATGCCTCATCGGGGACAAAAGCTGCCTCGCGCTCTGATCAAGGGACTGCGCGGCGTTGACCTTATCCTCCACGCGGGAGATTGGACTTCGGCAAGCGTTATCCCGATGTTCGAGTCGTTGGCCCCGGTTGACAGTGTCGCCGGGAATAATGACGGCGCCGATATTGTGAAGCGCTTCGGCCGCCGTAAAATCATTGAGGCTGGCGGTATCCGAATCGGCCTCGTTCATGGGGACGGGGCAGGCCGATCGACGACGAAGGATGTCGCCTTCCATACTTTCCGTAACCAAGGCGTCGATATCATTGTCTTCGGCCATTCGCACATCCCGCATGTGGAAGAAAGAGAGGGGATTTTGCTCTTCAATCCCGGATCTCCGACGGACAAACGGTCTCAACCGAAGTATTCGTACGGCCTGCTGGATATCGAAGAGGATCTGTCCCTCCGGCTTCGCCATGTCTATTACCGCAGCAAGGCGTAATCGATTGAATAATCTCCACTCCTATCATCGCCGGGCGGGCTGGCCAACGAAGGCTGGGCCGTTTCTGTTATATAGTGGAGCGGGTTGCCGGCGGGCGGCGGACGAGCAACGGTAATTTCCGGTGCTGATGGCTGAAGAATGCGCATAAGGTGAAATGTACCTATTTCAATGCGAACGGAGGTTCAGGCCCTTGCATCAGCCATATTCCGCTCATCATTGCCCGTATCCGCAGCAACATCAAGTTATCTATCAGATGGAGCCGGGAACGGTTCAAGCCCTGTATTCTTTACGGGATCGGGTTCAACATATGGGGCGTATGTATAAGGATCGGCATGTGCGGGTTCAGACGATAGATGGCCAAGTCTATGAGGGCATTATCGTTAATGTTGACAGATGTCACCTTTATTTGTACACGAGGATGCTGACAGATCAGCGGGCATTGGGAGGGGCGTACTACAACAATGTCATTCTCCCGCTTGTTCTGTACGAGTTGCTGGTTATCACGCTGCTTTCTACGTAAGGCCGCTGAAGTGGAGCGGATCTGTTTCCAATCCTTGCATGCAAAATGCAAGGATTTTTCTTTTTTTGGGGATAGCAAGGAGAAGTAGTCCTTTTTTCTCCATTTTGGTTTATCCATTTTTAGGATTAATTTGGTATGAAGTTAGTAGAAATTAACTAGAAATTGTTAAAAACATTTCGATGCAATGAATGTTAATATAAATATGACTAAAGAACGAAAAAACTAGGTATTATTGGTAAAATGGTTACAATACCGAAACTTTTAAAGGAGGAATGCGTCTAACCATGACAAATAAAAGAAAACCAGAACCTGACTCCTGCTTTTCTCCTCACTGATGGACGGACCTAACCGAGTAGACCGTCTAATCACGGGCCACTGCCTTCCGCCCGCATAGAACCATTTTTTTGACTCAAGGGTCCTGAATAAAAAGAGTCTAAATAACCATGTTAAACCATCGGTTTTCTTGGTTATAGTTATTGTTAGGTGTTGCGGTTGATTCCCGCGGCACTACGCGGCACTAGATGAGTCATAAGAAATACGTTGTGCAGGAAAGGGTGAACAATACTACGATCCATGAGCCGGAGAACGAAGTGGAATCTCATCACGGTTGTTGTCTTGCTTCTCGCTGCCGGCGGGCTGGCGGGGTATTATTTACCCGGTCTGCTGTACCCGAAGCAGACAGCCTATGCCGATCCGAGCGGCATCAAGCTGAAGTTCAAGACGGAAGGAGATCAGTTCCTAGAGTACAGGAATGAGCAGTTCGAACCGTTATTTGTGAAAGGAGTCAATCTTGGGGCTACTGTTCCGGGACACTTCCCGGGTGAATTTCCGGTCGATGAGGAGACGTATTTGCGCTGGTTCCGCCAAATTCATGATATGGGCGCCAATGTCATCCGCGTCTATACAGTGCACCAGCCGGTCTTCTACAAGGCGTTAGTGAAGTTCAATCGGGAGGAAGCGGAGCGCCCGCTTTATTTTATACAAGGAATCTGGTCCCCGGAGGAGCAGCTCATCGAGAAGCAGGATGCGTATCTTCCGGAGATCCAACAGGAGTTCAAGCAGGAAATCGAGAAGGCGGTCAAGGCCGTCTACGGGGATCTGGATATCCCGGTCAAGCCGGGAACAGCAGGGGGAGAGTATAAGCAGAATGCGGGACAGTATTTGATGGCCTGGCATCTGGGGACCGAGTGGGACCCGGCGATGGTCGATAATACGAACCGTCTGCACAAGGATGTGAAGCCCTACCAAGGAAGCCGGTTCCAGGCGACGGAGAAGGCATCGCCATTCGAGAGCTGGCTGGCAGAAATGATTGATCATGCCGCAGAGCTGGAGCGCCGCTACGGATGGCAGCACCCGATGACGT
Source organism: Paenibacillus dendritiformis (assembly GCF_021654795.1). Taxonomy (NCBI): domain Bacteria; kingdom Bacillati; phylum Bacillota; class Bacilli; order Caryophanales; family Paenibacillaceae; genus Paenibacillus; species Paenibacillus dendritiformis. The sequence continues at coordinate 489,322 of NZ_AP025344.1, forward strand.
TCACCAACTGGGTGACGACCGACGTGCTGACGCATCCCGGCGAACCGCTGTTCCAGGAAGATATGGCCAGCGTCGACGCGCGCCATATTCAGCCGGTGGATTGGAAGGCCGGATACTTCGCGGCATATCATGTGTATCCGTACTACCCGGACTTTTTCCATCTCGACAAGACGCTGCAGACGATCAAGGACGAGAATGGCCAATTCAATACGTATAAGGCGTATTTACGCAAGTTGAAGGCGGAGTATCCCGATATGCCGGTCATGATTACCGAATACGGGGTGCCAGCCTCGGTCGGCATCTCCCATCTGGGCATGGGCGGCCGCAATCAGGGAGGACATGACGAGCGGGAGCAGGGCCGCATCAATGCCTCCTTGACGAAGGACATTTACGACGAGCGGTTCGCCGGCGCCATCCTGTTCATGTGGCAGGACGAATGGTTCAAGAAGACCTGGAATACGATGCGCTTCGAAATTCCGGACGACCGCCGCTCTTACTGGCTGAACGTGCTGACGAATGAGCAACTGTTCGGCGTCCTCGGCATGTATCCTAGCAAGGAAGAGCAGATCGTGCTCGACGGCGATTGGAGCGACTGGGAGGCCATGGAGGACAAGGTTCAATTGAAGACCGAGCTTCCGGGCATCCGGGAGATGTGGGCGACCCATGATGAAGCTTACGTCTATCTCGCGCTCATGCTGGACAAGCCGTTCGATCCGAAGACGCAGAAGCTGCATATCGGCTCCAGCGTGCTGGAGGGGGGCAACCGCACCATGCCGGAGCTCCCGGGCCTGAAGCTGGATGAAGGGCTGGAGACCCTCATCACGCTCGGCACGGATCAGGAGAGCGAGATTCGGATCGCGTCCAACTATGATTTCAACAATCGGTTGTATGGTCCGTCCGGCTATTGGATGGTGGAGCCGGACAAGAAAGAGCTTCAAGATAATTCAGGGATCTTCAATCCGTGGAAATTGGCGGTCAGCCTGAAGATGGAGCCGCCGGATACGCGAACGGCGCATCCGTTCCAGGATGTGACGGTAGGCAAGCTGATCCGCGGAACGAACAACCCGCGGGATGAACAATATCAATCGCTTGCCTCCTGGCAGTACAAAGGGGACTTCATCGAGATGCGCATCCCTTGGATGCTGCTCGGCTTCGCCGACCCGAGCTCGAAGCAGGTCATCAGCTACGATGCGGTCAAGGACAAGCGGACGTTCACGACCGTGAAGACGGAAGGCATCCGGTTCCTGCCTTGGCTCTCGGAACGGGGACAGGCTTCCGCCGGAAAGAAGGCCGAACCTTACGCTTTCCTAAATATCCCAGTATACCAATGGGATGAGTGGGAGCAGGTTGGCTATACCGAGCGATTAAAGCAAAGCTATACCGACATGAAAACGATATTCGAGCAGCTGGGTGCGGAGTAAAGGCCCATAGCTGCGCTTGAGACCGACAAAGGAGGCACGCGTACATGTTTTCCAGTTTGGGAGTCGCTCTCGGCTTCATTTACGTTTGTCTTGGCTTGATTGGAATCGGTGTACTCATTTTGTTATTGATGAAAGCACGCAATAACCGGCTAGCCAAGCATCAAGAGATTTATTTGGAGAAGCATCAGCCTTATTTCGTGTATTTGCAACGGCATATGCTGGACCCGGATCCGTTCCAGCCCCCCAAAGGGCCTCTTCGCCCGTTGGAGATGCGGGTGATTCAGGATAAGCTGATGGAATGGATGGACAAATTCAGCGGGGAGCAGCAGCAGAAGCTGACGGCGCTCTGTGAAGAGATGGGTCTGGTCGACCGCGACATTAAGGAGTTGGGCAGCCTGTTCTATTCCAAGCAGATGAAGGCGGCGTTCCGCCTGGGCGGAATGCGCTCCGAGCGGGCGGTTCCCCATCTGACGAAGGCGATGATGCAGGAGAAGGACGGTCCGCTCCTGCAAGTGCTGGCGCGTTCCGTGGCGAAATGCGCTAATGATGCGGAGCAGCTATATACGATGCTTCAGCAGTTGACGCGCCACCGTCAAAGCCATTATTTGCTGGCAGCGGAGGTGCTGGAAGAGACGCGGGTGAACGCGACCCCGATGCTTGTCCGCTGTCTCAAAGACGAGTCGGACAATATGGTCAAGGCGGCATTGCTCGCGTTAAGCGGACAGACAGACGTCGCGCTGACGCCCGCCCTGCTTCCGCTCGTTGACAGTCATGACAAAGAGATCCGGGCCCTCGCGGTCAAAATGCTCGTTCGCGCCGGACATGCGCTGACCGAGAACAACATCCGGGAATGGATGAAGGATCCGGAATGGGAGATCCGAGCCGCTGTGGCAGAAGCGCTCGGACATTCCAAGAACACGGATCGAATCCCGGTGCTCAAGCAAGCATTGACCGATTCCAATTGGTGGGTTCGCTACTACAGCGCGAACAGCTTGGCCAATATGGAGGATGAGGGCTTCCATGCGCTGTGCGAAGCAGCGCTGGAGACTGACGATCACTTCAAGTCGGACATGGCGAAGGATCGCATACACAAGGAGCTTCTGCGCGAACACTTTTTTGCTAGCCGGCGAGAGCAGGGTGCCGGATATCAGCCGAAGCGGATCATCTATGAGCAGTATTTCGGCGAGGCCGCAATCGCTCCGCTACTTGGCAGGGTAGGAGGCGATTATTCTGCTTAGAGATCTGCTGCTTGCCTATGGCGTCGTCGTCATGTACTACGTCATTATTGTCAACTCTATTTATTTCGGCATAATGCTGTTTTCTTTTAAGAGCATTTTCTCGATTGTTCGCCGCAAGCGCTATGCGCTGCGCAGCAATCTGGCGGGCTCGGAGCATGTACCGCCGGTATCGCTGCTCGTGCCGGCCTATAACGAAGAATTGACGATTATCGAAAATGTGAAGTCGCTTATGACGCTTAACTATCCGACCTATGAGATCATCGTCGTCAATGACGGCTCCAGCGACAATACGCTGCAGGTGATGATCGAGGAGTTCGGGATGTACCGCATGGACAATCTGGCCGTGCGCTACGCGGTCAATTGCACGAAGTTCCGGGGCGTCTATTACAATCCGGAATATCCGAATCTGTATCTTATCGACAAGGCGAATGGCGGGAAGGCCGACTCGCTCAACGCGGGGATCAACTTCTCCCACTATCCGCTCATCTCGTCGATCGACGCCGACTCGCTGCTGGAGAAAGACTCGCTTATTCAAATGGCGAACCTGTACATGTCCAATCCGGAGGAGTATGTCGCCATCGGAGGCAATGTGCGGATCGCCAATGGCTGCAAAATCGAGAACGGCACCGTCACCGAGGTGAGACTGCCGAAGAAGTGGTGGCCGATGTTCCAGACGCTGGAGTATTTGAAGGCGTTCCTCGGCGGCCGGATCGGCTGGGGCGCAATCAACGGGCTGATTATCGTCTCGGGCGCGTTTGGCCTGTTCCGCAAGGATTATGTCATCAAGGTTGGCGGGTACCGCGAAGGGTATCCGGGCGAGGACATGAACATCATTATCAAGCTGCACCGCTATATGCTGGAAAATAAACTGCCGTACCGCGTCGCGTTCTGCCCGGAAGCGGTCTGCTGGACGCAGGCGCCGGATACGTATCATATTTTGTCCAATCAGCGCAAGCGCTGGGGACGCGGCAATCTGAAAAACATGATCGAGAACTACGACATGGCGTTCCGTCCGAAGTACAAAGTATTCGGCTTGCTCTCGATGCCGTATACGATTTTGTTCGAGGCGCTGAATCCGTATTTCAAGGTCACGGGCTTGCTCGCCTTGATCGGCTATGCCTTCCTGGATATGACGCAGTGGCCGATCGTGCTTATCTTCATGCTGATTAACTTCCTGTCCGGCATGCTGCTTGCCATCGGTTCGCTGCTGCTGGAGGAGATCGCCTTCAAGCGATATCCGCGGATTAGCGATCTGTTCCGTATGCTCGCATTCAGCGTGCTCATGTTCTTCGGCTATCGCCAGTTGGGAGGTCTATGGCGGATTCAAGGCCATATTCAATATTTCCAGAACAACAACTCGTGGGGGGCGATGACCCGCCAGAGCTGGCAAGAGGAGAGCAAGCCGGTCAAGTCGGCTTGACGATAACCGTTGGGAAAGGTGGTATTTCCGAAAATGCTGAACTCGGTAATGAAACCGGAAGCTGCATCGTCTGTCAAAGAAAAGGTCCATCGCTTGTGCGCCAAGGACAGCGGCTGTCTGGGGGTGATTCTTCTGCACGCCCAGCCGTTCGGTTCGAACTGGGAAGCGCAGGCGCGGGAGTGGCTCTCGGCTGACCGTAATCTCCGCTTCGAGCTGATGCGGGATGCGGCCCATGACATTCTGGCCGTCCTGCTGCCGGATTGCGCGCTCGACATGACCCACTATCATGCGCTGCAGCTGAAGATGCTGCTCGAGCAGAGTCATGTCGGCAAGCCGATCGTATGCGCGATAGCCGCGCCGGACAACCCGGCGGAAGCGGAAGCGCTCCTCTTCGACCGCTGGTCGGAGCTGAAGACGATGGACGGAACCGCAGGCATCTGGATCCTGCACGATGAACTGGAGGCGCCTGACGCGAAGAAAATTCTTATCGTCGACCATGACGACAGCGTGCGCGAGTTCCTGCAGATCCAGCTGAAGCTCCAGGGATATGAGGTGCACGCGGCGACCGACGCGATCACCGCCCTGGACATGATTCGGAAGGAAGGCTACGACCTCATCGTCACCGAGCTGAATTTGTACGGGTTGAACGGCTTGCCGTTCATTTCCCAGATTCAGAAGATGGACCTCGCCAAGGAGCCCAAAATCGTCATTTTGTCGGAGCAGCGCGTAGGAAGCACCATTGAGCACTGCTTCCAGCAGGGCGTCAGCGATTATATTACGAAGCCGTTCTCGCCGGCGGATTTGGACGCCAGAATCAGAAGCTGTTTGTAAATAGATAGATAAGTGCGCGTTCCCGCAGGCCGCCAACTGGTCGGCGGGGACAACCTCTATAACCCAATTCTTCTATGGAAGGTGAAGCCTGTGAACATGTATGCCGCCAATTTGAAACACAACATCGAAAACCAATCGTCTGTCGTCGGAGTCATCGGTCTCGGATATGTCGGTCTGCCGCTTGCAGTCGAGATGTGCAAGCAAGGGTTCCGCGTCATCGGAATTGACCTGAATCCTTCCAAGATCGCCAGCATCCGCAAAGGGCACTCCTACATTAAAGACGTCAGCGATGAGACGCTGCAACAATGCATGGACACAGGACGGTTCATGGCTACGAACGAGTTCGAGCAGATCCGCGAGATGGATGCGGTCAGCATTTGCGTTCCGACGCCGCTGAGCGAGAATCAGGATCCGGACACGTCGTACATTACGCAAGTCGTGGATCAATTGAAGCAGTATATGAAGAAGGGGACCCTCATTACGCTGGAGAGCACGACGTATCCCGGCACGACGGAGGAGCTCATTCAACGGGAGATCGAGAAGCTCGGCTACCGCGCGGGAGAGGATTTCTTCCTCTGCTTCTCGCCGGAACGGGTCGATCCTTCCAATACGAAATACAATACGTTCAATACGCCGAAGGTCATCGGCGGGGCCACCCCGGCCTGCCTGGAGCTGGGGACCGCGCTCTACAGCCGCGTCGTCATGCAAGTCGTGCCGGTCTCGTCCACGAAGGTGGCCGAAATGTCGAAGCTGCTGGAGAACACGTTCCGCAGCATCAATATTGCCTTCATCAACGAGATGGCGATGATGTGCGACCGGATGAGCATCGACATCTGGGAAGTCATCGAGGCCGCTTCGACGAAGCCGTTCGGATTCATGCCGTTCTACCCGGGACCGGGCATCGGCGGCCATTGCATCCCGCTCGATCCGATGTATCTGTCCTGGAAGGCGAAGGGCTTCCGCTTCTACAGCAAATTCATCGATATTGCCCAATCAATTAACGCGAACATGCCGTATTATGTCGTCGAGAAGACCGGGCGGATTTTGAATCAGAGCGCCAAATCGCTCAATCATTCCAAAATCCTTATCCTTGGGATGGCATACAAGCCCGATATCGACGATCTGCGGGAATCGCCGGGACTGGAAGTGTACGAGCTGTTCAAGGCGAGCGGCGCCAATGTCGATTACTACGATCCGCACGCCACTCACTTCGTCAGCAAGTCGGGCAAAATGGTGCGCACCATCGACTACAGTCTGGCCGAGTTCGCGAATTATGACTGCATGGTGCTGATCACGAATCATCAGTCGTTCGACTATGAGCAGCTGGCGGATCTCGGGCTTCCGATTCTGGATACCCGCAACGCCTTCAAGGGCATTGAGCGGCCGAACATTTTCAAGCTGGGCAATTCGGTGCAGCAAATTCAGAGCGAGTGGGATCAGGTTGTTTTGGTCTAGACCGCTGCTGTGGTGGTTCCGCCGGAGCGAGGAAGGCGGTTGGCGGCCCTCGTTCCTTACCGGGCAGCACGGGCTGAAGATGGCCGTGTTGCTCTGCTATTTGGTGGTCGCTTCTCTGCTGCTCAGCCAGGCCGGAACGGAAAATACGCGGGCGACCTGGGTGTGGGAGACGCGGTGGATGGCGGAAGCGCCGGCCGATATCGTCTCCTTCGCGCAGGCGCAGCGAATCAATCTGATCTATCTTCAGATTGATCAGGAGCAGGAAGCCGAGTCTTACCGCCGCTTCATTCGCATGGCCCGCGAGGCCGGCATCCAGGTGCACGCCCTGGAAGGGAAGCCCGAGTGGGCCATCCCCGATCGCCGCGAGGAGGGCGTCGGCTTTATCCGCTGGGTCCGCGATTACAATGCGGCCGTGCCGGAGGAGGAGCGGTTCAGCGGCGTCCATTTCGATGTCGAGCCTTATCTCCTGCCGGGCTGGAAGGAGGAGCAGGCTCGTATTGTGGAGGAATGGACGGACAGCATGGACCGCTGGATTCGCGAGGCCCGGGAGGCGGGACTGTTCATCGCGGCCGATGTGCCCTTCTGGCTGGACAAGATTCCGGCGCCAGGGGAGGACGCCTCGATGAGCGTCTGGGTGCAGGAACGGTTCGACGCCATCACGATTATGGCGTACCGCAACCACGTCAATGCGATCTATGACGTGGCCGCCGCCGATCTGAGCGTCGGGGAGCGGCTGAACCGTCCGGTCTTCGTCGGCGTCGAGCTGGGCCGGACCGACGAAGGCGAGAGCGTATCGTTCCATGGCCAGTCCGAGCATTATTTTGATTACCATCTGCGGGCATTGGAGCGGCAGGGAGGGCGTCATCCGTCCTTTGCCGGCGTCGCCATCCATCATCTGCGGGCATGGTACGAAATGGTGTATGGAGCGGAGTGAACTGGATCTATAGGAGCCTTATCCATGCCCTTTGTTGGAGTTTTAATAAGGTCTTCCCGTATACACCCTTCTTCATTGAATGACAAAATCCGCAGCTTCAAATATCTCGTTTGAGAATGTTACTTGAATTGCGGTTATTGAAAATAAGATGAGGGGCTGAGTAAGCCAGCCCCTCGATACGGTAATAATTTATTTTTCACACTTCTAATCCAGCTCCCTATTCATTAACGACTGAAGCTCACTGAATTTTTAATTGTAACTATTTACACCATCCAAATTCAGGTCCTTTAGAATGTTAGTTACATGACCCTATCCAAAAACATCTGACTTATATCTATCATGATATCCAGCAAAGGATAAAGTACCTGTAATCACTGCTCTCATCATTCCAAAGCCAGCATGAAACGTCGGTGCTCCCCTATCCCCTTTAGCTGCTTTAGCCTTTACAAGCCTCGTGTTGCCCGGTTGCCGCAACCCCTTCCGTCATGGTTCAATAAGAGAGAATATAACGCAAAGGAGCGGGGACGGATGGGATTTCAGACCGAGTTCAATTCCGTATGCAAGTTCAAGAAGGAGCAGGAATTATATGAACTGCTGGAATATGGACGCTGCAAAATGACCAAGGAAGGCTTCCGGATCTATCCGACCGGCCAGATGGTCATCGCTTATTCGCCGGACAATACGGCGGTTGCGATTGTGAAGATCAGCGCCTCCATCGCCGAGATTAATTTTCAGGGCGAGGAAGTGACGGCGGTCGAGATGGAGCTCGTCCGCAGATTGAACGAAGAAGAGTCCCGGGTCCAGACCGCTCTGGCCCACGAGATGTTCTTCGGCAATCCGAAGCGCGCCTAGCTCCGCAAGCGCGTCCTGGAATAGAAGCGCCTCATGCCGGTTATCCGGGACGAAGGGCTTCTATTTTTGATCCGGGGCGAGAAAAGGGAAGCCGATGGAGCGCCACGGTTCCGGTTGGGGGAAATAGGGCATTCTAGGAATAAGAATGCCTGCGCGCCTCTTGCGACGCAGAGGAAAAGGAGTCTGATTCCATGCTTGTCCGATTCGGGTACGTGGCCATGTCGATGGTGGTGGCGAACGCATCCCCGTCGCGCACAATGACGTTTAAGCGCTTCCAGGCGCTGCCCGATCGCGAGGCAGCGCTGCGCAAGCTGGAGCGAATTGCGGCGGAGAATCTGCATAATACCCTTCGGCTGTTGAAGCATAACCGCGCGCATGATATCCGGCTGTACCGGATGTCCTCGAAGCTCATTCCGCTGGCGACCCACGAGGCGCTGGCCGATTGGGATCCGTTCCCGGCGCTGCGGGACGGTTTCGCGGCTGTCGGCGATTATGCGAAGCGGCACGGCATGCGCCTGTCATTCCATCCCGATCACTTCACGGTCCTCAGCACGACGCGGAAGGAGGTGCTGGAGAGCTCGAAGCGCGATCTGGGCTTCCATCTGCGGATGCTGCAGGCGATGGGGCTTGACGCCCGGGCGAAGAACAATATCCATATCGGCGGAGCCTACGGCAACAAGCGAGCGGCCGGAGAACGGTTCGTTCGCCACGCGGAGGCACTGCCGGAAGATCTGCTGCGGCGTCTGACGCTGGAAAATGACGACAAGACCTTCACGGCGGCGGAGACGCTGGCCGTCTGTGAGCGGGTTGGATTGCCAATGGTCCTCGACATTCATCATCATCAGGTAAATAATGAAGGCGAACCGCTGGAAGAGCTGTGGCCCCGCATCGCCAAGACTTGGCAGACGCCGTATGCCCAGGCCGACGCCCCGCCGGACGATCCGCTTCCGCCGAAGATTCATGTCTCCAGCCCGAAGAGCGAGAAGGATATCCGCGGTCATGCCGATGAAGTCGATGTTGGGCCGCTGCTTGATTTTCTGCGGGTGGCTGCCGCCCATACGCAGCGGCTGGACGTGATGATTGAGGCGAAGCACAAAGACAAGGCCCTGTTCAAGCTGATGGACGATCTCGCGGCATGCGAGGGAGAAGGGGTGGCGATCGCGGATCAGGCCAGCGTTCGAATCGAGCCGTAATGGACTTCCACTTGAAAATGTGGCGAAAATACGATACGTTGGACACAGAACGTTTACTGCTTGATTGCGGCTATGATCCGCGATGAAGCGAGTGGGCGAGAGGAGGAAGGTTGAAGCAATGACTCAATTATTGGCAGGTAAAAATATCGTCGTCATGGGCGTCGCGAACGATCGCAGCATCGCCTGGGCGATTGCGCAGTCTTTGGCCGCCCAGGGCGCAAGATTGGCATTTACATATGAGAGCGAACGGGTGGAAGGCCGCGTGCGGAAGCTGGCGGAGACGATTCCGAATTCGCTCGTTCTCCCTTGCAACGTGACTGTCGATGAAGACATTGAGGCGCTGGCAAGCCGGCTGCGGGAAGAATTCGGCACGCTGCACGGACTGGTGCACAGCATTGCCTTCGCGAAGACGGAGGAACTGCAAGGGATGTACGTCGACACGTCCCGCGCAGGCTTCGCCTTGGCGCATGACATCAGCGCTTATTCGCTCGTCGCGGTGGCTCAGCGCCTGCATCCGCTGATGACGGAAGGCGGCAGCATCATGACGATGACGTATCTGGGCGCTGAGCGCGCGATGAAGAATTACAACGTCATGGGCGTGGCGAAGGCGGCGCTAGAGGCGTCGGTACGCTATTTGGCGAATGATCTCGGACAACATAACATTCGCGTCAACGCGATCTCGGCCGGACCGATCCGCACATTGGCTGCGAAGGGCATCAGCGATTTCAACTCCATCCTCAAGGAAGTGGAAGAGAAGGCGCCGCTCCGCCGCACGACGGACGCCGCAGAGGTGGGCGATACCGCGATGTTCCTGATGAGCCATCTGTCGCGAGGCATCACGGGAGAAGTAATTTATGTAGACGGCGGTTTCCATATTATCGGAGTATAACACGATAGTTACGGGACGCTGCAGCAGGCGTCCGCCTTGCGGGATCGATCTCATTCGAGGCCGGTTCCTCAAGGCGGATTTTCTGTATCTTCCGGTGTAAAGGCAGGAACGGGATGCGCGATCCGATGATTGGGCCAGTCGCAATTCGATGAAACCCGGCGGTTGCAGGAACGTAGAATAGGTAGGGGTAGTCCGTTCCATTTTTTACAGAAAGTAGCGTGATTGTTTTGAATACGAAGGAAAAAGTTCCATACATCGTGTCCAGCAAAAGCCACACCGCGGTAGCGGTCAATTGCGCGGCGAAGGCGGGCGAATGGATCAAGAGCAAGCTTGGGCAGTTCAAGTCGCTTCATATAAAGTCATCCATGCATGACCTTGTTACGGAAGTGGACAAAGGCGCGGAGCAAATGATCCGCAAGCTGATATTGACCCATTTTCCGGACCATGCCATTCTGGGCGAAGAAGGGGTGGAGCCAGGCAGCGACGCTTCCAAGCAAGCCTGGGAACAGGTGAAGAACGAGGAGTATGTATGGGTTATCGATCCGCTGGACGGCACGACGAACTACGTCCACGGCTTCCCGTTCTATTCCGTCTCGATCGCGCTGGCCCATCAGGGCGAAGTTATCGTCGGCGTCGTCTATGACCCGATGCGCGACGAGTTGTTCGTCGCGGAGAAGGGCAAAGGCGCCTACGTGCACGGCCGCCGCATGCAGGTCGCTCCGGAGAAGGAATTGTCCGGCAGTCTGATAGCGAGCGGCTTCCCGACCGAGCGTACCCGCGCCCTGCCCGCCAACCTGGCGGGCATTCAGGCGCTGGCGCCGCAGGTGCGGAATATCCGCACGGCGGGCTCGGCTGCGCTGCACATGGCTTATGTCGCAGCCGGCAGGCTGACCGGATTCTGGGAGCTGAATCTGAATGCATGGGATTTGGCCGCAGGCAGTCTGCTCATTCGCGAATCCGGCGGACAGATTACCGATACGTACGGACAGCCGTATCATCTGGGCGTGCGCGATGTCGTCGCGAGCAACGGCGCCATCCATGACGCCTTCATCGGAGCGTTGGAGGCGGCGGGAGCGCAAGGGTAACAACCCGGCTTCACATCGCGGGCCTTCGAACCGGCGGCTGCGGCTTCGCTCGGCACCGGTTGTCCGGATGCGGGCAGGCTGCTTCATCATCAGCAGGAGCGTGTTTTCTCGAACAAGCCTATGAATTGGGTATACTACGATATGAAGGGGGGGATCGCTGATGCCCGAATCAGAAGAGCGCCGGCGCCTGGAAGCCCGGCTCAGCGAATATCTGACCGAAGGAGACATGGAGACGGAGGAGCAGGAGGAGGCGGTGCGAAGACGCCTTCCGCCCCGCACCGAGATCCGGATTCAGACGGCCCTCGACCCGATTGTCGAGGAGACGAAGCAGTATCGAAGCATGGCGAAGGAAATCGACGGCCGGTACGATGAGTATTTGAAGCGAGTCAAGGAAGACAAGCCGAAGGATTCATGATAGCATGACGGGGCCCTGTGCTGTTCCGCAGGGTTCTCCTTGTCATGCCACGAGGGTTACCGTTAACATTTATCATATTTTAACGAAGGACAGGCTCTCCGCTGCATCAATGTTATGATTTAAGGATTGTCTGGGCAGGAGCCGCCTTCGCTCACTGAAGGAGTGGACACCGATGACGACCGCATCATACCGAAGACCGAACATTTTATTTGTGATGTCAGATGACCATGCTTCCCACGCCATGAGCTGTTATGGCAGCCGCATCAACGCGACGCCTCAGATCGACCGGATTGCGAATGAAGGCATCCGCTTCGACAACTGTTTTTGCACGAATTCGATCTGCTCGCCGAGCCGCGCTTCTATCTTGACGGGGACTTACAACCATCTCAACGGAGTGAAATCGATCGACGATCCCTTCGACGGAAGGCAGCAGACGTTCCCGAAGCTGCTTCAACAGCACGGTTACCAGACCGCCATTGTCGGCAAATGGCATCTCGGACACGGCGGACATGCCAATCCGACAGGATTTGATTATTGGAGCGTTCTGGACGGGCAGGGCGAATATTTCAATTCCGAGTTCCTGGAGGAAAATGAAGGCCGCCGTATCGAAGGATATGTAACCGATGTCATTACGGATCTGTCATTGGATTGGCTGCGGAAGCGGGATCCAGACAAGCCGTTCATGCTGATGTGCCATCATAAGGCGCCGCATCGTCCTTGGCAGCCGGATGAGCGTCACAGCCGCATGTACGAGGACGTGGAAATCCCGTATCCGGAGACGTTCGATGACGATTATGCCAATCGCTCGCAAGCTGCCGCCGAAGCGAAAATGCGGATTGGGCGCGATATGGTCACGACCGATACGAAGGGAGATCCGCCGGAAGGGATGTCGGAGGAGGAAGCGAAGCGATGGAAGTACCAGCGCTATATTAAGGACTATTTGCGCTGCGTCGCGTCCATTGATGACAATGTGGGGCGGCTGCTCGATTATTTGGACGAGGAAGGTATTGCGGAGGACACCATCGTCATTTATACTTCCGACCAAGGCTTTTTCCTCGGCGATCACGGCTGGTTCGACAAGCGGTTCATGTACGAGGAGTCGCTGCGCATGCCGTTCGTCGTCCGTTATCCGAAGGCGATTGCTCCGGGCAGCGTGACCGATGCGATGGCCCTGAATGTCGATTTCGCGCAGACCTTCCTGGACTATGCGCAGATCGAGGCGCCTGCGGACATGCAGGGACGTTCCCTCCGGCCGATATGGGAGGGCGTGACGCCTGCGGATTGGCGAACCTCGATGTATTACCGCTATTGGATGCACCTGGACGAGCATCATAACGTCTATTCGCATTATGGCATCCGAACGCACCGTTACAAGCTGATTTATTATTATGCGCAGGCGTTGGGCACGCCGGGGTCGGTCGACGAGGATCGGCCTCCGGAGTGGGAGCTGTTCGATCTGGAGCAAGATCCCTGTGAAATGCGCAACGTATACGGTGAACCGGGCTATGGGTCGGTTGTCAGCGAATTGAAGGCAGAGCTTCACCGGCTGCAGGCGGAAGTGCTCGATACGCCAGTTGAGGAAGTATCCTAACCGATAGATTGCGAACGGAGTTCCGCGTTGCTGCGGGCTCCGTTTTTTCGGTTGGCCGCCGATGACTGCCTATAGGGGCATCAAGGAGGATGTTGCGATCAAAAGAACAGCGGAGAGCAGCAGGTCTTTGAACTGTTATGAGGCAATGGGATAGTGGACGTAAAAGGAGCACGCCATGCAAGCTTATGAGTCAACGGGATAGTGATGAAAAAGGCCGCTGGATAATATATAACAAGCAGAAGGCCAAGGGTGACGAATGGGTTTCTGACGCCAAAGGCATCCATTTTGAATGAATCGGGTTTGAATTTATTTCCTTTTATGGCATGATGGAGAGGAGAGCGAGCGACTGACTGCTCCAACTTGTACATGGATGGGAAGGGGGCGCGGGAGAGGCTTGGCCGGTCGGCGGCGGACAGGCGATCGCCGACGGATTGAGGTTCAGACAATGGCAACAAGGGTATATCATGTAGACACAGACAACCAGATTCGCTGCTTCATACCGCAGGACTATGTGCGGCCCGGTGACCGTCGGGCTCCGCATGGATTTGACAGGGGAGGTGGATGGAATGGGTGAACTGATTCCTTGGATGGTCGGATTGTTCATTTTGGTTGGCGCCGTGCTCTATGCGTTATGGTATTTCAATAGCCGGGTATCGAACCATCAAGACGAAGAAAATGTATAGCAACGCTGACATTATATCAACGGCTGCAAAAGAAGCCCGAGGCTTGCCTTGTCACAGGACAGGGAAGCTTCGGGCTTTTGCTTGGAGCCGCAACATTCTATATAGACTCTTCCGGCGGCAAATAGGTGATGGCTTGGCTCCCCATCTGCTCCCAGCCTCTCTGGAAGGCGGAACGTTCGATGCGATCGCGGCGGCCAAGCGGGTCATTGATATAGACATATTTCTCGTCATAGCCCGTGACGATGAACGAATGCTCGAAGTAGGTGACGCGCACCGGGCCGTCCGGGGTCTGCCATGTCACCCAATATTTATCCGGCACCTCATCATACATCGTCGTGTGAATGACCCAGACCGGGGTGCCCTGCCCGACGATCCACAGCAGGTGCTCGACCGACGTGCCGGTCAAGTCGGCAATGCGGCCCGGCAGATAGCGTTCGGCCAGCTCGGCAATCGGCTCATGGTAGACGCCGAGTCCCGGGTTGGCGAAGGTGTACATGTCGCCGACGAATCCTTTATGCGGATTGCCGAAGTGTACTTTGCCGCCTGCTTTCTTATATGGCGTCGGGTCCCGGCGGATTTCCCGGGCGAGCTCCATCTTGTCCACGTCGACATCGGCCGTCTTCAGCAGCATCGCCAGGGCAGTCACTTCGCAGCCGCGCGGCAGCTCCGGCAGCTGCAGGATGAGCGGCGCCCCGTTGTAGCGGAACGACTTCGGCGCCGGCTTCTCCGGATCCCACATGACATGCTTCCCGCGATAGGTGACCCTTCTTCCGGGCGCCTGCCGGGCGTAAGCGACGGCATCCTCCCACCGGCGGAAGACGCGCTCGAAGCGCCCGCCAAGCTGGACGCCATACGGCCCGAACGTATCATAGTCGATATACTGGGACAATTCCTTCCGCCAATCATTCCACTGCGTCTCATTTGGCGCATCATCGCGATTCCTGAGCGCGATCACGCCGTCCCGAGCATAAATGCTGCGTCCTAGCGCCTCGCTGACCGGGCGAAGCGGCACGTACGTCAGCCCGTCCTTGACATGCGGAGCCGTGTTGACCGGGGACGTGGCTCCCGCAATTTTGACCTCCGGTTTGTTCAGCCGATAGGTCACCCGCGCGTCGTCTTTGGTGAAGGTGATCGTTCCTTTGGCTTGGTCATAGGCCAGCTCGGCCTCCAGCTTCGAAGCGAGGAAGCGGGCGGGAACCAGCGTCTCGCCCGACTGCTGATATGGCGATGCCTTGTTCTCCCGCTCATCGATCGGAACGAGGTAGCGGCCGACGTAGGCGGTATTGCTGTGCAGCATGAGGACGATATCGTCCGCAGGCATGCCGAACGAGAAGGACAGCCCGCCCTCTTTGAATTTGGAGGCGAGCAGGAATTGTATCGGAAAGGCGCAGAGCGCAAGTAATATCAGGAACAGCAGCCAGCGATTGAGCCGCCGAACGAATTGTGGCAATTTCAATATCCTCCTCAGACATACTCCCTTATGTATATCGGCAAGTGGTCCGCATTTCATTAGCGGCCCCGATTTTTCAGACGGGGACGGGGGATTTCCACGTTGTGGCGGCTTTGTTACGAAAAAATTTGATAATAATGAACCTTTTCTCCCGTTAAGTTGTTAACTTAGTAGAGTGAGCATGGGAAAGGTGGAGGGCCTGTTGACGGACAGGGAATTTTTCGAGCGGTACAACAAGGAAGTGTACAGGACCTGCTACTATATGCTGCGCGATGCGTCAGACGCGGAGGATATATGCCAAGAGGTGTTCATGAAGGCGTTCACCTCGGGATGGCGGCAGGTGGAGCACCTCAAAACGTGGCTTATGCGCATCGCCGTCAACCACTGCTTGAACCATCTGCGGCGGAGCAAGACGAGACGAATGAAGGAGAAGCTGCTGCTCTTGTTCCAACGGGAACAGGCGGAGCCTCCGGTGCTCGCCGAGGTGGAGCAGCGGGAGACGGAGGATGAATGGCGGCGCCGCATGGCGCGGTTGCCGGATAAAATCAGGGTAGTCGTGACCCTTCGCTATACGAATGATTTGGCGCTTAAGGAGATTGCCGACATCTTGGATATCCCGGTTGGCACGGTGAAGTCGCGCCTGAATCGGGGCCTGAAGCTGATGAAGGCTATGCTGGAGGAGTCGGGCCAGATGGAGCCGGATGAGAGGAGCAGGCCGGGGAATAGGAGCGTACATAAGCAGGCAGGAGGCAGGAAGGAAGGTGCGAATAATGAGCAAGGAGACACGCGTGGAGACGGACCTTGCCCGGCGGCTCGGCGATAAGGAGGGACACGACTATCCCGATTTCGATGCGATGTGGGCAAGGATCGATGCGGCCAGACAAGAGTCCGGGGCGGAATCCTCAGGCCGGACGATGTTCCTGCGCGGGCGCCGCTTGGCGGTCTTATCGGCGGTCGCGCTGGTGCTGATCGCGACGCCGGTGCTGGCCTCCATGTCGGGACATTGGGATTTTACGTTCCGGCCGGGCGTGAAGTCGGCGCTGAACCACGGATTCGGGCAGAAGATTGACAAGTCGGTTACGAACAGCGGCGTTACATTTACGGTCGATGCGGCCATGTCCGATGACAACGGGACCACGCTGTTATACAGCTTCGATCCGGGGGACGAGGAGCCGCTGGAATGGAAATTCTCCGAGGTGGAATTGCGCACGGCTGACGGGGAACCCGTCGTGAAGGTGAATGATGTTCAATCGATGCGAATGAACTGGAAAAAGGGGTACTACTCACATATTTGGGATAAGGAAAATAAACGATATAACGGTTTTTTGGAAACGCCATGGACCTTCGACGGCAAGGAGACGGAACTGCAGCTTCGCGTGCGGGGACTGCAGGAGTATAACACCAAGCGGTTGCCGCTGGCTCTCGATCTGTCCGAGACTGGCGTGCAGACGTTCCCGGTTCAGGATGGCGGCATTGAATCCGCAAGCATTCAGATTTCGCGGGAAGCGGAAGGGAAAATGGTGCTCAAATCCCTCTATACGTATTGGGATGAGCGGACCGCGAATACGAATCTTCCCGAGATTCTGGTGAAAAAGGACGGGAAGCTCATGAAGCGATCCGGTATGCGGGTTGGCCTCGATAATGGCAAGTGGGCCGAGCAAGAGATTTATCAGTTGGACGACATTCATCAGCAAAATATCACGTTCGAGCTCGCCTACATGACGCCGGGCAAGAAGATAGACGGCGAATGGAATCTCGGAGGGCTGCGGCTGAACAAGGAGAAGGCGTTGCATGCATCGGCGATCCGCACCCTGGACGTGCCGGTGCGAACGACGGAGGGAGAGGCCGTCGTCCGCAAGCTGTTCATTCGTCCGACAGGCATTCGGGTCGAGATTGAGCATGGCAGTCCATACTCGCGGTTGCCTTATAAGGGCGTCTATTTGTCGGTTGGCGGCCGGAAGCTGGAAGGGGAAGAATGGTTAACGGACAATACGCGCGAAGGATCTCATTACGTGCAGACGTATCTGTTCGAGGCTACGCCTGATCTCCGCCTGACAGCGGAATTGCCGATGGAGCTGCTGCTGCAATATGAAGTGGAGGAAAGATGGGATTACAGACAGCCGCTCCTTTTGTCAAATATTTCGGACGAAAAACAGACGTTGACGGTGGACGTGGGAGAATATCCGGTGAAGTGGACCTACTACAAGCAGAACGGTGATCTGTATGTAGAAAGCGAAAGCCCGGACGAACGATTCGGCGGAATCAATCAGACGTTCATTCGCCAGGAAGATCGGCGCATCCCCGGACATATCCTGTTCGATTGGATACCAGGCGCCGGGCTTAACGACAGCCTCAACAAGCGGGTGGACGTCTATCCCGGTTTTGAAGAAACGGAAGCGGAGATGTATATCTTTATGTATTTGGTCAGACATCCGGAACGGGAGTTAACAGTGAAGCTTCAATAAAGGGACGTTCTTCCTTCCGCGCTGCGGCAGCGATTGCGGAGAGCTTGCCGCAGCGCCGGACCGGCCAGAATTTCTGGTTGGTCTATTTTTTTGAACTATCTTCAAAAAAAGTGAACCAATTTTCGCCTGGCTGTGTTTATAACATAGAGGCTTGCGCCTAAGGGATCCCAAAGCAATGCATTGCGGCCTGGCCTTGAACCGAAGATCGATCAAAAACGAAACGCTGGAGAGGGGAAATAGAACATGAAAAATAGGACTAAAGCGGCGATTGCCGTGACGAGCTGCCTGCTGCTGTTCCATTCGATGCACATCGCCGCGGAGGCGGCGCCGGCCAACACGGCCAAGGAAGTGACGGTACTGGCCGCAGCGAAGGCGCCTTCCGCCGCGGAGAAGAAAAAGGCGGTGGAAGCGGAAAAAGCGAAGTATGCCAAAATGAAAAAAAATCCGGGTGACTATTACATATTGTATGTAAGCGATAAGTCGCTTAATGGCGGCGATCACTTTTCCAACTATCTGAATATGTACAATTTCAAAGGCTATGAAGATTACATGAAAGTAGCATCCAAGCTGAAGACTCCCGTATTGAAGCGTCCGGACGGCTTGCCGGAAGGGTATAAGTTCACCAAAGCCAACATCGAGCCGCCGATTCTGGCCTATGGCGACAAGTATCGGAAAGAAGTGAAAGCGGAGGCCAAAGACAAAGCCGCTTACTTGAAGCTCATCAAATGGACGGAAGCGGGCCAGGCCGATCTCGAATTCAAGAACGGAAAAGATGTCGTGAAGCTCCAATTTAGCCTGATGAGCGCAGAGATCGCGAAGAAGCGCGGCCAGCAGAAAGGTTACCACTTTACGGCGGCCGACGAATGGGATGAAGAGACGAAGAAAAAATCCCCTCAATCCGTTAAAAATATACTGAGCTGGACAGACAACCAATATCAATTTAACATTTCGACGAATCCGGAAAATCCATTGACGAAAGAAGAACTGATCGAGCTTGCGGAAAGCGCTGTCCAGCTGCCGGGCGGAGCGAAAGCCAAGTAACGTTTCCGCGTGGCGCCAGCAAAGGAGAATGAAAACGATGATGCGACTATCCGCCATTGCCCACAAAGGCCTGCTTCTGCTTGGGGTCGTCGTCTTGCTCAGCGGCTGCTTCGGGTCGAAGCCCGCCTTGGAAGAGCTTGGCGAGGAGGGCAAGGGAACGATAAAGATTCTTTATTATAACGAAGATGATTTTTACCGGGAATACGGAAATGCGTTCAACGTCAAGTTCCCCAATATCGAGTTCGATATTGTGAGCACGAAGGAGCTTATGGACAAAAGGAGAAGCGGCGAGGATTTCGATTACCGGAGCGAGCTGGCGAAATGGGTGGATCTCCATAAGCCAGACGTGCTGCTGCTTGGCGGGGACGAGTATGAAGAGTATGCACAGGCGGGCAAGCTGTTCAACCTGGAGCCGATCATCAAGCAGGAGCAGTTCGATGTGGACGGGTACATGCCCGGCTTGATTGACTCGCTGCGGGAGAAGGGGGGAGGCTCGCTTTATGGGCTGACGCCGAATTTTTTCACCAGCGTCATCTTTTATAATGCCGACCTGTTCGCCGAGCACGGCATCGAGCTGCCCCGCAGCGGCCTCTCCTGGCAAGAGCTGTTCGATCTGGCCGCTCGCTTCAAGGGTGCCGGCACGGCCGACGAACCCGTGTATGGATTGGACGCTGGCGATGGCGATGCGGCGGAACTGCTGGAGAGCATCGCCCGGACGCTGAAGCTGCAGAGGTTCGATGCGCAAGGGGAGAGCGTGCTGCTGGAATCGGAGGGATGGAAGCAGGCGTTCCGCATGACTGCGGATGCGGTCCGCAGCCGTACGGTGAAGGTGCTTGGGGCGGGCGAGGCCCCGAGCTATCTCCCGTCCGATGATCTCTTCATGAACGGGCAGGCCGCCATGGTCATCGCGGGTTCAGGCTTGGCCTACAACATTAACGATCCATCGTACAGCAAGAAGGCGAAGAAGTTCGAATGGGGCATAGCGCCGGTCCCTGTAGACCCCGCGAATCCCGGAGAATCGCCATTTGCATCTTATCGAGAGACGTTCGCCATATCGGCGGAGTCCGCGAACAAGCGGGCGGCTTGGGAATTCATCAAGTATGTCGCCGGGCCGGAGAGAGCAAGCGCGGATGCGCAAGGCATATTGTATCAGCTGCCGACTCGCATCGGCTACGTCAAGGACCTCAACGGGAAAAGCGCGGAACCGTTATACGCGCTGAAGCCGATGGATCGGAAATATGAACGTACCGGCAAGAAGATTCCCAAGTCTTTTGACGACGTTTATGCGTCCCTGGTGAACGAAGCGCTGCAAGCCGTAATCGATCAGACGAGTTCGGTGGACGAGGCGTTGGCGAATCTGCAGCAGCAGGCGCAAGCGGCGCTTCAGGCGGCCCGCAGCGACCAGTAGGGAGCGGGGATCACACGCGCAACGAATGTGGACGGGCGGGCTTGCGTTCGCCTGTCGCCATACATAGGGAAGCTTGCGGCAGGCGGGCCTCTGCCGGTAAAGGCGAGACCGTCAGCTAAGGGGAAAGGAAGAAGAGATGAGGTTATCAAGGAAATGGAAGATGACGGGGCTGCTGCTTAGTATTGCGGTTCTGTTGAATGGTTGCATGGCAGGCAAGTCCGTACAGGACGAGCTGGGGGAGGACGCCCCCGGCAGTCTGAAAATTTGGTACCCGGATGTGGAGCCGTTCCATACCAAATATGGGCAAATGTTCGCCGCCAAGTTCCCCGGCATCCAGGTGGACGTGCTGCAGGCGCGAGAATGGATAGAAGAGGCGCGGCAAGGGGATTACGAGGAGGAACTCAAAAAGCTCATCGATTTGCATAAGCCGGATGTGCTGCTGCTGGACCAGGATGAATATGAAGTGCTGGCCCGGGCGGGCAAGCTGTATAATCTGGATCCGGCAATCATGCAGGACCAATTCGATCTGAGCGGATATATGCCGGGCATGATCGACATGCTGCGGGAGAAGGGGGACGGTTCACTCTATGGGCTGGCTCCATTCATCCGGCCGCGGGTCATGTATTACAATGCAGATTTGTTCAATGAGAACAGTATCGATCCTCCCTCCAACAAGATGCAATGGCCTGACATGTTCGCGCTGGCGGCACGGTTCCCGAATACCGGGACAGAGGACGCCCCCGTCTATGGCCTGATTGGCAATGAAGCTCACGATGTGCTGTCCCAGGTTGCGTTGACCTTGGATCTGCAATTATTCGATGCGAAAGGCGGGAACGTCGTGCTGCAATCGGAAGGATGGAAGCAGGCCTTCCAGATCGCGGCCGAGGCGATCCGAAGCAAGGCGATCTCGGTCCGTTCCCCGAAGGAATCGGGCGAGGGCCCGGAGGGTTACGGTTATTTTCTCGCCATCAACAAGTTCCTGAACGGGGAAGCGGCGATGTTGATCAGTGATCATCACTTTGCTTCCCAGCTCCGCAGCAAAGCGAAGACCTTCGACTGGGGCATGGTCACGGTTCCGATCAACCCGGCGCGGCCCGATGAATCGACTTCGGTCTACGTGCCCCAGATTCTGGCTATCGCCGCGGATTCTCCCCGCAAGCAGGCGGCTTGGAACCTTATCCGCTTCATCAACGGACCGGAGGTGGCCAAGGCCAGATCGCGCACGGCCGGGAGCGACCTGCCGGCGATAGCCGATTATGTCTCCGGCGGAGATCGCGCCGATACGGAGGTGTTCTATATGCTGAAGCCGGCGCCTCATCATAACGAACGCGTAATGAAGCGGGTTCCGGACAGCTTCTATCAGGCGTATTCTTCGCTGGCGAATGAAGCGCTGCAATCCGTGATCGATAACGGGAAGCCGGTGGATGAGGCGCTGGCCGAACTGGAGCAGAAGGCGCAGGCCATGCTGGAGTCGGCCCGGAGCAAGGCGCAGGAGGAACATCAAGGCAGATGATGACCTCGCCGACCTCGCCGGCCGGAAGAAAACCTGGTGTGTCGGAAGCTGCCCTGTGGAAGAGAGATAGAAGGATAAGGGATACGATGAAAAATAATTTCAAAGAAGCGGCAATCGCGGCCTTCTGCATGCTGCTGCTGTTCGGTGCGATGAACGCGGTTGCCGAAGCGGTTTCGCAATCCACGAACAAAGCCGCGGCGAAGCCGGCCGCTGCTTCCAACGAGAGCAGGCAAAAGCGGATTGAGGCAGCCAATCCTGCCTAACGGTCTGAAGTACAAGCGGGAAATGAAGGCGGAAGCGGGCGAAGCGGGCTGGAGTTCAAAAAAAGACCAGGGCAGCGCCCGCCCGGCCAAAGCGGCGGTTCCGCCGACGCGGCATAGCCCGCCTGTCATCTCGTTCGATGCGTGCCAGCCGAGTCGGGTACATGGCTATTCTCCGGCGATGGCCGCTTCGATGGCACCAGTGGCGTAAGTGGGAAAGAGACTATGAAATCCTGCGTGGATGCAGCAATTTTCGCTTTTTAGGGCGCATTTTGATGAAATTCCTGCAAAAGTACATTATTTTCAACAATTTTTGTCGTTGATCGAATGAATAGTCCGAAAATGATGCAGTTTTGCAGGAACTCGTGTAACGGAACACGCGTCATCAAGGAAAACTGTATTTTTACAGTTTTTCGGCTAGCTGAGGTGCGAGAAGCAGGAGGGGCGGTCTCGCTTCGGCTAAAAAACGATCCCTAGCGGACAGCCCCTCTCTTCTCAATCAATTGCCCGATTGAAGCATCTCGAACACCTGCTGCACGTCTTTGTCTCCGCGTCCCGACAGATTGACGATGATGATCTGATCGCGGCGAAGCTGCGGCGCCAGCTTCAAGGCATGGGCAACGGCATGCGCGCTCTCCAGCGCCGGGATAATGCCCTCCGTCTTCGACAGCACCTGGAACGCTTCCAGCACCTCCTCGTTCGTGACGGTGACATATTCGGCCCGCCCGCTCACCTTCAAGTGGCTGTGCTCCGGTCCGATGCCTGGGTAATCGAGGCCGGCAGCGATGGAGTACGTTGGCGCCGGGTTGCCTTCCTCGTCGAGCAGCACGAGACAGCGGAAGCCGTGAAGGACGCCCGGGACGCCGCGGTTCAAGGTGGCGGCTTGATTGGGCTCCACGCCGATCAGGCGGACGGACGGTTCGTCCACATAATGGGCGAATGCCCCGATTGCGTTGCTGCCGCCCCCGACACAGGCCAGTACCGCGTCCGGCAAGCGGCCTTCCTTGTCCATAATCTGGCGCTTCGACTCTTCGCTGATGATCGCCTGGAAATGCTTGACCATCGACGGGAACGGATGCGGGCCTACCGCCGAGCCGAGCAGGTAGAACGTGGACTCATAATTTTCCACGAGATCGTTCAGCGCCTCGTCGACGGCATCTTTCAAGCGGCCCTGCCCCTTCGCGACCGAGACGACCTTCGCGCCGAGCAGCTCCATGCGGAACACGTTCAGCGCCTGGCGGCGAATATCCTCGGCGCCCATATAGATAATGCACTCCATGTCGAACATGGCGCAGACGGTGGCCGTGGCGACGCCATGCTGGCCCGCGCCGGTCTCGGCGATGACGCGATGCGCGCCCATGCGCTTCGCGAGCAGAATCTGCCCCATCACATTATTGATTTTATGCGATCCGGTATGATTGAGATCTTCCCTTTTCAGATAAATCTTGGCACCGCCGAGCTTCTCGCTCAGATGCTTCGCATACGTCAACGGACTCTCCCGCCCGACGTATTCGCGCAGATACGTTTTGAATTCATCGATGAATTCCGGGTCGTCCTTATAGCGGTCGAAGGCTTCCGCCAACCGATCCAATACGCCTTGAAGCTGCGGCGGAACGTAGCTGCCGCCGAATTCGCCGAACATGCCTCGCTGTGATGTCTGTGTGCTCAATGATAACGCCTCCCTGTGCGCCCAGCGCTTCTATTTAATTTGATATTTTAACGCATTACCGGACCGACGTCCACGAAAACTTGTTCCGATTCTACCGCGGGGAAGGGTAAAAAATTCGACAAATGTGTCATAATCTTAGATGCGGCTCGATTCGTGTTGGAACGTGTCGAGACGAATGGTATAATGAGACCGATGGAAGCGTTACCGCTTGCAAGGCGGCCGCTGCGGGCTGCGCGGCACCGATAGACAGACAGGGCGCAGCCGTACCAGGCATGGAGAAGGTGAGGGAGAAAGTGATGACACGTATAGGAGCGATTGAAGGCGGAGGCACCAAATTTGTCGTCGCCGTCGGCACGCCGGACGGACAGGTAGGAGAGACGGAGACATTCCCTACGACAACGCCGGAAGAGACGATGGACCGTACGGTGCAGTTTTTTAAGGATAAGGGAGTTGACGCCATCGGCTTCGGCTCGTTCGGACCGGTGGATCTGAACCCGGCGAGCGCCACCTATGGCCATATTGCGAAGACACCGAAGCCGCATTGGAGCGGGTATGATGTCGTGGGCCATTTGAAGCGCCATATTAACGTGCCGATCGGATTCGATACGGACGTGAACGGAGCCGCGCTGGGCGAAGCGACCTACGGGGCGGCCAAAGGGCTGAGCAGCTGCCTCTATATTACCGTCGGCACCGGCATCGGGGCAGGGGCGGTCGTGGAAGGCAAGCTCGTTCACGGGCTGACTCATCCGGAGATGGGTCATATTTTCGTGAAGCGCCATCCGGAGGATACGTATGCGGGCAAGTGCCCGTACCATCAGGATTGTCTGGAGGGCTTGGCGGCCGGACCGGCGATTGAAGCGCGCTGGGGCGTCAAGGCGTATGAACTGGGCGAAGATCACAAGGCTTGGGGGTTCCAGACGTATTATCTGGCTCAGGCGTTGATGAATTATATTTTGACCATGTCCCCGGAGAAAATCATTCTGGGCGGCGGGGTATCGAAGCAGCTTCATCTGTTCCCGCGCATTCGTGAGGAAGTGAAGCGGCTGCTGAACGGCTATGTGCAGCATCCGGCCGTATTGGACACGGACAGCGGCTATATCGTGCCGCCAGGTCTGGAGGACCGCGCGGGAATTACCGGAGCGCTGGCGTTAGGGATGCAGGCGCTGAAGCAGCAATAACCGAATCTTCCACCGTCAACCTCGTCTCGGCCAGCGCCGTGGCGAGCACGACCTTGCGAGTGAAGAGAGGTTGGCCATAGATAGGTGTGCACAAGGAGACGGGAAAGACGGGACAGCAGTGAAATATGACGTGAAGCAGAGATTAGGAAGGGACAGCAGAGAATGTAGAGGCGGGAAGATAGCGGCCGAAGCTGGATGTTGCAGTGAAATCCCGCGTTAATCAGGCTGTTGGAAAACCCCTGTTTTTTTCGGAGGGGTGATTACCTAATCGAAACTTGGCATTCAGAGCGTCATCGCCTTCTGGAGACATCATAATCTCCTGGGTTTTAACGTGTGAGGGAATTGCTGCTATTTTACAGGAATTTCGGCTCAATGAGTCCAAATTTCGAGGAATTGCTGCACAGCTACATCATTTTAGGCCCTTTTGAGCTAAGTTGAAGAGAAACGGGTGAAATTGCTGCAGTTTTACAGGATTCCCATTCTGGTGAAGTCGTCCCTACAGAATTACTGTATTTGTACAGGATTTTGCCTACTGAATCAACGTGCCTTGAGAAACCGTGCAGTTTTGAGGACTTCGCCTATCGGATAGACATTTCATTGTGCAGTTTTCAGGCACTCGATCAGATAAAATTTTTCTACTGAGAGAGAAGTCCTGATGAAGTGCCCAAAAATCCTCTGGACTTTCTCAACAGCCTGGTTAATACAGGAATTTACGCCCTTTGAGCCGATATTTTATTCAATTCCTGCAAAAGTACATTATTTCCGCCGATTTTTGCTTTCTATCGGTTTCATATGCTGAAATTGATGCGGTTTTGCAGGAATTCCTGTAACGAAGCAAACGTTATAAGGGAAAACTGCATTCTTGCAGTTTTTCGGCAAGTCGAGCGTTGAGAATCAGGGGGGGCTCATGGCAGCGAAAACCTGCTTATGGGACAGCCCCCTTGATGTGCTTGGGGCGGTTCGGCAACTTCCGGAAGCTTGGGACCATGGGCGGGACCTTGAGCGAGACAATGTACGAAGATGTGCAAGGCGTCTCTACACTGGGGCATTTGCGGGATTTGCGAGATCGGATGAGGTATCGTTTGGGTACGAGCACGGACAAGGGAAATCGGCTTGATTGCGTTCCGCCTGGTGCGGCTAGATAGAACAACCACCGTTGGAGTTATCTCTAGCGGTGGTTGTTTTTTTATAGGGTAATTATTTTTACGTCAAGGAGAAAATAATGATTGACTTAAAAAGTAATTAAGATTACCTTATAAAGTAACAAGGCGGCAGCTGTCCCTTCGCCGTCTTGCATGACGGGCTGAGGAGGAAGCTATGCCGAAGATTCATGAATTGAAGCCGGATGCAGACACGCTTCACGGCTTTTTTAGCAAAGATTTGGAGCCGGCGTTAACGATCGATTCCGGGGATACGGTTATTTTTCGCACGTTGGACGCCGGATGGGGCTTGGAAAAGCGCTCTGTGCCGGGGGAGCCGAGAAAGAAGTTCACGGAACGGAAGCCGAGCCGCCAATGTCCGCACTTTGGACACGCGCTGGTCGGTCCGGTATTTATCCGGGGAGCCCGGCCGGGGCAGACGCTGGAGATCAAACTGCATGAGATTGTACCCGGTTCATGGGGATGGACATCGGCGGGAGGATTTCCGAGCTACTGGAATGAGAAGCTGGGAATGACCGAAGAGCCCGAGGTTTACCTTGATTTTGCTTTGGACGCCGACCGGATGGTGGGGCGAAGCCAGTTCGGCAATTTCGACTACGCTGTCGGACTAAAGCCATTCATGGGCATTATGGGCATGCCGCCGCCGGAGCCGGGCCAGCATACGACCTTCGTGCCCCGGGCTTCCGGGGGGAATATCGACTGCAAGGAGCTGCAGGCCGGCAGCACGCTGTATTTGCCGATCCCGGTGGAAGGGGGGCTGTTCTCCATCGGAGACGGTCATGCGGTCCAGGGCGACGGAGAAGTGGGCGGCCCTGCGCTGGAGTGCCCGATGGAGAGAGTGAGCTGCACGTTGACGGTAAAGGATGACCTGCCGTTGGCGATGCCGAGGGCCAAGACCGATGCAGGGTGGCTGACGATGGGATTCCATGAGGATCTGGAGGAAGCGATGTGGATGGCCCTGCATGATATGATCGACTGGATGTCATCACTCTATCGGATTTCGCGTACAGAAGCGTATGCTTACGCCTCATTGACCGTCGATCTTCGCATTACGCAGATCGTGAATTCAGTCAAAGGCGTCCATGCGCTGCTGCCGTACAACGCACTGCGGTAAGCCTATATCACCGGGAGAGCCGGCACAGGGAGGATGTTACAATGAACGTGGAAGAACGTTATGTGAACAACCGGGGCGTGAACATTCATGTCATGGAAGCGAACCGCGGGACGAAGGACGGCTGGCCGCTTGTCATCATTCCCGGATTAGCGGAAGCGGCGGAGGATTATCGGGAGGTCGTGGAGAAGCTATATCCAAGACATTGCGTGGTCATTACGCTGCGGGGACGCGGCCGCAGCGATGCCCCGGCAAGCGGGTATACGCTGAAATATCATGTCAGCGATATCGAGGCGGCCATCGAAGAACTGGAGCTGCGGAAGTTCGTGCTCATGGGCTTCTCCAGAGGGGTGGCCTATACTCTTGGGTATGCGGTACAGCATCCGGATAGAATCCAGGGGCTCATTATCGGAGATTACCCGGCGGTCCATACGCGATTGAAGCCGGGCTGGGTCGAGTTTTTCTCCTCGCTTCCGCCTTGGCGGGGCAAGCCGCTGTCCGAGCGAATGAGCACCGAGGCGCTGCATGCCCTGCAGCAGGAGTCCGACCCGGTCATGCTGTGGGAGCGATTGCCGTCGCTGCATTGTCCCGCCCTGATCATCCGTGGCGGAACGGAAGGCGCCGCCTTGTCGGCGGAGGCGGCCGAACAATACCGGGAGAAGCTGCCGCAAGCCGAGATTGTCGTATTCGAGGAGAGCGATCATAATATTTTCGAGCCGGATCCGAATGTATTCATTCAAGCGGCCGAGCGCTTCATGAACGGGATACGGCCGCACATTAACGATAAGAAGGGTGTAGATGTTGGATAATCTGAAGCTGAACGTATCATTGCTGAGACAGCGGGTTCCGAATCTGACGAGCGCGGCCCGGACGGTTGGATTGCGGCCGGCTACGGTCTCCAATCTATGTACAGGGAAAATTCCGGTCGGCCGGGCGGAGGTCCGGACGATCGCGGCGCTCGCCGAGCTGGCGAAATGCAGTCTGGATGAATTGATTTTGCGCGGGGAGGCGGTGGACATGATCGAGACGCGCATTAAGCCGCTCGATTTGTTCGCCCCGCTGGCCAAGGGCGGAACGGTTGGTTTGGTGGCCCGTCCGGGGATGGGGCAGCTCGTTCTGCTGGGCGAGCTGTTCCACAACCTGGGGAAGGAAGGGTACGGTACGATCCTGCTCAAGCCGGAGGGAGAGTATCCGGAGCTGAGCGATTTGCTGGACGGCGTCGATCAGGTAAGCTATTCGATTGAGGAGACGTATCGGCTGATGGCCGATGCCGGCCCGGACCGGGAGATCGTGTTCGCCGCGGACCGGGAGCATGTGCTGACAGGCGGCATCTATGACTTGCAGGAACGGCTGCTGCAAGCGGGGATTACCGGGGCCACGACATTTCTGGTCGACCTGAAGGGGCTTGCCGTCGACGAGGATCTCCCGTACGGGCCGTTAGAGACGCTGTGGTATTTCGATGCCGACCTCGCGGCCAGACTGAAGTTCCCGGCGGTGAATCCGCTCTACTCGACCTCCTCCATTCTGGAGGGGGTGCATCTCGACCAGAACCATCTTGCCGTCCAGCAGCGGGCCCAGAAGCTGCTGCGGCGATACCGGGAGCTGCGTTCCCTCGTCCAGGTGAAGGGCCTGAACGGCATTCCGGGCTCGGAGCGGCATACTTATGATCGAGGCGAGCGGCTGGAAGCCTATCTCACTCAGCCGTTCCATGTCGCCGAGGCTTATACGGGCCGGCCTGGCGCGGAAGTCGGCCTGCACGACATGCTGCAGGACGTGCAGGCGATACTGAATGGCAGCGCGGACCATCTTCCTGCCGAGAGTCTGCTGTATATTGGGCGGCTTCCGTCCTAAAGGGAAAAGTTCATAACGACAAGACGAAAAGAGACCCGGCCTAACGGCCAGGTCTGCATGCAGCGGCGGGCATCTGCGGCCAGACGCCCGGGAAGAACGGACAAGCGGAAGCGCTTGTCCGTTCGGCATGATGGGCTGCCATCCTTACTTCCGCGGGGGAGCCGTAGATTCGCGTACGATAATAATTTTGGTCGGCAGCAGCAGTTCGGTGAACGGCTCATCCTTATGCTCCATGCGCCAGAAGAGCTGCTCGACGGCTTTGCGGCCGAACAGGTTGAGAACGACGGCCATCGTTGTCGTCATCGGCGTGGCCAAGCGGGACAACTGCCCGTAATCGAAGCTGCATACCGAGACGTCGTCCGGCACCTGAAACCCTAACTGGTGGAGCGTGGAATTGACGAGAAACCCGAGTCCGTCGTTCACGCAGAACCAGGCAGTCGGTTGAGCGCTCATCCCTTTCAGCGTCTCCATGACATAATCGGCCTGTTCAACGGCATCGGTCACGACCCATTGCGGATGGGCTTCTATTCCCATATCGCGGAGGCAAGCCGGAATCCTTCCAGCCGCTCATAATAGCTCGGCGAGAAATCGATATTGCCGATATAACCGATGCTCCGGTGCCCCAAGTCGCACAGGTGCCGAACGGTCTCATAGGCACTGAACCGATTGTTCGTCAAGATGCAGTCCGCATGAATGGCCGGATGATGGTGATCAATGAGCACGGTCGGTATTCCGGTACCGATCACCGCATTCGTAAAATCCGTGCTCAAGTGGGACAGAATCAGAATCCCGTTCACGTCTTGATTCTTCAGAAAAGACGGCAGGGCCAGCTCAAGCTCCGATTCAGTCTTGGTGTCTTCTGGATAGGAGCGCGATATGAGACTGAACGAGAACTGGAAGCTGCGCCATTTCAATATCGGCGAGGCGCGCGATTTGGAGGCGGCTTCCCCCGAGTATATCGATTATTTCTGGATGACGGCGAAGGTGCCGGGGGATGTGCATACGACGCTGATCGAGAAGGGCATTATCGAGGATCCGTTCTACGGGCATTTCAGAAATGCCGCTGGGTCGAGGAGAAGGTGTGGTGGTACCGGACGACGTTCCATTGGGACGGACGTTGGAGGACATGGAGCGGATGGAGCTTGTGTTTGAAGGGCTCGATACGTTCGCGACGGTGTATTTGAACGGGGTGAAATTGGGATCGACGGACAATATGTTCATCCGCCATTCGTTCGAGGTGACGCGGGAGCTGAACAAGGGCAAGAATGTCCTCGCGGTCAAGCTGGATCCGGTTCACCTCCATGTACAGAGCAAGATGCAATATTATTGGTCCGGCTTCAGCAAAAAAAGGATATGGACGCGCAAGGCCCAAAGCCACTACGGATGGGACTGGGGGCCGCGGCTCGGCGCGTTGTTCTGGCAGTTAAATGACTGCTGGCCCGGCACGGGCTGGTCGGTCATCGACTATTACGGGCTGCCGAAGGCGGCGTATCATTACGCGCGCAAGTTCTATGCACCGGTGCTGCTGACGGCGGATCACGATGCCGGCCGGGATCTTCATCTGTGGGCGCTCAACGACCGCTGGAGCCGTACGAAGACCAGGTCCGGCTGGCCGTGTACCGGATGGATGGAACGAAGCTGTATGAGCGCGACTATGAGGTATATCTGGAGCCGAATGGCAAAAGGGAGCTGGATGCGCTGTCCGAAGCGGAGCTGACGAACGGGGCGGATCCGGCAGAGGCGGTGTGCGTCATCTCGTCCGGAAGCGGCCTCACGGAAGATAACTATGTCTACTTGCGCGACTATAAGGAGATGCGCTTCGAACCGGCCAACCTGCAGATCGTCGTGGATGAGGAGGCCGGCATCATCCGCATCGAGACCGACCGGGCGGCCCGCATGGTCAAGATCGAGCTGGATGAAGCGTGGATTGCCGCGAGCGGCCCGGGGATGGAGAAGGAGAACAATCATGCGGGAAAAGGGATGAGGAGCATGAAAGCGGCAGTTCTGCGCGGAACGAAAATGATGGAGGTAACGGAATGGGGCGAGCGCCGGCCCGGCAAGGATGAGGTGCGGCTGCGCGTCGTCTGCTGCGGCATTTGCGGCACAGACCAGCATATTTATCATGGCCATCCGGGCTCGGCGGAGGTGAAGCCGCCGATCGTGCTTGGCCATGAGCTGGCCGGCATCGTCGACGCCGTGGGGGAGGCGGTCACGGATCTGGGCCCGGGCGACCGGGTTGTCCGTCGACCCCAATATCTATTGCGGGGCGTGCGAATATTGCCGGAGCGGCCGCGCTCACTTGTGCGATCGGCTGGAGGCCGTCGGCGTGACGAGAGACGGCGGGATGGGCGAATCCTGCGTGGCGCCGGCGGCCAACTGCTACAAGCTGCCCGACCAGGTGAGCTGGGCCGAGGGAGCGATGGCCGAGCCGCTTGGCTGCGTGCTGCATGGCTTCAAGAAGCTGGAGCTGCGTGCGAATCAGCATGTGTTGATTATCGGGGGCGGCTTCATCGGCCAGTTGTTCCTGCAGCTCGCCGCGGCCGCGGGCGTCGCGCGCATTACCGTATGCGAGCCGGCCGAGCGCAAGCACAGATTATTGCGTGAACTGGGCGCCGAAGCCGTCGTCTCGCCGCGGGAACCAGGCGCAGCGGATGAACTTCGCAGCACAGCCGATGTCGTGATCGAGTGCGCCGGACTTCCGGAATCCGTCGAGCTAGCCATGAAGGCGGCCCGCAAAGGCGGGCAGGTTCTGCTCTTCGGCGTCGCTTCTCCGGAGGCGCGAGCCAGCCTGTCGCCATTCGAGGTGTTCAGCAAGGAGCTGCGCATCATGGGCTCGTTCATCAATCCGTATACGCACGAGGAGTCGATCGCTTTGCTCGCGCAACATATCGTAAATATTGAACCACTGATCAGCCATCACTTCCGCATGGATGAACTGCCCGACGTCATGGCCCGGTATGGCGAGATGAATGTGACCAAAGCGGTCGTCATGGAGGAATAGCGGTAAGGGGAGCGGGCCAGAAATCCGAACTCACTCGCATGCATAGCGCCATAACGGATTGGAAATGGTAACAACAGGGTTCTTTTCCATTCCGCTTAGCGGCATATCGTGAGGAGTTGAGTTCCATGTTCAAATCGATATTCGGCGTTCTGCAAAAGGTTGGCAAGGCGCTCATGCTGCCGGTCGCCATTCTGCCGGCGGCGGGCATCCTGCTCGGCATCGGCAACGCCCTGCGCAATCCGGATCTGATCGCTCGTATTCCGGTGCTGGGCACCGGCGCTGTCAGCCTGATCTCCAGCGTGATGGAGCAAGCCGGAGGCATCGTATTCGACAACCTGTCCTTGCTGTTCGCGGTCGGTGTGGCCATCGGTCTCGCGGGCGGGGACGGGGTAGCGGGGCTTGCCGCCATCGTCGGCTATTTCGTCATGAACGTGACGATGAAAGTCATTATGAATGTGACGCCGGAGATGGTGGAGAGCAACTTCGCCTACGCTATCGTGCAAGGCGTGCCAACGCTGCAGACGGGCGTCTTCGGCGGCATCATTATCGGCATCACGGCGGCCGTGCTCTATAAGCGCTTTTTCAAGATCGAGATGCCCTCGTACCTCGGTTTCTTCGCGGGCAAGCGCTTTGTTCCGATTATTACGGCCGTCACGTCGCTTGTTATCGGCATTGTGATGGTGTTCATCTGGCCGCCGATCCAGAGCGGGCTGAATGCATTTTCCCATTCGCTTATCGATTCGAACCGCGCGTTGGCGGCCTTCATCTTCGGCATTTGCGAGCGAGCGCTCATTCCCTTCGGGCTGCATCATATCTTTTATGCGCCTTTCTGGTTCGAATTCGGGGAATATGTGAGCAAAGCGGGCGATCTCGTCCGGGGGGATCAGAAAATCTTCTTCGCCCAGCTGAAAGACGGCGTTGAGTTGACGGCGGGCACCTTCATGACCGGAAAATATCCGTTCATGATGTTCGGCCTGCCGGCAGCTGCCCTCGCCATCTACCATGAAGCGCGCCCGGAGAACAAGAAGCTTGTGGCCGGGCTGATGGGGTCGGCCGCATTGACGTCCTTCCTGACCGGCATTACGGAGCCGCTCGAATTCTCCTTCCTGTTCGTGGCGCCGCTTCTCTTTGCCGTGCACGTCCTGTTCGCGGGCCTGTCGTTCCTGACAATGCATCTGCTCGGCATCAAAATCGGAATGACGTTCTCCGGCGGCGTGATCGATTATTTGCTGTTCGGCGTGCTGCAGAACCGGACGCCGTACTGGCTCGTCATCCCGGTCGGATTGGTGCTGGCGCTGATTTACTACTTCGGCTTCCGCTTCGCCATCCGCACCTTCAACCTGCGAACGCCGGGAAGGGAAGCGGCCGCGCCGGCGGCCGCGGCCAAGACGGAAGCGGCGGCGGGAGAAGAATTGCCGCGCGGCATCCTGACGGCGCTTGGAGGCAAGGCCAACATTGCCTCCCTGGATGCCTGCATTACGCGCCTGCGCGTGCAGGTCAAGGATAGGGGCAATGTGGACAAGGAGCGCCTGAAGGAACTGGGCGCCTCGGGCGTGCTGGAGGTCGGCAACAATGTGCAGGCGATATTCGGGACCCGATCCGAGACGATTAAGCATCAGATTCATGAACTGATCGGCCGGGAGGACATGGAACTGGAACGAGCCGAGCCGGAGGAGGACAAGGAGTCCGGGAAGCGTCCGGACGGCAGCCAAAATAAAAATGAATAGAACGGGCATATGGAGAGCGGGCGTTTTTCACCCGCTCTTTTTTATGGACGAGCGGAAAATCCAACCGTCATCCGATTCAACGTCAATCATTCTCCACTGCCGTGTCAGAGCTAAGGGCGCGCGGGGGGAATGTCGAGGCGAAGAGCTTTTGCCTGGTGATAAAGGAAACCGAATCGAATGAAAAGAGGAAAATGGGTGTCCCGAAAGTAGTATTTCACTACAGGGAGACAACCCCCCTGATTCTCAAAGCTCGATTCGCCGAAAAACTGCAAAAATACACTTTTCCTTTAGGACGCGTACTTCGTTACAGGGAATCCTGCAAAATGGCATCAATTTCTGACTGTCTAATCGATAAAAGACAAAATCGATGAACATCATGTACTTTTCAGGCTGTTGGAAAACCCCTGTTTTTTGTGAAGGGGTGGAGAAGGTCCATTTTCCTCATCCAAACTTTGGCTCTTAGAGCGTTTTAAATCGATTTTTTTCTACCGGGAGAAGAGATCCACATCACAGGTGAAAAGTCCCATAGACTACTCAATGGCCTGATTTTACGGGATCCAACCGACCGCGTCGGATGCTGGGGGCATCATCGCCTTCAGGAAGCATTATCAGCCTGCTGGAAGCATTATCAGCCTGCTGGAAGCACTATCGGCCTGCTGGAAGCATTATCCGGCCTGCTGGAAGCATCGCTGCCTCCTGGGGCTTGGACGTGCGGAGGAAATTGCTGCTCTTTTACAGGAATTTCGGCTTAATGAGTCCCCATCCCGAGGAATTGCTGCAAATCTACATCATTTTAGGCCCTTTTGCTTCAAACCGAAGCGAAACGGGGGAAATTCCTGTAATTTTGCAGGATTCCCTTTCTGGAATCGTCGTCCATATCGAATTGCTGTATTTCTGCAGGATTTCGCTTACCGAATCGGCGTGCCTGGAAAAATCGTGGAGTTTGCGGATTTCGCCTGCCGGATGGGCGTGTCTAGGGAAATGGTGCAGTTTTCAGGATGGTGGAAATATCCATTTTCCTACTCAAAACTTCTTTCTCAACAGCCTGACTTTTGCAGGAATTTCAGCAAATAGCGGGTTAAAGAGCAGAAATTGATGCATCCACGCAGCATTTCACTGCTTCATCCCTCTTCCACCGGTTTGCGCGCCGCCGTTTTTCCCGCATCCGCATTCTCTGTTAAGTCGTCATCTCCATCATGATGGAGCCCCTGTGAGACACTCCTTTAAATCAATCGGACGATGATCAAGCTATTCAGCTTCGTGTTCTGCAAATTGCTTCTCTTTCCACATGACGGTAATGCCGAGGCCGATGACCATAATGACGGCGGAGAAGAGGAAAGGATAGTGAATGTTAACGTCGAACAGCATTCCGGCCATCGCCGGTCCGGCGATATTCCCCAAGCTTGTATAGGTGGAGTTCATTCCGGCGACGAAGCCCTGTTCTTTCCCGGCCGCTTTGGACAGAAATGTCGTCAAGGCCGGCCGCAGCAGATCAAAGGCGAGGAAGATGAAGCACGTTACCGCCAGCACGATCCAAAAGCCGGAGATGACGGTGGACACCACCGCCAAGATGGCCCCGGTAATCAAGCATAATTGGATCAGCTTCTTTTCGCCGAGTATTTCTACCATTTTTCCGAACATAAAGATTTGCACGACGACGCCGAAAATGGAGCTTACCGTAATAATGACTGCAATATCCTTGGGCGTAAAGCCGAATTTACGATCGGAAAAGAGGCTGAACACCGTTTCGTATGCCGATAAACCGAAAGCGAGCACGAAGACGATAATAAATGCGATACAGTAGAGCGGGTGAAGCGATTTTTTCATATCGGCCAGAAAGCTGCTTTGCTTTGCGTTCGCGGATATTTCCGCCAGCTGCTCCTTCGTGAGCTGCTCTTTCAAAATAAACACGGATAAAATGCAGGCGAAAAAGGCGATTCCCGCCGCAAAGTAGAAAGGCATGCGTATGCCGTATTCCGCGATAAAGCCGCCGATGCCGGGGCCGATAATAAAGCCGGTGCTAATGGCGGCCGACACATAGCCCATTGCCTTCGGCCGTTCCTGAATGGAGGTGATATCCGCTACATAAGCCGTAACCCCCGGCGTAATGAAGGCCGCGCTAACTCCTCCCAGAAGTCTGGCGAAATAAAGCATCGCCGCATTTCCGGCCAAGCCGAAGACAAGCTCGGACACGCTAAACAGGAATAAGCCGATGATGATGATCTTCTTGCGGCCGTAACGGTCAACCCAGCGTCCCGCAAGCGGGGACATCAGCAATTGGGCCACGGCGAATACGGCGACGAGATAGCCCATCGTTTTGCCTGACAAGTGCATCATGTTCATGAAAGACGGCATGACGGGGATGACCAGGCCAATGCCCAGAAAGGCAATGAATACATTGCTAAGGAGAATAAGCAAGACCGCTTTTTGTTCTTTGATTGTTTTCTTCATATCATCAACCACTTTCTGTCTGTCTACATCAAGGATGTGCAATTCCTCGCCAAAAGACGGTCCAGGAGGCCTCCACTTTATCCTTCAGCCGTTTCTCGTCGTTCCCGCCGTACACAAGCTCCAGCATAATGGAATCGACGACGCCCAGGAAGGCGAGGGTCGGCGTCTTGGCCGCCTCTTCGATGATGGCTTTCTCGTCGATCCAATCCTGGAACTTGCGTCTTAGCATCGCCTGCACCTTTTCTTCGATATCGATCACTTCCTGTTCGATCGCTTTGGCGAGATGGGCAGGCGGAAAAAAAGACATGCGCAGCCAAAACGTGAGCTGCTCATTTTTTTGGAAAAGATCGATGATCAGTTGCAGAAATCCATATAAAGCTTTCTCGGGATGCAGAGAGCCTATGCTGCTAAAATATTGAAGCTTGGTAGAGAGCTCCGTCTCCTTCGCATCGCGCAGCACTTGCAGAAAAAGATCGTCCTTTCCTTTAAAATGGGCGTATAACGATTGCTTTTTCATGCCGACATCTTCCGCAATGAGAGACAGGGATGCTCCTTCGTAACCATGCATGGTGAAATATTTCAAAGCCGCATCCTTAATTTCTTCGCTTTTCAATCAAATCACCTCAGTATTAACGAACGTTCGTCAGTTATAGTAACAAATATAGTTAAACGAAGCAAGCACGATCTGAAAATTTTACATCACTTTTAGAATTCACTGTCACATTCGGAAGAAAGAGAACGCTTTCAGAGAAATCTTTGAGCTGGAGGATACGCTGCTGAAGGACGGAGAGGCCGTGCTTATCTATGTCAGTCCCCACTTCAATCCGACTTGGAAGTCAACCCAAGAAAGATACGGGACGGCATGATCGGCACAGAGGCGCACGGCATGACGCGCGGGCACCGGGGACAAGAGAAAGAGAGCGGAACAGATTCGTTCCGCTCTCTTTTATTGCCGAAGCAGAGGAAGAGTGATCAGGAAGTTGGCCTGGACGCGGCAAGATAGGGGGCCAGCCCTTTGGCAATAAGCCGATGCCCCTGATCATTGGGATGGATGGGCAGGAACCCGGTCAAAGCGTCTTCCAGCTTTCCTTTTCGATATCCGTAAATCAGATCGGCTTGTTTGCCTTCAAACCACGAATGCACAGGCGCGACCGCGGCGCCGCAGCTTTTCGCCACTTCCTTGGTCGCGTTATTTAACCGGTCTATCGACATGATGGATAGCGGGCTGTTCGGAAACGGATTATATTGCGTGCAGCAAATGATCCGGGCATGGCTGATGTCTTTGATGTGGGTCAGGAGTGCATGCAAGGTTCGTTTATAACGGCTTAAAATCACTTTGGCAGCCAGAGGCTGGCGAATTCGAAGCGCGGACAGCGCGGCGTTCGCCAGATCCACGCCTCCAATCCATACGGAGACCGCAGCGGAACGGCGAATCAGGGAGGACCCTTGCCATATCGCGGCATCCAATAGATCATAGGCGCTCCAGCCGGGACGCGCCAGAATATATACCCGGTAAGGGCGGGACATCGATCCGGCCAGTCGGGGATAAGCCCGTGCCGCCGAAGTTGCATTCTCCCCGAATGTAATGGAATCACCAAGAGCTGTATAGATCATAGGAAAATTCCCCACCTACCCCTAATTATGCAGAAGATCCGCAATCGCACTTAAAGGCATGTTATGGCGAATATCCACCGGTTGTGTGGACGTTTATCACCCGGAGAACGGAAAAGAAAACGGCGTATAGGGACTTAATGGGCGCAAACTGCGTTCCTCTTTTTTGTTCATAGACCCAAAGGGGCATAGCAGTCATCCGAAGCGGTCACACTAAAAGGGTGTTGCGTACCGGCTCTATCGTCAGAACGGTTAGGCAGCAGCGAAGCCAAAAAACAGCTATATTTTGGGAGGAATCAACATGACTGACGAACGATTGAGCGTCGACAAGCTGGTTGAAATACCTGTGAATCAGCTTCATCGATTTCTCAAGTTCATTGGAGAGCATGACCTCTGGGAAGAGTTGGCACAACACCTGAGAGATCGCGGTTGCGACAAACTGTTAATGAGCCTGGAACCCGTAAAAGAAATCGGGCGGATAGTGCAGGCAAAATCGTCGGAAATGGCAAGCAGGCATGAAAGAGATCGTTCCCTCCCGCCGGGTTCTCACTTGCGCTGCGGATGTGGGGGTTCTGGCTCTGGTTCCGGATCGGGACCCAGTGATGGAGGCTTGCCCCCAGGGGGGGCCCCGGACGGCGGCGTGCAGAGAAAAAGCCAATCCGGCTGCCGAGACTCCATTTGATCTCCGCAGTCTCATGCAGGCAAAAAAAACGGCATGCGGGACCGGGACTCAGTCATGGCATGCCGTTTTTTTTTATACGCTAGAAGTTCATATAAATAAATTCCTGCGTTTCACCGGAGAAGAATAAAATACCGAGCACGATGGCGATCAGGACGATGGCTCCGCCGAGCGCCGCCCCCACCATCATCAGCGCCCGTCCGATGCGATGAGTAAGACGGCGGGCTTTCGTTTCGGCCAATCTGGCGCTACGGGGTTGTAATTCCATAATCCTTCAACCTCTTATACAAAATTTCGCCAAACATTTTGTTGCCTTTGTCGATAAGATGAGCCGGGTCGCGATAATACTCATGCGGGATCGTATTGTTCTTTTCTTTATTGAATTCGATATATGGGTAGCCTCTCGACTCTATCAGCTTCTGATAAGCCCCCATTACCTTGGTATACTCGTTCCAGTTGAAGAGCTTTTTCTTCGCGATATGCTCTTTATCCAGCGGAGCCGAATAGAATACGGCTTTCTTGTCATGCTCCTGCAGCAGATCAAGCGTTTTTTCGATCATGAACAATCCGAAGCTGTTATCTTTATCAAAAGGCTTATTCCAGCGATACAGCTCTTTGTAGTGCTTGTCGATGCCTTCCTTTTGAGCGTCCTTCAATTTGTCGTAGGCCGTATACATCGGGGTATAGCTTTCTTTTATCCCCTTTTTCTCATTTTCTTTCTTTTGGATTTCCCGGCGGATTTTCTCCATTGGCGTACGGGTCTTGAACAGACGGTAGCTGATCGCGTCGCGATCATGGTAGAGGGTCCACTTATTCAGGAAATGGGACGTCAACCAATTGTGAGTGTCGCTCGGAAGCGACTGGCGGTTCTTGTCCGGGAATTCATCCAGCCAGCTGCGCGGGATATTTTGATCCAGCTTCTCGACCAGGGACGGATAGACGACAACATTCGGCTCATTATCCGAGACGACGGCGATGCCGTAGTTAATCTCATAGACGACATAATCGACCTTGTCTATCATCGAGGCGAGCAGGGCATAAGTCTCCGTAAATCTTCCGCCGGCAATCCCGAGGTTAATCACGCGGCTGTCTTTCAAATGGACCTGAAGGACGCCGGCCGAGGTGTTCTCCCCCTTTTTTACGGTCGTGCCAAATACGGTGGAAGGCCCGAACATGCCGATGACCTTTTTGCCGTCATTCGGCTGCTCCTTCAAATATTCCACCCATAACGGCGTATAGACGATTGAATCATAGGTCGGAACGCGAAGTTCCTTTTTTGCATGGGTCACGACTTCTTGTCTCATTTGTTCGACCACCCGATCGGCTCCGTTGCCTAGTCCCAGC
Organism: Paenibacillus dendritiformis; assembly: GCF_021654795.1. Lineage (NCBI taxonomy): Bacteria > Bacillati > Bacillota > Bacilli > Caryophanales > Paenibacillaceae > Paenibacillus > Paenibacillus dendritiformis. Next base: position 529,248 of record NZ_AP025344.1, read on the forward strand.
AATCCGACCAAGGCGAACGAGATAAGCATGACGGACACGGTCTTGTTCAGAAATAAATTAGCCATTATACCTCACACTTCCATTCCATCAATAATCGAAAATCGGTTAACCTATCGCAATCCGAGCAGCCGGAGCATCAAATCCCATCCGTCTGCAATCGGCAGAATGAAAAACACCCGGCTGATTGTCACTCCGAAGAACGTAATCAAAATCGCGATGGTTGTCGTTCCCGGCTTCAGCCATTTCGGAACGGGTTTTAATGAAGGCTTGATCTGCTTCACATAGAACCGGTGAATACATAGCATCACGCCATGGAACATGCCCCAGACAACGAAATTCCACGCGGCTCCGTGCCAGAGACCGGACACGGTCATCGTCGCCATCAAATTCAAATAGACCCGGTGAGCAGGGACTCGGCTTCCCCCGAGCGGGAAATACACATAGCGGGTCAGCCAAGAACCGAGCGAGATGTGCCAGCGATTCCAGAACTCGGCTATGCTGCGGGCCAGATACGGGAAGCGGAAGTTCTCCGGGATGACGATGCCGAACAAGCGAGCCGTTCCGATGGCGATGTCGGAATAGCCCGAGAAATCAAAATAAATGACGAACGTATAGGCGACAAGCGAAATCCAGAGTCTGGCGGTATCCGCCTCCGCTATGCCGGCCGCCGAGTAGACGGGCTGTGCAAGCAAATCAATGGATCCGGCGAGGACAAGCTTTTTGAACAGGCCGAACCCAATCCGGGTGACTCCGATCAGCATATGGTCAATGTGAAATCTCGATGTAAGCTGCGGATAAAACATCTGAAACTGCTTAATCGGCCCAGCCACCATCGTCGGGAAGAAGAATATAAACGACAACAGACCTTCCGGCCGATGATCCGGCAAAGTTCCGCGTTTGCGCTCGACCAAGTAATGAATCAGCTCGAACGTAAAATAGGAAATGCCGAGCGGGAGCACAATCTGCTCTGCCTTAGGCAAGAAGGGCTGATGCAAAAAAGCAAACAACTCATTTAACGTATCCAGCATCATATTCGTGTACTTGAAATAACCAAGCACGAGAATGGCGCCGATAATGCCGGCGGGATAAATCCACCTCTTGGCCCGCTTCGCCGCGGCCATCACGACAACAAGGGCAACGATAACCTCCGCCAGCAACAGGAACAGGTAAGAACCCGCATAATAGTAGTAAAATGCGACACCCGAGGCAAAGAGCACCCAGGGTCTGACACGATGCGGCATAAGGTGATACGTGACGACAGCCACGAGCACGAACAGCCAATAAAACCAATCCGTATAAATCATAATTTCCGTTTCCACCATCCAAGTTGCCAAACTAACTATCTCTTAAACCTTTGTCCATCTTACAACAACTAGCAGTTAAATCATATGGAAACTTCATAAAGAACTATTATTTTTTTCTTAAAAAACGACATGAAAAGCCCCGCCAGCAAGCCTTTTTTACCTTCCCTATGATTAGATGCATGAAACGGCCGAAAGTTTTGAATTGCGTAGAACAATTAACCGCTTCTATCGCCCAAGCTCTCCTAAATTGGATAGGAGGGGCATGAACGTTTCTTGGCCTAGGGGGCCTTCTCCCGTATCTCTTATGTTCGTTATCCCATCGAGTCAGGAGGGGGTTGTAGGTACGTTAACAGGTTGGCGGATTGGGGGAGGTGTTGCTGTCCCTTTTGATCGTTATCCCAACGAGTCAGGCAGGGAGAGTGGGGCACCTAACGTATCAGCACGATTGTCCAATGGTTGCCATTCATCGAATTCGCGAGGAAAATGGCGGGCAGGGCATTTCTGATTCAAGGGGATATTGGCATAAAGGTTGGAAAGGGATTTGGTTAGTGGCGGCGCTCGGAAGAGAAGAGCGAATTTATGCCCGGCCTGCGACATATGTTAACCTAACAATAGAATAAAAAAGTTTACAAAGTCTTGTCGTCACCCTTCCATTCTTGTAAAATAAATCGTTGTAACGTTAACTCGATATAGATTTATTTTAGTTGACAGAAAAGAGGGAACGCTATGATGCCAGAAACACAGCCTAAACCGGTGAAGGCGGCAGGCTTATTCGTGTCCTCGACGGGGACGGAGACGGGGAAGACGATCGTGGCTTCAGGGATTGCGGCTTACCTCCACTCGGTTCGGAGGCGCAAGCTCAGTCTCTGGAAGCCGGTCCAGAGCGGCGTGGCATTAGGAGCTCCGGATGCGGACAGCTACCGGCTGCGGATGGGCAGCGGAATGTCCGAGCTCGCCGAGGAGGGGATTGCGACGTGGACGCTGCGCGAGCCGTTGGCGCCCTGGATGGCATCCGAACGGGAAGGGGTTCGCTTGTCTGTGGAAGCCCTGCTGGAAGAAGGCCGCCGGCGGATGGAGTCGGACGAGTTCCTGCTCGCGGAAGGAGCGGGCGGGATTGCCGTTCCGTTCACGCGGGAGATGACGATGGCGGATCTGGCGCAGGGGCTGGGTCTTCCCGTGCTGCTCGTGGCTGCCCCCGGCTTGGGAACCGTCAGTCACACCGTGACGGCCATCTCTTATGCCCGTCAACGAGGCATCGCTGATATCGGTGTCGTGTTCAGCGGTCCGCCGGAGGCGGCAACGGAGAGAGAGAGGGAAGAGAACGGCCGCATGATCGAAGCGATGACGAATGTGCCCGTATTGGGGGCAATGCCATGGCTGCCGCAGCCGGAAGGGATACAGGCGGCTGATCCGTCCGCTTGGGCGGCATGGCGGGGGCGATGGCTGCAATGCACAATGCGCCTGTCCCGGCTGACGGAGTGGCTGGCAGACCGGGAATGGGGAAAAGCGAAGGAGCGATGATGATGAGCGAAACAATGCAAGAGCGGCAGACGGATTGGCGGAAGCTGGCGGATAAGGCGTTAGCCGGCGAAGGAATAAGCCGGGAAGAAGCGCTGGCGGTGCTGCGGGCAGACGATGACGAATTGCTGGCGATCATGGATGCGGCTTACCGGGTGCGGCGGCATTTCTATGGAAATAAGGTGAAACTGAATCTGATTATTAATGCAAAAAGCGGACACTGTCCGGAAGATTGCGGCTATTGCTCGCAGTCCCGGGTATCCGATGCTCCGATAGAGAAGTATACGATGCTGGAAAAGGAGGTGCTGGTGGACGGAGCGCGCAAGGCGATGGAGATGCAAGCCGGAACATACTGCATCGTGGCCAGCGGGCGAGGGCCGACGCCGCGGGAGCTCGAGCAGGTGGTCGCCGCCGTGGAGGAGATCAAGGCGACGATGCCGATGAAAATCTGCGCCTGCCTCGGCATTTTGTCGCAGGAGCAGGCGAACCGGCTGAAGCAGGCCGGCGTCGATCGCTATAACCACAACTTGAATACGAGCGAGGATCATTATTCTCATATCACCTCGACTCACACGTACGGCGAACGGGTACATACGGTGAATACATCGAAGCAAGCAGGGATGTCGCCTTGCTCCGGTGTGATTATGGGAATGGGAGAGACGGATGAGCAGTTGGTGGACGTCGCCTTTTCGCTGCGGGAACTGGATGCGGACTCGATTCCGGTCAATTTCCTGAATCCGATTCCGGGAACGCCGCTCGGCCATCTGCATGATCTGGACCCGCGCCGCTGCTTGAAGGCGCTGGCGATGTTCCGCTTCGTCTGCCCATCGAAGGAGATCCGCGCCTCCGGCGGGCGGGAGGTCAATCTCGGGTCCTTGCAGCCGCTGGCGCTCTATGCGGCCAATTCCGTGTTCGTCGGCGATTATTTGACGACGGATGGGCAAGAGGCGAACGCCGATCACCAGATGATCGCCGATCTCGGGTTCGAAGTCGAGCGGTGCGCCTTGTGATGGAGCCGATGATGGCTGCGGCCAATTCAGAGCGTTGGCATTGGATGCGTGCCGAGCTGGACGCCTTGGAGGAGGCGGGCCGGCTCCGCAAGCTGGAGCCAGCGATATGGCTGGAGCATGGATGGATCGAGCGGAGCGGCAAGCGGCTGCTTCATCTCGCTTCGAACCATTATCTTGGCTTCGAGCCATGGCTCGATGACGATGGCTGGGCAGGGCTTGCGGCGGAGTGCCGCCGCCTCGGCGAGCCGGGCGTACGCATCGGCGCCGGGGCTTCCCGGCTCATCACGGGTCATGATCCGCAGCATGATGCGCTGGAGCGGGAAATGGCCGCTTTTAAGGAAACGGAGGCGGCGCTCGTGTTCAGCAGCGGCTACATGGCGAATGCCGGCGTCATTCCGGCCCTGGTCGGCCGGAGTGGCGTCATCTTCAGCGACCGGCTGAATCATGCGAGCATTACGGACGGCATCTTGCTGAGCCGGGCCCGGCATATCCGTTATCCTCACCGGGATATGGATCGGCTCGAAAAGGCGTTGAAGCAGTGGCACGCCGGAGGACCGGGCGTCCCGTCGCGGCGGACGCGGCTGTTGATCGTGACCGACGCCGTGTTCAGCATGGACGGGACGGTGGCGCCGCTCGCCGATCTCGTGACGCTGAAAGAGCGTTACGGGGCGATGCTGATGGTCGACGAGGCACACAGCGGCGGCGTGTATGGACCTGGCGGGCGCGGGCTGTGCCATGCGCTCGGATTGCATCAGAAGGTGGATATCATCATGGGTACCTTCGGGAAAGCCTTTGGCGCGGTCGGCGCTTATATTGCCGCAGACGGCATCGTCGTCCGCTACCTGATCAACCGGGCGCGGACGCTCATTTATAATACGGGGCTGCCGCCGCTGGTGGCCGCGTTCATCCGGCGGCGGCTGCGCGACGTATGCGCTGCCGATATCGCGCGCGCCGAACTGATGCGCAAGGCGGCCCTGTTCCGCGCGCGGCTGCGAGCCGGGGGGCTGGACACGGGTCCCGGCGACAGCCATATCGTGCCGGTCCTGTGCGGCACGGATCGACGGGCGGTCGCGCTTAGCGCCGCGCTCGCGGAGGCGGGCGTCGCCGGCGTGGCCATTCGCCCGCCGACGGTGCCCGAGGGGACGGCGCGCATTCGCTTCGCGCCGACTCCCGCGCACCGCGACGCCGACCTGCTGCAGGCGGCGGATGCGGTCGCGCGCCTGGCCGCGGAGGCGCGGCCGTGAGCGGGGCGTTCCCGCGGCCCCGGCCGCCGCAGCAGGCGAAGCTGCTGTGGATTCACGGCTGGGGCTTGAGCGACGAGGTGTGGCGTCCGCTCGCGCAGGACTTGCCGATGTTCGCGCACCGGTATGTGTCCTTCGCCGCATGCGAGACGGCGGCTGATCTGCGGGAGGCGGTGCGCGCTCCGCTCCGGCGGGAGCCGGACGGTCCGTGGCATGTCGCCGGGTGGTCGCTTGGCGGCATGCTGGCGATCGAGATGCTGGCCGGGCGCGCCGCAGGGAACGGCGAATGGGCGGGGCTGCCGCGCATCGAGAGCACCCTGCTCATCGGCACGACACTGCGCTTCGCCGACAGCACCGGGCAGGCGGGCTGGCCGCCGCGCGTGCTGGCCCGCATGCGGCGCCGTCTGGCACAGGCGCCGGAGGAGACGCTGCTGGCGTTCCTTGGCCAACTGGATACGGGCCCGGCCAGCCCCGGCGGGCCGCCGCTGGCGGAGAAGCTGTGGCGACAGCTGGCCGCCGCTCCCGGCTATACGCCGGCCGGGCTTGATGCGGGGCTTGCCTACTTGGAGGCGGCGGATCTGGCCACGGAGTGGGCACGCCTCGCCGCTGCGGAGGAACGCCCGTGCCTGCTGTGGCTGCATGGCGGGAACGATCTCGTATGCCCGCGGGCCGCGATGGAGCGGGCAAGGGCATCATTCGGTCCGGGGCTGCGAACCGTGGTGCTCCCGGATGCGGGGCATGCGCCGTTCCTGTCGCATCCGGAGGACTGGCGAGAGGAGGTGAGCGCATGGTATGGAGCAATCGCAGACGATAGGAGCCGGGCGGGCGAATGACCAGATGCTTAGCGGTGCGGGCGCGCGGGTTGATAAGCAACTGGTCGCCCGCCGCTTCGGCAGACATGCGGCGGAGTATGACGTCTACGCGGAGGTGCAGCCGCTGATGGCCGCCGGCTTGACGGAGCGGGTGCGAAGGCATCACCAGGGGCTCGCGGGGCGTATCCTCGACATTGGCTGCGGCACGGGCGGCTTGGCTGCGAGCCTCTGGCCGCATTATCCTGCGGCAGAGCTCACGCTGCTCGATCTGGCGCCGGCCATGCTTCGCCAGGCGGAGCAGAAGCTGCGCCGCCACGGCTGCCCCGGCAGCCAGCTGCGTGCGGTCGCCGCCGACGCCGAGGCCTGGGCGGCCGATCAGCCGGAAGGCGGCTACGACCTGATCGTGTCGAGCGCCGCCTTCCAATGGTTCAACACGCCGGCCGCGACGCTGCGGCGGCTCGTGCAACTGCTCCGGCCCGGCGGGCTGCTGGCCTTCGCCACGTTCCTGCCGGGCACGCTGCGCGAGCTGCATGCCGCGTTCCGGCAGGCGGACGCCGAGCAGGGCCGGGCGCCCCGTCCGCGCGGACAGGCGTATCCGTCCGCGGCGGCTTGGCACGGCTGGGCGCGGGCTGCGGCCGGGACCTTCCTGCTCTGGGAAGAGGCGAGCTGCCGCTGCGAGTACGCCAGCGTGCCGGAGATGCTGGCCCAGGTCCGCCGCATCGGGGCCGGCAACGCGCTGGAGGCCGGCGCCTCCGGCATGAGCCCCTCCCTGTACCGCCGCATGGCCCAGGTGTATCGAGAGCGCTTCGGCGGCCCGGGCGGGCGAATTCCGGCCACCTATGCTTTCGTCTATGCGCTGATGCGAAGAGAGAAGGAATGAATAGCAGCCGGAAGCGAACAGGCGGCCTGCGGTGCATCTTGCACGACAGGCCGCCTGTTGCGGTTTTAGCCGATTCGTTCGACTTGAATTTGGTTGCGAAGCGACTCGACATCGTCCAGCCGCACTTGCCCGGCGGACGGCATCAGGGCGTTGGCGGTGCCGCAAGCGGCGCCGAGAATAAGGCCGTCTTCGGCAGACAGGCCGCGTTTATCGGCCACGACAAGCCCGGCGACCATGGAATCGCCGCTGCCGACGGGATTGATGGCCTTGACCGCAGGAAGGGAGACGCGGTAGAGCGCGCCGCCGACACCGGCCAACGCGCCCCGGGCGCCGAGCGAGACGACGACCCGCCCGATGCCGGAGGCCATCAGCTGACGGATGGCCGGGACCACCTCGTCTTCAGAGGCATCGGCTCCTCCGCCGGTCAGCCTGCTGACCTCATGCTCATTCGGCTTGATCAGCGCGGGCGCGCTCTTCACGCCTTCCTCCAGCGCCGTGCCGCTCGTGTCGAGAATCGGGAGCGCGCCCGCGCGGCGCGCAATCTCGATCAATTCGGCGTACAGCGTGGGGGCACAGCCCCGCGGCAGGCTCCCGGAGAACACGATGTGAGAGGAGCGGGCGGCTAGGGCCGTCACTTTGTCCCGCATCGCGTCAATATCGTCCGGAGAGACGGAAGGGCCTTGTTCCAGCAGCTCGGTCTGCGTGCCGCGTCCCGGATCCAAAATGTTGAGACACACCCGGGATTCGCCTTCCACGAGAACGAAGTCGGCGGGAATTCCTTCTTCGCCCAGCTTGTGCAGAATCATCTGTCCGTGGAAGCCGGCGGCGAACCCGGAGGCGGTCACCTCTTCGCCCAGCGCGTGAATGACGCGGGCGACATTGATCCCTTTGCCGCCTGCGGTGGCGGTCATTTGCTCCACCCGATACAGCTTATCGAGCGCGAAGCCGGGGACGAGATAGGTTTTGTCTATCGCCGCGTTCAGCGTCACGGTCGTAATCATGTCGCTTCTCCTTTCAACAATTCCGCTGCGCAGGGAATCGCGTTCTCACCACAGGTCAGACACGGCGGGTACTTCTCGGCTGCAGCGGCTCAAGTGGACGGTACGTCAATTCTAACAGAAAGATACGGCGTCGGTTACCGCCGCTGCGAGGTTCCCGCGAGTTGGCACGCGAGATTAGCGGACGGCGTTCGCCTGGCCGAGACAGCCGGCCATCTCCATTTTTTGAATCGCCAGGGCCTTGACGGCTTGCTTGGCGGGAACCATATATTTGCGCGGATCATTCTCATCCGGATTGGCCGCAAATACGGCCTTGATCGCATCGGAGAAGGCGATGCGGAGCTCGGTCGCAACATTCATCTTCGCCATGCCGAGCTTCACGCAGCGCTTCACCTGATCCTCCGGAATGCCGGAGCCGCCGTGCAGGACGAGAGGGACTGCCACTTGCTTCGCGATCTGCTCCAGCCTATCAAATGCGATCTTCGGCTCGCCCTTATAGATGCCGTGCGCCGTTCCGATCGCAGGCGCCAGCGTCGGCACGCCGGTCGCGGCGACGAAGGCGGCGCATTCCTCCGGCACCGCCAGACGGGCGTCCTCCTCCTCGACGACGATATCATCCTCCACGCCGCCGACCTTGCCCAGCTCGGCTTCGACGTTGACCCCGGCCGCCAGGGCGACGCGCACGACCTCCCGCGTCATCCGCACATTGTCGTCATAAGGATGCATGGAAGCATCGATCATCACCGAGGTGTAGCCTGCCCGGATGCAGCGGACAATCAGATCGTAGTCGGTGCAATGATCCAGATGGAGCGCGATCGGAACCGAAGAGAGCTTCGCCGCGGTCGCCGCCGCGGCCACGATATATTCCGGACCGAGATGCTTCACGGTGCCGACCGTTGTCTGTAAAATGAGCGGAGATTGGGTGTCTTCGGCCGCTTCCGTTACCGCTTGCAGCATTTCCAGGGTGTGGACATTGAATGCGGTAATTCCGAAGCCTTGCTCGCGGGCGGCCTGCAGCATTGAAGTGGAGCTGATGAGATGTCCCATAATTGTAACCTCCAGCAGTTGATGATTGATTCAATCAAAATTTTGATTTATAATTTCATTTAAGGTGATTATAAGGGAGGAATTTGGGAGATGTCAATTCAAGATACGCATACGTACCGGGAAATCAGCGAGCAGGCTGCCGCGCTTCAAGACGCGTGGAATCAACTTCAGCGCCAGCGCGGATGGGTAGATAAATATGTGGGGAACGCGCAGTTCGAGGAGATTGTATTTATCGGATCCGGCTCGTCCTGGTACCAGGCGATGACGATGGCGGCCACATACCGGGCATGGACGGGCAAGAGCGCGTCCGCCATTCCTTCCTCGGAGCTGTTTCTGTTCCGCAATCAGACCGTGACACCATCCAAGAAGACGCTGCTGGTCGGCGTATCCCGTTCCGGTGAATCGCATGAAGTCATTTTGGCGCTTGAATCGGTCGCCGATTTGCCGAACTGGACGACCTGCGGCATCACATGTCATCCGGAGAGCAAGATGGCGAAGATGACGGAATGCCTCGTCTCTCCGTCGGGAGCGGAGAAGAGCACGGTCATGACCAAATCGCTCAGCAGCATGACGTTCCTCATGCAGGCGGGAATCGCGCTTGCGTCCGGCAGCGATGCGGCTTGCCGCGAGCTCGAAGCCGTATTGCAATCGAATGCGGCGTTGGTTACAATGGCGGATGACAAGGTGAGGGCATGGGTCGAAACGCATCGATTCGACAAGACGATCTACCTTGGGATGGGCGCGCTGTACGGCTTGGCGCTGGAAGCCTGCCTGAAGCTGAAGGAAATGACGTATACATGGACCGAAGCCTACGGCACGCTGGAATTCCGCCACGGCCCGAAATCGATCGTCGATGCGAATACCCAGATCGTGCTGCTGCTGTCCGAGCAAGCCCGTTCCTACGAGCTGAAGGTGGCGGAAGAGATGAAGCAGTACGGCGCGACGGTCGTCATTATTACCTCCCAAGGGGGAGAAGACACCGCATTTGCCGATCTCGTCTTCGAGGTGGGGCATGCCGATGCAAGCGATGAAGCCCGGGCGGTTTTGTATTTGCCATTTGTACAATATAATGGTTATTATACGGCGGTTACCCGCGGCTTGAACCCGGACGATCCGCGCAACTTGACCCAGTTCGTAGCCATTGAATAGAAGCGTCATGGTGCCGGCTCCGAGAGGGCAATTATCGCCCGCCGGCCCTGTCGCGTTGGGTTCCCCTCCGGCAGGCGGGAAGGGCGGATTTCGCGTGGGAGAGGGCTTCCGTTGTTTCTTGGCGAAGCCCGTCCCTGACCCTGAGGCTGGGGAGTCATGATAGGAGTGTAATGATGATGAGTGAGACGTTATCCAAAGGCGAGCAGCGCCGCAGGCAGATTTTACAGCGGTTGAAGCAGAATGGCCGCATTACGATTCCGGAGATTATCGAGCATTTCGATTGCTCGGAGGCGACGGCGCGCCGGGATTTGGACGTATTGGAGCGGAAGGGCGAGCTGATTCGCACGATCGGGGGAGCGATATTCGAAGGGGCGGGCGCGATCCGCGAGGTCCCGTTCGTCGAGAAGCGGCAGTTGTTGTGGCTGGAGAAGGAGGCCATCGCCAAGCGGGCGCTTGATTTCATTGAAGAAGGCGACAGCATCTGTCTGACCGGCGGCACGACCACCTTCCTGATCGCGAAGCTGTTGAAGGAACGGCAAGGCATTACCGTCGTCACCAACGCCGTGAACATCGCGATGGAGCTGTCGGACTGCGACGGCATTCAGGTCGTCGTCATCGGCGGCGTCATGCGGAGCAACAGCTTCGAGCTGTGCGGCCCGCTGGCGGAGCGCACGATCGAGCATCTGAACATCGAGAAGCTCTTCATGGGGATTGACGGTTTTTCCCCGGCGAAGGGCATTACGACATACTCCGAGCTGGAAGCGCAAACCGCACAGATGTTGATGCGGCAGGCCCAGCAGACGATCGCCGTATTCGATCATACGAAGGTCGGGAAGGCCTCACTGTTTTCGGTCGCTTCCATCGAGGAGTTGACGGCCTGCATTACGGATCACGAACTGCCCGAAGAGATGGCTTCTGCTCTCGAGCAGGCAGGAATCGCTTGTTATTATGCCCAGCTTCCGGATTGAGAGGCGGTTTTTTTTTCTTTTGCGGAATGTTTTCAAGTGCAATCCGGACCAAAGCTGCACCAGTGCAGCATTTTCCCGCGCAAAGGCGTTTCTTCGCGAAAATGCTGCAGATCTCAGGCTGTTGGAAAACCCCTGTTTTTTGTGAAGGGGTGGAGAAGGTCCATTTTCCTCATCCAAACTTTGGCTCTTAGAGCGTTTTAAATCGATTTTTTTCTACCGGGAGAAGAGATCCACATCACAGGTGAAAAGTCCCATAAACTGCTCAATGCCCTGATTTTACGGGATCCAAGCGACCGCGTCGGATGCTGGGGACATCATCGCCTTCAGGAAGCATTATCGGCCTGCTGGAAGCATTATCCGGCCTACTGGAAGCACTATCGGCCTGCTGGAAGCATCGTTGCCTCCCGGGGCTTGGACGTGTGGAGGAAATTGCTGCTATTTTACAGGAATTTCGGCTTAATGAGTCCCCATCCCGAGGAATTGCTGCAAATCTACATCATTTTAGGCCCTTTTGCTTCAAACCGAAGCGAAACGGGGGAAATTCCTGTAATTTTGCAGGATTCCGTTTCTGGAAAAGTCGTCCCTATCGAATTGCTGTATTTCTGCAGGATTTCGCTTACCGAATCGGCGTGCCTGGAAAAATCGTGGAGTTTGCGGATTTCGCCTGCCGGATGGGCGTGTCTAAGGAAATGGTGCAGTTTTCAGGATGGTGGAAATATCCATTTTCTCAACAGCCTGATATTTGCAGGATTTCCTAAGCCTCAGCCCGGTGCCGATCAAAATTGCCGCATACTTTAAGCATTGGCGGACCCCGCCGCCTGCAAAGGCGCAGCAAGGCCGTCAGGGGAAGGCCGTAAGCGGCGGGAAGACGCGAATCCCTCTTGATTTACATCAAACGGAAGTTAGAGACGCGGATCCTCCCACTATGCACAAAGCGGGAACTGGGCCGCGGCCGCCGCATCGTTGCGCCCCGTTTTCCCGGTTTCGGAGCGGGCCGTTCAGATCATCGGTATGATTTTATTCCGGAACGCGCATCTTAATGGATAACCGCCGATTTACAGCTCTTGGCGAATATGTCATTTTGGTAACAGACGTTACGCACGCTTGCATCCGGTTATGCGCTCATGTTAGAATAGTGTTGACTTTTACACTGCAAGCAGCGTGTTACTAGTACGACTAGGCATGAGCTAAGCGGCCGTTCACAGCGTGAACTGCATGCTTTAGCCCATGCCTTTTTTGTTATGTACGAGAGATAACGACATTGCAGGGATTCCCGTTATTCGGTCCTATTCCGTGCTTGGCTGCTTAGGCGCGGCAGGGCATCATCAGTGCTTACTACGAGGAGGAATTCACATGTTTGGATTTGGCAAGAAGAAGAAAACGATATCGGTCGTTGCACCTATAACAGGCAAAGCCGTCTCTCTCGAACAAGTGGAGGATCCGGCATTCGCCCAAAAAATTATCGGAGACGGCGTGGCGATTGAGCCGGAGCAAGGAGTGCTGGTCGCTCCGTTCGACGGACACGTCATCCATCTGATTGATTCCCATCATTCGCTCGTGCTGGGGCATGAATCGGGGCTCGAGCTGCTGTTCCATATCGGAGTGAATACGGTGTCTCTGAAGGGCGAACCGTTCACCCCGCATGTGAAGTCGGGAGACAAAGTGAAGCAGGGCGATGTCTTGATCGAGTTCGATATGGAGAAGATTCGCGCAGCCGGCCTTCCTGTCATCACGCCGGTCGTCGTGGCGAACGGCGATGCGGTCGAAGAATTGAAGACGAAGCTGGGTCCGGTCAAGGCGAATGAGACCGAAATTATGGAAATCGTCATGAAAAAATAGTTTTTTTGAAAGAGGAGGCCATCATGGAGAAGCAATTCACGATCAAAAATCCCCAAGGCGTGCACGCTCGTCCGGCGGGCGCCATTATGAAAAAAGCGGCCGAGTTCCCGGACGCGCAAGTGTCGTTGGAGTTCAAAGGCCGTAAAGTAAGCGCGAAAAGCATCACGGGCGTCCTGACGCTCGGCATGAAGGCCGGCGACGTCATTACGGTGTCCGCCGAAGGCGACCGGGCCGAGCAGGCGATTGATGCCGTAGGCGCGGTGTTGGAATCGGTTCTCGATTAATTCGCGCGAGATACGGTTATAGATATGACGAACGGCCTAGATATGCCGATACGACAGAATAGACACGATACAGACGGGATTGAGAACAAAAGGAGTGGAGGAACCGTCATGCTGCTACAAGGGATTGCCGCCGCCTCCGGCTATGCTATCGGGCAAGCGTTTGTCCTGCAGGAGTTGGAAGCTTCGGTGGAGCGGATAGACATCGCGCCCGGCGAAGCGGATGCAGAAGTGAAGCGGCTTCAGAATGCGGTTGCACAGTCGAAGGATGAACTGGAGAAGATAAAGACAAGCACGGCGGCCCGGCTCGGAGAACATGAGGCGGAGATCTTCGCTACGCATCAGCTCTTGCTGGAGGATGAGGAATTCATCGGGCAGGCGATCGCGCAGATTCGCGCCATGAACGTGAACGCCGAATATGCGCTGCATGAGGTGACCGAGCAGCTGGTCGCGATCTTTGCCGGCATGGATGATGAATATTTGCGCGAGCGGGCAGCCGACTTCCGGGATGTCAGCAAGCGGGTGCAGCGGCATCTATCCGGGGCCAAGGCGGCTTCGCTGAACGATTTCGCCGAAGCGGTCGTCCTGTTCGCCAATGATCTGACGCCATCCGATACGGCGCAGCTCGATCGGTCCAAGGTGGCCGGATTCGTGACGGAGACGGGCGGACGCACGTCGCACTCCGCGATTATGGCCCGCTCGATGGAGATTCCGGCGGTGGTCGGGCTGACGGATGCGATGAGCAGCGTCAACACGGGCCAGATGGTCATTGTGGACGGCTCCAGCGGCATCGTGCTGATCGATCCCGATGCCGACACGTTGGCTGCCTACCGGGAGAAGAAGGAGAAATTCGAGCTGCGCCGGGAAGAGATGAAGCAGTACAAGGATCGGCCTTCGGTGACCGCGGACGGCCATCGGGTCGAGCTGGTCGCGAATATCGGGAACCCGCAGGATGCGCTCGGCGCCCGGAATCACGGGGCGGAAGGCGTCGGCCTGTTCCGCACGGAGTTCCTCTATATGGGCCGCGACAACTTCCCATCGGAAGAGGAGCAGTATCACGCTTATACGGCGGTCTGCCAGACGATGGGACCGGAGAAGCCGATTGTCATCCGGACGCTCGATATCGGAGGAGACAAGGAATTGTCTTATCTGGAGCTGCCGAAGGAGATGAACCCGTTCCTTGGCTATCGTGCGATTCGGCTCTGTCTTGACCGCAAGGATCTGTTCAAGACGCAGTTGAGAGCCATTCTTCGCGCCAGCGCGCACGGCAACATCAAGCTGATGTACCCGATGATCGCGACGATTACCGAGCTGCGGGAAGCCAACGAACTGCTCGCCGAAGCGCGGCAGGAGCTGGATGCGGAAGGCGTGGCATATAACCGCGAGATGGAAGTCGGTATTATGATCGAGGTGCCGGCCGCGGCGATTGCCGCCGACCAGCTGGCCGAAGAAGTCGATTTCTTCTCGATCGGCACCAATGACCTCGTTCAATATACGATGGCCGCCGATCGCATGAACCAGCAGGTGTCGCATCTGTCGCAGCCGTTCCATCCGTCCGTCCTGCGGTTGATTAAGATGGTCATCGATGCGGCGCACAGCCGCGGCAAATGGGCCGGCATGTGCGGAGAGATGGCCGGCAATCTCAAGGCGATTCCGCTGCTGCTCGGCCTCGGTCTGGATGAGTTCAGCATGAGCGCCAGTTCGGTTCTTCCGGCCCGCGTGCTGATGAGCAAGCTCGATCGGGAAGCGATGAAGCCGTTGGCCGAGGAAGCGCTGCGGCTGACCACGGCCGAAGAGATCCAATATCTTGTCGTCGAACGCATTCCGGCGATTCAGGAGCTTACTATATAACGAAACTTGTCTAGGCTTGAGGGAGAAAGCGGGGAGCATTCTCTCTCAAGCTTGACAATTTTCGATAATTTTCGTCAAAACTATGTCGTTTTTTCAATTTTTCTTGATGATGGCTGCGCCTTATTTTACAATAAACTTACATCGCTGCATGATATTTTCGTAACCGTTTCCACTTGCCTGCTCGCAATCACCCATCTGATGAGAAAGGAGCTTACCGTTGTCTAGCGAACGCCGCTTTGAGATTATTCGCGCCTTGAGCAACAATGTTGTGCTGGCGAAGGAAGTGCCGACGGACAAGGAGACCATTCTCATGGGAAAAGGGATCGGCTTCGGGGCGAAGCCCGGGCAGCCGCTGCTTTTTGGCGATACGCGAATTGAGAAGACGTTTTATTTGGATGATAAGCAGAATCTCTCGCAATATCAGATGCTGTTCGAGCAGATTGATCCAGAAGTGATTGATGTGTCGGAACAGATCATTTCCCTGGTGGCTTCCGAATTGACTCCCGATCTGAATGAGCATATTCACCTGGCGCTGCCGAGCCATATCGAGTATGCGCTGTACCGGCTGCGGCATCAGATCGAGATCGAAAATCCTTTTCTATGGGAAATCCGGACGCTGAATCCGAAGGAATACGAGCTCGCTTCCCGCGCTGCCGAGATCATTGGACATCAATTCGGCGTCGAGGTGCCGGAGGATGAGATCGGGTTCCTGACGATCCATATCCAATCGGCCGTCGCCCATGTCCCTGTGAACAATGTGGTCCAGCACAATCATCTGCTGCGGGAGCTGGTCGGCCTCATCGAGGAACGGCGGGGCAGTCCGATTCCGAAGGACAGCATCGATTATTTGCGGCTGGTCACCCATCTGCGCTTCGCGATAGAGCGCATCCGCCAAGGACAGCATTCCCGCAATCCGTTCCGTGACCGGATGCAGGAGATGGCTCCTTATGAATACGAGGTTGCCGGAGAATGCGCCAAGCTGATGAGCGCACAGTTGAAAGCGCCGGTGTCGGAGGACGAGACTGCCTATATTGCCATGCACTTGTACCGTCTATTCCATCGGGAGACCGAATAACATAGACAGCATCATATCGAATCAAGCGTGTTACTAGTTCGACTAGGCATGAGCTTGCCGGGACCATCCGTGCGCGGGTGCCGTTCTGCTGCAGGCTCATGCCTTTTTTCGCTGTCCGGGCCGTCGCGGCGGCGAAGCGAGGCGGCGACAGGCTGGAGAATATTTCTTCCGCCTTTAATCCATACTGGTATTGATTTTACACGATATATTTTCGAGTCACGCGGTTCATTAGCGGGAACCTGATCGCAATTTCACGCTACTCCCAAGAAAGCAACTACATTTTGTTGAAAGAGGGAAAATAAAGATGAACAACTTCTTTGAGAAAGCGCAGCGATTTGGCAAATCATTTATGCTCCCTATTGCGGTCCTTCCTGCTGCAGGACTTTTGCTGGGTATCGGCGGGGCGCTGTCCAATCCGAATACGGTGAGCACCTATCCGTTCCTGGATGTGCCTTGGCTGCAGCATGTCTTCACGATTATGAGCAGCGCGGGAAGCATCGTGTTCGCCAACCTGGCGCTGCTGTTCGCCATCGGCGTCGCCGTCGGCCTGGCCCGGGCGGACAAAGGAACGGCAGGTCTCGCGGCCGGGCTTGCCTACCTGGTCATGAACGCGACGATTAGCGCCATGCTCGTCATTACAGGCAACCTGGCGGCGGATAATCTCGCTTCCGTCGGCCAAGGCATGGTTCTGGGCATCCAGACGCTGGAAACCGGCGTGTTCGGCGGCGTCATTATCGGTCTGGTCACCTCGATTCTTCATAATCGTTATAATAAAATTCAATTGCCGCAGTTTTTGGGATTTTTCGGAGGGTCGCGTTTTATCCCGATCGTGACCTCGTTTGCCGCGATTTTCGTCGGCGTCGTGATGTACTTCGTCTGGCCCTTGATTCAGTCCGTTATTTTCCAGGCGGGCGGGCTGGTGGAAGCGACGGGCTATATCGGCACCTTGTTCTACGGGTTCATCCTGCGTTTGCTTGGGCCGCTCGGCTTGCACCACATCTTCTACATGCCTTTCTGGACGACGGGTCTCGGTGGCTCGATGGAAGTCGGCGGGCAATTGGTTGAAGGGACGCAGAAAATTTTCTTCGCCCAGTTGGCGGATCCGAGCACAGAGAAATTTTTCATCGGT
Organism: Paenibacillus dendritiformis; assembly: GCF_021654795.1. Taxonomy (NCBI): domain Bacteria; kingdom Bacillati; phylum Bacillota; class Bacilli; order Caryophanales; family Paenibacillaceae; genus Paenibacillus; species Paenibacillus dendritiformis. The sequence continues at coordinate 546,350 of NZ_AP025344.1, forward strand.
ACGGCACGCTTCATGTCCGGCCGCTTTATTACGATGATGTTTGGCTTGCTGGGCGCCGCATTGGCGATCTATCACACCGCCAAGCCGGAGAAGAAGAAAGTGGTCTTCGGTCTGATGCTGTCCGCCGCGCTGACGTCATTCCTGACAGGAATTACGGAGCCGCTCGAATTTTCGTTCTTGTTCATCGCGCCGTTCCTGTATGTCATTCATGCGTTTTTTGACGGCTTGGCTTTCATGCTGGCGCATATTTTCCAGATTACGATCGGGCAGACCTTCTCCGGAGGCTTGATTGACTTTATTCTCTTCGGGATGCTGCAGGGTCAAGCCAAGACCAACTGGTTGATGGTTCCGGTCATCGGCGTCGTCTGGTTCTGCCTGTACTATTTCACGTTCCGGTTCTTGATTGTCAAGTTCAACTTGAAAACGCCGGGCCGCGAGGAAGAAGCGGAGGGCGGAGCAGCCAAGGGCGGGGATGCGTCCGCGGAAGAAGCGTCTGCCGGAGAGGCGAGAGCCAAGGCCGTCGTTCAGGCGCTTGGCGGACAGGACAATATTAAAGATTTGGATTGCTGCGCCACCCGCCTTCGCGTCTCGGTATTCCAGGTGGATGGCGTTCAGGAGGATAAACTGAAGGAAACCGGAGCCAAGGCGGTCATTGTGAAAGGCAACGGCGTCCAGGTCATTTACGGGCCGCAGGTCACGATTATCAAAAACGAAATCGAGGAATATATGGGAGAATCCTAAGAACTCCTGACACCGTAGAAGAGCCCAGGGAACCTCGTCCGGAGTGCTCCCGGAAGCCAATGCGGCCCATAGCGCGCTGCGGGTGAATCGTCTAATCTGCCGGGATGCCGAATAGGATAGAACATCATAGCGTCTCAAGCGTGTTACTAGTTCGACTAGGCATGAGCTTGCCCGGGACCATCCGCTCGCGCGGGTGTGTCTTGCTGCAGGCTCATGCCTTTTTTGGATGCCGGGCCGCCGGCGTGGCGATTTGCGGTGATGACGGGTTGGAGAATATTTCTTCCACCTTTAATCCATACTTTAACTAACTCTTTAAAGGAGGAACCTTCCATGCTAGGCTTTTTGCAGAAAATTGGCCGTGCCCTCATGCTGCCAGTCGCAACACTGCCTGCAGCAGCCATCTTGCTGCGCTTCGGCGCGATCGATTATGTCAATGAGTTTCATTTTGGCGCTACGGTCGGCGGCTTTATGAACCAGTACGTCGCGCCGTATTTGCTGGCGGGCGGCGACACGATCTTCAAGCAGCTGCCGCTGATCTTTGCGGTAGGCGTAGCGATCGGTCTGGCCGGCGATGCGGTTGCGGCGTTGGCTGCCGTCATCGCGCATGTCATCCTGCAGCAGGTGTTGGCCACGACGCCGAAAGTATTCGCATTTATTCCGGATGAATTGGTGCTTGATATGGGCGTGCTTGGCGGGATCTTGACAGGTTGTCTCGCGGCGTTCATGTACAAACGGTATCATAATATCAAGCTCCCGGATTGGCTTGGCTTCTTCGGGGGCAAACGGTTCGTTCCGATCGTTACTTCTCTGTCGATTCTCGTGCTCGGGATTCCGGTCGCTATTATCTGGGGTCCGATTCAACAAGCGATTGACGCGTTCGGGAACTGGGTCGTCAGTCTGGAAGCGATCGGTTCCGGCATTTTCATGGTCGTCAACCGGCTGCTCATTCCGACAGGCTTGCATCATATTATCAATAACGTCGCCTGGTTCCAGATCGGATCGTTCGAGTATGCGGGAGAGGTGTACCGCGGCGATATTGCGCGCTTCTTCCACCACGATCCGACGGCGGGCATGTTCATGACCGGGTTCTTCCCGATTATGATGTTCGCCCTGCCGGGGGCCGCGCTGGCGATTATTCATACGGCGAAGCCGGAACGGCGCAAGATCGTGTCTTCTGCCTTCGTCAGCGTCGCCGTCGCTTCGTTCCTGACCGGGATTACCGAGCCGATTGAATTCGCCTTCATGTTCGTGGCGCCGGTGCTGTATGTCGTGCATGCGCTGCTGGCCGGCTTGTCCGGCGTCATTACGGCGGTTCTTGGCATTAAGCACGGGTTCGGCTTCTCGGCCGGCTTTATCGACTATGCGCTGAACTTCGGCCTTGCGACGAAGCCGCTGCTGCTCATTCCGATCGGTCTCGTCTACTTCGCCGTCTACTACTTCCTGTTCCGCTTCATGATCGTGAAGCTGAACCTGAAGACGCCGGGACGGGAGGATGACGCCGAGGCTTCCGAGGAAGAGGAGAAGGGAGCGGCGAATTCGAGCTTGCATGACAAAGCCGTCAAAGTGCTGGAGCTGATCGGCGGCAAGGATAACATCACATCTCTCGATGCCTGCATCACCCGCCTGCGGCTGACGCTGAAGGATGAGTCGCTCGTCGACGAGAAGGGGCTGAAGGGGCAAGGCGCCGCCGGCGTCATGCGCCTGGGCAAAGGCAATGTTCAGGTCGTCTTCGGCACGCAGTCCGAGCTGCTGAAGGAAGAAATGAAGAAGCTGTAAAGTTGCGATTGAGTCAGGTCTCCCGCTTACGGGAGGCCTGATTTTTTTATAGCCAAGCAAGGGAGAAATCTGGTAACATAGATCCGCTTGATGGAAAAGGCGACAGGTTGGAAGTCAAGCCTTCATGGCCGGCAGAAGCCTGCCGATGATGAACTCGTCCTCATGAATCGGACTTCGCAGTCATGAGCAAAAGGTGGTCCATCACGTGAAAAACTGGAAAAATATATTGCTGCTGGCGATCCCCTCGCTGCTCTCCTTCGCGACGCAGACGGTTGTCGGCACGATCAATCTGATTATGGTTGGCCATCTCGGCGCGATTGTCATTGCGATCGTCGGGGTGGTCAATATTATCATTTACAATGCGTTCGCCCTGTTCTCCGGCATCGGGCATACGGTTAACTATCTCGTCGCGCAGAACTATGGCGCCAATGATATGCGTAACGGGATCCGGCGCACCTATATCGCGCTCTACATCAGCGCGTTGGTCGGACTGCTGCTGCTTGTGAGCGGTATCTTTTTCTCCGATCAGATTTTGTGGCTCACGACCGGCTCGAAGGAGATCGCGGACCAGGGCACTTATTATTTGCAGCTGCGGATTATCGCGCAGGCCTTCGGCGTCGTCTCGTTCGCGCTGCACGGCTTCCTGCGGGGCGTCGGAGACACCCGCACGTCGATGATTCTGTCCATCGTCAGCAATGTGACGATTGTAACGCTCGTCTACGCGCTGACGTTTGGGCATTTCGGCCTGCCGGAATTGGGGCTGAACGGAGCGGGTTATGCGATTCTGGCCGGGGAAGCGGTCGGCTTCGTGCTGGCGCTGTTCGTCTTCTTCGTCGTGAAGCATAAGCAGTTCCATACGCGGACCTGGGTGCGCGCCCGCGCGTCCGAGGTGAAGGAGCTGGGCGGAGAGAGCTTCAAGCTCGGCCTGCAGGAATTCTCGATGAGCCTCTCCATGTTCATCTTCACGATGTTCGTCGCTCGGCTGGGCACGACCGCTCTGGCGGCCAACGAGATTGCCTTGAATGTGATGGCCTTCGGCTTCATGCCGGCGTTCGCTTTCGGCGCGACGGCGACGATCATGGTCGGGCAGGAGGTCGGGCGCGGCGAGCCGCTCAAGGGCCGGCGCGCCGGAACGGACGTCGCGATTATGGGCTCCATCTTCATCCTGCTGCTGGGCGCGGCGGAATTCGTCTTCGCGGAGCCGATTGCCCGGCTGTACAACAGCACCGAACCGGAAGTGTTCCATCTGGCCGGAATTCTGATTATGACGTCGGCGTTCCTGCAGTTGTTCGATGCGCTGTACAATTTCTACGCCGGCGCTCTGCGCGGAATCGGGGACACGACCTTCCTGATGCGCGCGTCGCTCGTGACGAGCTGGCTTATTTTCGTGCCGCTGGCTTATTTGTTCATTTATGTGTTCGAATGGGGCAGCATCGGCGCATGGCTGTCGCTGTACCTGTATTTGATGGTGCTGGGCCTCTCGCTCATGGTTCGGTTCTACCGTACCGATTGGAGCGGAATCACGATCCGGAAGTCCGCATCGGCCGAGCATTCCGCGGGAATGTAAGGAATGGCTGCCGCCGTCTCCTGGAATGGGGATGGCGGCCGTTGTCTGCTGCGGGTTATTGATCGTGTGAAATTATCCCTCCTTTATACAATAATATCCCTGCCAAACGCGGAAGAAAGAAATATAATGGGATTGCCGTGACTCGCCATGATCCCGGGCTTCCCGGCAGGTTCCATGAGGGAGGTGAGACCACCGATATAACCGCCGCTGTATACCGCAGATTCTGGCAGTTCAAGCTTCTAGCTGTACCACGCTAGCTATACCGCACCGGCCATACCGCACAAGCTATACCGCACAAGCTATACCACGCTAGCTGTACCGCACTGGCTGTACCGCAGATGTTCCGCCGCATCCATTTTCCATCATGTTCAACCCGCATTCGTGATTGTTCAGGCTATTCCGCATGCTGGAATCACAACGCTATGGGGGTGTAAAAAATGAAAACGCTTAAATGGAACCGCGCCCGAAAAATGCTGGCGCTCGTGCTGACCATTGTCCTGGCCTTGTCTTCGGCTGCCGCGGCTTCGGCTGCGCCGGCTCGCGTTCAAGACATCGGGGGCCATTGGGCGGAAAAGGCGATGACGGAATGGAGAGACAAGGGACTGCTTCGCGGCTATGCCGACGGTTCCTTGCAGCCGAACCGGGCCGTGTCGCGAGCGGAGTTCGCCGCATTGATGAATCGGGCCTTCCAGCTCACGGCCATGAAGGACATTTCGTTTACGGACGTGGCCGCTTCCTCCTGGGAATACGATGAAGTGAGGAAGGCGGTCAAAGCCGGATTCGCGGCAGGCTTCCCGGACGGCACATTCCGCCCCTCGCTTCCGGTCAGCCGGCAGGAGGCGGCGGTCATGCTTAACCGGATGCTGCCGGCGGATGGGCCGAAGGGGGAGCTCAACTCCTTCACCGATCATAAGGAAATTGCGTCATGGGCCAGGGACGCCGTGAGCGCGCTGCTCGCCGCCGGATGGCTCAAGGGCTATATTGACGATACGATTCGCCCTAAGGCGAAGATGACGCGGGCGGAGGCGGTCATCCTCCTGGATCGCGCATTGCAGAGCAAGCTCGGGGGAGGCGAGGAGCAGCCGGAATCAGGCAAGGGCACGGATAAGGAAAACGACAAGGATAAGGAGGGAGATCATAAACAGGATCCGGTGAGCAGGGCCCCTAGCTCTAGCGGCGGCAGCTCTTCCTCGGGCGGAGGCTCCTCCTCCGGCGGGGGGACCGCTCCCCCGGGGGACAGCAGCGCACCGGCCGCGCCGATCGTGACCGGCGTAAGCGAAGGGAAGACCTATACGATCGGCGTCGTGCCGGCCTGGAAGGCGGAGAGCGGCACGAGCGTGAGCGCGACCTTGAACGGAGCGGCATACGCGAAGGGCGCCGCAATCAAGGAGGAGGGCGAGTACGCCTTAACCGTAACCGCGACCAAAGCGACGAACGGCAAACAGGCAAGCACGACCGTCCGGTTCAAGATCGAGCATGCGAAGCGGTTGATCGCTTACGTGCCGGGGTGGGTAGACTGGTCGGAAGCGAACCCGATCGATGCGTCGAAGCTGACGCATATCTATTATGCCTTCGCCCATATCAAAGACGGTAAAGTCATTCATATCCCGGATCAGAACGACGAGGAGAATCTGGCGTACTTCAGCCGATTGAAGGCGGAGAATCCGCATTTGCGGGTCCTGATCTCGATTGGGGGCTGGGGAGCGGACGGCTTCTCCGATGCCGCCCTGACGGAAGAATCGCGGGCCGCGCTCGCGGAGAGCGCCATGGCTTGGGTGGAACAGTATCAGCTTGACGGGGTCGACCTCGATTGGGAATATCCGACGCAGAGCCCTGACGGCATCGTGAAGGCACGGCCGGAAGACAAGCAGAACTTCACTATGCTGTTGGAAGAATTCCGGAAGCAGCTTGACGCGAAGGGGGAGGCCGACGGCAAATATTATGAGCTGGCCATTGCGGTCGGTTCGACGCAGACGTATTTGAACGGCGTCGAGATCGAGAAGATTCATCCGCATGTGGACAGTATCATGCTGATGACGTATGACTACTCCGGCGGCTGGATGAACACGACGGCGCATCATACGAATCTGTACGGCGGCGGGCTGAGCGGGGATGCGACCGTGAAGCTGTATCTGTCCAATGGGGTGCCGGCCGCCAAGCTCGTGCTCGGAGCGGCGTTCTACGCCCATATGTGGACCGATGTGCAGTCGGCGGAGAATAACGGCCTCGGGCAGCGGGCTGCTCCGAGCTGGCTGACGCCGAGCTATAGGGAAGTCCTCACGGAATACACTGTCACGAGCAGCACCTACGGGAAGCTCGCTTTCACCCGGTACTGGGATGAAGCCGCCCAGGCGCCGTACCTGTTCGACGGCAGCACCTGGCTGACGTATGACGATCCGGACTCCGTCGCGGCCAAAGGCAAGTATGCGCTGGAGCATGGCTTGGGCGGCGTCATGCTGTGGGAATACAGTCACGATCCGTCCGGGGTTTTGGTCGATGCCCTCTACCAATCGCTCCGAGGCGCTTACCAATCCGACGCGACCATGCCGGATGCCCCGGCCGTCACGGGAGTCGATCACGGGCAGTCGTACACCGGACCGGCCGCCGCCGATTGGGCGGATGAACCGGGGACGTTCCGCGTCGGCAAGCTGAACGGCGAGCCTTATGTTCGCGGCACCTTGATACAGGAGCCGGGCTATTATGTTCTCGTCGTCGCGTCGGTTCATCTCCGCAGCGGCAAGGCTGTGACGACGACGATTGAGTTTACCGTGGAGTAGGCGGATACGCCTTCGGTCACGAAAGGGGCAGGGGCTGTCCCATCTGTTAGTGTGAAAGTACAGTGGCGGCAGCCCCTTCCTGCTTCAGACAGCGCAGCTTGCCGAAAAAGCTGCAAAACTACAGTATTCTGCTTGCGACATTTCCTCCGTTATCGAAATCCTGCAAAACAGCATCAATTGAAGCCCTTCCTAGGGATGGAAAGCCAATATCAGCGAAAATGATGCGCTTTTGCAGGAATTTCATCGGAAATGGGTAGAAACGATGCAAAATCCTGTATAAATGCAGGATTCACCGCCTCGGCTGGCCGCCGCCGCTGCCAGGGTCGCTCCTGGCGTCGCTGCTGGTGCCGCTGCTAGGGTCGCTCCTGGCGTCGCTCCTGGCATCGCTGCTGGTGCCGCTGCCAGGGTGGCTGCTGGTGCCCCTGCTGGATTGAGCCGGGCCGGCGCCGCTCCATCAAGCTACAGGCTCCATCTCCCTCCTTGCTGCTGCACGACCTGCCCCGCAATGTCGTTGCCGAGCAGGCAGGCCTCCCGGAGCGGCCAGCCGCTGGCAAGGCCGGCGATGAAGGCGCCCGTATGCGAGTCGCCGGCTCCGATCGTGTCGACGACGGTGACTTGGCCGGCCGGCAATACTTCGCTTCCTTCCGGCGTGCAGAGCAGCGTGCCGTCCCGGCCCAGCGTCACCACGACGGGCTGGCCGGTCTGCCGGCACGCCTCCCGAACGGCGTCATGCAGTTCCTGCACACCCGTTAATCCGCTCAGCTCCGCGCGGTTCAAATGCAGGATCGTATTCATGCCGAGCACGCGCCGCAGCGTCTCCCGATCGAGATACCCCACTCTTGGGCTCGGATCGAATATGATACGGCAGGTTGCTTGTCTGGCCGCCAACGCGTCCAGAATGACGCGGCCGGAAGGCCCCTCCAGTTCGTAGCCGCTCAAGTAGATATAATCATACTGGCCCAGGTCGTGCCGTTCGAACCACGCCGGCTTCCATTTCGTCTCGATTCCGGGGATCGTAATGAACGTTCGTTCGCCATCCTGCTCGACAATCGACAGATTCCAGCCGTTATCGCCGCTATCCTCTTCGATCAGCAGCGGATAGCCGTCGGCCTGCAGTTGCTTCCGGATCATATCCGCATAGGCGCCTGCCCCTACGGGGACGAACAGATCATGATCGACCCGCAATTGCTTCAAAATATGGGCCACGTTGTAGGCGCATCCGCCGACAAGGGTCTCCCGGTGCTCGGCCGCGGCATCGTCTCCGGTTCGGGGCAGCGAATCCAGTTGAATAATCACATCGATGACGGCGGCGCCGAGCACGAGCACTTTTGCATCGCTCCGCGTATTTTTCAGTCGAGATATCCGATCAGCCACTTCGATTCCCTCCTATTTCCGGGTGGTAACGGTTAACAGAACAGAATAGACAACCGCGCTTGCGGCGAAGGCCAGGAGTACGCCCAGACTGTTGTCCTGGAACATGCCTTTGGCAAAAGGCCCGTCGAAAAACGGGGAATTGGTGAACAGGAACCCGGCGAGCACCCCGGCCAGCCAACTGGATACCCCGCCATAATTAACCTTGTTGTAGTCCGGATCCGTGAGCAGGCGCGGGTCGTACCCTGCTGTCTTTCTGATTTTGACATAGTCGATGAGGAAGATCGCCGCCCACGCCGCCATGCCGATGCCGAGCAAGCCCAGGAATGTCTGGAAGTTGCCCATGAAATCCTCGGATACGAACAGCGTGTATACCGGAATCAAAATCAGAAACAACGAATGTATGATAATCGATGTGGACTCTTTCACTCGAATGTTTAAGGTTTCCAGGTTGACCCGCGCCGACTTCAAACCGATAATGCATTGCGGAATCAAGCCGCCCAGAGCGGTGACAAAGTAAAGCACCGTCATCCAGCGCGGCAGCGCCTGGCTGATGACCTCGATCGGGTTGGCCGAGACCGCCAAGTCCGGCACCGATGTGCTCATCAGCACGCCGACGCTCATGATGACGAACAGCGGAATGAATGCCCCGAAGGTGACGCGGGCGACGATGGAGCGGGATGATTGATCCGGCTTCTGGTAGCAGCTATAGTCGGCGGAAGCGATCGACCAGCTGATCCCGGTGCCGGCCATAATGATCGATACCGCGGGCAAGAAGCCTGTTAACCAGTTGCCATTGCTCATATTCATCAATTCCGTCCAATTTGTTTTCGGAATCAGGATCAGCAGGACGAGAAGCGTCAACCCGCCAAAGACATAGGTGAAAAAGGTTTGGATTTTGACGAGCGCTTCTTGGCCGAACATGCTGGAGCCGATGATGAGCGCGGCGAAGGCCAGCAAACAGATCAGCGTCAACAATGGATTGGAACCGATGCCGAACACGCTGAACAGCGCCAAGAGCGTCAATGTTCCGGTCACGACGCCGACCGCGAGCCAGCCGACCAGGTTAATCCAGCCCATAAATGTCGGAATATAATTGCCTCGGAAGCCGAAGGCGGCTCTGGACAGCACGAAGGTCGTCGTGCCCGCATCTCTTCCGGCCAAGCTTAGATAGCCTACCAAGGCGAAGGAGAGCGCCCCTGCGGCCGCCGCCAGCAGAGATTGCAGGAAGCTTAATTGAAACCCGACAATCATCGCGCCATAGACGACGCCCAAAATTCCGATGTTGCCGGCAAACCAAATGAAAAACAATTCCTTGGGGGTTCCTTTTCTGTCCGAAGCGGGGATAAATACCGAAGATTCCGGCGTGTTCATTACTATTCCTCCCATGGTATGCGATGTTAGTCTAGCATGGATGCGCGTACTTCCTTCAGTTCCGGTGTCTATGGGAAAGAAGCCGCTTCGCGTAATGATGCAAATCGACGGAATTGCTCTCGTCGATCCGCCCAATCCACAGCGGATCGATCGCATCGAGTCCGGCCCTGGCCCCGCAAATGGCGGTCGCCATCGCCCCGATTGTATCGGTATCTCCGCCCAGGTTCGCGCATATCAGGCTGCAGCGATGAGGGTCCTTGGCGTAGTAAGCTATCGCCAGCGCCGCAGGCACCGACTCGCTCGTCAAGACGCCGCTTCCGATCACGTCGTATATTTTCTGGGAGAACCGCTCTTCATCGTGCTCGTACTGCTTCGCGTATTGAAGCGCCAGCTTCAGACGCTCGGCCAACGACGGGCTATAGGTGGCGGCTCCGAGGTGACGCGCGATATCGTAAGCTTCCAGCGCATCCCGCATCATCGTATCCCAATCCTGATCCTCCAGGGCGGAGCTGACTGCCGCGGCAACCATCGCCGCGCCGCTCACGGCGACATCGGTCGTATGCGTCACTCGGCTGATGTCGTATACATATTGAGCCAATTCGGCCTTCCGATCCCGGCTGAACAGGCATCCGATCGGAGCGATGCGCATGGCCGCGCCGTTCGTCTCCGCCCTGGACGTGAAGGGCTCGGGGTCCCGGCCTTCCTTGATCGCTCCCAAGGCCGCCTTGGAGCTCGGCCCGAGAATATTGTTGTCGAAGGCGCCGATTCGATCCGCCCAGTCCAACAGATGCCGGGCGATAATGGAGGTGTCGGGAACAAACTTGTTTTCAATAAGCGCGTCCAAAATCAATAACGCCTGCGCCGTATCATCCGTATACTGCCCTTTCGTAAAATTGCAGGCCACTTCGTTTTCCGGCGGCCCGTCGAGAAAATCGGTAATTGTGCCGAAGTACTCCTTGACCTTGCTTCTTGCCCACAGCTCCGACGGCATGCCCATCGCATCGCCGATGGCCAATCCGTATAGAGCCCCGGCAATTTTTTGCTTCATCATTACGATCTCCACCTCACTCTATTCACACCTGCACCTTATCCGGTTATACGTACAAGCCGGTACAAGCCGGAACGAAAAAAGAGTTCTGCTTGTCCCTCGCACTCGGGGAAAGAGCAGACGTAAGGTCTCCGTCCATGTTCAAATGCTGGCGACAATTTTAAAATTCATATGGGGCCCATAGATGACCTGAACCCGCTCGATCTCGGCCTCGTCTTCGCTGATAACGGTTCCATTTGCTTGCAGCAGCGGGATGTCCTCTTCATAGGCCAGCAGTTCTTGCGTGCTCTTGTCTCCCCGAATCGGTTCGATCTGGAGGAGCGCATGCTTGGGAACCGTCTTATATTCCTGCTTCATAATGCTATAGAGCGATTGCCGCGAGAAGTCATACTGATCAATGCCCGGGAAAACGGACAGCGGAACCAGCGACGTATCGATCGTTAGCCACAGGGTGGACAGCTTGTTCTGGATCCCTCTTACGCGAACCAGCTTCATCCATTCCCGTCCATCCTGCGTCAGGATGCGTTTCTCGACTACTTTCGAGACGGGAATCTCATTCTTCTTCGTCACATAATCGGTAAAGCCGCTGAAGTTCCAAATATTATGCTTCACTTCCCGGAGGCATACGAAGTTTCCTTTTCCCTGCACTTGCCTTAACAGGCCCTCATGGACCAGATCCGATATCGCTTTGCGTATGGTTGTCCTTGTGACGCCGTACAGCTTCATCATTTGCGTCTCGGAAGGAATCATGTCCCCCTCCTTATATTTCCCGCGAATAATATCTTGTCTGATGATCCGCTGCAACTGCACATATAGGGGAGTATAGTCATTGCGGTTAAGCATGCAAGCCTCCTTTCCTCTTGTCCGGTTGTACGTACAAGCAGTGTATCATAGCGGAGCGGGTCCGGCAGTTACATTTGTCTCCATGCCGGCGGCCATATTATCGAAACATAATATAACAATCCTTATGTCATATTGGAAGGAACTTCATGTTATCGTGAAGTTATGTTCACGGGGGAGCCGCAGCGGCAGCCGCTGCACCGGACAACTCAACTTTGTAGAGATAGGGAGATGATTTGATGCAGGCCAGACTAAAACTTCTAACCGCCATGATGATCTTAAGCGTTTCCGTTCTAATGCCGACAGGGAATATTTCCGCAGCCGGCGCGGAAGCAATGAACGCAACTAACCAATTCCGATCATCCGCCTACCAAGCGGTACAGGTTGTGAATATCGAACAATCGGCGAGAAAAGTGATTCCCAATTATGTCCGTTGGATTCATAACGGACTGCATCCCAGCGTGAGAGTGGACGTGCTGGACGTGAAGTTAATCAACGTGGAAGAACAAGGCGTTGTTCCGGACTTTAAGATTGAACTTGAGCTGGTGCAGAGAGGGCCGGAGAAACTGATACAGACATTACAGCATGATGCCTTTAATCCGAGTTCCGACAAGGAACTGACGGTATCGCATAATTTTACGCATACCGTGTCCAACGCTTCCACGCTGACGAAATCGATCACCCATAGCCATAAAGCCGGCGCTAAAGCGACTTTCAAAGTAAAAACCAGTTTTTTCGGAAATGAAGCAGAGGTTGGGGGCGAGTTGTCGTATGAATATACGAATTCCAATCAAAGCGGGACGTCTGATGCCAAAACGGTAACTTTCTCCACCAACTCATCCGCATCGGCCAAATTGCCGCCGATGTCCAAGGGGACTCTGATTTCCCATGTCTATGCATCCCCGGCTGTTTATAAAATAAAGAGCCAAAGCTATTTTACGGGAGATGTTCAATTCTCTTATATTTTGTCCAATGATGCTCCGGGAGCCGTCCGGACGTTAACGGTTCCGATCCATGATTTATTTTTCCGGGGCGATGAAAGCAACGAGGTTGCGTATAAAGATAATTTGTGGGCCGGTGCGGTATGGGATGACATGGGCAGACCGACAAAAGCATTGATTTTTGAAGGTCTTTCTTTCTTGACATTAGACGAACAATACCGAACGGAGACCTGCTTGAAAGATATTTAACAGGTTTTGATGTGAAGCGGAATAAGATAGCTTGATCGCGCAATGGCCGCCCGGCGAAGAGTCCGGGCGGCCATTGGCGTCCCGGTGGGGAAGCTGCCGGAATCAGGAACGAAATCCAAGCTTACGCATCCAATATGAGGGCCTTTTGCGGTATGATTATAAAGAATCTTTTAAAATAAGAAGCCGTTCGTGCAAGAACGATATACTTACGGTAAAGCAAGAAGGCAAGGAGAGATGGATATGCCAGCGCACCTGCTGCTTGTTGAAGATGATAAAGAGATCGCGCGCATCGTTCAGGATCATTTGCGCAGACAAGGCTATAAAATAACGTGGTCCTCCACCGGGGCGGAAGGGTGGGAGGACTTCCATACCGGTTCGTTCGATCTGATCCTGGTCGATCTGATGCTGCCGGAGATGGACGGCTATACGCTATGCCGCAATATCCGCCTCAGCAGCAATGTGCCGCTGCTTATCATTAGCGCCCGCCAGGAGGATGAGAGCAAGGTGCGGGGATTGGAGCTGGGAGCGGACGATTATATTACGAAGCCGTTCAGCTTGTCCGAGCTGTCGGCCCGCATCAGCTCGCATCTGCGGCGGTTCCGCCGCTACTCGAGCGAAGGGGAGCTGCCCCGCCTCAAAAAGTATGAGGGCGGTCTCGTCATCGACGAGGATCGCCAGCTCGTCACGCTGGAGGAGGAGCCGATTTCGCTGACGGCGAAGGAATGGGCATTGCTTCAGCTGCTGGCTCAGCATCCGCAGCGCGCCTTTTCCAAGAAGGAATTGTACGAGCAGGTGTGGCATCAGGTCAATATCGAGGGCAACAACACGGTGTCGGTTCACGTCAAGAGCCTCCGCACGAAGCTGGGCGAGGATATTCGCGATCCGCGGTATATTCAGACGGTATGGGGAACCGGGTACCGCTTCATCGGTGAAATGCTGCCATGAAGATCAAGCATTGGCTTATGCTGTGCTTCCTCGTCGCCATGCTGCTCCCGGTCTTGGCCGGATATGTGTTCTATCAGCTTATTCATACTTATGACGAACGTCAGGAACTGAAGGAGTATATCGAAATGACCGGCCTCCTGGCCGAGATCGAGCCGATGCTGCAGGATGTGTCGCTGTACCGGGTGCAGCCGGACGAACGGTTCGCCGCGCTGCAGCGGGAGGCGAGCGATTCGCTCAAGATTACGCTCTACCGGGCAGACGGCGTCACCGTGTTTTCATCGATGGCGGACAGTCTGACGCCGAAGCTGTACCGGGTCCGGCCGGAGGTGCTGTACGAGCATTTGTATGAGATGCGCAAATCCCATCGGGCCTACACGCTCAAGAAGCCGGTATTCGAGCAGGAGAACCTGGCCGGATTCTACGAGATTACGATCGTCCGCGATCAATGGCTGGAGGCGTTCCAGAACCGGACGCTGATCGTGGCCGGCGGCTGGGTGCTGTTCTTCCTCCTGCTGTATGCGGCCGCGATCTTCGCTCTCCACCGCAAGCTGATTCGTCCGATGCAGGGGCTCATGAGGCAGATGGCCGCCTTCGCGAACGGCGAGTCCGTGCCGAATCCGGTCCATCGGGCGAAGGATGAGGTGGGAGAGCTTATCGGCCGTTTCCAAGAGATGCGCGCCCAGATCGAGTGCGCCCGCGAGCATCTTGCGGAAGAGCAGCGTGAACGGGAGTATATGGTCGCCGCGCTGTCCCATGATCTGAAGACGCCGCTGACCTCGCTTCATGCCTATGCCGAGGCCTTGCAGCAGGAAGGGGAGCTGTCGGAGGAGGAGAAAAGCGACTATTATGCCGTTCTCTTCGACAAGATTGCGCATATGCGGCGCATGCTGGACAATCTGACGATGTATACGGCGCTGAAATCGTCGGAGAAGCTGGAGGAGCGGGTCGAGGTCGACGGGGATGAGCTGTTCGAGATGCTTTTCTCGGGCTATGACGGACTGTGCGCTCATCGCGGGATCCGGCTCGTGACCGACTGCGCCGTCTCGGGCTCTTACTATATGAACGCCCAGCAAATGATTCGGCTGGTCGATAATCTGATGGGCAATGCCATCCGCTATACGGACGGCGGACGCTCGATCTGGCTTGGAGCCTGCTCGCCGTCTCAGCCGCTGCCGGACTGGATTTTTCCGACGATCGTGGACGAGGTGCAGGCTTGGCGGGGGGAACGCCTGATTCTGCTCGTGCAGAATCAAGGGGCGGCCATTCCGGCCGAACAGCTGGAACGGCTGTTCACCCCCTTCTATCAGCCGGATTCCTCCCGGACGAAGGCGCATGCCGGCAGCTCGGGGCTGGGGCTGAGCATCGCGAAGATGATCGTGGAGAAGCATGACGGAGATATTCGGATATGGTCAGAGGCATCGTTCGGCACGCTTGTGGCTTGCCGGTTCCGATAATGAGGAGGTTCCGTGATGAGGATAATTCGCGCCGGATTATGCATATTGCTCGTCTGCAGCTTCCTGGCGAGCGGGTGTAGGAGCAATCTGGGGTTCAATCTGTCGGGAGAGCAGATTGTGGACAAGGTGCTGGAGAACGGGAAGGAATCATTCTCCTATTATGGGGAGAGCCTGAACATCACCTATGAGAACGGGAAGCAAAAAGACAGCTACCTGATGAAGGAATGGCTGGATGGCGAGACCGATCGGATGCGCCTCGAGGTGTCGTCGGCGAAGGACAGCACCGTTACGGTGAACGACGGGCATCAGTTCATCGTATGGGATCAGACGGGAGGGGAAGCCTTCCGCATGTCGGTGCGGGGTGACAGCCCGCCGCTGACGCAGCGGGAGCAGATGAAGCAGATGCTGGAAAAGCTGCAAGCCACCCATGATTTCGAGACAGTGGGCGAAGAGAAGGTCGGCGAGTGGAACACGGTTCATTTCAAGGCGGTCTCGAAAAAGAAGGATGATCTGTTCCAGCGGATGGAGCTGTGGATTGACCCGAAGACATGGATGATGCTGAGAAGCGTGTTCGAAAGCGGGCCGATCCGTTCGGAGTCGACCTATACGAAGCTGGATTTGTCTCCGAAATTCGACGAGGACACGTTCAAGTTGGAAATCCCGAAAGGCATCCCCGTGCTTGATCTGGATCCGGCGATGGAGACGAGGAAGGTGACGCTGGAGGAGGCGGAGACGGCGCTTGGCCGCACCTTCCTCCAGTGGCGGGCGGACGGTGTGAAGCTGATGGAAATCAAGATGTATGACCTTCAAAAAGACTTCGATCGGACGGAGATCGCGCTGAATTATTGGAAGGACGATAAGCCGTATCTGACGCTTAGCGTCTCTTCGGCTCCGGAAGGAGCGAGCATGGAATCGGATTACGGGGTGGAGAAGGTCGAGGCTCGCGGCCAGACGGCGATATACGACGACTCCCTCCATTCGCTCTGGTGGGATGAGGATGGCCTGCGGTACACCATCATGCCGGAGTTGGATTCCATGACGAAGGAACAGGTGCTGTCGATTGCCGGGCAGCTCCGATGATGAGATGACAGGCTTGGATAAGGAGGGGGATTATGAACGAGGCACCGACCAGACGGCTGCATCCGGACTTCATGAAGGCGGCCCGCATTCGCGCATGCGCGGCCCATGTTATTCTCTTCGCGGCGGTCGTCGCCTACGCCATCGCGGCTCATATTCAGGGATGGGTGAAGTATCCGGGCTGGATTGCTTTCGTTCTCTTTTTGGCGACGGGCACATGGTATATTTTCCTCTCGCCCGTGCTGACTTACCGTTATTTTAGCTATGATGTTCGAGAAGAGGAAGTGGAGATTCATTCGGGCATCTTTTTCCGGAAATATGTGCTCGTGCCGATGACCCGCGTGCAGCATGTCGAGAAGGCGAGCGGCCCCGTGCTGCGGAAGTTCGATCTGGCCCGGATCTCCATCGTGACCGCGGCCACGACCCATGAGATTCAAGGGTTGAAATCGGCGGACGCCGAAGCGTTGAAGCAGCGCATCGCCGTCCTCGCCAGGGTGGAAGACGATGAATAGGGGGCAGGAGAATCGCCTTCATCCGTTGTTCATCGTATTCTCGTTGGTTAAAACACTGAGGAATCTATGGCCGCTGCTGCTGATCTTGTTCTTCAAAGGGGCTCAGCAGCCGCAGCGTTATCTTGTCATTGGAGGGGCCGCCTTGCTGGTGTTCCTCGCGGCGGACATCATCAAGTGGCGGCGGTTCCGCTATCAGGTGGAAGCCGATAAGCTTCTGATCCGCCAGGGGCTGTTCTTCCGGGATGAGAAGACGATCTATTACAGCCGGATTCATTCGGTGCAGGTGGAGCAGCCTCTGCTGCAGCGCCTCTTCGGTATGGCGCAGCTGAAGATTGAGACGCCGGGCGGAAGCGGCGAGTCGGACGGCGTCCTCCCCGCGCTGTCGCAGGAGAGGGCGGAGGAGCTGCGCAGCCTGCTCATGCAGCGCAGCCAGGGGCGCGAATGGCCGGAGGACGCCGCGGCGGACGGCAGCGATGCCGGGTGCCGGCCGGAAGCGGAGGGCGTCCGGGCGCTTCCCCTCGTCCGCATGCCGGCAGGCCAACTGTTCGTCGGCGCGCTTAGCACGGTGAATCCCGGGCTGGTGCTGGCGTTCTTCGCCGGGCTGTTCTCGTTCGCCGATGACATTGTGAAGCGGATTGTGCCGAAGCGAATCTCGGACCAACTGCTCCATGCCATCGAATCGAGCGTGTCCGGGCCGGTGTCGCTCGCGATCATGGGCGCCGGGGCGCTGCTTGGCGCCTGGCTGCTGTCCTCCTTGCTCTATATCGTCAAGTATTACGGGTTCACGGCGGAGGAGCGGGACGGGAGCATCGTCATCACCTACGGGTTGTTCGAGAAAAAGATGAATGCCATCAAGCCGGAGCGCGTCCAGGCCATCGTCGTGAAGGAGGGACTGCTCCGCCAAGCGCTGGGCTATGCCGAGATCGAGGTCCGCGTCGTCTCGTCGGACATGGACGCATCGCTGATGCTGCATCCGTACGTCCCGGTCCGCGACATTCCGCAGCTGCTGTCGCGCTGCCTGCCGGGCTTCGAGCTCGGTTCGGTGCAGCATGGCGCGCCGCGTCGGGCCTGGTGGTATTATATCCGCTACCGCCTGCTGTTCCTCGCGCTTGCCTTCATTGGCGTATACTGGTTCCTGGGGGCCTGGGCCTATTGGGTGCTGGCGCTGCTGCCTCCGCTGCTGCTCACCGGCTGGCTGGGCTTCCGCGATGCCGGCGTCGGGCTGCGGGATCGGCAGTTCATTGTGCGGAACCGGATTATCGCGCGCAAGACCTGCTATGTGCTGCGCCCGCAAATTGTCGCCTTGCAGATGGGGCGGACGTATTTTCAGGAGACGAAGCGTCTGATGTCGCTCAAGGCTCATCTGCTGAACGGCAATGATTTCTCGGTTTCCTGTCTGGATGAACAGGATGTGCAAGAGATTTGGGCGTGGTATCAGCGCAGAAAGAGAAGAAGTTAGGAGGGCGGTCGCCGCTCTTCAGAGACCGGGCGGTTCAAGGATGCGTCCGGTCTTTTTGCCGTGGCGCTTGTCACTTTTGTTCGCGCTCATGTTGGTGCTCCCAATACGCAGGAAAAGTGTGGTAGATTGATAGATAGAGTGCGGTGAAGTAATGGCAGGATTGCATGGGTGGCATCTCATCCTATTTTCAAAGGAGTGCGTTGAGCATGGATAGCAAGCTTGGGGGCAAGATCGGTGAGGGCGGATGCTCTGAGGTGTTCGCGTGGGAGGACGGCAGCAAACTCGTCAAGGTAGCCAAGGCGAATACGGACATGGAAGCGATGAGACGGGAATTTCACAATAACCGGATGGCATGGGAGCATGGGCTTCCCGTGGCCCGGCCTTATGAGCTGGTAGAGATCGGCGGCCGCCCCGGCATCGTGTGTGAGCGGATCTATGGGGAATCGATTATGGAGCGCTTTGTGAAGAAGGCGCTGAAGCCAACTCAGCCAGCGGGAAAAATCGGCATTCCTGACGGGGAAGATATCCGTCTCACTGCCCGCGCATTATATGAAATACACCAAGCGGCTATCCAGCTGCCATCCTCCCAGAGAAGCACGATGATATACTCCATTCAAAGTGTTGATTATTTAACTTTGGCTGAGAAAGAGGCGGTTATCGCGATCTTGGATGCGCTACCTCTCAAGCAGCAATTATGTCATGGCGATCCGAATCCGAACAATATGTTCATTCGTGAGGATGGCCAAGTTGCGGTTATCGATTGGATGAACGCGTCGATCGGGAATCCGGAGGCCGACCTGGCCGAATATATGATAATGATCAGGTATGCGGTCCTGCCATCTGAGCTACCCGGCAGCATCTCGGAATTTTTGGATCCGATGAGAGAAGCGATTATCGATATCTTTATGGATGAGTATACGAAGTTATCGGGAATGACCTATGAAGAAGTATATCCATGGCTTGTGCCTGTTGCTGCACGAAAGTTATCTGCGGATGCCATTTCGGAAGAAGAGAAGAGCCTATTAGTTCAGGAGATTCGAAGAAGCTTGAGGGAGACGCAGGGGGGAGGCACTAGTCAATGCTAGAGTATATCAAAAGGATGCGGAGCCGTATTGGCCACGACCCGTTGCTGTTATGCGGCGCAAGCATTATATTGTATAACGCGTCGCGGCAAGTGCTGATGCTCAACCGATCGGATAACGGACGCTGGTGTTTCCCGGGCGGGGCCATTGAACTGGGCGAGACCACGGAGGAAGCGGTGCGGAGAGAACTGCTGGAGGAGACCGGGCTTACGGTCGGGGAGCTTCGTCTTTTCGGAGTGTTTTCGGGAGAAGAGCTCCATTATGTCTATCCGAATGGGGACGAGGTGTATATTGTCGATGTCGTTTATACAAGTAATCAATTTAGGGGAGAATTAACGATTGATGAAGAAAGCCGGGCGTATCAATTTTTTGCTATTAACGATCTCCCGGCCGAGATTAGCCCGCCGGTCGCGCCTATCGTGGCAGAGTTGAAGCGAAGACATGGCCTAACCGTCTGAACGGGCCGAAGTTGGAAACGTGTCCGAGCGATTCTGGGAGGAGTTATAGCGGCGAATAGATCTGAGTAACTTTTCTCAACGGCATCATTTTTATTTGTGGAGGGAACAACATGGAAGTTTTTGCAGACTATCTAGCGCAGATTGATAACCCGCAGCATCAGGCGCGAACGGAAGAGGTTTTGGCTTGGATAACGAGGCGATTTCCAAATTTGATGCCCAAAATTGCGTGGAATCAGCCTATGTTTACCGATCACGGCACATTTATTATTGGCTTTAGCGTAGCCAGACACCATTTGGCTGTTGCCCCCGAAAGGGCAGGGATTATTCATTTTTCTGATGAAATTGTGCAGGCGGGCTATGATCACACCAAGCAGTTGGTACGTATCCCGTGGGATAGTCCGGTTGATTTCTCATTGCTTGAGAAAATGATCGAGTTTAACATTCTGGATAAGGCAGATTGTTCAACTTTTTGGCGAAAATAAGTTCAAAAGCCAGCCTTGTTTTGGCTGACTCGCTGCAATGCTGTTTTATGACTATGCTTTAGCTTTTCATTTTCGGATCCAGCGCGTCCCGCAGGCCGTCTCCCATCAAATTAAACCCGAGGACAGTCAACATGATGGATAACCCAGGGAATAATACGGTCCATGGCGCTTGAAGAATGTAGTTCCGGGATTCAGCCAGCATGGTTCCCCACTCCGATGCCGGAGCCTGCGCGCCCAAGCCCAGAAATCCCAATGCCGCGCATTCAAGGATAGCCGTCGCAATGGCCAGCGTGCCCTGCACGATGATAGGGGCCAGACTGTTCGGAAGAATGTGGTGGAAGATGACTCTGCCGTCTTTCATTCCAATGGCTTTCGCCGCTGCGATATATTCCTCTTCCTTGATAGCCAGCACTCTTGAACGGACCAACCTGCCAAAGGTCGGGATATTGATGATGGCAATGGCGATCAATGCATTTTGTAGGGATGGTCCCAATGTAGCCACAATGGCAATCGCTAGCAAAATGCTTGGGAAGGCCAGTAATATTTCAAAGAGTCTAGAGATAAACATGTCTAGCCATCTTCCGTAATACCCTGCTATCAGGCCTAGTACCGATCCAGCAATGATGGACCCCGCAACAGAGACGAAGCCCACCCATAAAGACAGCCGGGCGCCATAAATGATCCGGCTCAGGATATCCCGCCCGTATTCATCCGTTCCAAACCAGTGCGCTGACGACGGGGCTAAATGCTTGTCAGTCAATTTTTGAGAATCATAGGAATAGGGAGCCAATAAATCCGCAAAAACAGCCAGAAAAAGAAAAAAGATGACGATGCCTACGCCGGCAAGGGCGGCTTTATTTTTCCTAAAACTTCTCCACCCATCCTTCCATGGCGAGATGGAGGGTTCTTCGTTCACGGGGGGAGCCGCGATCGGCGGGGGATTGCTGACGATTTGGGCCATGACATTTCCCTCCTACTTATACTTAATTCTCGGATCGATTGCCGCATACAGCAAATCGACGAACAGATTAATCATAATAAAGATGAAGGCAATGACTAAAATTCCAGATTGAATCACCGGATAATCGCGGTAATTAATCGCATTGTAAATATAAGTGCCAATTCCCGGCCACCCGAATATGGTCTCCGTTAATATCGCCCCTCCGAGCAGCATGCCTGTCTGCAGACCGATGACGGTCACAACCGGAATTAACGCGTTTTTCAAGGAATGTTTGTACACCACCCAGAACATGCGCATTCCTTTGGCGCGGGCTGTGCGGATAAAATCGGAGCGCATCACCTCGAGCATGGAGGATCTGGTCATTCGGGCTATGATCGCCATTGGAATCGTGGCCAAGGCAATGCCAGGCAAGATTAAATGACGGATCACCTCGATGAATTGATCGAATCTCCTGTGCAGCAACGAATCAATCAAATATAAATTCGTGATCGCCTCCACGGGATCCCGTATATTATCGCGCCCGGTCGTCGGTAAAAGATCCCATTTCAGCGCGACGATGTATTGTTCCATCAGGCCAAGCCAAAAAATAGGCATCGATACGCCGATAAGCGCGATAATCATGGCCACATAATCGAACCATGAATTTTGGAACCATGCTGAAATAATCCCGGCATTTACGCCAATGACAACCGCAATAATCATAGCAATGACGGCAAGTTCGATCGTTGCTGCCAAGTAAGGCCAAATTTCCTCGGCGACTGGCGTTCTTGTTTTGAGGGAAACGCCCAAATCCCCTGTAAATAATCCGCCCAAGTATTTAAAAAATTGTACATACCATGGCTGGTCTAATCCTAATTCCTTGGTCAGTGCCGCCACGGCATCCTTTGTGGCCTGCTGGCCAAGAATAAGCTGTGCCGGGTTGCCGGGAATGGCCCGAATCATCATGAACACGATGAACGCCATTCCCAGAAGCACCGGAATTAAGGCTCCCAGCCGTTTCATTGTGAAAGAGAACAAATCTGCTCACCTCTTTTTCAACCTGCTTGTAAAAAGGGAGGAGCATGATCCCGCCATACTCCTCATTGTCATGCTATTCTTCAGATAGCCGCATCCAGGGCCTCCCTCGCTGCGATTATTGGATCGATACGTTCGTAAAGGCTTGAGATCCCGTTGGATGCGGGAAAAATCCTTGAATTTCTTTGATGCCTGCAAGCTGAGGCTTCGAGTGAGCCAGAGGAACCCAAGGCGCTTCCTCATGAATCATTTCCTGTGCTTTTTTGTACAGCTCATTGCGTTTATTCTCATCAGGATTGGATTGCGCTTCGATCAGGATGTCATGCAATTCGTCATTGCTGTAACGCGAGTAATTGTTCGATCCGATGTTGTCTTTATCCAATAATGTATATAAGAAGTTATCGGCGTCCCCATTATCTCCCGTCCAGCCAAGCATAAACGTTGGTGCTTCTCCGGCTTGCACCTTCTCTAGGTAAGTGCCCCAGTCAAACGTTACGATGTTTGCTTTAATATTGACTTCCTTCAATGCAGCTTGAATCGCTACTGCTATTTTTTGGCCATCCGGCATATAAGGTCTCGCCACAGGCATTGCCCACAGGTCCATTTCAAAGCCGTTTTCCAATCCGGCCGCTTTCAGTAATGCTTTGGCTTTCTCCACGCTATATTCATAGTCGACGATGTCGTCATTATAACCGCTGATGGATGGCGGCATCGGGTTTTTGGCGGGCTCTGCCGTTCCTTCGTAAAAGTTGGCGATCAAGGCTTCTTTGTTAATGAGATGGCTGATTGCCTGACGGACTTCTTTTTTATCAAAAGGGGCCTTTTCCGTATTGAAGCCAAAGTAGCCTACGTTCATCGACGGTCTTTCGAATAGCTGCAATTTGCTGTTTCCTTTTACTTGACCCAGATCGCTAGGGTTTAGGCCATCCATCAAATCAAGCTCGCCTTTCATCAGGGCATTAAGCCGGGCCGAGTTGTCGGCAATGACCTTGAACTTTACGCCGTCTAGCTTGGGAAGGCCGGCTTGCCAGTAATCTTCATTTTTGACAAGCTCGATCGTGTCATTCGCTTTCCATGATTTAAATTTGAACGGCCCTGTTCCCACCGGGTTTTTCGTAAAATCATCCCCGTATTTCTCTAGCGCATTAGGGCTGGCGATCGCAAACATGCTCATCGCCAGGTTCTTCAAGAATGGAGCTTGCGGACGATTCAAAGTGAACACCACGGTATGCTCGTCTTTCGCTTTTACCTCTTTAATGACATGACCGGGATCCCCTTCAAATCCGCCGAACATGGAAGAGTAGTAGGAAAATTTGGCTGCGTCTTTACTTCGGGCCCAGCGTTGGAAGTTGGTTGCGACCGCTTCCGCGTTGAAGTCCGTACCATCGTGAAACGTTACGTCTTTCCGCAGGTGAAACGTGTAGGTCAAGCCATCTTCGGCAACTTCCCACTTTTCCGCAAGTCCTGGTTCGATCTCCGTATTTTCTGTTTTATACTTTACAAGCGTTTCATAAATTTGCTGGGTGACAATAAAGGATTCCCCTTCTGTGGTGATGGCCGGATCAAGCGCTGTGGAATCCGCTCCTCTTCCATAGATAAGTGTTCCGCCGCTTTCCGATTCATTGGTCTTGCTTTGTGTCCCGTTGTTGCATCCAGCGAGCGCAACAGACAGGATCAGCAGGCAAGTCAATAAGAGCCAACCGGTTTTCTTCATAAAATCCCCCTATCATTGTAATCGTTTTCAATTTATGTCTACGCGGACTTGTTCGTATAAATGACAAGCCACGTAATGACCGGGTTCACATTCACTTAGTTGCGGCCGGGCCGCCGAACACGGTTCAAATGCCTTCGGACACCTCGTATGAAACGGACACCCCGCTGGCGGGTTAACCGGACTTGGCACATCACCCTCCAAGATAATCGGTTCCCTCCGGCAGGTAACATCCGCGATGGGAACGGCTGATAATAACGCTTGGGTGTAGGGATGAAGCGGCTTGTCGTATAAATCTTCCGCGTCGGATATTTCGACCAGTTGACCCAAGTACATAACGCCTACCCGATCGCTGATATGACGAACAACGCCTAAGTCATGCGCGATGAATAGATAGGTGAGCTCATATTCTTGCTGCAGATCCTGAAGAAGATTCAATACTTGCGACTGGATCGATACGTCCAGAGCGGATACCGGCTCATCGGCGATAATAAGCTTCGGGTGAATGGCGAGCGCCCTTGCTATGCCGATTCGCTGCCGTTGTCCGCCGCTGAACTGGTGGGGGTAACGGGATGCGTGGAAGCTGTTCAGGCCAACGGCTTCCAATAATTCGTTTACTCTTCGTTTTCGTTCTGACTTGTCCTTTACGCCATGGACAATGAGCGGTTCCTCCAGGATTTTTCCGATCGTATGACGCGGGTTTAATGAGGCGAAGGGGTCTTGAAAGACCATTTGCATGTTACGTCGCATCTTCCTCAGTTCATTGCCGGACAGCTTGGTAATATCCTGTCCTTCGAAATAAATGCGTCCTTCGCTCGGCTCAAGAAGTCTGAGCAGCATTCTTCCCGTCGTGGACTTCCCGCAGCCGCTCTCGCCGACAAGCCCGAGAGTCTCCCCTCTGTTGATATGAAAGGATAATCCGTCTACGGCTTTTACCGCGCCTACGGTTTTCCCCAGAGGACCTCCTTTTATCGGAAAATGCATTTTCAAGTTTTCAACTTGAACTAATGGCTGAGTCATGGAGGCCGGCTCCTTTCCCGTCTTCGTACAACCAGCAACTCACCTTTTGTCCGTTATCGAAGCTCTGTAATGAGGGCTCTTCACTCACGCATCGTTCCGCTGCATGCGCGCAACGCGGGGCAAAGGAGCAGCCCTGTCTGTGAGAGCCCGGCTTTGGAACCTGCCCCGGTATCGAATAGAGTCTTTTCTTTTTCGCTCGCATGTCCGGAACCGATTGGATGAGACCGATGGTGTAAGGATGCTTGGGATGTTGAAAAATCGTTCGAACTTCGCCTTCTTCCACAATCTTGCCGGCATACATAACGGCCATTCGCTGGCACATGTCCGCCACAACGCCTAAATCATGCGTAATCATCATTATCGCCGTCTTTGTGTCCTGATTTAATTTCTTCATCAGCTCAAGGATTTGGGCTTGAATCGTCACATCCAACGCGGTAGTCGGTTCATCCGCGATAAGCAGCTCGGGTTCGCACATCATGGCCATGGCGATCATGACCCTCTGCCTCATGCCGCCAGAGAGTTGATGAGGATATTCATTCATTAAGGCCTCTGCTCTTCCCAGCCCTACCTGCTTCATTATTTCTACCGCTCTGGCCTTCGCTCGTTTTTTATCTGCTTTTTTATGAATTCTTAGCGATTCGGTTAATTGATCCCCGATCGTAAATAAAGGGTTCAGGCTGGTCATTGGCTCCTGAAAGATCATGGAAATGTTGTTGCCGCGGATTTTCCGCATCTTCGCTTCCGAGAATATGGGGAGCGTTTCCCCTTTAAACTCGATCTCTCCGCTAACCTTTCCCGTTCTTGCCGGGATAAGTCCCATAAGCGATAAGGACGTTACACTCTTGCCGCATCCGGACTCTCCGACAATCCCCAATATCTCGCCGGGATCAAGATGAAAACTAACCGAATTGACAACGGGAACGACGCCGACATCCGTCTGAAAGCTTATACTTAACTTCTTCACTTCAATAATTGGAGACATCAAGCACTCTCCTCCTCTTGAACAGGTGATCAATTATATGCACGACTATGCAGTTGACATGAGTAATTGGCAATCTTGACGAATAAGAGCGGTCCGAGCAATCATGGAAGGAAATGGATTTTACAGAGCACAGAGCGTTATCCAATCCAACCCATTACAGGTCATGGATGACTATCTAAGTTCAGCGCTACCAATCGAAGGTTGAAGGGAGTGAATATGCGCGGGAGCGCCTTAGCAGACAAGGAAGTTCTACTCAAGGCGATATTCCAGCCGTTGGCTGGAGCATGATCTCATATTCTTTGAGGTATGTTGAAGCAGGCCGAAGTTTTCTGGTTTTTATTAGGAATCCTATGATTAACAGTAATTATTGCATTTTTCTGAAAGAATGACAATCTTTATTTTTGATATTTTTAAATTGAATTGTCCGGATCGATCGTTGTTTTATGACTGTGAAGAAGATTGTTGCTATGTCAGTACTATCGTTATCATTATTGGCTGTTTCATTCTCTGGTGCGTCTACTGTTTTAGCTGCCTCATCTCTTCCAAAGTCTCCAATTACCACACTTGCAAAACAGAAGTTTGTTACTGTTAAGAAATATTATAAAAAAGGGGAGGCAATCCCTACCCAAATTACTTATGCGGAAAATGGATGGTATGGAAAACTAACCTTAGCCAAACCTCCGGTAGAGATAACGAAAGGACATTGGGAAGCGACTTATAGTGGAACTGTATATTATGAACATGAAAGTTAAATAAAATAACCGGAAGAACCGATGAAAAAGAGCTCCGCTGGCGGGCCGCTGGCGGGGCTCTTTTCTTATGATGAAGTTGAGGAGGCCGTGACAATAAAAGTTGCGCATGCCCCATGGATCCCACAAGCCCTGCTCCTTCAGCAGGTTTTTTTAATCCACAGTTTACCCACAATGTATCCACATCTTATCCACATGGCAGTTCTGGGGGACAGATTGGGCACAGACTCAACGCCAATACATAGAATGAAGGGAATCCGATTCCAGGCAGAAAAGAAAGAACCCTTGATATACAAGGGGGTAAGCATGTAGTACACTCTATTTCAAGCACATTCTAATCTATGAGGAACGGGAACTTCGTAACAACAATTGCAGTGAGCAGACCTTTCAACTGTAATCTTCGCTTGCATTGTTGCAGAACATTTATGCCCCTTTTCCTCGTAGCAATTATCATAACCACCTAGTAGGTTACCCAGATGTGATTCCCGTAATATAAGTACATAGGTTAAACAGTTCATGGGAGGAAACAACGGATGACGACGGAAGTAAGATTGGCCACGACGGACGACGCGGAGGCGCTCTCCAGATTGAATCAAGCCTTTAACGGCGGGGAGCGGCGGCCCGTATCAGAGATTATCGAGAGTATGAACAAGAGCGGCGAATTCATTGCGGTGGCGGCCATGAACGGGAAAGTGGTCGGCTTTGCCTGCGCGCAACGTTTTGCATCGTTTTGTTACCGGGAAGCGCAAGGGGAAATTACGGAAATGTATGTGGAACTTTCGGCCCGGAGAAAGGGATTGGCCGTCTCTATGATCACATTACTAGAGGAGAAGCTGGCAGCCTGTGGGGTGAAGAATATAAAGATATTAACAGGCAGCGACAACGACGCCGCCATTAAAACCTATGAACGCTGCGGCTATGTACAGGATGATGAGCTTCTTTTGCAAAAAAAGATATAACCGGGTTGATGGGGGAATAAGAAAATGAAAGAGTGTACATTATTCAGGGATAATTTTGTCATTATAACAGGCGGCCCTGGCGCAGGGAAAACGACATTGTTACAGGAAATGCAAAGACAAGGCTACCCGTATGTTCCCGAAGTCGCACGGGAGATTATTCAAGCGGAGATGTCTTCCCATGGCGATGCGTTGCCTTGGCGAAACGCAATCAAGTATCGCGATATCATGTTGGAGAAGTCTGTCGAAAGTTACCACGCTGCGCAGTCGAATGATCCTGGACACCTATTGTTTTTTGACAGAGGCATCCCCGACACTTTGGCATATTCCTATTTGATCGATGCTCCGGCTTCGGAGGAACTGGAGTCTGCTGCTCGCAAATACAGGTATAACAATCAAGTATTTATTTTGCCGCCCTGGGAAGAAATTTATCAGACCGATCGCGAAAGAGTGCAGGATTTTAAAGAGGCGCAGGCAACGTATGAAATCATGTATGAAACATATCAACGGCTTGAATATGAACTGATGGTCGTACCCAAATTGCCGGTTGAACAGAGGGCGGAGTTTGTTCTGAAGCATACTCGTTCAGGCTTCACTGGCGTCGCCCCCAAGAACGGTAATCGGAAATAGACGAAAGAAAGCCATTTCGAGAGGAAGACTTCTCGATAATGGCTTTTTGTCAACGATGGGGACGATGGCTGAATCAGGAGTCAGAAATTACAGGAACTGTACATACAGATTTCCAACCGGAGTATCCCTATGCTGATAAACTTTGATATACTCCTTTTCATGGGCAACTTGATAGGCAGAATGCTCATCCAGGTGAAAGGGGACGACATATACAAACTGTTCTTTGGATATCGTTGCCTCCCGAGTCTGGTAGGCAATCATGCTGAATGTTCCAGAGAGGGGAACAGGTCCGCTAGTCTCTCCTTGCCAACCGAACCCTTTTCCTTCAAAGAAAGGCGTTGGTTCGATATTGCCTTGAAACGATGCGTAATCTTCGGCATATGCCAGTTGGCCATCGGCGCCTAACAAAGCGTAGGGCCGGTGGATCAACGTGTCAGGCAGCGGGCGCGACCATTCAAAGGAACCGATTAGCCGCGCTTCTGTAGGATAGGTTTGCCCGTCGTTTTCTTCGATGATCAGATATAATGAAAGCCGGTACAGTTCGTTCATTATCTCTGTAGAAAGGGAATGAAATCGCTCTTTATCGACAGGGATGAGTTGATTACGTTCCGGATCATAGGAGAAATAGAACTGTTTCCCTATCGCCCGGGTAGATTGAATGCCTAAAGAAGACCATTCCTTCCTCAAGAAGGGGCTTGCCTCGCGAAAACTATGGTCAGGATCAAAGGGGGAGGCAAGCTGCTCCTCTTTGATCACATACCGAAATTGATTGCCATAGGATAGTATGAATTCATCCTTCGCGACATTTTCTTCTTCCATCCCCGGATCACGATGGCAGCCAGCCGCAAACATGATAGAGATAACGAGCAAAGCAAAAAGAGGCAGGCGTGGCATTCCATCACCTCCGCTATTCGTTAAATGAATCATGTTCATCTTCCTCCTCCGGGGTCGCCTCGCACCACCCTTTATTTACATGTTAATATTCCTCCATTTTTAATAAATTCCTTTTTTTCGCCGTTGAACCCTGCCGCAGCAGCGGGACAACCCGCTGGCCCGGCATCGTCTGCTATCTGGTTCCCTTGCGGATGGCATCCACCTGTTTGTTCACCCGCTTGCGCAATAGATTCAGCAGCATCTTTTTGATAGGACTCTTCGTATTGTTGTACGCGGAAAAGAACTCATCCGGATGGTCGTAATATCCCAAATCTTCGGTAATGGAGAAGCTCTGAATATACGTGCTGTCCCCGCGCCAGCAGAGGTTGATCTGATCCCGGTTCTTGACGGCTACCCCGTAACCGATAAACCCTCCATCCGAGCTGCACAACCTATCCTTGACCCGGCTCAGATACGGATCGTCGATAATAACCCCCTCCAGAGCGAGCCACTTGTTATCGTAAAACACTTCGGTCCAGGCATGAACGATTTTCTGCGGCGCAAAAAAGTAAACCAAGCCGGTTAACGCCCCTTTTTGCATGCGCTTATCGATGTAAAATCCGTGAATGCGGCAGGGAATGCCGGCTTTGCGCAGGAGAGCCATGAGAAGAATGCTTTTTGTATTGCATTGCCCGCAGCCGTCCCGCAGCACTTCGGAAGCGGGAATATCGTCGCTCCGGTTGTAGCCGAATGGAATCTCGTTGCGCACAAAATCATAGATTGCCCGAATTTTATCGTAGTCGGAGAGTTGGTCCCATTGGCGTTCTTCCACCAGCTTGCGAATGGATGGATGGTTGTAATCAACAAGGTTCGTCGCCTGCAAATATGGAATGCGCTCCATGATCATCACCCTTTCTAGCTTGACTATAAGGGAGATGGAGCGAATTGACTTTCATATATCTGCTATTCTGCACGATGGCGCGCGGAGCCATGCCGAGCTTGTCCCGCGCCGTGCGGGTAAAATGCGAAGAACTGTTGAATCCCGCCTCCAAGGCAGCCTCCGTCATCGTATGTCCGCTAAAAATATAGTGAAATGCCGTCTCCATTTTTTGAAGAAGAATGTAGCTGGATAAAGAAATGCCGACCTCTTCCTTAAAGAGATGAGACAGGCGGCTTTCCGATAAATAAACGCGTTCACTGAGCAGCTTGACGGTCAAGCGATGCAAGGGGGACCGCTCGATGCGGCTTAGCACGTCCGCAATCCGATCATCCAGCGCATGATGAATTCCGGAAGCTTGCAGCCCCAGCGCTTCCCTGGTTCGGCCGAACGCCTTCATATACGTTTCGGGACAAGCAGATTCAAGCAAGGACCCCGTAGCGATAGACCTCAATTGATTTACCGTGTGCGGGTCGAGAACATAAGCGTCGTTCCTGTGCAAAAAGGTCCGCTTCAGCATCTCGCCGAACAGCGATTCCGGATTGACCAATAAATACCATTGCCATTCTTCGCCCCCATACAGCTTATGTCTTGTATTGGATGGAAGAATCACCCCCGAAGCCCGCAAGGGCTGATTGGCGATGGTGATATCAAAATCATGTTCAAGCCCAACGGTTACTTGAATATAGTGATGGACATGATCCCTGGCATCGACCTTTTTGGTCAGAAAAGAAATATGATCCTCGCACGAAAACAGGATTAAGTCGTATGGCGTCCGTATCATGGCAATGTCATACCCTCCCGCTCAATATCATTGGCCCGCAGGACCGTTGTCCTCTTCATCGTATGCCACGCCATGCCGGAATGGCAAGCGGAACGGAAGACGGAGACGCACAGTCATTGGCGCGTGATGAAGGACTGTCCAGCCCGGAATGAGGCGGCTCCATCATAAAACATAGTTAGTAGATGGGAATTATGCGAAAAAAATATTGTTTCCCCCCAAGAACCGTGATATCATCGGAACAATCATCGGATTCATAAGATGGCATCGAATGATATTTCACGTTCAGGGGGTTGTGCGCGATGAAGAGAAGAACGGTAACATTCCTGTTGCTTGCCCTTGCGGCCATGATGCTGGCGGCTTGCGGCAGCCAGAGCGAGGGCGCGAAGGCGAAGTCCGGACAAGGGGCGGCCGCATCGGCGGAAGCGGGCCGCTTGCTGGAAGAGATCAAGGCGAGCGGGAAGCTGCGCATCGGCACCGAGGGGACGTATCCGCCATTCACGTACCATGACGACAGCGGCAAGCTGACCGGGTTCGACGTCGAGATCGCCGAAGAGGTCGCGAGGCGGCTGGGGGGTGACGCCGGAATTCGCCGAAGCGAAGTGGGACGGGATGTTCGCGGGTCTGGACGCGAAGCGGTTCGACATCGTGGTGAACCAGGTGGCCATCAACGAGGATCGCAAGCAGAAGTATGACTTTTCCGAGCCGTACAGCGTGTCGAAGGCCGTGCTTATCGTGCATGAAGATAATCAGGACGTGAAGGCTTTTGCGGATATTCAAGGCAAAAAAGCCGGCCAATCGCTCACTTCCAACTTGACGGAGCTGGCGAAAGAGAACGGCGCCGACATCGTGCAGACGGACGGCTTCAACCAGGCGATCGAACTGCTTGTATCGAAGCGCATTGATGTCACCGTCAACGACGGCCTGTCCTTCCTCGATTTCAAAAAGCACCGTCCCGACGCCAAGGTGAAGGCCGTGGCGGAGCATGCGAATGCGTCCCGCAGCGGCATCCTGCTGCGCAAGGGGAATCCGGATCTGGTCGACGCGGTGAATCAGGCCTTGGCGGACATGAAGGCCGACGGCACGTATTTGGCCATTTCCGAAAAATATTTTAATGCCGACATTTCGAACTAATCGGGTGATTGCTTATGGATAAAAACATACAGATCTTTATCGATTCGCTATGGCCCTTGCTTAAATCGGGGTTGTTGTTCGCGATTCCGCTTACGCTGATCTCGTTCGCGCTGGGTCTGGCGCTCGCTTTATTGACGGCCTTGGCCCGCTTGTCGAATATCCGGCCGCTCGTGTGGGCCGCGCGCTTCTATGTCTGGATCATTCGGGGGACGCCGCTGCTTGTGCAATTGTTTATTATTTTCTACGGTCTCCCCAGCGTCGGCATTACGATTGGCGCCTTCCCGGCCGCGGTAATCGGGTTCTCGCTGAGCGTCGGCGCCTACAACTCGGAAGTGCTGCGGGCCGCCATTCAGTCGATCCCGCAGGGACAGTGGGAAGCGGCGGAATCGCTCAGCATGACGCGCAGGCAGATATTGCGCCGGATTATTCTTCCGCAAGCGGCCAGGGTGTCGGTGCCCCCGCTGTCGAATTCGTTCATCAGCCTGGTGAAGGATACCTCGCTGGCCGCGACCATTACCGTGACGGAGATGTTCCAGCGCGCGCAGCAGATTGCGGCGGCCACCTACGAGCATATGCTCATCTATTGCGAAGTGGCGCTTCTTTATTTATTGTTCAGCACGATTTTGTCCGCCCTGCAGACGAGGACGGAAAAATATTTTGAACGCTACGCCGTTCGGTAGAAGCAGGTCTATGATTGACATTAGAGATGTGCGCAAACCTATCGGAGACGGGGCAATTTCTCCATCGTCTCCATTGGATGAAGGATGTCCCGTCCGCCGCTTCCCGGGCGATGAAGGGCGAGCCGCTACGATTCCAGATACTCCACGATATCCTCTCTCGTCAACTCGCGGTGCATCCAGCGCAGGCGCTCGTTCACTTCCTGCCAGGCCCCGGCCTGCGCCGCCTGCAGCGTATGGTTCACTCTATCCCAGCGGAACGGCCGGATGATGTTGTACAGCACATTGACGACGTCCCATTCCGCCTGGGACAGCGGATATTGCTTGGCGTAGCCCGCGTAAAAATGCTTGAAGCGCCGCTCCAACTCGGCGCATGTCTCCCGATCAAGCCCCTCTTCCCGGCAGCATTCGAAGCAGAGGAAGATGCCCTCCTGCATCATATAGCTCACGAATTTGTCCTGGCCGGCCAGATTGTAATCGATAATGCCCGCCAGCTTCCGATCGTCATCGATCAGGAGGTTGTTCAGCGACAAGTCCCCCTGCACTCCGCCGGCCGGCAGTCCAGGGAAGGCCGCTTCCAGCTCCTTGCGCTTCCGGTTGTAGACATCCCATATTTCTTCAATAAGAGCATAATCGGCTTCCGAATACTTGAGTGTTTCATACCATTGCTTGGCGTCGCTGTAGTTCTCCTCCTCCGGATCAAGCAGCACATAGGGACTGTTCCAGTCATACTCAATCCGTTCCTGGAGCGCGATCGTATGCATTTTCCCCATACAGCTCCCCAATTGTCCCAGAAAGCCGCCGCTCATGTCTTCCATATCCAGCTCCCGATCATCCATGGTCGGATAGGGCATATACTCTTCCGCCCACACATGGAATGGAATGCCTTCCACGCTTATGGCTGCGCTATAGCTGCCGTTGTCCGCGGGATAGAAGCGCGGCGTGAGAATGCCGCCTTCCCGGTACGCCTGCGCCAGCCTTGCCCAGCCGTCAATTTTATCGCCGGTGGTATGCGAATCGCTATAGCATTTGAAGACAAGACGCCCATGCTTCGCGGTCTCCACGATGGCAATATACCGGTATTCATCCTCATAGCTATTGTCGATGAGGTGATAGGACTGGATCGAATCCTTGACATAGGATTGCAAAATATGTTCAATATGCCGCTTTGTCATCATTAGACGCGATCACGCTCCGTTGCCGTTATTTTTTGTATCATGCTGCACGTACATCTAAGGAAAAAATGTTATAAACTGAATAATTTTTTAATTTATCTATCAACACCTTTATTTTAGTGCTATAATGCATTATAACCATATCTTTCAAATATACCTTATAAAATGACTTGCATGGGGCACTATGGTAACCCCGGTAGATGTTGGTTCCGACATCGTGTGTTGACATCCATATAATCGCTGCATAAGAAAGGCGGCACTCTCCTTACCAAGAGAGACCAAGCCGCTGTATGTCAAATTAAGGCGGTGGAGTGTATTTGGATAAAAACAATGTCGAAGATATTATTACTGTAACACCAACCCAAGAAGGTATTTTATTTCATTATGTCTATGACCGGGATGAAAGTCAGTATTTCGAACAATTATCGCTTTCTTTGAGCGGAAAGGTAGAGACCGAATCGTTCGAGCGGGCGTGGAATAACGTGGTTGCCGCGAACGGAGCGCTTCGTTCTCTTTTTCGCTGGACCGGACTGAGAAAGCCGGTACAAATTATTTTAAAGAAACATACGGTACAAATTCAATATTACGATCTTTCTGGCGCAAGCCCGGCGGAGCGCGCGGACAAGCTCCGGGAAGCAAAGGAAGCGGATATACGGCGGGGGTTTCATCTGGAGCAAGAAGTTCCCTTTCGAGTGATGCTCTGCAAGCTCGGCGAGAACCGCTGCGAGATGGTCATTAGCAGTCATCATATCCTGTATGACGGATGGAGCACTGGCATTATTATAAAAGAGTTTATACATAATTATGAGCATCTCAGCCAAGGGAAGCCGGTAGACAAGCGCGTGAAGAATACAACGTTCCCTTATCTGAAGAAGCTTAACAATGAAAACATGGATGAACATGCCGCCTATTGGAAGAAGTTGTTGGCTGAAATGAATCATTCCCCGTTGCTGCCTACCGAGCCGACGGCGGTATCTACCGTTCCTCTTATTGGCTATTATGGATATACGATTTCACCTGAACACGCAAGATTGGTCGAGGAACAAGCGCGGAAATATAACATGACGGCAGCGAATTTGTGCTACGCAGCGTGGGGGCTGTTGTTGCGCGTGTATACGAACCGGAATGATGTCGTGTTCGGAACGACGGTGTCCGGCAGAAATGATAATCTTGACGGAATCATGGACATGGTGGGCCTATTCATTCGTACGCTTCCCGTTCGAATCGATCTGAACCCTGCCCAAAATACGCTTGAAATGTTGCGGCAGACGCATCTTATGATGAGGGAAAGCGAACGTCACAGCGCCTATCCTCTTGTCCGAATCATTCAAAACAGCGAAGTCACGCACCATGCCTTGTTCGATACCTTATTGGTCATTCAGAATTACCCGCTCATCGCATGCGAGAACAATCAGCCTCAATCTCTTGCAATCACTTCCTACTCCATGAGAGAGCATACCAATTATCCCATATCCGTTGGGATACAGACGTTCTCCGGCCTCACGATTTCCGTATCCTACAACGAACGGTTATTCTGTAAAGCATTTATTGAAGCATTAATTAATGATTTCGAATTTTTCCTTGTTGCCCTTGCCGAGCATATGAGCGCGAGCATTGGTTATATTCTCGAACGGTACAACCAGGTCATGTTAGAGAAGGCGCTGGCTGCCTCAAGGTTTGCGGAAGCGGACAACGGCCGATTGTACCATGAGTGGTTCGAGGAACAGGTCCGGCGAGAGCCGGAGCTCCCCGTCCTCGTATATGAAGGACAGGAGTGGACGTACGAAGCATTGAATCGTCGAGCCAATCAACTTGCAGGCCGCTTGCTCGACATGGGGGTCGAACCGGGATGTGTCGTGAGCATTTGTCAGACGCGTTCCATCGATCTGATTGCTTCCGTCCTTGCCGTAATGAAAGCAGGCGGAGTATTTGTTCCTGTGGACCCGGATTACCCGAAGGAACGGATACATGATTTATTCAATGACAGCCAATCCCGCTTCATTATGTCAGACCAGCATACGCATCCCCTCGCAATAGATTGGATTCAACATCAACAGGTGCTTAATGTGTTTGATATTCCCCTGCCGGCAGGTTCTGTGGCGAATGTGCCGACATCGAGCACGGGAACCGATCTATCCTATATTTTGTATACGTCGGGAACGAGCGGCAAGCCTAAGGGAGTGATGATCGAGAACCGCAACCTGGTTCATTTTATTGAGTCCTTTGCCAGGGCCATTGCTTTCTCCCGGAACAAATCGATTCTCGGTTTGTCTACTTTCTCATTCGATATTTTTGTCGTGGAGATTCTGCTGCCGCTTGTCTTGGGCATGAGAATCGTCTTGGCCAACAGTCTTCAGCAGAAAGATCCTTTGCAGCTCTGCGAACTTGTCAATCGACATCAAGTCAATATCCTGCAGACCACACCCACGAGAATGAAGACGTTGCTGAACCATCCTGCAAATATTTCAAACCTTCAGTCCGTAACGGATTTTTTACTTGGCGGGGAGCCATTGTCAGACCGTTTAATTTACACGCTCCAGCAAGAATTTGAGGCCAACGTATACAACCTCTACGGACCTACGGAAACAACCGTATGGTCTGCGGTCAATCGTCAATTCGGGCAGAATCCGGTTCGAATCGGCCGGCCTATCGACCACGTGGATATTTATATCCTGGATCGGGACGATCGCCTCAAGCCCTTGGGGGCTCCCGGAGAGGTGTGCATTAGCGGGCGCGGGGTTGGCAGAGGGTACTGGAACAATCCCGAATTAACGGCCAAGCAATTCGTCCCCAATCCATTCCGGCGCGGATCCCTCATGTACCGCACAGGGGATCTGGCCAGATGGACGATGGATGGGGAATTGGAGTTTCTGGGGAGAATGGACCGGCAGGTCAAAATACGAGGCTACCGCATAGAGCTTGCCGAAGTGGAATCGCAGCTTCTTGCGGCTGATTCCGTAACCGGAGCAGCCGTAGTCGCCAGGGAGGATGCCCATGGCCACCCCTATTTATGCGCGTATGTGGTCGGGAACGGCAAGTTGCCGGCTTCGCGGCTTCGTGAGCATATGGCGTTGCGTCTGCCGGAATATATGGTTCCCGGTTATTTTATCCAATTGGATCATCTGCCTGTGAACCACAACGGGAAGTTGAATACGAAGCTCCTTCCTGCTCCCCGGTTGGATGAAGAGGATAACGGCAGCACGTTTCGCCCTGTTACGGAATTGGATTACGCATTGCTTCATCTATGGACCGCGACCTTATCATTGGAATCGGCGGTTCCTGCGGATGCGCATTTTATGGATTTGGGAGGACATTCCCTGCAAGCGATGTATCTCGTGACCGCGATTGAAAAAGAATTGGGGATTACCGTCACCATTCAGGATATTTTCCAGCATCCAAGCATTGCTGCGCTGGCCCGATTTCTATCGGCGGCAGAGAGAAGCGGCCTTTCGAGAATCACGCCTGCGCCGGCAAAGGGGGATTATCCGCTGTCATCGGCACAGCAAGGGATGTATTTATCCAGTCAATGGGAGCGAGATCAAGTTTCTTACAACTTGCCTTTCTATATGAAGATTGCCGGGCAGGTGGATAAGAAGCGCGTGGAGAGAACGTTTGAATTGTTAATCGAGAGACATGAATCTCTCCGAACCAGTTTCCATACGGCAGGCGGGGAAGTGGTGCAGCGCGTTCATTCCGATGCTTCCTTTTCACTCGAATATGAAGAAATCAAATGCGATGATTTGCCTCATGCATTACGTCGTTTTGTTACACCTTTTCATTTGGAGCAAGCGCCTTTATTGCGCATAAAGCTGTTGCGGCTAGCCAAGGAGTCGTATGTCCTTGCAGGGGATCTTCATCATATGATTACGGATGGGCAGTCGGTCCGGAATTTGCTCCAGG
Source organism: Paenibacillus dendritiformis (assembly GCF_021654795.1). Classification (NCBI taxonomy): domain Bacteria; kingdom Bacillati; phylum Bacillota; class Bacilli; order Caryophanales; family Paenibacillaceae; genus Paenibacillus; species Paenibacillus dendritiformis. Next base: position 584,003 of record NZ_AP025344.1, read on the forward strand.
ATTTTGTTGCTATCTATCAGCAAAAACCGCTTGAAGCGATGCATCTGCAATATAAGGATTATGCGGTATGGGAGAATCAGCTCCGCGGCTCAGAAGCATGGAACAAGGCCGAGGAATATTGGCTGTCCGCAATGAAGGACGCGCCCGGCTCCCTTCGGCTGCCGTCGGACTTTCCGCACCAACGCTCTCAAGAAAGAACAGGTTCGGTCATACAAGAGGAAATTTCTTCCGTATTGGCCATAGAGCTGAAAGAAATGGCTTCTCGCAAGAGAACGACGCTGTTCTCCCTAATGCTTGCATCGTACTACATTTTGCTGCACAAATATTCAGGACAAGAGGACATCATTGTCGGCGTGCCGTTTTCCGGAAGATGGCATCCGGATCTGCAGCCACTTACCGGAATGTTCGTCAACACGATGCCAATCCGTCATTTTCCAAGAGCGTTCCGAACATTCGATGACTTGCTCTTTGAGGTGAAGAGTACCTTGTTATTCGGGCTGCAGTACCAATATTATCCCTTCGCTGAACTGGTCAGGAAGACAGGAGGGGGGAGCAGGAACCCTTCTCAACCGTTGTTCAATACGGTATTCACGATGCTGACCGAGGAGGAGAGAGTGCTGCTTCAAGGCAACACTGCGGTTGAACTGCAGTCCATTGACCGCCAACAAGCGAAGTTCGACCTGACGTTCACGGTCATCGAGAAAGAGCAGGTGCCCGTGAAGCTTGTGTTGGAATATGCCGCCGATCTGTTTTTGCCCATTACCGCGGACCGATGGATAGAACGATACGTGAAGATTCTCGAACAGGTAGCACGGCAGCCGGATATACGGATATCCGATATTTCCTTATCGGAGGAACCGGCACCGGAGCCTGTGCAACCGGACTACGTAGATTTTCAATTTTAAGTTAACAGGGGGTTGGCGCATGTCCATACAGCCATACAGTGAAAAAGCCTTGGCAGCGGCCAAGCAGAAGGACAAGAAGGCGCTGCTGCTCAATGCCGTGTCCGGCGAGATTCCCAAGCCGATCATCCCCTATACTTGGAGTCATCGAACCGGGGAATCCGCTTCCAATGAGCCCGTGCGCTCGTTGGCCGTCCTACTTCCCGACAGAGTGGCAGGGCAGGCGCTTAGAGTCAGCAACGGCTCGGATATGAACGTGCATGCGCTGGCCACGGCGGCCGCCGCTTTATTGGTTTATAAATATTCCGGGTGTGAAGATTTTCTGCTCGGCATCCCTTCGACCGTCGTGCGGATTCACTTGCAAAGCGGGATGACGTTCAAGGAGTTGCTTTTGGACACACGGAAGCGCATGGCTGCCGCGCATGAATATAAAGACTATCCCTTGGAAGTGATTGCGACTGAATTGGGATTGACATGGGGGCCTGACGACAATCCTTTTTTTGATGTTGCCGTCATGATGAATAACATTCATGACCCAACATGGATGAGAGAGGTGCCGTCGCCCTTCGTTATGGCTGCAAGCCGCGACGAGCATAGTCTGAGACTGACATTGCATTTTCAGCCGCGTCTCTATGACGAAGCCGCGGCGCGGAGATTTTTGGACCATTATATTTATCTGTTCGACCAGGCGCTCTCTCATCCGGATATTCCGCTCGCACAACTTGCTATGGCAGACGATTCAGATCTGAAGATGCAAGCGCCTGGGCAGATAGGGGAATGTGCCGGGCCGGATCGTCAGGTTACCCTGCATCACATGTTTGAATGGCAAGCCGCGGCGAGGCCGGATCATACGGCACTTGTATACGGGAGCCAGCACATGACTTATCGCGAATTAAATGAGAGAGCCGAGCGAATTGCCGGCGCATTGCGCCACAAAGGCGTGACCAGGGAAACGATTGTCGCGGTCATGGCAGAGCGCTCTTTTGATATGGTTGCCAGCATTCTTGGGGTGTTAAAGGCGGGGGGAGCTTATTTGCCGGTTGAGCCGTCCCTGCCTGAAGAACGGATTCGTTATATGTTGGAAGATTGTCGTGCCAAATATTTGTTAACCAGCAAAAGCATACATAAAGCGGCTTCCATGCTCTGTGAGTCGACGATTTATCTGGAAACGATCGAGGAGGAACCATCGGCAGATAAAACACAGGATGAAGCTTCGCCTGAAGCTGCGGCATATATCATATATACATCGGGGACTTCGGGCAATCCCAAGGGAACCGTGATTCAACATCACCATATAACAAGTCTTCTGCGCAATACGCTTCCTTTGTTTTCATTCTCTGCGTCGGACCGTTGGACGTTGTTTCATTCATTCAGTTTTGATTTTTCGGTATGGGAGATGTTCGGCGCATTGGCCACGGGAGCCTCGTTAATCATCGTGCCGGAGCCGGTGATCAAGAACGCCCAGACCTTTTTGCTCCTGCTGCAAGAGCAGAGAGTAACCGTCTTGAACCAGACGCCATCCGCCTTCTATCAGCTTATTAGGGAAGAGCGGTCTGGCAAGGGCAGCCATAACAGCCTTCGTTATGTCATTTTCGGCGGCGAGTCCTTGACTGCCGACAAGCTCCGGGAATGGACCGGGAAGCACCCGAACACGCAGCTTGTCAATATGTATGGCATTACCGAAACAACCGTTCATGTTACCTACAAAAAACTAGACAAGCACGCTTTGAATTCCGGCGCCAGCAATATCGGCTATTTGCTGCCTCATTTGCGCGCGATCGTGGTCGATAAAGACCTGAATCTTGTGCCTCGGGGCGTGCCAGGGGAGTTGTGGATTTCCGGAGAGAGTGTTGCAAGAGGGTATTTAGGCAAGCCCGAGCTGACGGCCCAGCGTTTTTTGCGGCATCCGCTAATGGGAGAGGAACGATATTATCGTTCGGGGGATCTCGTGCGCATCTGTGCCAACGGGGAAATGGAGTATATCGGCAGAATCGATCAGCAAGTGAAAATTAGAGGTTATCGAATTGAGACCAGTGAGATCGAACAAACTTTGCGTCTCCACCCCGATATCGAAGAGGCCGTCGTGCTGCCGCAAACGGACGATTCGGGAAATAAAGAACTGGTTGCGTATCTGGTGACAAGGGCTGCGCCCTATGTAGAGGATATACGCGCTTTTCTGGAAACATCCATGCCTTCTTATATGATCCCGGCCTACTTCTATGAGATTGACGCGATTCCTCTCACGATTAATGGCAAGCTGGACCGGCAGGCGCTGGCGATGAATAGCCGCAGGCTGGCGACCCAAGCGCAATTCCAGCAGCCGGAAAATGAAATGGAATGGCTCATTTATCGGATTTGGAAGAAGTACATGCCATCTGGAACAGACTACGGGGTGAATGACCATATCCTCCATTCAGGCGGGCACTCGCTTATCGCTTCATTAATTATCAATGAACTGAACAGCGAGCTTAAAACAGATTTTACTTTACGGGCGATTTTTGAAAACCCGACGATTAAATCGTTGAGCAGATATGCGTCCAGCCGGATGGGACAATCCTATCAATCGATACCCGTGGCGGATACAAGCCGTTTTTATCCTTGTTCCTCGGTACAGGCGAGAATGTATTTACATAACGAGCTAGCAGGGGAGAGCACGCTTTACAATATGCCGATCAGGCTGGAACTTGACGGGCCAGTCGACCCCGACCGCTTCAAGCAAGCCGTGTCGGGCCTCGTCTCAAGGCATAGTGTGCTGCGGACTTATTTTGAGCGTAAGGATGGCTTGCCCGTACAGCGGATACTCCCGGAAGTGGACTTGAGTCAATGCGTCGAAGTGGTGAGACGGGAGCAATCGGATCTGGAACCTTGCCTGTCCGGGTTTGTGCAACCATTTCGATTAGACGCCGCGCCGCTTTTTCGGGTGAAACTTATCTTATGCCCTGGCGATAAGCATGTACTATTGTTTGATCTGCATCATTTGATTGCGGACGGGACATCGCTGGACATTTTGCTGCGGGATTTATTGTCGCTATATGCTGGGGAAGCATTAGCGCCTATTCCAATCCAGTACAAAGATTATGCGGTATGGCAGCAGCAGCTCCTGTCCACGGAACGAATGGCTGCGCATGAACATTATTGGCTGGAGGAATTCCGGGAAAAAGCTCCATTGCTCTCGCTGCCACTCGATTTTGCACGAAGTGGCGACTTGCCTGTCGACGGGGATGTGTACACCGCTTCCGGGGGCGAGGCTCTCTTCCGTCAGCTTACCGAGCTGGCAAACAGGCAAGGCACGACGCTGTTTGCACTTTTGCTGGCAGCCTATTTTGTTCTGCTTCACAAATATTCCGGACAAGAGGATATTGTGGTGGGCGCCCCTGTGGATGGCCGGGATCATTTCGATTTGAAGCAGCTTGCAGGCGCTCTGGTCAATACGATTGCGCTGCGGTGCAGACCGTCGGGGGCCAAGACATTCGCTCAATTTGTGGATGAAGTGAAGGAACGGCTGTTGTTGGCGCTCGAGCATCAGCGTTACCCTTTCGAGGAGTTGGTTGGCAGACTGCAGCTGTCGAGAGACGCAGGCCATCATCCGTTATTCGACACATGGTTCTCTGTACAGACCATTCAACCACCGGCATGCCAACATTTCGGAATAAAGTGGAAGCCGTTCTCTGCGGGGGTGTCCAAATTCGATATCAGCTTGTATGCGGTCGTGAACGATAATGCCCTTGAATTTATGTGGGAGTACCGCTCCAAGCTATTCGCGCGGGATACCATTGCCCGCATGTCGGCGCATTTTCAACAGTTGCTGAGGCAGATTGCGAATAACCCTCGGCAGACCCTGGATGAGATAAGGTTAATAACCGGGGAAGAGGAGCATCGCATCCTGCATACATTCAACGATACGGCGCTTGAATATCGCGGTCCTCGCCGTATTCACCGCTTGTTCGAGCAGATGGCGGAATTATATTCGAATCAGACGGCGCTTATCTCCGGTCAAGCTTCCTATACCTTTAGCGAATTGAATATTCAATCCAACCGACTGGCAAGGAAGCTGAGGCAGGCGGGTGTCGGCCGGCAGAGCGTTGTTGGCGTGATGTTGAATCGGACCATTTATTTACCAGTGGGATTGCTCGCCGTATTGAAGGCGGGTGGCGCCTATTTGCCGTTGGATGGGGACTATCCGAGAGACCGGATTCAAGCCATCCTGCGGAACAGCCGCGTCCGCATGCTGCTGGCGCAACCAGAGCAGGCAGAATTCATTTCATCCCTCAATTATCATGGCGATATTGTTTATGTCGATGATGGAGTCCGATTGGACGAGGATGAATCGAATCTTGAGGATGAAGAGGAGCCGGCGGATCTCGCTTATGTGCTGTATACATCAGGCACCACTGGATCGCCTAAAGGCGTCATGATCCGCCATGACAATGTTCTGAATTTCATCCATGCGATGAGCGACAGGATAGAATTTGCTCCGGGCAAGTCGATACTGGCGCTTACGACGATTTCGTTTGACATTTTCTTTGTAGAGTTGCTTCTGGCTCTATGCAAGGGCATGATCGTTCTGCTGGCGGACGAGGCGCAGCAGAAGGATCCGGAATTGGCGCATGCCTTCCTGAAGCGCACGCCGATTCATATGCTGCAACTTACGCCTTCTCGTGTCTCCATGTTCCTGGACAATCCGTACGGCAGAGGAATACTCGAACAGGCGGAACAAATATTGGTCGGCGGCGAGCAGTTCCCTCTTGCGCTTCTTCAACAATTGCAGCGCGTCGCGAAGGGGAGAATTTATAACTTATATGGACCTACGGAAACGACGATCTGGTCAACTCTGCAGGAGCTGACGGCTTCCAACCGGATCGATATCGGACGCCCGCTTGCCAATACTTCTGTGTATGTAGTGGATCATAGCCGGCAACTGCTTCCTATTGGCGTGCCCGGGGAGTTGTACATAGCGGGAGCCGGAGTATCTTCAGGCTATTATTTTAATGAGGAGTTAACGGGGCAAAAGTTCGTGCCGGATCACTTCGCAGGGCATGGATATATGTACCGGACGGGAGATCTGGTCAAATGGTTGGAAGACGGATGCCTTATGTATCTGGGACGGTTGGATTATCAGATTAAAGTTCGGGGCTACCGAATCGATATCGAAGAAGTAGAGGAGGCGCTTGCCTCTTACCCCGGAATTACGAACGCCGTCATTGCGGCTCAGCAGGGGGAAGGAAGCAGCCAATCCCTGGTTGCCTATTATACGGCGGGCCAACGATTCGATAGCCAGGATATCAGGAGCTTCCTGCAGGACAAGCTGCCCGCCTATATGATTCCTGGCCGATTCGCCCGGATAGAAGCGATCCCCTTAACCCCGAACGGGAAGATCGACCGGAAGTCGCTGCCCGGGATCGGTGAATTGCCGGTGGACAACGAGGCGGAGAGCATCGCCGCGCCAGAAAACGCAACGGAACGTCTGCTGGCGGCGATATGGTCGGAAGTGCTGGGCGCGGGACATGTCATCGGGGTTAATGACAATTTCTTTGATCACGGTGGGAATTCACTCCAGGCCGGTAAAATATTGCTGGCCGTTCAAAAGCGTACAGGTGCGGCATTGTCCTTGCGGCAATTTTTTCTTCGTCCGACGATTCGGGCGTTAAGCGGCCTGGTACAAGAGGCGGCGACGGCGAAAGCGCTGGTTATTCCTTCTGCGGAGGCGGCCAAGCATTATCCGCTATCGCCCGCGCAGAAACGCATTTATTTCTTGCAAGAGCTTGACGGCACAGGGATTTCCTACAATATGCCGTTTGTTGTAAGGATTAAGGGGAAGCTTGAGCGGGAGCGCCTGTCCCAAGCGCTGAATCAGCTTGTCGTCAGGCATGAGTCGCTGAGGACAAGTTTTACGCTTGTGGATGGACAGCCGGTTCAACAGGTCCATGAATACGCGAAGGTTTCGCTTACAACCGCGACAGCACAATCCTTGCAGGAACTGAAGGACAGGATCGGTTCCTTTATCAAGCCCTTTTCCTTGGCACGGCCGCCGCTGCTGCGCGTTGCCGCTGTTGAGATGCAATCGGGCGATACCGTGTTCATGCTCGATATGCATCATATTATTTCCGATGGAGTCAGCTCTGATATTTTTATCGAAGACTTGCTTCGCCTATACAACGGGGAAGGCCTCCCGCAGGCGTCAGCGATAACGTATAAGGATTACAGCGTATGGCAGAACAGCTTGCTGGATTCGGAGCTGTACCGGAATCAGGAGGCCTATTGGCTGAAGACGTTCCAAGGAGAACTGCCGGTGCTGGATTTGCCCGTTGATTTTCCTAGAGCGGCGGTAAAGGGATATGAGGGCAGCACGGTCTCTGTCCGCGTAGAGCAGCCTTTACGGATGAAGCTTCAGCGGTTTGCGTCAGATTCCGACGCGACGCTGAATATGGTGATGTTGTCCGCTTATTATGCGCTGCTGTTCCGATACACCTGGCAAGAAGACATTATCGTCGGCGTGCCTGCCGCCAACCGGCAGCAGGAAGAGGTGCAGCATATTATCGGCATGTTCGTCAATACGCTGGCACTTCGCTCATTTCCGCACGCCGGCACATCGGTGCGGGAGTATATAGCCGAAGTGAAGGAAATCGTGCTCCAAGCCTATGAGAATCAGCAATATCCGTTTGAGAATCTGGTTGAAAACCTGAATTTGCCTAGAGATTTGAGCCGCAACCCGTTGTTTGATACGATGTTCAGCTTTCAGTCGAAGCATAGCCAGTGGAGCGCGGATATCGAGGCAGAGCCTGTTGCCTTTGAATTCCCGGTCTCCAAGTTCGATCTGTCTGTCAATGTGCTGGAGACACCGGATCAGCTTCAAGTGGAATTCGAATACAGCGCGGATTTGTTCCGTCCGGCAACGGTACAGAGAATGATCCGGCATTATCTTCGCATGCTGGAAGGCTTTGCGGACAACCCTGAAGCCACGCTTGGCGACATCATCTTCCTTGCCGATGCGGAGAAGCATCAATTGCTTCACGAGTTTCACCGCAGTCTGGCAGACAATGCGGAGGACACAAGCTTTTATGCCGTCTTTGAGACTGTCGTACAGCAACATCCTCATCGAACCGCCGTTGTGTTCGAGCAAGAAGAGATGACTTACTTGGAACTGGACAGAAAGGTGTCTCAACTGGCGCAGGCGTTATATGACAAGGGCGCGGGACCAAACACCAAGGTTTGCATTTTGATCGATCGCTCGATCGACATGCTCGTGGGGATTTTGGCCGCGCTGAAGACAGGAGCGGCATATGTCCCGCTTGATCCGATGTACCCTGCAGAACGCATTCATTATATGCTTGGCGATTGTGAGGCCGATATTTTGCTGCATCAGGGAACGGCGGGGGAGAGCATTCCGTTTGCGGGCCAGCGGCTAAATATCAACGACCCGGGCATATTTGCGGGAGAGGGGCTGCAAAGACGCATACCGAACCAGCCAACCGATTTGCTGTATATCGTCTATACATCCGGCTCAACGGGCAAGCCAAAAGGCGTCATGATACAGCATGATCAATTCATGAATATGTGCCTCGTCTGGCGGAAGGAATACGGACTGCATTCGCCGGACTTCAGCGTGCTGCAGATAGCGAGCATTTCCTTCGACGTATTCTCGGGCGATCTCGGCAGAACTCTGTTGCACGGCGGGAAATTGGTGATTTGTTCGCAGGAAGATAAATTTGATTTTCAACGGTTGTACAGGCTGATGGAGCGGCACAGGATTACGATGTTTGAGTCGACTGCGGCCATGATCGTTCCGTTAATGAACTATATTTATGACAAGCGGCTTGATATTTCTTTTCTGAAATTGCTTATTATCGGGTCGGATGTGTGCCGGGTTGAAGATTATGACACCTTGTATCGCAGATTCGGCAGCCAGATGCGCATCATCAACAGTTATGGCGTGACGGAGGCGGCGGTCGATGCCAGTTATTTCGAGATGAACGCCCGCAGTCCGTTGACGGGAACAAGCGTGCCAATCGGCCGTCCGCTTCCCAACGTACGTTTTTATATTTTGGATGAACGGAAAAACATGGTTCCTGTTGGCGTGACAGGAGAACTGTATATCGGCGGCAAGAGTGTCGGACGAGGTTATTACGGACAGGACCGGCTGACACAGGAAAGATTTTTGCCGGATCCGTATTTGCCGGGCGAGAGGATGTACCGCACGGGAGACCGAGCGAAATGGCTGGCTGACGGCATGGCAGAGTTCCTGGGAAGAATGGATCATCAAGTGAAAATCAGGGGTCTTCGAATAGAAACCGGAGAGATCGAGAACCGCTTGCGAAAGCATGCCCGGATTCAAGAAGCGGTGGTCATGGCACGGCAGGATCATCAGAAGGAACCTTATTTATGCGCCTATTATGTATCCGGCGACGAGATCGACAGTCTGGAGCTAAAAGACTATCTAGCCGGGTTCCTTCCTGATTATATGGTTCCCGCGCATTTTGTAAGATTGGACAAAATGCCGCTGAGCGCAAACGGAAAAATCGACAACAAGCAATTCCCTGCGCCGAATTCGATCCGGAGCCTATCAGACGAACGGCGCAGCGAGCCGGAAACCGAGCTCGAGCGAAGGCTGGTAACCATTTGGAAGACAACCCTGTCTATCGAGGAAATCGGAATTGACGATAATTTTTTCGATTTGGGCGGGAACTCCATGGATATTTTGCGGATCAACAATCGAATTAAAGAAGAACTGTCACTTGACTTTACGGTGGCTACTCTGTTCCGATACCCGACCATTCGTTCATTCCTCCGCCAGCTTCAGAGCCAGGAGGATGCGCTTGCGAGCGCGGGCAAGGATAAGGCGGCGTTGATTCAGGAAGGGAAGCATCGCCAAAAGGAGCTCCTGCAAAGAAGAAGAAAGAGGTAGCTTCGCAAATGGGCAAACCGCTGCCGGCAGCGGTTTGCCGTTCCTGATAAGTAAGAGGGCAAAGGAGACGTGTCATGGAAAGCAACAAACTGACCGGGTTTGAGATCGCCATAATCGGCATGTCGGGCAGATTTCCGGGAGCGGCCAATGTGGACGAGTTTTGGAATAATTTGAAGAATGGAGTGGACTCTGTCACCTTTTTTACGGACGCAGAGCTTCAGGCAGCGGGAATCGACGAGCAGGTGCTTCGCGATCCCCAATACGTGAAATCGAAAGGGATAGTGGAAGATTACGATTGCTTTGACGCATCGTTTTTCGATTACGTTCCGGCCGATGCGGAACTGATGGATCCGCAAATCCGGTTATTCCATGAATGCGCATGGGAAGCGCTTGAGGAAGGGGGATATGGTTCTCTGCATACGGATGCCGTCATTGGGGTATATGCCGGAGCCTCTTCGAATTTGTTATGGGAGGCGGCGGCTTCTCTGTCTGATTCGGCCCCCGAATCGAAGCAATTCGCGGACAGCCAACTGACGGATAAAGATTTTTTATCTTCGCGCGTTTCATACAAGCTGAATTTGAAAGGCCCCAGCGTCAGCATCTATACCGCCTGTTCCACTTCGCTTGTAGCCGTGCATATGGCTTGTCAAGGCTTGTTGAACGGGGAATGCCATATGGCTCTGGCGGGAGGCGTATCCATTGCGCTGCCGCAGGAAAGCGGATATTTGTACCAGGATGGCATGATTATGTCGCCGGACGGGCACTGCCGGGCCTTCGACAAGAGTGCGAACGGCACGGTGGGAGGAAGCGGAGCGGGCGCAGTTCTGCTCAAGAGATTGGAGGATGCGATCCAGGACGGGGATCCGATTCATGCGGTCATTAAGGGTTCGGCGATCAACAACGACGGGGCGAATAAGTCCGCATTCTCGGCTCCAAGCATCGAGGAACAGAGCAATGTCATCCGCGCCGCCCTGCTGACGGCGGAGGTGTCTCCCGAGAGCATTTCTTATCTTGAGGCGCATGGAACAGGAACATATATCGGCGATCCGGTGGAGTTGGAAGGCTTGCGTCTCGCGTTCACAGGGACGAAAAAAGGGTACTGCGCGATCGGATCCGTTAAATCCAATATCGGGCATCTCGATTGTGCCGCCGGCATAGCCGGACTCATCAAGACGGTGCAGGCGTTAAAACATAAATGTATTCCGCCTACGCTGCATGTAGCTCAACCGAATCCTCAATTCGATTGGATTGACAGTCCTTTTTACATTAATTCCATAGCAAGGGAATGGACCGGCGCTAATCACGAACCATTGCGCGCGGGAGTCAGCTCGTTCGGCATCGGAGGCACCAATGCTCACGTCATTTTGGAAGAAGCCCCGATCCCTTCCCAGGACATGAACCCGGAGCAGGAAGCGAACAAGGAAGGCCTGCCTTCCCTGCTTGTTCTGTCTGCCCGAACCCAGCCTGCGCTAGAGCGAGCGGCGCACAGACTGGCAGATTATCTTGTACGGAATCCGAACGCGCAACTAGCCGATGTCGCTTATACGCTTCAGACATCTCGCACGGCGTGGGAATGCAGACAAGCCTTCGTATGCGCGGATCGAACAGACGCAATGGCTCAATTATTAGACCCATCCCCGCGCATTCATGCAGCGCGCCTGGATACAACCGCCGCTGAAGCCGAGAAGCTGGAGCTGCTTCTTGAAGCTGCAGCGACGGAATCGAGAGCTGATCATATCCGCGGTATCTTGGAAGATATAGGCCGATACTGGATGGCTGGCGCGAACATTGATTTTGCCAAAATCCATGTTTCCGCAGGGCGGGTATTGCACTTGCCTACTTATCCATTTGAACGGGTTCGTTATAATCAGCAGATTGAGTTATGCAGGGAACTGCTCCAACAGGGGCCAAGCCGGACACTCTCGCTTCAATCCCCTTCCCGGCCCCGTAAAAATACGGGCAAATCATCCGACATCTCAGATTGGTTCTATTCGCCGGCGTGGTCCAGAGTATCCAACGTATGCTTCACCCTGCCGGACGACGCGGCTATCCGGAAGAGCGCATGGGTCATTGTGGCCGATGAAGGCGGGATAGGCGATTCCATTGCGGGCATCCTTCGACGGGTCACCGAAGAGGTCTATGTGGTAACAGAGGAAGTCCCTTGCGATTTCGGGAAGCTGCCTGACAAGCCCGTGATTGTCCTGCATCTGGGAAGCGTGAAGGAAGCGGCGAGCGACGGGCTGGACAAGGAAGCTTTTCAAGAGGCTCAGGAAAAAGGATTGTACAGCCTGCTGGATCAAGTTCGGGCTCTAAGCAAGCTCGAACGCTCCGATATGGCACGTCTGTGTGTCGTGACGAACTTGGGGCAGGAGATTACCGGCAACGAGCGGATTCAGGCGGAGTCGGCTTCGATGAAGGGGGCATGCCTGGTTATTGCCCAGGAACATCCGAATCTGCAATGCATGATGATTGATCTGGATTATAGTCCAACCGCCGGCTCGGCAGAAGCATATGCTTATGCGATTATTAGGGAAGCGGTGCAGGAAGCCTTCATTCCCGTTGTAGGCTACCGCAACGGCTATCGGTGGAAGCCAGGTTATGAACCGATGCCTCTGCCCGTTCGTCAGGCTGAACGCAGCGCATTTCAAGCTGGCGGCGTGTATTGCATTACCGGCGGCTTCGGCAAAATCGGGCTGACTATCGCGGAATATATTTTGACGAAGGGAAATGCGAACGTTGTATTAATCGGCAGGACGCCGCTTCCTTCAAGAGAGACCTGGAAGGAATATTTGGTTCCGCAGGAGTCGGAGCCCGGCATTGCCGGCGTCATTCGTTGGGCGCTGCGCATGGAGGAACGCGGAGCGGGGATTATGCTATTGACGGCGGATACAGCCGAGCATCCCGAACTGCATGCGGCTTTGGGCAAGGCGATCGAACGCTTTGGACAAATTAACGGGATCGTGCATGCGGCGGGGGTAACCAACGGCAAGACGTTCGACTCGATTACGAGCTTGGACAGGGCGCGGTTCGAAGAGCAATTTCAAGCGAAGGTATACGGCTTGTTGGCGCTCGAACAGGCCGTGGAGGGAATGGAACTGGATTTCTGCATCTTATTTTCATCATTATCCACAGTCTTGGGAGGCATCACGTTTGGAGCGTATGCTGCCGCCAACAGTTTTTTGGACGCCTATGTCTACCGGCGGAATCTGCCCGGAAGCCGCTGGATTAGCGTGGATTGGGACGGCTGGAACGTGGACGGCTTCGAGAGCGGCGACTCCATTCCAACCAGCACGGATGCTTATTTGATGGCTCCCGAGGAAGCGCTCGATGCCCTGGAGCGGATCCTTCTCTCGGGATATAGGGGACAACTCATTGTCTCGACAGGAGATTTCGAGGAACGTCTCGATCGGTGGGTCATGCGGTTAAGGGAGCAGTCTGTAACTGTTTCCCGCCGTCATGCCAATAAGCTGCCGCGTCCAGCATTATCAAGCCGTTATGCCGCTGCGGAGAATGAGATTCAGCAGAGGATTGCCGAAATATGGGAAACGTTTTTTGGCATCCAGGATATCGGGATGGATGACAACTTTTTTGAATTGGGAGGCGACTCATTAAAAGGAGCAACGCTTATTGCCGGCATACAGAAAGCATTTCATGCCGAATTGTCGATAGGCGATCTGTTCCAGTATTCGACGATACGGCAGATGGCCCAAATCGTTGCGAATGCCGCGTCTAAGGGCGATGATACCTTTGCAGCGGCACCGGCGCAGCCATTCTATCCATTGTCGGCTGCGCAGCGCAGAATGTATTTCATGAGCCAGTTCTATGAGAATGACACCAACTATAACATTCCATCCGCGGTAACCATAACGGGACCGCTTGATCGGGACAAGGTTGAGCGTGTCTTCCGCAAGCTCATCGCTCGCCATGACATGCTGCGGACGAGCTTCGATATGCGGGACGGGGAGCCTGTGCAGATTGTCGCCGACCCGTCTGCGATCCGGTTCAGACTGGATTATGCCGAGAAGGAGCCGGAGCAAGCCCGCGAGTCCATCCAGGAGTTGATCCGGCCTTTCGATCTGAAGCAAGCGCCGCTGCTGCGGGCACAGCTCATTAAGCTTCAGGATGAGTGTCACCTGTTGTTTATGGATATGCACCATATTATTTCCGACGGCGTGTCGACCGGCATCATCATGTCCGAGTTTATCGAATTATATCAGGACAGGCCGCTTGCGCCTCAGCCTTATCAATATAAAGATTTCGTCCTCTGGCAGCAGCAGCGCGATCCAGAATCTAGCGAGAAGAAAGAGGCTTATTGGCTGTCGCAATATCAAGATGAACTGCCCGTGCTGCAATTGCCAATGAAGCCAGTTCCATACGAGAATGCCGATTTACATGCGGACAAGGTCCAGTTCATGTTGGATCGCGAGCTGACGGAACGGCTGCACGCGCTCGCATCCCGGCATCAGGCCACGCTCTTTATGGTCTTGTTGGCCGTCTACTACGCGTTCTTATCCAAGTACACGAATCAGAGAGACATCGTAATTGGAACCGCTTCGGCAGGAAGACAGCATGACCATGCGCAGCACATTGTCGGCATGTTCGTAAATACGCTGCCGTTACGGAATTATCCAGAGGGAGACAAGCGATTCGCCGATTTTCTGAAGGAAGTCAAGGATAACGTGCTGCAAGCTTTCGAGCATCAGGATTATCCTTTTGAAGAGTTGATCCAAAAGTTGAATGTCCAGCGCGATTTGCAGAGACAGCCTCTCATAGAGACCATGTTCGTTTGGCAAAATATCGACTTTTACATCGAAGCGGAAGATTTGACGTTCGCCAGCTTCGATTTGCCGAGCACAACATCCAAGTATGATTTCATGTTCGAAGCCAAGGAAGTGGACGGAGAAATCTTATGCTTATTCCATTATCGCACCCTCTGCTTCGACGAGGAATATGTACAGCAGATGTCCCGGCATTTCCGGCGGCTGGCGGAGCAGTGTATCTCGCATCCGGAGCGGCCATTGAAGCAATTGGAGATGCTGTCCCGCGAGGAGAGGGAGCGGATATTGATATTGGCCCACCCGCGCCAATGCTGGCCGATTGCGCTGCAGCCGATTCAGAAATCGTTCGAATCGCGCGTGATTGAGCACCCGAACCGGGTTGCGTTAGTCACCGATCATTCCAGCATTACTTATGAGGATCTCAATCGGATGGCGAACCGGATTGCACATTCCTTGCTTGCCAGACCTATCGCCCGCGAAGTTATCGTGGCGATCCTGCTGGATCGATCGGAAAAGCTTGTAGCCGCCGTATTGGGAACGGTGAAAGCAGGCGCGGCTTATTTGCTTATTCAACCTGACCTGCCGGACGAACGCATCCGATTCATGTTAGCCGACAGCCAGGTGAGCACGGTCATTACGGAATCCACATACGCTGGACGGTTCAGCGGGGAAGATGCCGGGCTTCTCCTCTTGGATCAAGAACAGTTAATGGACAACGTTGAAAATCCGGTGGAACTGTCGCACCCGGCACAGCTTGCTTATGTGATGTACACTTCCGGAACGACAGGAACGCCGAAGGCGGTCATGATTGAGAACCGAAATATCGCCCGGCTCGTCTTGTCCGACAATTACCGCATCCTGATTCAAGGCAATCGCATGCTGCAAACGGCGTCCGTAATGTTTGACGCTTTTACGCTCGAATTGTGGGGCATGCTTACCCATGGCGGCACGCTTGTCATGCTGGATGACCGGATCTTGCTGGATGCCGGTTCGCTGGGCAAGGCGCTTGCCGACTATGACATATCGGATTTGTTCCTGACTACTTCGCTGTTCAATCAATTGGCCCAGCAAGCGCCTGGCCTATTTTCTGCGGTTCGGACGGTGCTGATTGGCGGAGAAGCTGCATCGCCATACCATGTGGGGCTCGTCCGCCAATCCTGTCCCGATACTCGCCTCATCAATGGATATGGGCCAACGGAGAATACGACCTTTTCAACGGTGCATTCGATCGAAGAGCCTTGCATCGGTCCGATCCCGATCGGATATCCGTTATTTTTGTCCCAGGCATATATTGTGAACCCGGATCAAGCGGATCAGCTTCAGCCGATCGGTGTTGAAGGCGAACTGTGCGTGGCCGGCGACGGAATCGGCAGAGGGTATCGGAATCAGCCCGAGCTGACGGGCCAGAAATTTGTG